>CAWKKE010000014.1:0-303421 GCA_963850185.1 uncultured Acidimicrobiaceae bacterium
CAGGGCATCGCCCCGCGTTCGATCTGGCCCTCGAGCCTCGATCCGAGCACGTAGTCGTGACCCTCGTCGACGATGGGTGCAACGAGGTCCGCCAACACGGAGAAATCGTACGAATTGTCCGAGTCGCCCATCACAATGATGGAGCCGCGTGCTGCGTCAAAGCCGGCGAGGTAGGCGTTGCCGTAGCCCCGCTCGGACTGGTGGACGACGCGGGCGCCCGCCGCCAGGGCGATTTCCACAGACCTGTCCGTCGAGCCGTTGTCGGAGACGATCACTTCACCGGTCCGGCCCGTGCGACGGAGCCCGTCCCACGCCTTCTGGACGCAGATCCCGACGCTCTCCTCTTCGTTGAGGCACGGCATGACGACGCTGATCTCCACGCTCTCGTCCTGCGCAACGGCCTCGTGCGCCTCGGCCCGGCCCGCGCCGGCCCTGCGGCGGTCTCTACCGCCCATCCGCCGGTCGGGCAGATTCCGCCGTCGATCGCCGGCGCCGGTCCGCCTGTCCACCATGAGCGCTCCGTTTGGAGCAACGAAATTCGGGACATCGAATTGGCGCTGCCGCTCGCTCACCACTTCCGCCATCGGGGGAACCGCCTCACTTTCACGTTTTCTCGAGCTGCGCCACTCAGCTCGCCGAGCTCCCCCTCCAGAAGCGGCTGCCGCTCAGCATGGCAGGTGTGAGCGGAGATAGAAAGCTCCGCGTGTTGCGGAACGGTTAAATACCTAAAGGTGCTGCTGGGCGGGCTGACGGGGATCCGTCTCGGCGGCGATCGACCGGCGGCTCGGTCGCAATTTTGTTGTGCGAAAATTGTGAAACGAGGTTGGGGCACCCGAGGCTCGTCCAGGTGGCGGGTGTGGCGAAACCATTCCACAATGGGAATTCGGCGGAACGGAGCGGGGACACGGAACGAAGAGCTCGAAAAACGGGACAATTCATCAGCGCGGTCGGGCGGTTCAAGCGCTGGCTTTCGGCTGACCCGGCACGACAATCCGGCGACGCCGGCGGCACAGGTCGCCACGGTGGCGAGACGCTCACCGTCCGGCCGCGCCGGGTCCTTATCGTCTCGGCCTTCGTCCTCCCTCATGTCGGCGGCGTCGAGGTGATCGTCGAGCAGCAGGCGGCGTCGCTCGCCGAGGAGGGTTTCGACGTCACTGTCGTGACCAGCGACCCGAAGGGATCGTCGGCCGACGAAGCGGTCGACGCCCGAGACGCCGAGCGGTCCTTCCGCGTCGTCCGCAACCGGGCCTGGAACGGTTTGGAACGTCGGGGAATCCCCTACCCCGTGTGGAGGGTCGGTGGCTATGCCCGGCTGTTCCGCCTCGTTCGGGAGAGTGACGTGGTGCACGTGCACGACGTCACGTATCTCTCTTCCCTCTGCGCGGCGGTGTTGGCGCGCCTCGCCCGCCGTCCCCTGATCGTCACCCAGCACGTCGCGGTGGTCGCGCACGACGCGGGCATGGTCGAAATGGTCCAGCGGGCGGTCTATGGCACCTGGGGACGCCTGGTCTGGCGCTGGGCGGGCTGGATCGTCGTGTACAACCCCATCGTCAGCCGGTTCCTCGAGGAGTTCGGCGTCGATGCAGGCAAGATCCGTCTCGTCTACAACGGCATAGACACCGCGTACTTCAGCCCCGACGACGGCTCCAATCGCCGCCGCGTGCGCGAGCGGTACGGCCTCCCCTCGGAGAGGTCCGTCGTGTTGTTCGTCGGCCGGCTGGTGCCGAAGAAAGGGGTGGACCGGCTCATTGCCGCCCGCGGGTCCGAGTACCACATTGCGCTCGTCGGTTCCGGCACGGTTCCGAGCCTTCCGGAGGGTGTCACCTGCTTGGGGCCGCTCGAGCGACACGAACTTCGCGACCTCTACCGCGCCGCCGATCTCTTCGCGTTTCCCGCGGTCGGCGAAATGCTCACCCTCGTCATGCAGGAGGCCATGGCCTGCGGGCTTCCCGTCGTCGCCACGGACGAGCCCGACTACGCGGCGTACCGGTTCGGTCCGGACGACATCGCGCTCGTCCCGCCGGACACGGCCGGCCTCAAGGCGGCCCTCCAGAGCCTGCTCGCTGATCCGGCGCGGCTGGCCCGCATGCAGGCCGCGGCGCGGCGGGTCGCCAGCGAACGCTTCGAGTGGCGAACGAACGCGGCCCAGCTGATGTCGTTGTACGAAGACACCGACGTGCCCGATGTCGCGTCAGCGGCCGGTGTCCCGGAGAACGCGGCGACGGTCGTCGACCGGCTCGACGTTGACGAACCCGCGTCTGGTTCCGTTCCAGCCGAAGACTGATCGGTCTATCAGCTCAGTCGGACCATTCGACGTCCTCGCTGAGCACCCGCGCCGGGTTGCCGCCGGCGAGGGAGTGGGGAGGGACGTCCTTGGTCACCACGCTGCCGGCGGCAACGAGACAGCCTTCGCCGAGGGTGACCCCAGGGAGGACGGTGCAGAAGGACCCGACGAGCGCATTCGCGGCGGAAGACCACGGGCGCCGACACGGGCTTGCGGTCACCGTTGACGACGACCACGTGTCCGTTCGTGTCGAGCACATTGCCATACCACGAGGTCCCCGAGCCCGCTTCGAAAACGATGTGGTCGAAACACGTCACCGTTGTGAAGTCGCCGACGCCCGAGCCCGCATGCCACTCGAGATGGGCGCCGTCGTTGACGTGGAGCCGGACCCCGTTCCTGATCAGAACCGTTCCCTCGACGGACATGGTGGCTCCCCGCCCGAGATGGATGCGCGGTCGGCGTCGCGCCGAAGTGAACGAAGCCCACGAAGAAGAACCCGCCGGGACTGATCAAGACCTTCGAGCGCGGCCCGATCTTGATCCGGGTTCCCCGCGAAATCAGGAACCAACCCGCGAAGCGCGCGCTCAGCACGAGCGACCGCACGATCGACAGATGGGTGATGAACGTCCACACGAGTGCCGGATCGAACTTGTCCGCCCTCGAAGCGGGCAGCAGATGCCGGTAGCGACCGGCCCAGGACCGGATCCCGCTCCCAACAGGGGTTTCCGCGCTCGACTCAGAGATGTGCCCCACGCGTGCTCATGCCGCCTCCCGCCGTGGACGTCGGACTGGTCAAGGTACCAATTGCCCGTTCAAAAGGTCAAGACCCGATCCACGACCCGGGATGGAGGACGGTGACGAGACGAAGCCATGCCGCGGCGAGCACGGTCGCCGCCAACGCCAGCACGCGCAGCGTCCCTTCGGTCGGCCACGTGGCGAAGTGGGTCGCCTGGATGGCCAATGTTGCCGGATGGGTCAACGCGTTCACAGAGAGATAGATCACCAAGCCGGCGCCGCCCACGAGGGCCGCCACCGCCGCGCCCGTGGCGACCGCGGCGACAGACGAGATCGGGGCTCCATCGCCGGCTTCGGCCGGCGCGCCACGACGACGCCTGCATACCCGGAGTGTCTCGCTGACGGTCAGGGTGACGACGAGCACAGCGAAGGCCAACACTCCCGCGGTGTCCGTGCGCAGTCCGCCGATCTCGGGCCAATACGGACGGGCCAGACGATCAGGATGAAAGCTTCCCACCAGGCAACAGCCGAACCAGACCAGTGCGGCCGCCAGGGCGAGACCGGTGGCCACGCTCTCTGTGACGGGCCCCACGCGCAGCCCGGTGGCCCGCTCGGTCACTGGTAGACCTTGGATTTGCCGTCGTCGAAGACGACGTTCTTCTGGGTGTTGAGCAACCCGAACGGATAGCGGTACGTCACGATGTTGCCGTTGACAAAGACGGATGCGTTCCCTGTCGCCAGCATCGACGAGTCGGCGATGACCCAGGTGCCCTTCTCCACAAAGGTGGGGAAGAGATCGGTGAGGTACTGCCGGCCCGTGACCGAGGACGGCGAGTTGAAGGCGAACCGCTGGGAGGTGAAGTCGGACTGCACCCCACCGGGGAGAGTGCCCGGCTTCCCGTCCAACCAATTCACAGCAGCTTGCTGCTGCGGGGTCATGTAGTAGAGGTCGTAGTACTGCCCACTGTCGTTGAGGTTGAGCTGCGCCGGGTAACCGCCGAGCGCTTGCGGGATCAACCCGGTCGTAGAGGCGAAGAAGGCAAGTCCCAGACCCCCAGCCAAGGCCTGGCGCCACCACCTTCCGAGCGGTTGGAACAGGGTGAGCGAGCCCACCACGATCACCGGGGCGACGAGGATCAGGGCCTGTTGGAAGACGCGGAGCACGCCGTACTCCACCGAGAGATCGGGAAGGACGGTCACGGCGACGAGGACAGCGATGGCGGCGGCGCAGAGGTAGTAGTACTCCCGCCCGACCGTGCCTCGCCGCCGCTTCGACAGCAGCAGGCCCAGCATGCCGATCAGGAGGAAGACCTGTTCTCCTTTGGCCGCCAGGCTGCGCATGACATCGTTCACGGTCGTGGGTGAGATGCCGGCGCGCGCCAACGCGTGCCCGGCACGGGTGACCGGCAGGTTGGGCTGGGGCACGGTCGGGGTCTGGTAACGGTCCACGACCGACAGTGGGATGAACGTGCCGGGGTCCGCCTTGGCTCGTTGGGCCAGGGTCTCGTCGCGGTACTGGTCGAGGAGCGTGTTGTTGCTCCCGCTCTGGTTGAGCTGCGAACGGTTGTTCGACCCGCCGCCGGAGAAGAGGCCATAGTTGACGCTCGCGGACTTGGCCCCCCCACCGTGATGGAGGAACGTCGAGACGGCGGAATTGAACTCGCTGGACACGCCGTCGGCTGTCTTCGTGGCCAGCCCACCCCAGGCCACGATGACGGCGAGGATGACGGCGAGACAACCAAGTCCGACCGTGCGGGTGGTGGCTGTGGACCAGCGTCCCTCTGGCGTGTCCGGGGGATCGGTCGCGCGTCCAGGCCGGCGGCCAGCCCCGGGCGAAGAACGTCTGCCCGAACCACGCGATGGCCAGGGTCGCGAAAAGGACGTAGCTCGAGGAGTAGTGGCAGAGCTCGGCTCCGACCGCCGCCGCCACGAGCACGAGTTGGCGCCGGCGCTTCCGCCACAGGGGATTGGTCATGGCGAGGAAGGCGGCGGCCACGAACAGCAGCGCCATTTCCTGGCGGTTGAGGAACGGCAGGTCAGTGAAGAAGGTGGGGAACCCGATGAAGTAGGCCACCCCCAGAATGGCGACCCGGTCCGAGAAGTAGCGGCGGGCCAATGCGAAGACCATGACGGGACATGCGGCGAACAGCAGTTGGAAGAAGACCTTGTAGATGTAGGGGTCGTCCACGTGCAGGAGGGACGCCATCTGCGTCGGAAGCAGGGTGATGCTCAGACAGGCGTTGTAGGGGTCACGGAACGTGGACATGTCCCACTTGCCCTGCGCCGCTGTGAGCTGGAAGACGCGGTATTCCAGCTGGATGTCGTGGCCCGTGATCGACCAGCCGCGTAACGAGGTCATCAGGAGCATGGCGGCCGAGAGCAGGTAGATGGCACCGCTTGTGACGCCGGCCCGGAGCCGGTCGGCCCACAGCAGCAGGAGCAGGAGAGCAAGGAGTGCGACGCCCAGGCCCACCATGGTGAGCGCGTCCCCGTTGTCGTTGTTCAGCCGGTTGGCCCCGAAAACCATGAGCAGTACGCAGGCGCCGCACACAGTGAGCACGCGGGTCTCGAGCGCGCCCAGGAGGCCGGGCGCGATCCGCATCCCAAATGGTGCGGGCCGTCTGCGCCGGACGAACCAGAGGCCGACGTCGATGACGTCGACCAGGAGGAGGACGGGAACCGTGGCCAACGGGACGCGCCACGCCGAGGAGCGGCAGGACGGTGTTGATGGCCAGTCCGCCCACGAGCAGGAGGAGGAGCGCGCCCACCAGGCCAAGGCTCAACCGCTCGGCGACGGACCCCTTCCCCCACAGGTCGGTCGTGGCCAGCAGGTAGGCCGGAAACAGGAGCATGAGCCAGAAGACGAGTGCGGGTCCCAGGAATCGAAGGTGGCCTCCGGTCAGGGCAGAGTCGTTCGCCAGGGCAAAGGCCGCACCGACGATGATCGGGATGACTGGGTCGCGCCCCTTCTCCTTCGGCTCATCGGGTCGGAGAAGCGTGCGCGGGCGAGTGTCGGCGGGTGTGGTGGTCATCCGGCCTGCCCTGCATCGCTCGCGAGGCCAGTGACGATGAAGTTGAAGTCGACGGCCACCCCGTAGCCAGCGAGACCGACCGACAGCTGGCAGGGCGACGCCGTGCATTTGGGGTCGACCGACACATTGACGTTGCGCGATCCGCCTGCCGGGACCACGACGGATCCGCCTCCGACGATGCCGTGCGTGTTGCTCGACGGCGATGCGATCAGGAAGTAGGGATACCGCACCCGCTTGGATTCGTGGTTCTCCACCGTGAAGGTGAACTGGAGTGACTGCCCCGAGGCCACGGTGGTGGGGAGCTCGCTGGGGGCGACGAACGACACGGCCGAATACGGCTCAGGCTGCTGAATGATCGATTCCGCCCACTGATGCCGGCTGCCCGGCAACACGATGCTGACCGCAAGAGCCGCAACGGCGAGGGGCGCCACGACCGGCCACAGTCGGCGGTGTGTTCTCACGCGCTTCCTCGCAGCGTCCGCTTCCGGCAGGGCGATGCTCTCGGGGTCGAAGGCGGGGCTCGGGTGTCGAGACCAACGCCAGACCGGCACCGCGACGGTGGCGGACGCCACCGTCAGCCCGACGGGCCACGCCACCGAGAGGATCGTCAGGCCGCGTGGCGCCAGGACCCACGCCAACGCGCAGGTGACCAAGGCGTACACCACGTTGCCCACCACGATCGCTCGCAGCCGCCCGATGAGCCGGAGCACGGTCAAGAGCCAATTGAAGGCCGCGAACGGGATCACGGCGGTGGCCATCACGATCAGCACGTCCGTGCCGTGCACGCTGTAGTTGTGCCCGAAGAGGAGGAGCAGCCAACGGGCCGCCACCATCAGCACGACGGTGGCGGGGATGCAGAACAGGGCGAGCAGCCGCCAGCTTCGCCGCATGACGACCCGCAGGTCCTGCTCCTCGTGGCTGCCCTCCGACAGGAAGGCTTGCTCCACCGCGAAGACACCGGCAAAGAGCAGGCTGACCAGCAGGTAGGCGATGTAGTAGTACGCCGCCTCGTGGACACCCACCCGGTCCAGCACGATGAGCGGGATCACGAATGTCGGCAGCAGGGTCAGCAGGTTCCCCACGTAGTTGGCGCCTGAGAACCGGCGCAGCGGTCGCAGCACCTCCCGAGAGCCGCGGAGGCTCGGGCGAAAGTGGTTGACGGTGACCAGCAGGAGCAGGCTGGCTACCGCGGCGGCGGCGTAGCCGATGGCCGAGGCGACGAAGAGTCCGTACGCCCCCGCGCCGGCGACGGCAACGGCAGCGCCGATCTTGACGATGCCACCGACACCGCCGTCGACGAGCGCATTGAATTTGGCTTGCCGCAACCCGATGAAGATCGAGTCGGTGATCAAGTTGAGCGGTCCGAAGATGCCGCCGAGAACGACGACTCCCGCAGCCATGGCCGCGTCGTGGACGACGAAAGTCAGCTTGGGGGACACCACCGGAAGAATGGCGAGATAGCCCAACGTGAGGAGGGCTCCGAACCCCGCCACGATCACCATGGATGCGGTCATGAGGACGTTGGGCTTGGACGACTGAGGCAGATAGCGGACCACCGTGCTGTTGAGGCCGAGCAGGGCGGCGAAGGACGTCACCCCGAGAACAGAGAACAGCGACGTGGCCAGGCCGACGTCAGTGACGGAGAAGAGGCGTGCACTGATGATCCAGAACACGAACCCGGCCGCTGCCTGCAGCCCCGAGTTGAGCATCAGGTAGACCGAGTTGCTGACGAGGTGGTTCTGGCGCCAGCGCGTCACCCATGACGGACGAACCTCTGCCAGGAGCGCGGGTTCGGTGGATGGATCCTCCTCCGCCGAATCCACCACATCCTCGACCCGGACGTGCTTCCCCCGCACGCCCTCGATCCGGACGTGCTCTCCCGGCACATCGACGACCCAGAGCAGCTCCTCAGGCACGTCATCGACCCGGACGTGCTTCCCCATTCGGGGGGCCGGGTCGCTATCGATAGCCGAGGACATGCGTGGCGCCCCTCCGAACGGGCTGCGGACTGAGTCCAAGATGTTACGTGACCAGGACTGATGGAAAGATTTGGGTCTAGGCACGGAAGCCGCGAGCATGGACCTGTGACCAGCCGCTCGTGGCCGGGCCGATTGGGCAGCACCACTCTGCCTCTCGTGCCGTCGAACTTTCGTTCACGCCCTGGTCGTGCCTCATTCTCTCAAGGGGGCGCACGGTTGTGCCGACGTTGCCAACTGGTGGCAAGGAGCACGATCACCGGAGGCTCGCCGGGTTGCACGTCGACCCAGGTCGCCCGCAGGCCGACCGTGCTCCGTCCGAAGACGAGGAGAGCTTTTTGCAGTTCCTGAGGATCAAACCACTCCTGGTGATCGCTGCGGTCCTCGCGATCGCCGTGGTCACGCTTGCGCACTCGTCGACGGTCACCGATCAGCCGGCGAGCGCACAACCCTCCCACCCCGCCAAACCGCACGTGGCGGCGACGAGCGGCCCGTCGGCCATGGCGTCGGTCGAAGCGGCCGGCCAGGCAGTGCTGAACGCGGCGAAGCAGAAGGCAGCCGCGGCGGCCGCGGGGGCTGGCGTGAAGCCCGGGGCAACGGCCGGATCACCGAGCGGGAATGCCCCGAAGGCCCTCGCGGCGCCCACCACCACGACCTCGAACCCGCCTGCCGCGACAACGACCACCGTTCCCGCGGGCCACCGCCCCGCCATCGGAGTCAGCATGCCCTCCCTCCTCGCGGAAGCGCCGGCCACCCAGGCGGCGCAGCTGGCCAACCTGAAGTCGATCGGGATCACCTCGGTGCGCATCGGAGCGGACTGGGCCTGGATCTCCTACGCCGGGCAAGGCACGTACGACTGGACCCAACTCGACCAGGAGGTGGCATCCGTCCGTGCCGCCGGTATGAGCATGGACATGGTCATCATGGGGACGCCGGCGTGGGCCGCCGTGGCCGGCGAAGCGGGGAACGATGTGGCCCAGCCCGCGAACCCGAGCTTGTTCGGGCAGTTCGCGGCCGCGGTCGCGCAGCGCTATGCACCGCAGGGCGTGCAGGACTTCGAGATCTGGAACGAGCCCAACAACACCGTCTTCTGGCAACCGGCTCCGAACCCCGCCGCGTATGTGCAGATCCTCCAGGCGGCGGACACGGACATCAAGGCGGTCGATCCCGGCGCCTTCGTCATCACAGCCGGTCTGGCTCCCGAAACCACCCAGAACGGCAACATCAACGAAGTGACCTTTCTCCAGGACATGTACGCCGATGGCGCCAAGGGGTACTTCGATGCCGTCGGAGACCATCCGTACAGCTATCCGGCACTGCCCGATACGTACGAAGCGTGGTCCGGGTGGTCGCAGATGGACGCCAGCCCGTCTTCGCTCGAGAGCACCATGGCCGCCAACGGGGACGGCAGCAAGCCGATCTGGGTGACCGAGGTGGGGGCGCCCACCGGCGGCCCGGACTCGGTGGGAACGGCGGCTCAGGCGCAGGAACTGACCCAGGCCATCGACAACGCCAAGTCCTCGAGCTGGATCGGCGCCATGTACCTCTACACCTACGAGGACAGTGGCGGGAACCCCGGCACCGACGAGGACTGGTTCGGCCTCCTCAACGCCGACGGTAGCGCCAAGCCCGCCTGGTCCGCCGTCGCAGCGGCCATCGGGTAATCCCACAGGCTCGTCGCCGGCGGGCCTTCGGCAATGCGTACGCCAGCCGCAGAGGGCATCTATCGTCTGCTCCCGTGACGCAGCCGATCTACGACTTCTCCGAGCGGGTCGTCGTGGTCACCGGCGGCTCCCGGGGCGTCGGCGCAGGGATTGTGACCGCGTTCGCCGCGGCAGGCGCACACGTCGTGGCGTGCGGTCGCAACGACGCGAAGGTCGACGGGGCCGTGTTCGTCATGGCGGATGTCCGCAAGCCGCCCGACGCCGAACGGGTCATCGCCAAGGCGGTGGAGCACTTCGGCCGGCTCGACGTGCTGATCAACAATGCCGGCGGCTCACCTCACGTTATGGCGGCGGATGCGTCACCCCGCTTCGTCGAGGCGATCGTCGGCCTCAATCTGCTGGCTCCGTTGTGGTGCGCCCAGTCGGCGCACAAGGTGATGGCGGTCCAGGAGGACGGAGGATCCATCGTCAACGTGTCCAGCGTCTCGGGTATGCGCCCTTCGCCCGGCGCGTCGGCGTACGGCGCGGCCAAGGCGGGCCTCATCAACCTGACGTCGACGCTTGCGGTCGAGTGGGCTCCCGATGTGCGGGTGAATTGCGTAACGGCGGGACTGCTCGACAACGGCGCTGACGACGACTTCTACGGCGGACCCGAGGGCATGAAGCGGGCCGCCGCCACCGTGCCCGTCGGCCGGATGGGGACGCCGACGGACGTCGCCGAGGCCTGCCTGTTTCTCTCCAGCGAGGCCGCGTCGTACATCTCGGGTGCCAACCTGGTCGTCCATGGGGGCGGGGAGCCCCCGGTCTATCTCGGCGCCGTGGCCGGGACCTGAAGGGCGTTCCCTGGGTGCCTGACCGCCCCGAATAGGGGGAAACGCGCCGTCAGCTGCTAAACAGAGCGACCGTGAAATTAGCGGTCCCCATCGAAACCCGTCCCGGCGAGCGACGCGTCGCTCTGGTTCCCGACGTGGTCAAGAAGCTGGTCAGCGCGGGCTGGGACGTGTGCGTACAGTCCGGCGCAGGCAATGAGGCCGCATTCAGCGACGACGCCTACACGGATGCCGGGGCCACGGTGGCGCCCGACGCAGCGGCGACCCTCGCCGGAGCCGGGCTGGTCGTGCGCGTCAACCCCCCGAGCGCCGAGGACGTCGGCGGACTGCCCGAGGGCGCGGCGCACCTGAGCTTCTTCGGGGTGGCCCAGGCCGCGGACGCCGTGCGCGCGCTGGCCGCCAAGAAGGCGACCGTGTTCAGCTTCGACCTGCTGCCCCGCATCAGCAGGGCGCAGGGCATGGACGCCCTGAGCTCACAGGCCACGGTCTCGGGCTACCGAGCCGGGCTGAGTGCGGCCGAGCATCTCGCCAAGTTCTTCCCGATGTTCATGACGGCGGCCGGGACGGTGCCGCCGGCCAAGGTGCTCGTCATGGGCGTCGGCGTCGCCGGGCTGCAGTCGATCGCCACGGCGCGCCGACTGGGCGCGGTGGTCAAGGCCTACGACGTGCGGGCGGCGGCCAAGGAAGAGGCGGAGAGCCTGGGCGCCACCTTCCTCGACACCGGCGTCTCCGCCGAGGGCGTCGGCGGCTATGCCCGCGAGCTCACGCCCGAGGAACTCGATCGCCAGCGCGCCGCGCTGGCCGAGGAGGTCGGGCGCTCCGACGTCGTCATCACGACCGCCGCGGTGCCGGGGCGCAAAGCCCCCGTGCTCTTGACCACACAGATGGTCGAGGGCATGGCCGAGGGCGCGGTCGTGATCGACATGGCAGCGGATCAGGGCGGCAACTGCGAGCTCACCAAGGCCGGCGAGATCGTGGCGCACAACGGCGTGCACATCGTGGGCATGGCCAACCCGCCCTCGGGCATGCCGACCCACGCCAGCTTCCTCTTCGCCCGCAACGTGGCCAACGTGCTCGGCCTCATGGGCCCTGAGGGGTCGCTGGAGCCGGACTGGGACGACGAGATCGTGGCCGGCATGTGCGTGCTGCGCGCCGGCGCCGCCGTGGCGCCGGCCGCGGTCGAACTGCTGGGCGGGAACCAAGGAGCGCCATCGTGATCCATCTGCTGCTGGAGTCGGCGCCGGCGGGCGGTTCGACCACCGGGATCGTCGAATACCTGACCATCTTCGTGCTGGCGGCGTTCGTCGGCATTGAGGTCGTCTCGAAGGTGCCGAGCATTCTGCACACCCCGCTGATGTCGGGTTCCAACGCCATTCACGGCATCGTGCTGGTTGGCGCGCTGACGATCATGGGTGAGGCGCACGGCACCGCCGAGGTGGTGCTCGGCTTCCTCGCCGTCTTCTTGGCCACGCTGAACGTGGTCGGCGGCTTCGTGGTCACCGACCGCATGCTCGAAATGTTCAAGGCCAAGCCCGGTGACCGGGCGGCGTCACGGGCAGAGCGGGAGCAGTCCGCCAAGGCCGAGGACGCAGGGGCCGCGCCGGCTGCGCCCTCTGAGCCCAGCGGCGGCGCCGCCTGATGCTGGCCGTCTCTTTCACGCTGACGACCGCGCGCGACCTGGCCTACCTGGTCGCCATCGCCGGCTTCATCTTCGCCCTCAAGGGCCTGAGCTCGCCCCGCCACGCCCGGCTGGGCAACCTGGTCGGTGCCGCCGCGGCGACGCTGGCAATCGGCATGACCTTCACACTGCCGACGCTGCGGCACTCGGGCTGGAACCTGGTGCTGGCCCTCATCGCCATGGCGCTCGGGGCGGCCGTCGCCGTGCCGGTGGCCCGGTTCGTGAAGATGACGGCGATGCCCCAGCTGGTGGCCATCTTCAACGGCGTGGGCGGTGGGGCGGCGGCGCTGATCTCCATCGTGGAGCTGCTACACCTGCACTCGCTGGGGCTGCAGCCGGCCGTCTACGTCACCGCCGAGGTCCTCCTCGGCGTGCTCATCGGCTCGGTGTCCTTCGCCGGGAGCGCCATCGCGTTCATCAAGCTGCAGGAGCTGATCACCGGTCGGCCGATCACCTACCCGGGCCAGCAGGTCATCAACGCGCTGGTCGGCGCGGCCATTGCCGTCATGGTGATCCTGGCGCTGGTCACCGGGAGCATCGTCTACGTCTGGGTCATCCTGGGCCTCTCGCTGGTGCTCGGGGTGATCTTCGTCCTCCCCATCGGCGGAGCAGACGTACCGGTGCTGATTTCGCTGCTGAACTCGTTCACCGGCCTGGCGGTGGCCGCTTCGGGCTTCGTGCTCGACAGCGACCTGCTGATCGTCGCCGGCACCCTGGTCGGCGCCTCGGGCATCATCCTCACCCGGCTCATGAGCAGCGCCATGGGCCGCTCCCTGCCCAACATCCTGTTCAGCGCGTTCGGCTCGGTCATCACGGCCACCGGCGGCGACGAGGGCGACGCGGCACGCCCGGTGCGAACGGGGACCCCCGAGGACGTGGGCGTGCTGCTGGCCTACGCGCGCAAGGTCGTCATCATTCCGGGCTACGGCCTGGCGGTGGCGCAGGCGCAGCACACGGCGCGCGAGCTGGCCGACGCGCTGAGCGAGCGCGGCGTCGAGACGTTCTTCGCCATCCACCCGGTCGCTGGACGCATGCCCGGGCACATGAATGTCCTCCTCGCCGAGGCCAACGTGCCCTACGACGAGCTCAAGGAGATGGACGAGGCCAACCCCGAGATGGCCACGGCCGACGTGGCGCTCGTGGTCGGCGCCAACGACACCGTCAACCCGGCCGCCAAGTCGACACCGGGCAGCCCGATTTACGGCATGCCGATCATCCACGCCGACGAGGCCGAGAACATCATCTTCCTCAAGCGCTCCATGAGGCCCGGCTTCGCCGGCATCGACAACGACCTGCTCTACGACCCCAAGACGACCATGCTCTTCGGGGACGCCAAGGACACCCTGCAGAAACTGGTGGCGGCCGTCAACGACGCCTGAGGCCCGGCTGAACCCCTGTCCGCCCTGACGCTGCCATCCTGCGGGGCGCCGGTAGCGTAAAGCAGGGCATGGACGGCGACCCGGGCACGGACCAGGATGACCACGAGGACGCGCCCGGCCGCTTCCCGCTCGCCGTCCGCTCGCAGCGGGCGCTCCAGGTCATTCTCGGCCTGTTCTGGATCCTCGACGCCGCACTGCAGTTCCAGCCCTTCATGTTCGGTCGAGGCTTCGTCGAGAACAACATCCTGGGCAATGCCAGTGGCCAACCGTTCGTCCTCGGTGACTTCATCACGCACATCGGGAACTTCGTGTCGCCCGACATCGCGGTGTGGAACACGTTCTTCGCGCTGATTCAGCTCTTCATCGGCGTCGGCCTGCTGTTCCGCCGCACCGTGCGCCCTGCGCTGGCAGTCTCCTTCGTCTGGGTGCTCGGCGTCTGGGTCATCGGCGAGGGCCTGGGCATGCTCCTCACCGGCAGCGCCACGGCCCTCACCGGCGCCCCGGGCTCGGTGCTCCTGTACGGGCTGCTCGGCCTCATGGCGTGGCCCCGGCCGCCACGGCGCTGGCTCGGCTGGAGCGACCGTCCCGCCGGCATCGCGTCGTCGGCCGCCGCCCAGGGCATCGGGCGCTCGATCACGCCGCTGGCCGTGTGGGCCGGCTACTGGTCGCTGGCCGCCGTCCTGTTCCTGCTGCCCGCCAACCGCACCCGCACGTCCATCCAGAGCGCCGTCGCCGGCATGACCGACGGCGTGCCCGGTTGGTACGCGCACTTCCTGACCAGCGTCGCCAACCTGTTCTCGACCACCGGGACCCAGACGGCCTGGATCCTGGCGGCCGTCTCGGTCGCCATCGGGCTGGGTCCACTGGTGGCGCGGCGGCCCGGCTGGTTCCTCGCCGCCGGCGCGCTCCTCTCCTTCTTGATGTGGATCGCCGGCCAAGGCCTGGTGGGCGACGTCTTCACCGGCTCGGACACGGACCCGAACACCGGGCCGCTGGTGATCCTGCTGGCCGCGGCCATGGTGCCCACCGTCATTGCGTCGAAGGAGGCCTGGCGTTCACCCGCCGGCGAGGTCCTGCGGCGGAGCCCGGCGGCGGCCCTCCTCGGCATCGCCGCCCTCGGCGGAGCACTGGCCCTCAGCGCCAGCTATCCCGCACTGGCAACGACCGAGTCGATCGAGCAGCGCCATGAGCGGCATGGTCATGGACGGGAGCAGCATGTCGGGCCCGGGCTCGGGCTCGGGCTCGCAGTCGGCCACGGTCAGCACCTGCGTGCCGCACCAGACCGGCCTCAAGATCTCGGGGCTCGACCTGGCCAACACCCCGTACATGATCATGAGCGGCAGCAACGGCATGGACATGAACGGCGCCGACGCCAGCGCGGCGGCGGGCTTCAACACGACGACGCCCAACTGGCACTACACCGGCCCCGCCATTGACCAGGCCGAGGCGAGCACCCTGCTGGCCGACGGCAACAACGGGCCGAGCGACATCCACATGGCGGAGAGCGGCTGCGCGCCGAGCCTGACGGCGGCCGACGACATCGGCGCCCTGCAGTACGTGCAGGCGACCAGCGCGGCCGTCTCGGGCTACACCACGCCGGCTGCGGCCGTCGCAGCCGGGTACGTCCCCGCGTCGCCGACGGACTACCCGGTCGTGACCTACGTGAACCCGACCATCGTGGCGGCCAACGCGGCGGCGCAGCGCACGCTCGACCCTCAGCACGTCGACGGTCTCGTCTACGCCATGACGCCCTCGGGCGCCGACGTGCTGGCGGCCGCCATGTACATCCTCCCGGCCACCGAGACCAAGGTCCCCATGCCCTACGGCGCGCTCGTGCAGTGGCATCGCCGCACCCAGGTGTGCGGGCCGGCCACCCCGTCGCCCACCATGCCCTTCGACATCACCGGCTACCCGCCGTGCGCCAGCGGCTCGACGCTGCAGCCGACTCCCTACGTCTCCCTGGTGTGGCAGGTTCCCGTGGCGGGCGGTCCGCTCGCCATTCAGCCGCCCGACATTCAGATCGTGGAGGCGGCCGTGATGCACCTGAGCGGCACCGCGGTTCCGTCGCAAGGATGAGCGGCCGCCGCGTCATTCCGCCTCAGGGCTGATTCGGCGGGCCACGGCTCGCCGTACCCTTGAGATCATGGCGGCATCCCCCGACGTGACGGAGCGGCTCCTGGCCTGGGCCCACATCACTTTCGCCCGACGCACCGGCCGCCGGAGTGGTGGCGGCTGGCACTCGCCACCGTCTCTCCGTCGTCCTCTCGCTGGCGGCCGACGCCGCGCTGGTCATCGTCGGGACGCGATTGTTCCCCACGACCAAGGGCTACGTGCACTTCCAGTTTCGACGACTACGCCAAGTTGACCGTCATCGGGGTGCTCATCGCCTGCGCGGCCTGGCCGGTCGTGGCGCGCGTCAGCTCGGCGCCGCGTGGCTGTTCTTCCGCCTGGCCATCGTGGTGACGCTCGTACTCTGGCTGCCGGACCTCTACATCTGGCAGCAAGGGCAGCCGGCGCAGGCCGTGCTGGTGCTCATGGCGATGCACCTCGCGATCGCGCTCGTCACCTACAACGTGCTGGTCCACCTGGCGCCGACGAGGGCCCGCCGCGCCTGAGGCGCCAGTGCCTCTAGCGCGGCGCGATGGTGTCGACCGCCGCCAGCACGGCGGCGTCCGGGCGCCACGTTCCGCCCGCACATTGGCGGTGACCTGCTCGGGCCGGGTGGCGCCGGCGATGACCGAGGCCACGGCAGGGCGTGACAGCAGCCAGCCGAAGGCGAGGTCGAGCACGGTGTGGCCCTCCCGCTCGGCCAGCTCGTCGAGGTCGGCCACCGCGGCGAGGCGCTCGTCGCGAGAGCTGGCTGGTCGCCCTGTCGCCCATGGCGGCCAGGCGGGTGCCCTCGGGCGCGGCTCGCCGGCCCGGTACTTGCCGCTCAGGAGCCCGCTGGCCAGCGGGAAGAAGGGCAGGAACGCCACGCCCGCGCTGTCGCACCACTCCAGGACGCCGTCCTCGGGCTCCCGGTAGAAAATGTTGTACTGGTTCTGGACGCTGACGAATCCCGGGCTGCCGTCCGGCGTCGCCGCGGCGGCCTCGTTGAGCATGTCCACGGTGAAGTTGGAGCAGCCGAACTCGCGGACCTTGCCCTCGGCCACCAGCTCGACCAGCGCGCCGATCGTCTCGGCGATGGGGGTCTTGTCGTCCGGGACGTGCTGCTGATAGAGGTCGATGCGATCGGTGCCGAGCCGGGTGAGGCTGTCCTCGACGGCGGTGCGGATGTAGGCGGCCGAGCGGCCCCGCCCTCGTGGCCCTCGTAGGGGGCTCCGAACTTGCGTGGCCAGCACGATGTCGTCGCGACGGGAGCCCAGCGCCTCTCCCAGGTAGGTCTCGCTCTTGGTCCCGCCGTAGATGTCGGCGGTGTCGAAGAAGTTGATGCCGGCGTCGAGCGCCGCGTCCACCACGGCCTTGGTCTCGGCGTGCCCGATGCGCATGCCGAAGTTGTTGCAGCCCAGGCCGACGACGCTGACCTCCAACGAGCCGATCGTCCGCGTCTCCATGGCGCCTCTCCTCCTCCGCCGAGCCGGCCTGCCGCGGGGCGACCGGGTCGGCAGTACTGTACCGGCGACTTCAGATTGACGAGGAGGCCGCAATGGCAGCAGGTGCAGTTGACGTGACGATCGCAGCCACACCCGACGAGGTGTGGGCAGAAGGTGGGCGACTTCGCCGGTATCGACGTCCTCTTTCCCAGTCTCGAGTCCTTCCGCCTCGAGGGCGACGACCGGATCATCGGCATGTTCGGCATGGAGATCCGCGAGCGGCTGCTGGCCCTGGACAACGAGGCCCGCGTCCTGACCTACTCGGTCGTCGACGGCGTCCCGATCGAGAGCCACACCGCCACCATTTCGGTCGAGCCCGACGGCGCGGGTTCCAAGGTGATCTGGGCCTACGACGTGTCCCCCGACGAGATGGCGCCGATCTTCGGCGACACCTACAAGGGCGCGCTGGCCGCACTGGAGAACTCCTTCGCCTAGGAGGCTCGCTGCGGGCGATGGGTGAGCGCGGCGGCGCCTCGCCTACCCTGACGCCGTGACCCAAGGCGCGGCGGACGCACCGGTTGGCACGACACGCCAGGTGCAGTCGGACGACTCCGAAGGCCCCGGCGGCGCGCCCGCTGACCGAGGACGTGCCGCGCATCTACCCGCGGCGGCTGCCCGACCCGACGCACCGCGAGTTGCTGCGGCGCAGCCGGACGATCGCCAAGGTCGTGGCGATCCACTTCACCCCGACCGCCTTCCGCCAGCTCCGCACCATCCGCCAGGGGCCCCTCCCGGCGGCGCAGCTGGCCCGGCCGTTGCGCAAGAGCTTCCAGGACCTCGGCGGGACCTTCATGAAGTTCGGCCAGATCATCGCCTCGTCGCCGGGCATGTTCGGCGACGACGTGGCCGACGAGTTCCGTGCCTGCCTCGACACGGGCCCGCCGGTGCCCTTCCCCGACGTGCGCCAGCGGGTGGAGGAGGACCTCGGTCGGCCTCTCAGCGAGGCGTTCGCCGAGTTCGAGACCGACCCGATCGGGACGGCCTCCATCGCCGTGGTGCACCGGGCCCGGCTGCTGGACGGGCGCACGGTGGCGGTCAAGGTGCTGCGGCCGGACATCGAGCACGTGGTGGCCACCGACCTCGATCTGATGCAGCCCCTGCTCGAGATCCTGGTGCGTCAGACCGGCGACCAGATGGCCGGCTCCACGCTGCAGCTGCTCGACGGCTTCCGGGTGCAGATCGGCGAGGAGATGGACCTGCGCAACGAGGCGCGCGCGCTGGCCCACTTCCGCCGCCTGCAGAACGAGTTCGACCTGAAGCTGATGGCCGTGCCCGAGCCCTACCCCGAGCTCTCGGGTCGCAACGTGCTGACGATGGAGTTCTTCGACGGCGTCCCCATCGACGACCTGGCCCGGGTGGCCGACCTCGGCTTCGATCCCACCCCGCTGGTCCAGGAGGTCATGCGGGCCTTCTTCCTGACCACGGTGCGCTGGGGCGCCTTCCACGGCGACGTGCACGCCGGCAACATGATGCTGCTGCGCGACGGGCGCATCGGCGTCATCGACTGGGGGATCGTCGGCCGGCTCGACCCCTCGACGCACCGCTTCTTCATTTCGCTGCTCTCCGCCGCCATGGGCGACGAGTCGGCCTGGCCGGTGGTGACCAAGCACATCACCGACGTCTACGGCCCGGCCATCGGGGTGGCGGTCGGCCTGTCCGACACGGAGCTCACCGGCCTTCGTCCGCTCCATCATGGAGCCGGCGCTGACCCGCCCCTTCGGGGAGGTCAGCCTGGCCGGCATCATGCAGACGATCCAACTGCAGATGGCGAAGGCGCAGGGGATCGAGGCGCACCAGCGCAGCGTGCGGGCGATCCTCCGTCGGCTGCGCACCCAGCGCAAGGTCCGGCGCATGGCCGACCAGTCCGGCGGCCTGATGTCGGACTTCGACCGGGGCACGTTCCTGCTGGCCAAGCAGCTGATGTACTTCGAGCGCTACGGCCGCATGTTCGTCTCCGAGGTGCCGATCCTCAACGACCGGGACTTCATCACCCAGCTGCTGGCCGGGGTGGACATGTCCGAGCCTGGACTGACGGGTCGGACCTGGCACGAAACTGGAATCTGTTCTAGTTTCACCCGGGGCCTGCTGGAGGCCCGCGGACACGGGGAGGTGACATGGCAGAGGAAGCGGTGATCTACCGCTCCGACCACGTCCTGGAGTACCCCTACGTGCGCTCAGTGGGGCCGGTCGTGGGGGCCTTTCTCACCGGGTTGCGCGACGGCAAGGTCGTCGGCACCCGGGGCACGGGAGGGCGAGTCATCGTCCCGCCGACGGAGTACGACCCCGACACGGGGGAGGAGACCGACGGCGTGGTCGAGGTCGGGCCCGAAGGCACGGTCACCACGTGGTCCTGGGTGGCGCATCCTCGGCCCAAGCATCCCCTGCAGGAGCCCTTCGCCTGGGTGCTCGTGCAGTTCGACGGTGCCGACACCTCGTTCCTGCACGTGCTGCCGGCGGCGAGCCCCGACGAGGTCTCGACCGGCATGCGGGTCCGTCCCGAGTTCGCTCCCGAGGACGAGCGGGTCGGGCACGTCAAGGACATCAGCCACTTCGTGGCGGTCGGAGGAGGGTCGTGAGCGAGCGCGAGCCGGTGACGATGATGGCGGCGCCCACCCGCCTCGACTTCAATTTCACGGCCGGCGTGGCCATGAGCAAGAACCTGCACGGGTACGAGGAGGGCAAGTTCATCGGGCAGCGCTGCCCCAAGTGCAAGAAGGTCTACGTGCCGTCGCGCGGCTCGTGCCCGACCGACGGCCTGCCCACCGACGAGGTGGTCGAGCTGCCCAACACCGGCACCATGACCACCTACTGCGTGGTCAACGTGCCCTTCGCGGGCCAGTCGATCGAGATCCCCTACATCTGCGGCCAGATCCTGCTGGACGGCGCCAACCTGTCGTTCATGGGCCTCATTCAGGAGATCCCGATCGACGAGATCCGCATGGGCATGCGGGTCGAGGCCGTGTGGGTCGCCGCCCGAGGAGCTGGGGCCGACGTTGGCCTCGGTCAAGTACTTCCGTCCCACCGGCGAGCCCGACGCCGACTACGAGACCTACAAGGAGTACCTGTGAGCGAGTTCCCCGGGCTCGTCTCGGGCCAGCCGGCCGGTCGGCGTGGTGTCCTTCGCCCAGTACGACAACGTGCGGCGCGAGGACGCGCGCAACGAGGTCGAGATGCTGATGCCGGTCGTGGCCGAGGTGTTCGGCAACATCGGCATCACCAAGGACGACGTCGGCTTCATCTGCTCGGGCTCGACCGACTACCTGATCGGCGGGCCGTTCTCCTTCGTGGCGGCGCTCGACGCCGTCGGCGTGTGGCCGCCCCGGGCCGAGTCACACGTCGAGATGGACGGCGCCTGGGCGCTCTACGAGGCCTGGGTGCTGCTGCAGGAGGGCGAGATCGACGCCGCCCTCGTCTACGCCTTCGGGCGCTCGTCGATGGGCGACCTCTCCGAGATCCTGTCCGTCCAGCTCGACCCGTACTACCTGGCGCCACTGTGGCCGGACCCCACCTCGCTCGCCGCGCTGCAGGCGCAGGCCATGATCGACAAGGGGCTGGCGAGCGAGGCCGACTTCGCCGCCGTGGCCAGCCGGTCCCGGCGCTCGGCGCTGGGGAATCCCAAGGCGCAGGTGGCCTACGACCGCTCGCCCGAGGAGCTCCTGGCCGAGGCCTACGAGGTGGCACCGCTGCGCCGGCACGCCCTGCCGCCGCTCACCGACGGCTGCGCCGCCATCGTCCTCGCCGCCGGCGACCGGGCCTACGAGCTGTGCGAACGGCCGGCCTTCATCACCGGCATCGACCACCGCATCGAGACCCACTCGGTGGGCGCCCGCGACCTCAGCGTCTCGCCCTCGACCAAGCTGGCCGGCGAGAAGGCCGGGGTGGGGGCCAAGAAGGTCGACGTGGCCGAGCTGCACGCGCCCTACGCCCACCAGGAGCTCATCCTCTCCGAGGCGCTTGGGCCTGGGCGACGGTGTCAGCGTGAACCCTTCGGGTGGCGCGCTGGCGGCCAACCCGATGATGTCGGCCGGGCTGATCCGCATCGGCGAGTCGGCCCAGCGCATCTGGTCGGGTGAGGCCGACCGCGCCGTGGCCCACGCCACGTCGGGGCCGTGCCTGCAACAGAATCTGGTCTGCGTCCTGGAGGGTGTGTGATGGCCGAGCGCTGCGCAGTCATCGGTGTGGGCCAGACGGTGGCCAAGTCCAAGCGGGAAGACGTGTCGATCGCCGGGCTGGTGCGGGAGGCCGCGCTGGCCGCCCTCGAAGACGCCGGGCTGACGTTCGCCGACATCGACGCCGTGGTGGTGGGCAAGGCCCCCGACATGTTCGAGGGCGTCATGATGCCCGAGCTGTATCTCGCGCCGGCGCTCGGCGCGGTGGGCAAGCCCATGTTCCGGGTCCACACGGCCGGCTCGGTCGGCGGGTCGACGGCCATCGTGGCGTCGCACCTCGTGGCGTCGGGGATCCACGACCGCGTCCTCACCGTGGCCTTCGAGAAGCAGAGCGACTCCGATGCCATGTGGGCCCTGTCGGTCCCTCAGCCCTTCTCCGCACCGCTGCTGGCCGGCGCCGGCGGCTACTTCGCCCCCATCATCCGGGCCTACATGTACCGCTCCGGCGCGCCGCGCGACATCGGGATGATGGTGGCGGTCAAGGACCGGCTGCACGCGCTGAAGAACCCCTACGCGCACCTCCACCTGCCCGACATCTCCATGCAGATGGTGGAGGAGTCGATCATGCTGTGGGACCCGCTGCACTACCTGGAGTCGTGCCCGTCCTCGGACGGCGCGGCCGCCATGGTCATCGGGTCGGAGAAGGCCGCCGGGGCGGCGACGGCGTCGACCGGGCGGCCGCCCGCCTGGATCCACGGCATGGCCATGCGCTCGGAGCCGACGATGTTCGCCGGCCGGGACCAGGTCAACCCGCAGGCGGGCCGTGACTGCGCGGCCGACCTCTACCGCCAGGCCGGCATCACCAACCCGCGGGCGGACTTCGACATGGCCGAGGTCTACGTGCCCTTCAGCTGGTACGAGCCGATGTGGCTGGAGAACCTCGGCTTCTGCCCCGAGGGCGAGGGCTGGAAGCTCACCCAGGCGGGTGCAACGTCCATGATCGAGGGCGGGGACATCCCGTGGAACTGCTCGGGCGGCGTGCTGTCGTCCAACCCGATCGGCGCGTCGGGGATGCTCCGCTTCCTGGAGACCGCCCTGCAGGTGCGCGGCATGGCGGGCGAGCACCAGGTGGCCGACGCCCGCCGGGCGCTCGGCCAGGCCTACGGTGGTGGGTCACAGTTCTTCGCCATGTGGGTCGTCAGCGCCGACAAGCCCTGAGGCGAGAGGCTCTGCCGATATGCTCGGCGGAGCCAAGCCAGCCCTGACCAGGAGGTCTCCGTGAAGGTCGTCGTGGATTTCGACGAGTGTGCCAGCAACGCCGTCTGCATGGGGATCCTGCCCGAGGTCTTCGAGGTGCGGGACGACGGCTACCTGTACGTGCTCAACGAGAACCCGCCCGAGGAGTTCCGCGAGCGCCTGCGCGAGGCGGTCAACGGTTGCCCGACGGGCGCCATCTCCATAGAGGACGACTGACGACCGAGCTCCTTCCCGTGCATCCCGCCGGCGCCCGGGGTGCGCCGGCTCAGCGCATGACCGCACCTGCACCGACCCCGCCCCGGGCGCGCTTCGCCCCGTCGCCGACCGGCTACTTCCACGTGGGCAGCGCGCGGGCCGCGCTGTTCAACTGGCTCTTCGTGCGCCAGCACGGGGGCACGTTCATTCTGCGCATTGAGGACACCGACGCGGCACGCAACCGGCCCGAGTGGACCGACGGGATCATCACCGCCCTCGACTGGCTCGGCATGGCGCCCGACGAGGGCCCCTTCTTCCAGTCGGCCCAGGCGGAAGTGCACGCGGCGGCGATCGAGGCGCTGTGGGAGAGCGGCGCGCTGTACGCCTGCGACTGCACACGGGAGCAGATCGACGAGCGGACGCGGCAGCGGGCGGCGGCGGGCGATCCGACGCCGGGCTACGACGGGTACTGCCGCGACCTCGGGCTGCCCCGGGGCGAGGGGCGGGCCCTGCGCTTTCGCACGCCCGACGAGGGCGTGGTGGAGGTCCACGACATCGTGCGGGGCGACGTGGAGTTCCCGCAGCGGGCGCTCGAGGACTTCATCTGCGTGAAGGGCAACGGCCAGCCGCTGTTCGTGCTGGCCAACGCGGTCGACGACCGGACGATGGCGATCTCCCACGTGATCCGGGGCGAGGACCAGCTGCCGACGACGCCGCGCCAGATCATGCTCTGGGCCGCGCTCAACCGCGCCGAGGGCGTCGACCTCGCCCTGCCCGCCTACGCCCACCTGCCGCTGCTGGTGAACGAGCAGGGGAAGAAGCTCTCCAAGCGCCGCGACCCCGTGGCGGTGGAGATGTACCGCGAGCAGGGGTACCTGCCGGCGGCGTTCCGCAACTACCTGGCGCTGCTCGGCTGGAGCCCGGGCGACGAGGAGATCGTGCCCCTCGACGTGATCCTGGAGCGCTTCCGGCTGGAGGACGTGCAGCGGTCACCGGCCTTCTTCGACATCAAGAAGCTCTCGCACATGAACGGCGTGTACATCCGCGACCTGCCCGTGGACGACTTCATCACGGCGACCCGCCCGTGGGTCGACCCCGTGCCGGGGGAGTGGGCGCCGGGGGGCTGGACCGACCCCGACACCGGGGCGCCCGTCGTGTCGCCGCCCGCCTGGGCGCCGGAGCGCTTCGACGCCGGGGTCTTCGCCGCGCTGGCCGCGGTGACCCAGGAGCGGGTGACGGTGCTGGGCGAGGTGCCCGAGCTGGTCGACTTCCTCTTCCTGGAGGACGCGCCGGACGACCCCGACAGCTGGCAGAAGGCGATCGCCGGCGACGAGGGCGCGCCGCGGATTCTGGCCGACGCGCTGGCCGCCTACGAGGCGTTGCCGTCGTGGGACAAGGACGCGCTGCACGAGGTCACGCTGGCCATCGCCGAGGCGGTGGGACGCAAGCTGGGCAAGGCGCAGGCGCCGATCCGAGTGGCCGTCATGGGCCGCACCCGCGGCTTGCCGCTGTTCGACTCGCTGGCGGTGCTCGGCCGCAGCGAGACCTGCCGCCGCTTGGCGGCCGCGCTCGACCGCGTGACGCCTGCCCCCTGATGCTCCTCGCACCGCTCCGTTGGGCGCTGCGCTTCGCGATCCTCGTCGTGACGGTGATCGTCCTCTACTTCGGCGTCACCCTGGTGCAGGTGTGGCTGACCTCACGCCAGTACGACCCCCACCCGGCGGGCGCCATCCTCGTCATGGGGGCGGCGCAGGACGACTGCGTCCCCACGTTGGATCTGGCGGCGCGCCTCGACCAGGCGGCGATCCTCTACCACCAGGGCTACGCCAAGCTGATCATGCTCACGGGCGGCAAACAGCCCGGTGACAAGTGCACCGAGGCGGAGTCGGGCGCCACGTATCTCGAGCAGATGAAGGGCGTCCCGCGCTCGGCGATCCTGGAGGCGGGCGGGAACGACAGCTACGAGAACATCGCCGACGCGCAGCCGGCGCTCCTCGCCCACGATGCGAAGGTGATCCTGGTCACCACCGACCCCTTCCACGAGGACCGCTCCATGGCCATCGCGACGGATCTGTCGCTCACGCCGTCGCCCACGCCGACCCAGACCTCGCCCATCAGGGGCTGGTCGACCTTGCCCTACTTCCTGAAGGAGGCGCTCGGCGTCGGGATGGGAAGGATCATCGGGTACAACCACCTGGAGTGGCTGCACGACGCCTGAACGACTGATGGCGATCAGCCGGTCGTGGTCGTCGTGGTGGGCGGCGGCGAGACCGGCGCCGCCTTGAAGGTGATGCGGACGACGGTGCCCTGACCCTGGACGTCCCCGACGCCGATGACGCAAGTGTTGTGGCCGTCCGTTCCGCAGTAGCCGTCGCCGGTGATGCCCGTCGTGAGGCGGTAGCGGGAGCTGAACGAGCCGCTGGGACTGACCCGGAGGGCACGGGCATTCGAGATGTCGCAATGCGGGGTGTCGGTGGTGGGGTTCATCCGACCCCGGACGGCGGCGGTGCACTCGGTGACGAACCAGGTCCGGGGGCTGCCCTTGGGGGACTTCGGGAGGCCGTGGCCGCTGACGGTCACCGTCTGGCCGGGCACGAGCCCCTGGTCGGGGGTGACCTTGACGACGAGGCCGGCGGCGCCGGCCGGCGCCGGGAGGGCGAAGACGGCAGCGCCGACCGCCCCTGCCAGGGCGACTCCCGCTCGCGACCACCCACGCATGCCGAGGACCTCCGAACCCGGTCGACTCCCGGGACACCCCGAGGCGACGCATCTTTCCACCGAGCCCCTCCCGAGGGACGGCGCCCCCGGGCCCTTCAGCAGGGCGAACTCCCGCCATGGGCTGCTCGGGTAATCTAAACGCCCACCCATTCGGGGGTGGTGTAATCGGCAACACGACTGGTTCTGGTCCAGTTATTGAGGGTTCGAGTCCTTCCCCCCGAGCACCGGCGGCCTCCTACGTGTCATGGAGACCACCGCCCGGCCCCATCGTCTAGAGGCCTAGGACACCACCCTCTCAAGGTGGCGACACGGGTTCGAATCCCGTTGGGGCTGCAAAGAAAGACCAGTTCAGAAGCTATATCTGCCTCGTGAACCACAGCGATAGCGTTCCGTTGCCCATCCTTTTGCCCAACTACTCAGGTCCAGCTGGGCAGAACAGCTGGACAAGGTGGAGGCAGCAGACATGCCGGGCTCGATGCGCCAACGAGGTGAGAACTCGTGGAACTTGAGGGTCTACGCCGGCCGTGACCCAAGGACCGGCCGCAAGATCTCGGTCGAGCGAACAGTGCGCGGCAACAAGCGCGGGGCGTCCAAAGTGTTGGCTGCCATGGTGGCGGAGGTCGACCGCCGACCGGTCACGTCGGTCGGGAAGGGAACGGTGGCCGAGCTCTGTCGGGAGTGACTCGACTTGGCCACGCCGAGCTTCTCTCCGAAGACGGTCGAAACGACTCGGATGTACATCGAGGACCCAATCGTTCCCCTCCTCGGACCCCTACAGGTTGCCACGCTCACCCCCTCCGATCTCGATCGCTTCTATCGTCAGCTCCTCGAGGTCGGACGGTCGCGTGGGCCCTACGCTCCTGCCACCATCCGCCGGGTGCACGGCATCATCCGGCGAGCTCTGTCTCAAGGAGTGCGTTGGGGCTGGATCACGCACAATCCGGCCATCGATGCCTCTCCTCCCCGGGAGCCCTTGAAGAAGCTGAAGCCCCCGGATCCTGATCAGGTGGTGAGGGTCTTCCATTTCGCGCAAGAGTCCGACCCCGAGCTGGCGACCTTCATCATGCTGGCCGCATCGTCTGGAGCTCGGATGGGCGAGCTTCTCACTCTGCGCTGGAGCGACGTCGATCTGGACCGGGGAAGGTTGTCGATCGAGCGGGGCATCGTGCGTGTCGGCCAAGACCTCATCGAACAAGGTACAAAGACGCACCAGAGTCGGCGGATCTCACTCGATGCGGGCACCGTTGCGACGCTGAAGGCCCACGAGGCGCTCATGATCGAGCGGGCTCAGGCGGCCGCGGGCGCTATCACCCGCCAGAGCTTTGTCTTCAGTCATTCGGTCGACTGCTCCTCACCGTGGCATCCCGATTCGACGTCGCGAGCGGTTCGGAGGGTCTGTCAGCAGGTTGGCGTCAAGGACGTCCGTCTTCACGATCTGAGGCACTACGTAGCGACGCGTCTCCTCGCCGCTGGGGTCGACATCCGCACCGTCGCGGGAAGACTGGGTCATAGAAATCCAAGCACGGCCCTGAATGTGTATTCGCATTTCGTTCCAGAGACTGATCAAGAAGCTGCTGCAACGCTCGGACGAATCTTTGAAGACGCCGACCGCCCGACAAATAGCTGAAGCCATACCGCTGGCTCCGGAGGCCCATCCGATTCGTCCAGCCCTTCTTTCGGGTTCGATCGGGTCCCCCTGAACTGGTCGTTTGTCCCGGGCCTCAAGCAGGGTTTCGCCAGTGGCGCCCATTGGATTGCCAATTCGGATTGCCAAAAGTCCGCCGGCGGGAGCCAGACTGCTCAATCCTCGATCGTCGACCCTGCCACCAGTCTCAAGCAGGCACCTTGGGGACATCCGTCTTGGTCTCCGAGGTCGCCGGAAGACGAGTGTCCGGGTAGTCCATGCGACGACGAAACTCGCTCTTGGCCCACGCTCGTCTCGCTGAGCTCAGCGTTGTGGATGACGAAGGCGAGAGATCCGCTTAGCGATCGGACTCCAATCGGCGAGACTCAGAACGACGATTGTTGATGAAGCGGTGGATGGCCTCGCTGGCGTGTTCCTGAAACGACGGGTTGGCCAGGTCGGGGAGGAAGTCTGCTTGGTTTACCATGGGACCTTTAAGCGTGTTGGCCGCGCTGGCGTAAAACACACCGCTCGACAGCGTCGGGTCGGTGACGCCGTCGACCAGTCGCTTCGCACCCACGTCAAGTTTGTGGGAGAGACCCAGGGTGGGCATGACGTATTTGGCCGCTATACGCATCGGCAATGGGAGGTCACTGGCTGCTTGGGTGCCGGTGGTGTTGCCGGGGCTCACGGTGATGAAGCGGCGGTCGGGGTGTTGGCGGGCCAGGTAGGCCATCCATAGGGCGCCGATGTACTTGGCCTGCCCGAAAGCTAGGTTGAAGTCAGCTTTTTTGCCGGCGAAGTAGCTGCCGTCGATGACAGTGGCGAACTCGTCGGCTGAGTGCGAGACCCACGATGGCCCTTTCATCCGCAACTTCGGGACCCCCCTGACTGCTTCACTTCCGGCCAAGACCGCAACGTCCCCAAGCCGATCCTCGGCCAGGAGCCCTTCGAGGAGGACGACGTGGCCAAGGACGTTCGTCGCGAACACGGTGGTGACCCCGTCAGCGGTCAAGCCGAACGTCTGCGGGCCAATGACACCAGCGTTCATGACCAGCGCGTCGACGGATCCTTTGATGGCCGCAAGGCCAGCGCGCACCGAACCCAGATCGGCGACGTCCATGAGAATGATGTCGAAGATGCGCCGGCCGGTCGCTGCTTCGAGTTCGGCCTTCGCCGTAATGGCTCTATCTTGGTTCCGGCACGCTAGGTAGATGCGCGCCATCTCGGGACGTAAGGCCAGTTGCCGGGCCACCTCCTTGCCGATCCCGACATTGGCGCCCGTGATGAGCACCGTCTTTCCTGAGAGTGTGCTCACTCTGGTGCCCTCTCACCTTCTGTGGACGTAGGGAGACCGTCAAGCAAGCTGAAGCGGGCATCCATCGCGACACTTCGGACTTCGATCAGCTGCTGATATTCAGGCGAGTTGTACCAACTGAGGGCCGTCTCATGGTCCGGAAAACGCACGATCGCCCCTGAGGTGGCCACGGGATCGCCATGCAGGATCTCCCAGTTACTGGCGGCGACAACCTCGCCTCCGTGCTCTTTTGCGGACTTTCCAGCGTTACCGGCGTATTTCTCACGATAGACATCCGGGTCCTTCACTGTGAATTCGACAATTACGTAACCGCTCATGTGGATACTCCTCAGTTGTTAGTTGTGATCTGCGTTCTCGTTCTTCGCTCTTATAAACGTCACCGCCGACAGGCGTTACGTCGCGACTCGGCCTCCATCGACCGCAAGAGTGACGCCGTGGACGAAGCTGGCATCATCACTGGCCAGGAAGGCGATCGCCGCAGCAAGTTCCTCGGGCTCAGCGACGCGGCCTGCTGGTGCGAGTGCTGCGAGCTGATTCACCATCTCGTCGGGGACTGTTTCCATCATGCGGGTGCGCGTCGGCCCGGGGGCAACGGCGTTTATCCGAACGCCGCTCGGGCCGTATTCGGCCGCCCAGGCCTTCGTCAAGAGTTCGAGGGCCGCTCGGCTGGCGCCATAGAGAGCCATGCCAGCCTGTCCAAAGCTCGCGACCATCGTGGAGACATTGACGATCGAACCCCATCCGCGCTCGGCCATGGCTGGCGCCAGTGACGCGACGAGGAAGAACGGAACTTTGACGTTCAGTGCAAAGGTCTCGTCGAACTCTGCCTCGGTGGCCGCCATGCTTGGCCCGAGCAAGGCGACGCCAGCGTTGTTGATGAGGATGTCGACGTGCCCGTCGCCTGCCTTAGTGGCCCACTCGACCAGGTCCTGGGCCGATTCGAGGTCACTCAACGTGGCGAGCCGGAACCTCGCGCCGCCGCCGCCGTCTTCGATCTCGGCGACCACGTCTTTGGCTCGTTGTTCGTCGCGGCCCACTACCAGTACATGAGCGCCGCGAGTCGCCAAGGCGATGGCCGTCGCCTTGCCGATCCCGCTCGTCGAGCCCGTGACCAGAGCTGTCTTGCCTTTTAGATCAGTCATACGTTGCTTTATCCTCTCGTTCCAACTGGGCGCTACAACTCACTTTGACAGTTAGGAACTGAGTTGTCAAACTCAGTTCCTGCTAACATTGGAGGATGGTCGACGAGACGAGTGACCGGCCGCGGCTCACCCCCAGGGGAGCCCGCACCCGGGCACGAATAGTGGAGGAGGCCGCCGCCCTGATCCATGAGCGCGGAGTCGTGGGCACCACCTTGGAAGACGTCAAGGTGGCGGCGGAAGTCAGCGGCTCTCAGATGTACCACTACTTTCCCGACAAGAACGATCTCGTGCAGGCGGTCATCGACTACCAGGCCGAGACCATCGTCGATCGCAATCGGCAGGCGCTCAGCAAAGCGGACGGAGTCGAAGCCTGGCGGAACATGGTGATCACCGCAGCGAGGCGCACCAAAGCAAAGGGGGGCTGCCAACTTGGCTCGCTCGTTGGTCAACTTGCCGAGAGTGACCCCGAGGCCCGAGCGCTCATCGCGGCCGGGTTCGATCAGTGGGCAGCCGCCATCGGCGATGGGCTGAGATCCCTTCATGCCGACGGGAAACTCCCGTCGGACGTCGACCCGGACGACCTCGCTACCACTCTGCTCGCCACGCTCCAAGGGGGACTGCTACTCGCCCAGGTACAGCAGAGTCCACTTCCGTTCGAGACTGCCGTCAATACCCTTCTCGCCCTTGCCATCGGCAGATGAGCCCAAGCCGGGTTCGTTCCCAACCATCCCGAGGTCGGCTCACGGCTCTTGGATGATGCACGTGCATCCACACGATGCGCTTACGGACCCGCGGGCTGACTCTTAGGGTGCTCCAGTACGCCGGGACGGGGCGTGGCGATGGGATCGTTCTCGTAGCCCCAATGGGCGAAAAAGCAGGTGGGAAGCGCTTTGGCCTAAGTCAGCAGGACCACTTACCCGTGATGGTCACCGTTGCGGAGGCTGAGCCCGGATCAGCTTGGCTCGGAGAGAGCACCATGTTGGTCAAGCTGCCCCCCTTCGCTTTCGGGGCAAGTGTGAGGGAGCCTGATCCGCTCGGAGTGCTCGATCCGCCCGCGCTCCACGTATCCAGCGGCGCTCTGGCTGGAGAGACGGCGAGAAGGGACAGCTCATCGGGATAGGCGGCCGGGTATGGCGTCCGGCCCACCTTCGCCGAGAGGATGAGCGCCCACGTGGCCTTCGTTGGCTGGACGTTGTGGTCGGTCAGGTACACACGGACCGTGTACAGACCCCCGGCCACCGTTGAGTTGTCCGACTGGCAACTTTGCTCTTTGTTGAAACTGAGCGTGCCCGTGACCTGACCCGAGACGGTGAACGATGAGGCAACGGCCTTGTGCTTGGGCTTCTTCGTCGAGGCGTCAGCTGTGCCCGGCGCTGCGAGGACCAGAGCGAGTGCCAGGGCGGCTCCACTGGCCAGATAGGAGCGGGTAGTCATTTCCAAATGATGCACCATGGCAGCGCGTCGTGGCCGAAGTGCTTTCGGCGCTCCAAAGGCGGTGCGCCGGGGCGCTCGTGGAACAGCGTTCCTCACGGCTGTATCGGCCACGTTCGTCTGCTGGGAGAGCGTCCCAGCGCGCGGAGGCTGACGCTCCTCTGACGCCCTGATCCTCATGGTTGGCTCGCCCTCTACGAGTGGCTGGCGAGTTGGAACTCGACGAGCGTTCCCAATGGCCTACACGCTCCAGAGTGTGGCCACTGACAACCTTGCTGAAACCACATCAAGTTCGCCGATCACCGTCACGGTGAACAACCCGCCGCCCACGACCTCAGTGGTCATCCCCTCGATCGGGGCCACCCAATCGGGGACAACGGCGCTCTTGGACGCCAGTGTTTCAGCCGGCGTGACGAGCTTGACCTACGAGGTGAGTGGTGGAGGCCTGAGCGACCAAGTCGTCGCCACGGCTACGCCGACCGTCTATGGGTGGCTGGCTCAATGGAATACGACGACCATCTCCAACGGTACCTACACGCTCCAGAGCGTGGCCTCCTACACTGTGAAAGTCAGCGGCACCAGCCAAGGCATCTCGATCACCATCGCCAACTGAGTCCCAGGGTGCCCCAGTGCGCTGGGACTGGGCCATCGCCCTGGAGCCTCTGGCTGTAGGGTTTCCTTCCTTCCAGTTCCTCCAGCGGGTTGCAGGACCACGGTTAGGGTTCGATCTTATGACTGACGATCCGGTCATTCGAGCCGACGATGGGCGGACTTTCGAGGACGCCCCTGACAATGGGCGAATCATTATTTCGGGCGCAGATACAGGCGGCGCCTATTCGATCATGGAATTCAACGTCGCTCCTCGGCTGAAATCGTCAGAGGAGGGAGTCATGAGATTTGGCCCGCATCAACACGCTGCGATCGAAGAGGTCTTCGTCGTTCGTCACGGCTCGATCGACTTCCTCCTCGGAGATGACGTCTTCACGCTTCGCCCAGACGACGTTGTGCGGGTCACCGCCGGGACACTGCACGGCTACTGCAATAGTTCTGACTCCGAAGTCACTATGTTGGTCGTCTTCAGCCCGGGCGGCTTTGAAGAGCTGTTCGTAACGTATGGGTCTGATCAATCCGACCCGTTGGGCGATGGCTTTGTGGCCGACGCTGGACGCCACTTCGCAACGAAGTTTGAAGCGCACGCCCCGTAGGAACCGGCTGTCGGCCGGTGGGCCAGTGACGAGAAGGTCCAAAATGCCCGTGAAATGCTCCTCTCGCACCGTCGGGAGTGTCGCTGCCAGAAACGGGTATGTCTTAGGGCATGGAGAGGCGGACCTTTTCGGAGCGGTCGAGAGCCTTTGTTCAGCACACTGACCCATCACGGTACGTGTCCCGTACCTGGATTCGCCTTGTTGTCTCGCTCCTACTCTCGGTTGCGCTCTATTCCGTCCTGGTGGTCCTGACGGGGGTGAGACATACCGTTGGCCTTATCGCCATCGGAGCTGTCGGGGGTGCGGCTACTGCTATCTATCGTCACTTCCGACCAGCGGCACGTAGAAACCCCGAGGAACCAGGCTGGCGAATGGATCCGCTCGGCAACTACCGATGGTGGAACGGTTCAGCATTCACGGAGGCTCCGCCAAGCGAAGTTCCACGCAAGGTTGGACCAGAGATTGAGTGGTAGTCCCTGCCCCGGTACGCCGGATAGTGGAATGCCGACTTCTACAATTTGACTGCTATCTGGCTGGCTCGGCCGTCGATGCCCCTACACGAGCCAGCCCGGCAGATCGGTGAAGGACTCGGTAGATCGGCCCACGGTGGCAAGGTCGGTCTCGAGTGTGTCCAACCGATCTGTGCCGAGCTGGTCCTCCCAATGCCTTCTGAGCTGATCGAAGATCTCAGCGCTCAGCACCAACATCTCGGTGCCGCGTCGGGTCCGGGTGAGTTCCCATGCTCGTGCATCGCTTGGGTGGCGCGATCTGCTCACGTAGCCCGCGTCCTCGAGGCTTCTGGCGGTCTTGCCTGCGGCCTGCTTGCTTACCCCGAGCCGGCGCCCGAGCTCACTAACCGTGACGCAGTCAGTTCCCATCGCTTGGAGGGCAAATCCGTGGACCGGTCTCGCCAGCTTGTGTCCTCGCCGGGCGAGCTCCGAGTGCAGCTCGTCGATGAGCGCTCTGAACGCGCCAATTAGGAGAAACGGCAGCTCGTAGCCGGACCGCTCGGACATGTCGCGATCCTGCCCCACCTGGCGCCTATCGACAACCCGAGATACTATCTAGACAACCACATTGACTAGTTAGGAGGCTTCATCATGACCGCCACTCCCACTCGCTCCGAAGCCATGCGCCGCACCGAAACGCCGAATGCGGCGATGACGACGATCGCCTCGCCGACGCAGGGTCCGACCACCAATCTCAGCGTTTGGAAAGTAGACATGCGTGCTGGCCAACAAGGTCCGCGCCACCTGATCGATAGAGAGCAGGTCTGGCATGTAGTCGACGGTGTGATCAGCGTCACCGTCGAGGCTGAGAGCGCCCAGCTCAAGGGCGGTGATGCCATCGTGCTGGCGGCTGGCGTAGAGCGACAGATCACCGCTCACGCCGACGCCGAGATAATCGTCTGCGGTCGAGGAGATGCGGTCGCCTCCGTTCCCGGCGAGACAGGGTCACGCGGGACGCCGCCCTGGATGAGCTGAGTATCCAGGTGCGGGGTCGTCACCAACTCCAACCAAGTTCCGTTTTGTCCCAACTGGTGGTCCCTGCGGCACGGCATCGATGGGTTGAAGAGAATCCAGCTCAGCGTCGCTACCGGGTTCCCCACATCGGGTCTGCCTACGACGTGCCGCTCGACCGACGCCGCGTGGTCGCCGTGCCGAGTGGGTGTCGCCCGTAATGAAGTTTGCAATCGGTTTCGGGGTGGGCCCGGCGCCTGATCGAGCCCGCAATACTTCTAGCTGGGTGCATGACACGACGGATTCGCCTCGGCAGCAGCCCTCGCAGAAGACTCTTGCGATCATTCCTTCAGTGAGCCGTGCCTTCGCCTATGCCGTTGTGAAGCTGCTGCTGCAGCTCGCCACCCCGTCGCTCGCATCAACGACGGTGAATCCGTCAGTGGCCCTGGAGACATTGAAGTTAATGCTCGCGCTGCCGCCGCCCTCTGTCGTACCTGAGTCGGTACTTGTGACCGTCTTGTAGTGCTTGGTGATCGTCACCGAGGAGTTGGGCTGGTTCGACGTGATGGTGGTCGTTTCTGTTGACCCATCAGTCGTCGCGGGTCACTGAGGACAGACAGCTTTGGCGACAGATGGGCCTGCGTAGTCTCGGCGCAACCGAGTCAACACAGCGACCTTTCCTCTCAGCGTCAGACCCGCAGCCTTCGCTTCTTTGGTGTTCAAACGACCCGAGAGGATTCCCAAAATGAGATGTGGGGGGCCAGCAAGTTCGAGGTCAGGGGATTCGACTCTGCCAGCTCGCGTTCGGATTCCGTCTCGCGAGGCCTCGATGACGGCCGGGTAGTTCTCCGGACTGAGCTGTACGGAGACAGGAGGCCCGCCTGAGGCGCGGTCCTTTAGGAACATCGAGACAGGACGCTTGAACCAGTGACTGCGGAATTGATCCGTTTTGTCTTTTTCAGACATGAAACGAGCACCCCATATCCCGAGCGCGTCGAGTACCGGCTCGAGGTCTGCCCCGGCATCGGTCAGGTGGTACAGCGTGGCAGCGACGGGTGGAGGAACCGACTCACGCCAAACAATGCCGGACTCCTCTAAAGAGGCCAAGCGGTCGGCCAGGAGGTTGGTCGCAATTCCCGGTAACCCACTCATCAGGTCGGTGTAGCGGCATGGACCTTGGCCCACGAGTTCTCTGATGATGAGCAGGGTCCAACGATCACCCACAGCGTCGAGTGCCTTGGCCACCGCGCAGTAGTGGTTATACGACTTCATGCTCGCAGTATGCCAGACGTCAACTTGAGAATCAACAGCAATAGCTTGACTTTCTCAAGCTCCGTGATACAAAGGACTCCTGGCAACAGAAGCTCCGGTTTGTCGGTCAATCCTGGACAGAAGAAGAAATGAAGCCATGAGTGCGAGTCCCACAACCGTTTACAACGCAACGATCTCGCGGAGATTAAGGAGCGCATCATGAAGACGTCTATGGATATGCAGTCGGCCCGGAGCCGGCGGGCCATCGTCTTGGCTCTGTGTCTCGCTGCTTTTATCATCAGCGTGGACGTCACCATCGTGAACGTCGCCCTGCCAACTTTGGTGCGGACCCTGGGCGCCTCGACAACGCAGCTGCAATGGGTCGTCGACGCTTACAGTCTCGTCTTTGCCGCTTTGGTGCTTGCCGCGGGCAGCTTGAGCGATCGCCAGGGCCGAAAGGGCACACTACTTATTGGCCTAGCGGTCTTCGCCTCGGGGAGCCTGGCCGGCGCGCTCGTCAGCACCACGCCAGAGCTCATCGCCGCTCGGGCAATCATGGGACTCGGAGCTGCGCTCATGTTCCCCTCCACGCTCTCGCTCCTCGTGAACGTCTTTACCGAACGGGGCGCACGCGCCAAAGCCATCGGCCTTTGGGGAGCAACCACTGGAGTCGGGATCGCGACCGGCCCAATCGTCGGCGGCTGGTTGCTCGAGCGCTACTGGTGGGGAAGCATCTTTGCCTTCATGGCCATCGTCGCCGTGGCGGTCGCGGCCCTCGTCGCCATAGCGGTCCCGACCTCGCGGGACCCGTGGACGCCACGTATCGACTGGTCCGGCCTGGTGCTGTCGAGCGCCGCCATGGCGACTCTCATCTTAGGTGTCATCGAGGCGCCCGATTGGGGTTGGGACTCCATGGCGGCCTTGGCGACCATCAGCGGAGGCATTGCGCTGTTCTTCCTCTTCATCGTCCACGAGAGTAGAAGTGACCACCCGATGCTAGACGTGGCGTTGTTCCGTAATCCACGCTTCACCGCCGCCAGCGGATCGGTGGCCGTCTCTTTCTTCGCCTTGCAGGGTTTCATCTTCTTGGTCACTCAGTACTTCCAGTTCATCAAGACATTCAGCCCCCTGGGAACCGGAGTGCGGCTCCTGCCGGTCGCGGGGTCCGTGGCCGTCGCCTCGGTCGTTGGCACGAAGCTGGCGGTGCGCATTGGCAACAAGGTCGTCGTCACAGCAGGTCTTGTCTCGTTCGCGGCGGGTTTGTTATGGACGGCGACGGTCTCAGCGTCGACCTCGTACTCGACCATCGTTCTCCAGATGCTCTTCCTCGGCACCGGTATGGGCCTTACCAGCGCGCCGGCCACCGAGGCGATTATGGGGGCAGTTCCCAGGGCCAAGTCGGGCGTGGGCTCGGCGATGAACGACGCGACCCGGCTCTTCGGTGGCACGCTCGGCGTAGCCGTCATCGGCAGCGTCGCGGCATCGCTTTATTCGAATCGGCTTGCAGTCACCCTCGCGCCAGCCGTGCCCGCCCGGGCCGTCACTGCGGCGAAGGGCTCCGTCGGCGGAGCGATCATCGCCTCACACGAGCTCTCGAAGCTCGGCCTCAACCAGGCGTCGGAGGGTCTCGCTCACACCGCCACAAATGCGTTCCTTTACAGCTTGAGCGGTGGCTGCCTGGTCGCGGGAGGGGTCACGCTCGCAGGGGCCGTGATGGCCGCCCTCCTCTTGCCAGCGAGGCCGCAATCGTCCCACCTGCCTTCGGATGGAGCGATGGGGGATCGTGAGATCTCGTTGCAAGCGGCTGAGTCCGCCCGGTCGCAACAGGCCGTGAGCCGGCCTTGAGAGACGACGCGGCTCTTGAGAGGGTCCATGAAAGGAGATTGTTATGAACAAGATCGACACCGAGATCAGTGAGCACTTTGTGCACTACGGAGAGGAATCCCTCTACGTTCTCGACCATGCGGGCGAGGAACCGGCGATCGTCCTGATGCACGGTTTTCCCGACGATCACCGCGCCTACGACAAGGTTGCACCGCTTCTGTCCCCAAGGCGGGTCGTGACCTTCGACTGGCTCGGGTACGGGCGCTCCGACCGAACCGACACGGTCGAATCGTCCTCAGACGACCACGGTTCCGAACTGAAGGCAGTGCTTGATGGTCTGGGTATCGACCGCGCCGTACTCGTTGGCCACGACGCGTCCGGTCCCGACGCCGTCGCGTTCGCCGTCGCGCAGCCCGGGCGGGTAGCCCACCTTGTCCTCCTCAACACCATCTCTGGGCACCAACCTTCACTCAAGCTTCCCGAGATGATCCGGCTGCTTGCCGACCCGGCCTTCGCCGCGCTGGCCGACGCCATGATCAACGACGACGCGCAGCGTCTCTGGCTGCTGCAGTACACCGCCGTCCAGTGGGACATGGATGCCCTCGATCCCGACGGCATTGCCGTGCGGTCGATCCTGCCGCAATTCTTTGGCGACACCGATCAGCCGGATGCCATCGTCGCCATCCGCGCTTGGACGGCTGAGCTGTTCGACGCTTTGGATAGTCAAGATGCTCTTAGCGAAAGCAGAGCGCTACAACGCCTCAAGGTCCCGGTTTCGATCATCTTTGGCGAGAACGATCGTTACTTGACCCCGACCCTTGGAGCCGAGATCGCAGAGCTATTCACGGACGTCGCGGTTCATGTGGTTCAAGACGCCGCGCACTGGCCACAGCACGACCAGCCGGAAGTCGTCGCCGAACTCCTCAAGCAATGCGAGGCCACCTAGGCTACAAGTGGGTCCGTTTCGGAGGTGCGGGGTCGGACAGCGTGGAGCTCAAAGCGGCACGACGCAACCTCCGAGCAACGACACACGCAGACCGACTGTTGCGGGGCAACAAACAGACAAAGCCCGTGGCAGACCGCTCTACTACAAGGTTGAATTCGGTCAGCCTGGGTGGACATTCTGTGGACGAAGAGCACCTCGGAGAACTGCCGTGAGCGTCATGGAAGAAATCAAACACCTTGCCAACGTCGGGGTCGACCACCTCTTGACGAGTGCGAGTTAATCGTCACACGGCCGCTGATGAACAGAGCCTTGACGTTGTACCGATCTTTCTGAGGGCGGACGGTGACCTTGACGCACGTGCTTGAGGAGGAGTTCAGCGCATAGGGTCGACCAAACTGGGGGGCCAGTTTTGCAGCATCTGGTCAAGGGCTCCGATGAGAAGATCAAAACTGTGGCCGATATCGTTCGGAAATTTGAAGCCTTCCGCTTTTTCAAGGCTCACGAAGTCACGAAAGTGTGCGCGGAGTAGGCGCACAGCGTTGACTGCATCATCGCCCTCGAGTCGGTAACTACCCAGAGCTGAATAGACGATGTCGAGAATCGCGTTACTCGCGTCCGAATCCTCGACTTCATCCTGGTTGGGGCGCGTAACGTCGCCGCATATCGGCCAGGATGCGCCTTGGCCCAATCGCGCCACTCAACCAACATCGCTAAGAGGGCCTGTGGACCGGACTTGCCCGCAGTGGCCCGGGCAGGGTGTGGGGACGCTCAGCGTCATTGAGGGCGCTGGACACTATCCACACGTCGAGTGTCCAAAGGAACTTGCCGCCATCGTGATCCCATTTGTCTCGAGGGTTGGCAATGCCTAACGTCACAATTGATACCAATGTCGACATCCTCGCCAGCCGCGATGATGTGTGGGATGTCCTGACCGACTTCTCCAGCTACGACGAGTGGTGCCCTACCATGCGAATCGAAGGGGCTCTGGAAGTTGGCAGCAGGCTCACCGTACATATGTCCGGCGATGACGGCCATGGCATGAGCTTCAAGCCCGAAGTACTCGCAGCCATCCCCGACAAGGAGCTTCGATGGCTCGGCAAGCTAGGACTGCATGGGATCGTCGAGGGGGAGCACTATTTCATCCTCAGTACCAACGAAGATGGGTCTACGCATCTCAACCACGGAGAGTGCTTCTCTGGCGTGCTGGTCGCATTTGCCAAGGGCAGCGCTGAGAAGGGCGGCTCTGGATATGAGGCGTTCAGCGTGGCACTCAAGGAGCGGGTCGAGCACCTCAACCAGGCGGAGTCGCCCCCCGGTCGTCACTCGGGCCGTAGAGGAGTGACTCGAGGATTGTCTGAAGGTCCGTGGGACCCCACGAGAATCCCAGTGATTCAGAAATTGCTGTCAGCAGTCGTTCTCCTCAGCCGGCCTAGTGTCGCATTCTCCCAGGTAGATAGCTAAATAGGTCGAACTCGATCAGTCCACCCAGTCCAGTTGGGCGGAACGGATAGGTCATAACCCGAGGTCGGAGGTTCAGATCCTCCCCCCTCCACCACATAGCTGCGACTGAACATGTACGGCTTCCCGCCCAGTCGTAGCTTCTTTTTCGTATCTGAGGATGAGCCCGAGCTGCTGGTAGATGAGTCCTCGCTCGACTCGGCCGGCTGTTTGAAGCATTCATCCTGGCCCGGATCGTGGCGACGGCCGGTCGAGTTCGGTTTGCAGTCCGGAGTCGGTCGGTCACAAGTTCAGCACGATGGATCGGCAGGCGCGGTCGAACACCCGAATCCAGCTCCCGTTGACAGGAACAAGCCGTAGGATTGTCGCTGATGGAGAACTGGCCACAAAGCGTCTCTAGGACGTTTCGGCGGCGCCAGCTCTACCGGCCGAAGGCGTAGGCGTCGATCAAGTCCATCGTGACCCGTCCCCGCCAGCTCCCGGCGATGCTCACGGTCTCCACGGACGCCTTGAGTGCCGGGAAGTTCGCCGCTGACGCCAGCACACGCAGCCTCGTCGATCCTCGGTCGACGACGTGAGCGCGTCGTCGCATCCCACCCCGTCGACAGACCCCGCACCAACCAACGGAGGGGCGGCCTGGGCGCCGTCGGGATCTGTCGACCTGTTGTCCGAATACCTCTACGGCGAAGTCGCGTCCGAGGCGTATGCCTGGATGCGTCGGGAGGCGCCCGTCCACCACGACGAGGTCAACGACCTCTGGGCCATCGCCACCTGGGACGGCGTGTCGGCAGCGTCCCGTGACAGCGCGACGTTCTCGAACGCGGGCGGGTCGCGTCCGAGGATTCCGCCCATTTCGTGGATGCTCGACATGGACGGAACCGACCACATTCGTCGACGCAGGGTCGTAAGTAAGGCCTTCACGCCAGGGCGCGTGAAGGCCATGTTCCCCGCGATTGCCGTCTTGTGCGACGAACTGGTCGACGTGGTCGCCAGCCGCGGCGAGTTTGACATCGTTGCCGACCTCGCTGCGCCGCTACCCATGATCGTCATCGGCGACATGCTTGGCATCGAGCGCGACGACCACGACATGCTGCTACGGTGGTCGGACGACCTCATCGGCTCCATCGCCGGCACCGCCGATCGCATGGAGGCGGCTGCGGCCGCATTCGTCGAGTTCGACGCGTACGCTCGGCGGACGATCGAGGACCGCCGGTCCCGGCCTCGCGACGACCTGATCAGCGACCTGGTCGGTGCCGAAGTCGATGGTGAGCGCCTGACCGAAGACGAGCTGGTCATGGAATCGCTCCTGATCCTGCTCGGCGGCGACGAGACCACCCGCAATGTGATCAGTGGTGGCGTCGAACTGCTGCTCTGCAACCCCGGCGAACACGCTCGCCTCCTCGCCGATCGCTCGCTGCTCGACGGCGCGGTCGAGGAGATGCTCCGCTGCGTGTCCCCCATCAAGAACATGGCACGTACGGTGACCAACGCCGTCGAGATCAGCGGCACGACGTTGCTGCCTGGGTACGAAGCCGTATTGCTCTATGAGTCCGCGAACCAGGACGAAGCACACTTCACAGATCCGTTCCGTTTCGACATCACCCGGACCCCGAACGACCACCTCGCCTTCGGCGTCGGGGCCCACTACTGCCTCGGCGCCGCCCTGGCCCGGGTCGAGATCAAGGCGATGTTGAGCTGCATACTCGACCGTCTCCCTGACCTCGAACTCATCGGTGATGCGGCGCCTGAGCGTTTTCTCGGATCGCTTCGCGCCCTGCCCGTGCGCGGCACGAAGTCGAGCAGCCATGGCTGATGCCGCTATCACGGAGGACTCGCCTACGAGGTCACCGGCGACGCGATGGGACTTGGGCACCTCGCTGCAACGGCTGCCGTGGAGGCGGTGTGCACGGGCTAGGAAGCCATAGAGCGAGGTCGAGTGGCGGAGGCTGTCATGACACCGTGGTTGTATTTGCCGAGCCGGCAGTCCCAGAAGAGGGTCGGGGCTGATTCTCTGAGGCCCGTCGGCCCCACACTGGCCCTTGAAGTTGAGGCTGATGTCAGATGAGGCGGTCTGCTCCAACGGTCAGTGTCCATCTTGTCCATCCTTTGAGTCGACCTCCGCAGGTGGGGGCAGCCCGTTCGCGCCGGGCCGAGAGGACTAACTGCCCGCGCCACTCACCAGCGGCACTATCGGCTGCCTTCTGAGGTCGCGTGGAGTTGCTACTGGTTTGCTGCCGAAATGTCCGGACGAGGAACCATTCGGACGTAACCACTGATATCGCAAGTTGACTCCACCAGGGTCGATGGGCACGGCCGCATTACGTGGAGGACACGCCCCCCACTTTTACCCTCCCGGCTGCCGTCCGCGCGTTCTTTCGAGTCGGCACAGAACTGACGGCGCACTAGTGATGTGCCGTACCGCGCACGATCATGACCAGTCCCGAAATCCGCCGCGGCTAAGAGTCCTGGTATCTACGGATCAAGTCCAAGATGGAATCAATCGCGACCCTCAGTGGCTCGGCAGTGCGCCGCACTTGCGCCAACGCCATTCCGCCTTCCGTCGCTGCGAGGAGAGCCGTCGCGAGCTGTGAGGGCTCAGCGTCAGCACTGAGGCGTCCTTCAGACTGCATAATCTCCAGCCCTTGACGGAAGGCGCGTTCCCAATGATCGAACGCGGTTGCGAGTTCCTTGCGCCCGAGTTGGTCCGTCTCCGCCAGTTGGCTACAAAACGATCCGATAGGACACCCGCCCCGACCGTGTCGCGCTCCCACGAAGGCCACGACTGAGTCTCGCCAGTTGCAGAGTCCCTCGATGGTGCTCAGATCGAGCGATTCCATTCGACCGAGAAACGTGTTGATCCGGTAGTCGATGACCGCATGAACGACCTCGTCCTTGTCAGGGAAGTAGTGGTACAGCTGGGACCCGCTGACATTGGCCCGTTTCTGGATATCCAAGAGAGTCGTCTCGGCGACGCTTGAGTCGTGCAGCAGCTCGGCTGCGGCTTGCACGATGCGCAGGCGGGTCGCGGCGCCCTTGGGGGTGAGCGTGCGCTCTGTCGTGATCGCTGCTTCAGCCATGCATCCAAGTTTAACGAATTTCTGGGGTTGACAACCCATTTTATCTGAAACAGAATGGGTTGTACAACTCATTAACGCCAACCCACCGACTGCGTCCCAGGAGAAAACGAAATGAACTCGCCGCCATCGGAGCAGGCAGTAGCTGCACTGTCCCAGGAACAGCTTCACCACGCCCGTCGCTGGTGGGTCTTGGGTGTGGTTGGTATTGCCCAGCTGATGATCGTGTTGGACGCCACGATCGTCAACATTGCCCTGCCGAGCGCGCAGCAGGACTTGGGCTTTGCCAACGCCGACCGGCAGTGGATCATCACGGCGTACGCCTTGGCCTTCGGCAGTTTGCTTCTTCTCGGAGGCAAGCTGGGCGATCTCTTCGGGCGCAAATGGACATTCCTCGCGGGCCTCGTCGGCTTCGCTCTGGCATCTGCGGTTGGAGGCGCGGCGCCTGACTTCGCTGTACTAGCCGGCGCACGGGCGCTTCAGGGCGTGTTTGCCGCACTCCTGGCTCCATCGGCCTTGTCAATTCTGTCGACGACATTCAGCGATCCAAAAGATCGGGCTAAGGCATTCGCCGTGTTTGGGGCCGTAGCCGGGGGTGGCGGGGCGGTCGGCCTGCTACTTGGTGGGGTCCTCACGTCATATCTGTCGTGGCGTTGGTGCCTCTACGTCAACCTGATTTTTGCCGCAGTCGCACTCGTCGGCGGTCTGTTGTTTCTGATCAACCCGCAAAGAGGGGAGCGGCCTCGCTTGGACTTCGTGGGTACGGTCCTCGCGTCGATTGGATTGTTCGCTGTCGTCTTCGGATTCTCACGGGCACAGACATACTCCTGGGGCAGCACATCCACATGGATTCCTCTCTTGATCGGCGCCGTACTCCTGGTCGCATTCGTGATCACAGAGAAATTCGTTGCCCATCCCCTCCTGCCACTTCGGATCGTCGCTGACCGGAACCGAGGTGGGGCCTATGTTGCGGTGGGACTGACCTTTCTTGCCGGCTTCGGCATCTTCCTGTTCTTGACCTACTTCCTACAAGAGGTCCTGGGGTTCTCTCCGGTGAAGACCGGAGTGGCCTTCCTGCCGCTGCCGCTCGGTCTTGTCGTCGCCTCGGCCTTCGCCAACGTAAAGCTCCTTCCACGATTCGGGTCTCGCCGGCTCATTGTGGCCGGCCTTTTGATGGGAGGGATAGGCATGTTGCTGCTCACGCAGCTGACTCCGGAGTCGAGCTATCTGCTTCGCGTCCTGCCGTCGCTCATTATCATGGGACTCGGATTTGGTCTCGTCGTGCCGCCGGCGTTGAACTCCGCAACGCAAGGCGTTGAGTTCAAAGACGCAGGAGTGGCATCCGCCATGGTCAACACGATGCAACAAGTGGGTGGGTCACTCGGTGTAGCGCTCTTGTCCGCCTTCGCGGCCCAGTCGACCGCTCGTTATCTGACGGCCCATCACGGAAGCCTCAATGCCATGTCAGAGAAGATCGCGGCCACGAACGGATTCACGGTCGCGTTCTCGATCTCGTCCGGAATCTTCCTGGGTGGAGCAATCCTTTGTGGTGCCCTCATACGGAAACATCCGGGACAGGCGCCAGATAGCGAGCGAGGCGTCTCGGCGCCTATCGCGTCCGAGGGGTCCTGAGAGTGCCCCGAAGTTCTCTGATCCGGAAAGGTTTCCGCGATCGCCCGCGTCCCGACCAGCGGCTCTTTCATCGACCGCTCTGCGGCCAGTCCAACGGTGCCGGCCCACTTTTACGTCTCCAAGATTGCCGCTGGGGGTGCGACCTGCGGCGCCACCAGTTATCAGTGAACCCTCATGCTAACTGGGTGAAGCTGGATCAGAGGTCCTGCCTGTCGGGCAACCTGCTAGTTGAACGGACATGCGTTTGGGCTCAGGATGACTGGTTGCTTGCTCCCGGCTCGAATATGTGACCGGACGCATTGACGCACGACGGTGCTCCATAACGCTCGGGCGTCGTCCGGACGAGGCTGCCCATTCGGCGGCACTGGTCGCAAACAGCCCCTCATGAGGCGGACCCACGTTCGTCTTCCTCGCCGCGAATGGGAAGTGTTACGGGACTTACCTGTTGCTCATCAACCTCGCGAGGCCGCGGTGGATTCGGCCAGCCCGGGTTCCGGTGGCGGTTCGTGAATGGTCGCCTCCCAGACGCCCGCTGCCGTCCGTATCGCAACAAGTCGGGCGACCCCCACCCCGATACCTGACGCGATTGCCCAACTCACTGCATCTAACCAGGGGGAACGGCGGTCCGCCAGCACCTTCGGTGGCGTTGACCCTCGTACCAGCTTCCATGGCATTTCGATGAGCCGTTGCGTGGCGAGCCCTACCAGAGCACCAACAGCGATCGTGATGGCCTTCCAAGTGTATTTCTTGACAAATGACACAAGTAGTCCCTTACCCCGTTCGATACGGTCTTTATTCATCGCAACCGACCCCCGATTTGCTCGTCGATCCGTACGTTTGGACCCAGACCCTGCGAGGCACCCAAATCGCCGGCATCGTGGACAACGGCCTGTCGCAGGGGCAAAGAGAACAAAGAGGCCTTGGCGGTCGTCCCACGTTACAGATGGACACAGGGTCTACTTGCGACTCCCACGTCCCAGAGAAAGTGCGCCCGAGCTTCTAAACATGGTCCACTGATCCGAGTTCTTTGCAAGCGCAGCACCGTGCGAGTTGTCGAGAGGGATGTCACCGCTCAGACGACGAGACGAAGCATCGCGAGATCGACCGCCACCTCGTGCAAACAGCTGATGAGACGCAGTCGGAAAGCATGAAAGGCAAAGATTGTGGTCAAGCAACTATCGACCTGTCCGGTTTTTCCGACGAGTCAAACGGTCCTGACCGTCATCCCTTAGGCTCAGCCAATGCAGCACTTCGGCTTGGCGGTCATTGGTTCCGGTTCCGGCAACGTGGTAATCCCGAAACACATCGACGGTCCGAAGACCGCCTTGATCGAGATGGGATCCTTCGGCGGAACCTGCGTCAATCGAGGCTGTATTCCGAGCAAGATGTTCGTTCACACGGCGAGTGTGGCCATGAATGTTCGAAAAGCAAGCCAGTTCGGCATTGATGCAACTATCGAGTCCATTGATTGGGCGGCAATCAGGGATCGGATTAGGGCTCGGATCACTGAGACTTCAGAGAGAGGCCACAAGGACCGCGTCGAGTCTGCTGACGTCTCGGTCTTCAAGGGTTTGGCCCGGTTCGTTGGTCCCCATGAGCTGGCCGTTGACGATGATGTGCGGATCGCGGCGGATCAGATTGTTCTTGCAACCGGTGGCCGGCCATCTGTGCCACAGATCGTGACCGAGTCGGGGATCAGCTTCCATACGTCGGACACGATTATGTGGATCGACAAACTGCCTTCGAGCATGGTGATTCTCGGGGGCGGATACATTGCCGCCGAGTTTGCGCATGTATTTTCGAGCCTAGGAGTGGCTGTTCACATCGTGACAGTGGCCGAGACGTTGCTTGAGTCCCTTGACGCTGACATCTCCAGATCTTTCACGGTTCAGGTGGCGAAGCGATGGGATGTTCACCTCAAGAGCTCTGTCATCCGGATGCGCGACCATAACGGGGGAATCACAATCGAGCTCGATGGTGGTATTCAGGTGTCGGGCGATCTGCTCTTGGTTGCGACCGGTCGGCAGCCCAACACGGAAGAGCTCGATCTTGGCGTCGCCGGCGTCGCTCTTGACGACAAGGGGCACATCGTCGTTGACGAGTTTGGAAGGGCAGCGCCCGGAGTCTGGGCGTTGGGCGATGTCAGCTCTCCTTTCGAACTCAAACACGTAGCCAACGCCGAAGCCCGGACCATCGCCCATAATCTTTTCCACGCCGAAGATCTGCGGCCGCTCCCGCACGATTGGGTCCCGTCTGCCGTCTTCAGCGACCCCCAAATCGCGTCCGTGGGAGCACGGTCTCAGGACCTCGAAGATCGCGAGTACGTGGAGGCGACGCAGAAATACAGTGAGACCGCTTACGGATGGGCCCTTCAGGACAGCGGAAGCTTCTGCAAGCTGTATGCCGATCCCGAGACGGGCGCCCTTCTCGGAGCGCACGTCCTTGGCCCTCAAGCTTCGCTTCTCATCACGCCTCTGATTCAGGCGGTGGCGCATGGCCAGCGAGTGGCAGACCTCGCTCGGGGCCAATATTGGATCCACCCCGCGCTGAGTGAGGTTGTGGAGAATGCCCTCTTGAAGCTGCCGCTCGACCAACAGGTGCTGTCCGGTCAGGTGCACTGATCTCGGGCGGTTCTAGACTTGTGAACGCACGGAGCGGAATGTGTGGCGCGCCCCTGTCGGAGTTTCGAATCGTCCTGCGACCACAAAAGCGGTGTCGCGGATCTGGATCGATCCGACTGAGCAGGCCGTTCCTGCGAACCGAGTACCGACTCCCAGCGGCCTCTCCTCGCCGAAAGGTAGCGCTCAAACCTGGCCGAGGACCTCGGCAGCAGCACGCAAACCAGACTCCACGACCCAGCGGACAATCCCAAGAAATCGCGTCTATTGGTTCTGCCCGCAGTAGAGGGCGACGTACGCTGCCGCACCGCTGCCGCTCCCTGTCGTCGCCGATGCTGAGTTGTTGGACCTGATGGCCGTTTGCGCCTTGGTCACCGTCGTCGTCGCCTTGGCCTTGATCGACTTAGGCAGGGTCGAGAGCTCCGAGGCGAGTTGGTCGATCTGCGCCTGATGAGCCGTGAAGGCGGCCGTTCGAGCGGCCGCGTTGGGTGCATTCGAGACAGCCTCGTAGATCGGAAGGAACGTCGAGCAGAAGGCGGTCGCCTTTCCTTTGCTGAAGTACGAGGGCAACGCCTGCCCGTTGGTGCCGACCCCGCAGTAGGTGTCGATATCACCACCGGCCGATTCAGGAACGGTGTTGAGATCGCTTACGTTTCCTGAGGCAATAGCCGCCTGTGCAGCGGCAACCTCGTCCCGTGCCTCGGTGCCGACCGTCCCAGAGGGCGCATTCTTGTCCATGGCGGAGAGGGCAGACCTGTGCTGCTTGAGCACGTTCAAGAACCCAGCGTTCGAGTCGACCTTCGTGCTCGCCTTGTCGATAGCGATGTTTCCTCCGCAGAAGGCTGTCTTACTGGCTAGTTCCGCTGCTCCGGCAGTGCTGACCCCGATACTCGTGCTTGCAACGATTCCAGACGCCGCGACGGCCAACAATGCCCCTATTGATGCGAGAGCCATTCTTTGCATTGCCTCTCCTCCTTAGTCGGACGCGGCCACCGAAGGTTCACTTCGCCGCGATGTATCCCCGTTCAGTTGGGATTGGAACTCATCATGCTCACGTCCTTTGAAGATGGGGAGGGTGCTGACTGCTCCCCAAAACTCGTGCTAGCACGAAGCCTTTGGGTGGTACCCCCCACGATTCGGGTCTGATGCAATGATCACGGCCGGTGCTCCGGCTGAATCGGCCGTGACCCAAGCCGGGAAGCGCTATGGGGCAGAGATGGGCGACGTAGGGTCCGGCCCACTCTTCTGAGGCATCTAGTTGCGACGTGGAGGCATCATGGTGCCGTGGCCAACAGCGATCTGTCCTTCGCCTTCGAGCTGGTGGACCTCGCGGTCGACGTGAGCATGAAAGCGTTCAGAAGGGCGGATTTGGTAGTAGAGACCAAGGTTGATGGCAGTCCCGTCACCGAGGTCGACCGGAGGGTCGAGGGAGCTTTACGCGATGCGGCCGCCAGGTACCACCCATCTGATCGTGTAGTTGGCGAGGGAGTTCGGCGGAGAACCCGGTCGGGGCCGCTGCTGGTTCGGGGCTTGGTTGGGTGAGCTCGGCTGGCCCATAGGCGCCGCACAATGGCCCCCGTCCCGGCGATTGGGGACACCATGGGTCTGCTCGAAGCGTCGGAAAACGACGTCAGTTGGCACCGCCGGCCCAAGGGCCCACGCCGCCGATCCGGCGGATGGAGTACCGCACGATGTATCCGGTCTGAGACTGGTCCGGGTATTCGGCGTCGGGCCCGACGTAGGCCTTGGCGAGTCGTGTCAGCAGTGGCCCGGTGAGGCCGACGGGTGCGATGGCGGCAGTTGCGTGGATGATGGCGTGCGGGCTCATCCAGTCACCGGGCCGCTGGGGCGGGGCGAACGACAGGACGACGCGCGGGTCGCGCTGCATATTGCGGAGCTTGGCGTTGTACCGCATGTGGGTGCTGATGAGGTCGTCTCCGTCGAGCCCGATCCAGATTGCGGTCACCTGGGGGCTACCGTCGGCGTTGGTGGTTGAGACGTAGGTCAGGGGGCCCGATTCGACCAGATGCCTGAGCTCTTCTGGCAGTGCAGCGGTCACTGCTCGCTCGCTTCGATATCGAAGTGCGACTGTCCGCTCGACCACACCGGTCGGAGGTGCAGCGTGCGGAAGCGCCATCCGTCGACGGTGCGGAGGACATCGGCTTCGAACACGTTGGCGATGATGTAGGGCTCGGGCGGGGTCGACTCCGGGTGCACATGGATGGCCAGGAGCTGAGCTCGCAGGTGGGCTGTGTCGCCGTCGAGCTCGACCTGAGCATTGGTGCTGATATGGAAGGTGCGGTCCCAGCCGTCCCGGACGAAGCGATTGCCGACGGCTAGGTCCTCGATGCCTTCGAGCGTGAAGCCCCGGTGCTCAACGCGAACATCTTCGCTGAAGATCGATCGAGCCCACCGGGCGTCGAGGCCATTCGCGTCGTCGATCGTGGCGAAGTAGCGGTTCATGAGCGCCATGATGCGATCTCGGTCGAGGAGTTCCTGGAGTTCAACTTCTGTGTTCTGGTCCATCTTGGCGGATCCTTGCTCGGCGGTTGGGGGCAGATCAGGTTTGCATGAGAACTGACCGGCCCGAACGTGCCACACGGTGGCACACGGTCCCGGCGTACCGGGCTATTCAACGAACTCCGCGAGACGACCGGGCCGTGATCAGCTGAGTCCGTCTGCTACTTCTTGGGAGGAAGTGAACCCGCATAGGCCGCGCCTAGGCCTACCCACTTGGCGAGTTGTCGTTTTGTTTGGAGATGCTCGGAGGAAACACGCAACCAGCCGTCCATTGGCCGACCGCGCATCACTGCAACCTCTGCATTGGAAGTGCCGACAAGCTTGTCGGACTTTGCCGGGTCAACACGAACGAGAATCCCACCTTGACCGCTCGCAGCGATAGCCAGGTTTCCGTTAATCAGGAACGCCATTCCCCCGAACATTTTCTTTTGGGTCAGACGCGGCTCGTTGCCGAGCAACTCACGCATTCGTTGAGCCAAATCCTCGTCATATGCCACCAGTCGAATCGTAGGCCCGGTCTTTTCTCACCAGCAACCGCGAATGGAGCACAGTCCCGGCGTGTGGGGGCGCTCTGATGCCGCGCCTCAGCGCTCATGGACTCAGTGTTCGGTCAAGACGCCGATCGTGGAGAGACCCGTCAAGCAGGAAGTGGGCGGTCACCGTCCGAGTTAGCCGACAATTCTTCTGGAATGACCTCGTCATGAAAATAGGCGAATGGAAGGTGACGATGAATCCAACTGGTGATGATGAATCCAACTCTGGTGAGAAATTCCCGCTTTATGACCATCCGCCCAGTCGACTGGCACCGGCGCCAAAGCCTCCGCTCTTGCGAGGTTAGATGTTGGGCCATCGGCTTCCTCAAGCGCCGGCTCATCCCGCGCCCCCTCCGGTTCGTCCGCCATCCGGTTCGCTTCACAACACGAGGGTGGTCTACAGCGGCCGGGCCCGGGCGAGCTCGTGGCCCGTCGTACCGTCATGGAAACTGCCCGGTGCACCACCGGAGGCCCGGAGCCTTGGCGAAGGGTCGGGACCGGTGATTCGTGACGCATAACGGTCGACCGTCGCGTCGGTATCCAGACTGAGACCAATCCATTCTCGGCGGCGAACCGTAAAGCCGAGCACGGCGGGAGCCGATAGACGAAACGACCCCGGCCTGCTTTGGACGGGCCGGGGTCGTTTCGCGGTGCTGGCACACGATGCGGCGAGTTGATTGGCGGAACCACCCGCCGCGGACCCGGGCGAGGGCCCTGTATGCCACAACAAGTCTGGCCCTTCAAAATGGCCCGATCAAGTGGTCCCTCCGGACGTGGTGCGACCCCCAAGACCGGAGGAGGGGGTTTTTCTGCTTCAGCCCGTATAGGGGTCAGGGGGGATCACCATGACCGTCCTGTTTGAAGGTCGGCAGTCTTCGGTGGACCGTTGGGCGAGATTTCGAACGCGAAACGACCGCCCCAGAGGGCGGCCGCAGCGCTCCTCCTACGCAGAGCGGTCCTCAGCCGCTCCGCACGCCCCCCGACCTGACAGCGGTCGTCTCCATCGTGACGCGTTCACATGCTCAGGAGAATCACCCAATCGGGTGAACCGCGAGTGGGTCGCTTTATCCTTCGAATCATTTTGCCGAGGCGTACGAAACGCGGCCTGCTTGCGGAGGGCCGGGGTCGTTTCTTTACGCAGCACGCTGCGCCATCTCGGGAAACTCCGTGCTCGCCGCGATCAGTCTGGCAGCCATGTCATGAAACGAGAAATCACCCGATCGGGTGACCGAGAGCGGTCCTCATGGCGCGCAGCGACCACCGGGTGGAGAAGATGGTCGACAGCGCCCCTGGATCGGGCGGCCGGTAGCGCCCGCCCGACGCGGAGCATGGCTCCCTTCTCGCCCCGGGAGCCGCTCCCGCACACCCCCGACTCGTGACTGCCGCAGGTGCACCGCTCCTATGCCCGAGGCGTGGCTGGGGATAAACGGGGAAATGTTGGTGTCCTTGCAGACGCGAAGCGACCCCGCCCAAAGGAGAAAGGACGAGGCCGATTCGCACAACTCACAACTCCGCCGTCCACTGTCTAGCTGACGACCGCTGCGAATGGACCTGATTCTGGGATTACAGCCACGTGAACTGACGCGAAGCGACCCGCCGAAGCGGGACCGCAATGCTGCTGACCTCGGTGCGCTCCGATCCGGCGGTATGGGATACACCAGACGCCGCTCAGGATCCGACTGGCCGAGTCACCCCTCAAAGGTCTCGGGCTCGGTGGCACGCGGCATGACCAACGAGTCACCCCCACACTTGACTCCGTGGACAGCCTGTGGACTTTTGGGGCTTTTCTCAGCGTGACGCTTCTGTGAACCGCACGCGAACAACTATGAAACGAAACCTTGTGAACTGGGTATCTTCCTGTCCATGCCATCACTCGACTCGCGGGTTTTGAAGATCTTCGGCGAGGTCCGTGAAGCCCTTGCGCGGGCGACCTTTTCCTTTTTGAACGCCGACATCGAACTGGCTCAGCGAGTCATTTATGGCGATCAGGAAATCGACGACGCTACCGCAGAGGTCGAGCTGTTGGTGTGGTCCGAGATGGACGCCGCGGACCTCGACCGAGACCGCGTCAGACAGCTTGTCGGCGTCCTCTTGATCCTTCCAGAACTTGAACGTAGCGCGGACCTCGCTGAGCACATCGCCCAGCGGGCGCTGACCAATACCGGCTCTGAGATGACGCCCACCGGTCGTGGGATTGTGCAACGCATGTCTGAAGTGGCCGCAGAGATGTGGCAGGCAGTGGCTGCCTCCTATATCCAAAAGGACGCGGCGTCGTTGGACCTCGAAGCGGAGGACGAGGAGTTAGACATCCTCCACGACCGACTAAGCAACGAGATCGCAAAGGGGCAGATGCCGATGTCGGTTGTCGCTCAGGTCACGCTCGTATCGCGGTTTTACGAGCGGATCGGCGATCATGCGGTCAATCTCAGCCGACGTATCGCGACACTTCAGTCCTAACTGGCATCGCCCGAATCCGTCGTACTGGGACACACACATCTCACGCTACAAAACAGAGTCCCAGACCCAATGAGACAGCAGTGATCCCGCTTTACTCCTACCTTTTGGAGGTGGGCCAAAAGCCCTATTGAGTGCATCCCCCGTTGTTCCCGGAGAATCGGGAGCACTGCGCCTTCTAGGAGTGGTCATGAGGTGGGAATCGAGATCGGCCGGTCTCGACGGCCTCCACGCGCTCGCGTGAACGCCATGCCCTATTGGGGGGGGACGATGCGCAAGCGACAATGGACTCAGCTGGACACATGGCGGGCGGTCGCGGCGGCGAGAGCATGGGCCGTGGAACGACCCGCACCGATCGTGGCGACCGTTGCCATGTTCGTCCCTGTTATGGCCTACAGCAACACGCCCGGGGACCTCTGGGGCTTGGGGGGAGCTCATGGGCGCTTGCCCACGGTCAGTTCGCTGACATCTACGCCTCCCCGGGCGCGCTGACGTCGCCTCCGGCTTTCGAATTCGTGCTGGCCCCGATCCTGCTCTTCGCCCAAGTGGTTGGCCTCACCGCTCACTTTCCCAGCGGTCACCCGCTTGGCCTCTGGCTGCTGCTGGGCCCGGCGGTACTCCTGATCGCGTCGCCCGCGATATTCGCGATCGATGCCGTTGCCCGGTCCTGGAGCCTCACGGATCGTTCCCGGCTCGCGCTGGCGCTGGCGAGCGCGCTCGGGGTCGCCAACGTCGCCGGAGTCTGGGGACATCCCGAGGATTGCGTTGCCGTAGCAATGGTGGTGTGGGCCGCGCTGGCGGTCGAACGACGTCCAGACACCGGCGGGCGGCGCGCGGCGTGGCTCTTGGGTCTCGGCATCGCGTTCCAACCGCTCGCACTACTGGGCGTGGCCCCCGTGCTGGCCTGTTTGGGCTGGCGGTCATTCGTGAGGGTCTCGTGGCGACTTCTACTGCCGAGCGTGCTGGTGCTCGTCCCTCCGCTGATCGGCCAGCCCGGCCTCACGCGTTTCGTGCTCGTGAAGCAGCCGTTCCTTCCCCACTACGTATCGTTCACGCCGCTGACCTACCTCGCCCCCGTCATCGGTCCCGGTACGGACGGAGGTGGTCCTATGAGATTGGTCGCACTGTTGCTGTCAGCCTGCCTCGCCATCGCCGTCTGTCGTCGCCGGCATGACCTGCCGACGGTGCTCACGATGACGGCGATCGCCTTCTTCTTGCGGGTGCTCTTCGAGACGGAGCTCAACTGGTACTACATGTGGCCTGTCGCTGCTGTTTGCCTCGTTCTCTCGGCACGGCGCGGTGTCGCGCACCTGGGCGTCTGCAGTGCGGCGCTCGTTGCCACAATCGTGCTCGGAAACCACGACGCCGTGCACAACATCGCGCTGTGGTGGCCAGGGCTCATGGCGTCCTTGGCGGTCATGCTGGGCTCGAGTGTTGGGAGGGTGGGGCTTCACCAAGCTCATGGATCAGTGCACGCACCCACGCATGCCACTGAAGTAATTGCGAGAATTCCGGCGGGCACCCACACGGCAAGGTTGGAAGACACCGCCAAAGCCCGCCTGATCAATTGGGCGCCAGCGGACTCCGGCGACACGCCGGCCGCCGGCCCACAGCAAGCATCCCCTAATTGCCGTAGGTGGCACCCCATGCCGGCGATTGGGGTCACGTCGTTATTGGATGGAAACCGCCGGCGGGTTCCAAGTTCCTTCAAGGATGGAGTCATCGGGCCAATATGCCCGAAGGAAGAGGCAGAACGGTCCACTTGGGGCGGGCAACCAGTTGGAAGACGGAACCCGCTCAGGCCGCTCGGCTGAGGCGTACAGCGTGAGCGAGCCATCGGCGCCACGTTCGAGATCGTGATTCTTGGTCCCGAGCGAGTAGCGATGTAATTCATTGTCGTGAAAGAAGTGATGCTCGTTGTAGAGCGTCAGCGACCAGAAGCCTCGGACCGGCGGGAGCTGATCGGCCGGGAAGGTCACCGAATAGACGTGGGAGCCGTGGAGCCGGTCGCCGTGTCCGTCAAGGTCCTGGTAGTAGTACGTCGTCTCGGTGGGCGTGTTCACGAAGATGTTCGCCTTGCCCATGGCCGTTCGGGACAAATAGTCAGTGCCGAACATCGCTCCGTTGTGTTGAGATCCCCAGTTCCCCCCAAGAGGAATCCCGATGTTGCGAAATTGAAAGAGGTCGGCCACGAGGGTGTCGTTGGCGTCGACTGCTGCCGTGCGAAGGGTGTTCGCCACATCGGAATCGGCGGACGAAGCATCGGTCAGGGAGCTGAACCACTTGTAGATCGCCTCCTCTCCCGGCCGGGCCGGGACCTCGGCCATGACCACGCTCAGCTCGTCAAAAAATGTCTGAGGATCGACCCATTGCGTCTCCTGTTCCCCTTGAGTCGTCGATCCTCCGGGAAAGTGGGGCGATGTACTCCAGTCGAAAGTCTGCATGGCACCGGTGAATTCGCTCAACGGGTACATCATGATCTGATTGATGACCGGCTGAATGGCCGCCCGGTCTTCGGCGGTGTCGTCCATGAACGCTCTCGGGATGCAGGCCGCTATCCGAGTATCGAAGCGGAACACCGTCGTAATGCCATCGGGAATGCTGCCTTCCCACGAAGTTGGCGCCAACAAGTAGCAGCCCGGCTTGGTGCCGTACATCGCTCCGAGTTGGACGAAGGAGTCGGTTCTCTGGTCGACGGCCTGGTAGACCCAGAACCGGTCGCCAAAATCAGGCACCTGAACAACGGAGGGTCCGTGGGAGCCGTCGATGAGCCCGAACCCGTAGACCACGTCCTGATTCGGACATGCCACTAAACGTTCCTCGGGCGCGATGTAGTCGTGAAGCATGCCGAGACTGCCTGGCGAAGCTGCCGGAATCACTCCACCAATCAAGCCAGGTCCGGGAAGCTGCTCCATCAGTGACAGGCGATTGTGCATGTTCACGAGCGGCCATCCCCAGAGGTACGCGATTCGGCCCAGTGACCTGACGTAGTCCTCGGTCATCTTGGCTTTCGCCAATCCGTGCTCGCCTGACGGACACATGAAACCCTCCCGATCTGTGGCTTCTCAACTCGGCGAAGCTCATTGCCATTATCCACCGGACGTCGGCGTTGCCCTTGCCTCCGATGTGCCGGATGGTGCGCACAGGTCCGGCGAACGGGAGCAGTCTTCAGCGCGAGAACTCCACGATTGCCGATGCCAGCAACAAAATCGTCACCAGATACAAGTCCGGCGCAGCCAAGCCGAGAGCGGGGTCAGCGACCATTGAGCGGAGCCACAACCTCATGGGCCAGATATTCGATCTGCTCATCGCCCGGGTCGAAGAGCGACACATAAGAAACGCCAGTGCACTGGCGCCAGCGGTGCAACTCATCGCGCACCTCGGCCCCGTTGCCTACCAGGTAGAGGGTGGAATCCATCATCGTACGGGCCGGGACACCCGTCTCCTTCGATTCGCGCACCACGGCGGCCCTGACGTCGTCGCCCACGATCGTGCGCACGACCATGGTGTGCAACTCGATCTCGGTGGGGTCCCGGTTGGATGCCTCGGCGCTGTCACGGACCCATGTTGCCTTCTGCGCCATGTGATCCAAGGTGGAATCCGCCAGGGAATCCTTGACGGACCAGTCACCCGTGCGCTGTCTCGGGAGCATCGAGACGATGTCGGCCACTTGGCCGGCCAGGCGCATCATGGTGGGGCCACCTCCACCCACGAGGATCGACGGTCGGACGGGCTCGCTGGCCACCATGGGCGCTTCGCTCACCTCGAAGTACCGGCCGTGCAGTGTCGTCGATGGCTGGGTCCACAGCCGGCGCATCAGTAGGAGGGACTCCTCCAGCCGGGCGATCCGCTCGGCGGCGGACGCGAACGGCACTCCGGCAGCGGCGAAGTTCTTTGCCACGTAGCCCGCGCCGAGACCCAGCTCAAGCCGACCGCCGGAGAGACGCTCGACCGTGGCGGCCGACTTAGCGGTGAGCACCGGGTTTCGCAAAGCCATGTCGAGAACCAAGGTGCCGACCCGGACGGTCTCGGTGACTGCGGCAACCGCGGCCAGGCCCGTCAACGGTTCCCACTGCGGAACGACCTGATGATCGGTGAACGTGATTGTAGAGAATCCGAGCTGCTCGTAGCGACGGACCCGATCAACCCATGAGTCCACTGGGAGCTGCCAGAAGTGCAGCCCGAAGCGAAACCGGCCTTCGCTCATCTCGACCCTGACCATACCTGGCTGCGGTCGTTGTGGCTCCGTGCCGGCGTACTGGAACACTAACCAAGACCAGAATGATTCCGGATTAGGTTGATCCTTGGCCTGTTTCCGGTGGCATCGATCTAGACCAGGGGGGCACCGGTGAATATCAACCCGTACATCGTCTTGGGGAGCGCAGTTGTCGGTTTCCTGGTCGGACTGACCGGGGCCGGGGGCGGGGCCCTGATGACGCCGATGCTAATCCTGCTGTTCGGCGTCAAACCTTCGACGGCCATCTCGAGCGATCTGGTTGCTGCCGTCTTCATGCGCCCCTTTGGGGCCGCTGTGCACATGAGCAAAAGGACCGTGAACTTCCGCCTGGTCGGCTGGATGGTCGCCGGATCAGTGCCCATGGCTTTCCTCGGCGCATACCTACTCCATCTGATGGGGCACGCCGATGCATCGCAAACCAACATCGAGAAGGCATTGGGTGCAGCGCTGCTCATCGGAGCGGCGGCGATGGTCATCCGCTTTTTCCTCGACCGGCGGGCTGGCAACGAGCGCAAGTTGGTGGTCCACGATCTCGTGGTCCGGCCGGTTCCCACGGTGCTGATCGGGATGGTTGGCGGCCTCATCGTTGGAATAACCTCGGTCGGGTCAGGTTCCTTGATGATCGTGATGCTCCTCTTCCTCTATCCGATGCTGGGCGCCAACCAGTTGGTGGGCACGGACCTCACCCAAGCGGTCCCTCTCACGATCGCAGCCGCGCTCGGAGCTCTTGCTTTCGGGCACATCGAGTTTTCGGTAACAGCGTCTCTCATAATTGGGAGCGTCCCCGCCGTCATCGTAGGATCGTTTATCTCATCGAGGGCCCCGGATCGGTACATCCGACCCGCCATCACGTTCGTGATTTTCGCCTCTGGCCTCAAATACGTGGGGCTCGGCTCCACTGCTCTCGGCTGGGTATTGTGCGCGTCACTATTCGCGGTCGCATCTATCTGGCTGTTCTACATGCGCCCTTGGCACAGCGGCGCTCCGTTGGGCGCCAGCGCGATTGCTGGAGACACACAGGACGAATCTGTCAGAACCGATTGATCCCCTTTGGAGTGGAGATCAAGGACGGCGGTCGTTGGCGCACTTCGCAAGCCAAGGCCACTCTCTTCGAGAGGACAACTGATCTATCTTGAACCATTGTTGCGCCCCACCTCCGCTGGTAGTAGGCCTGCTGGTGTAGTCCTATTGGACGGGGGTGTGACGTGCCGATTTCGAGAGTCGCAGTCGTCTCAGGTGCGTTGGTTCTGGCGGCAGCCGTGACCGTGCTGCCCGTAGGGGTTGCAGGCGCCCAAACCCCGAGCACATTTGTCGCCATCCCCTCGAACAATGCCACCGTCTCTGGCAGCTCCCAGATCCTCGATGCCGGGGCGTCGTCGGGAGTGACCCAGGTGCAGTATGAGATCACCGGGGGGACCCTGACCGATTCGGTGATCTCCACCGCCACGCCGACCATCTACGGGTGGCTGGCGAAATGGAACACGACCACTGTGGCCAACGGCAGCTACACCCTCCAAAGCGTGGCCACCTCGAACGGGGTGAGTGGAACGAGCGCACCGGTCATCATCACCGTGAACAATCCGACCCCCTCGACCGAGGTCGTGATCCCGTCGAACAATAGCGCCGTCTCTGGCACCTCCCAGATCCTCGATGCCGGGGCGTCGTCGGGAGTAACCCAGGTGCAGTACGAGATCACCGGGGGGACCCTGACCGATTCGGTGATCGCCACAGGGACGCCGACTATCTACGGGTGGCTGGCGAAATGGAATACGACGAATGTAGCCAACGGCACGTACACCCTCCAGAGCGTCGCCGTCTATTCTGGTGGCGTGGCCGGGACGAGTTCGGGCGTCACCGTCACCGTCGCCAATCCGGGTCTCGCCGACCTTGCCAACTCGTCGTTCACCTCGACGTCGTCGGGCAGCAGAAGCAGCTGTGGCATCGTGTATTTGACGTTCGACGCGGTCTACCCGGGCAGCGCGGCCGTGGGGAACGTGACCCTCCACATTGCCGGCTGCGTTTCAGATCCTTACACGTACGCCGGATCCTTCACTATTACGACCGGCGTTGGCACGCTGAGCGGCAGTGCCATGGGCTCGATCACCTACATTGGAGATACGCTCGAAATGAACTATCAGATAGGTCTCTCCGTGACGACCGCGACCGGCTCCTTCTCAGGAGCGACGGGCAATCTGGGGTTCTCCGCGCCGTATGAGACAACCGACTCGGTCACCGGTTGAATAGTCCATCCGGCCGCGCCCCCGCAGTGATCCATGCCAAGGCGGTCCCCAATGGGAACTGTCTTTTGGTGTCCTAGGCCTTCAATAGCGACCGGCAGTGCTTTCAGCTCGGCGTCCGTTTCCTTGACAACAGAGCGGACGTCCCAGCAATAGCCCCGAAGTGCCTGCTTGAGACTTGGTGCAGGCGCCGAGGTTTGTCCGTAGCGTTTTAGAGGCCCTGGCGGGTCGCTCGTAGTGCTTGCCGCTGGCATAGCCGGCTGGCTTTGGTTCGAAGAATGTCCAGTCTGGGTTTCGCCCCGGAGTGGCTCAAAAGAGGATCGAGTACAAACGATCCGCAAGCAGGAGTGCCCTCCGTGGGTTCCAAACACAACCAAGGAGGTAGTCATGCAAGTGGTGATCGGCATCGATCCGCACAAGGCGTCGCACACAGCGGTGGCTATCAAGCACGAGAGTGACTATCCGTGGTCGACTCCATCCGGAGTGCAACGATGGTGTGGTGAGACTGAGCTCGCATCGTCTGCCTCGCCTCCCGCACATTCGACGCGGTGCGGCCGCGTTCTCGACCGCCCTGCTGCTTGTCGCGGGGGCGCTGAGCAGCGGTATGGTGCCGACGCCCGCGGCGGGAGCGGCGACGTCAGGTTGGTACGTCTCTACCGTCCCGGGAACGGGACTCGATGACGTTCTACTCGGCTCGACCTGTGCCAACGCGCTCCAGTGTTGGGCCGTGGGCATCAGCTTGGGGAACCTCGCTGGCCCAGGGCCGTCGTCAGCCAGCCCATTCATGGAGACCTGGAGCGGCTCGACATGGACAATTGTTCCGCTGCCGTTGCCAGGTGGGGAGGGTGGCGGCCTCTTCGGCGCCACCTGCGTCAACGGTTCCGACTGCTGGGCCGTCGGTGCCGTGGTCGGCTCCGGCAGCGGGAATCCCACGGGCACTCTCGTCGAACAGTGGAACGGGACGTCGTGGTCTGTCGTGCCAAGCCCGACCCCTAGTGGACCGGGCGTCGCTGGCGCCATTCTCTCGAGTGTGAGCTGCGAGTCGGCATCGAGCTGCATGGCAGTGGGCTATACGACGGACGGCGGGGGGAACAACCTGACCGACGTCGTCGAACAGTGGAACGGGTCCAGCTGGGCGATTATCCCGGCTGCGGCGACAGGGCAGGCTTTCGACCAGCTCATCAGTGTCCGGTGTCTGTCGGTTGGCGACTGTTGGGCCGTCGGCAATGCCGGTCCCGTGGCACAGATGTCGAACTTCCTTCCGGTCTTCCCTGGAGCAATCGGCGACCAGGGGCTCATCGAGCATTGGGACGGATCGGCCTGGTCGATCGTGCCGAGCGTGAGCGAGCTGGCGCCCAGCGGCGGCTACCTCAGTGGCCTCGAGTGCGTCAGAGACAGCGACTGTTGGGCCTCGGGCGCCACGACCGACGACGCCGGGAACGCTTCGGGGGTCCTCATGGAGCACTGGGACGGTGCCACATGGAGCGATACGTCGTCATCGGTGCCCGGTTCTGCGGCGCCGGGCATACTGGCCGGTATCTCCTGCATGAGTGCGGCGTCGTGCTGGGCGGTCGGTTCCACAGGATCGTTCACCAACGGTGGCTCGGGCGGTCTGGTGGAGTACTGGAACGGGTCGTCGTGGTCCGTGCAGCCGAGTCCGAACGTCGCTGCCCTCAGTTTCTTGAATTCCGTCAGCTGCGTGCCGAGCGTCGGGTGTCTAGCCGGCGGCAGCACGTTGACCACGCCCAACGGCAACGGTGACCCCGGGCTTCGTGCCTTCGTCGAACAGTTGACCTTCCCGCCGTCCTCCAACCAAGGCTCCGTGCTCGCCGCACACGACGGAGGAGTGTTCGCCTATGGCACCGCGCCCTTCGAGGGCTCCATGGGAGGCCAACACCTCAACGCGCCGATCGTCGGAGTCGCCACGACGCCCGATGGCGAGGGCTACTGGCTGGTAGCTAGCGACGGTGGCGTCTTCGCGTTCGGCGACGCCCCGTTCGAGGGCTCCATGGGCGGTCAGCACCTGAACGCGCCGATCGTCGGTGTCGCGCCCACCCGTAACGGTCACGGCTACTGGCTGGTGGCCGCCGATGGCGGGATGTTTGCCTTCGGCGACGCTGGCTTCCACGGTTCCATGGGCGGGCAGCATCTCAACGCCCCGGTCGTCGGCGCGGCAGCGACCGACAACGGCGGCTACTGGCTCGTCGCCTCCGACGGCGGCGTCTTCAGTTTCGGGGGAGCGGCCTTCTACGGCTCGGCCGGCGGGACTCGACTGAACTCCCCGGTGGCAGGCGTGGCGGACACGCCCGACGGCCGGGGCTACTGGCTGGTCGGATCCGACGGCGGTGTATTTACCTACGGCGATGCTTCGTACTTCGGGTCCGTACCGGGTCAGGGCATTACGGGACAGCCACCGGTCGTCGGCGTCACCGCGACCCCGACGGGGTCGGGGTACTGGCTGGCCGGTGCGAATGGCGCCGTCTACACGTATGGTGACGCGACTTTTCTCGGTGCACCCAACGCGGGCCATCTGGTCGCTCCGGTGTCTGCAATTGCCGGCTCATAGCCCCACCGCTGCGATCAGCCGATAGCGATTGCCGACGTCGTCCGACCGTGCAGATCGACCGCCCTGCGCGGATGGGCTCGAATTGCCCGTACCAATTGCCCAACTATTGAGCCAGATTGGGCATAGCGGGGTAGACGGTTTGACGTCTCCGACCTCCTGAGCTGGGCAAACACCAGAGGTCAGAACGCCATAGACGAGCTTTCTTGCTCTCTCGAGGTGGCGACACGGGTTCGAAACCCGTTGGGGGCCGCAAGGAAAGAGCAGTTCAGAGGCCATATCTGAGCCACGGGCCTGGCCGACCTCAGTACTTGTCCATCTTTCAGAGCAATTGAGCCGAGTGGGGATGGGCAGAGAATCGAACCGAATGTGAATGGGCAGAACGGGAGGGGGCGGCAGGCCGGGCTCCCATGCGGCGGCGAAGCAACGGCTCGTGGGCAGCTCCGGGTCCATGCGGGAAGAGATCACGGCAACCGTGGAAGGCGCTGTGTCGAGCGCACCTTCCGCGGCACGAAACGAGACGCCTCCAAAGCACTCGCCACCATGGTGGCCCTAGGTGCGATCGACGGCCGTTCGGATCGGTCGATAATCAGACGGTTGCCGCCCTCTGTGGCGAACGGTTCGCCCGCGCAACACGGGCTCTTCACCAAGACGTCGAGATCACCCGCACGTACATCGGCGACCCGATCATCACAGATTCTTCAATCCACTCGGTCCGTCGTCTTGTCTGTTTCGCTGATTCGATTGCCAAGGCGATTGCCCAGAAGCCCGTGCCATAGTTGCTTGGTGCGATGATCTTCGTGCGATAGACGGAGGTGCATATGGAGACCGACTACCTCGTGATCGGTGCAGGCGCACTCGGGATGGGGTTCGTCGACACCTTGCTTGAGCATTCCGACGCCGAGATCGTCATTGTCGATCGACGGCACGGCCCCGGCGGCCACTGGCTTGAGTCGTACCCCTTCGTCCAGCTGCACCAGCCATCCATGAACTATGGGGTGAACTCCACGCCTCTGGGTCGGAGTCGAATCGAGTTGGATGGTCGAGACGCAGGATTCTTCGAGCGAGCCAGTGGATCAGAGATCTGCGGTTATTACGACGAGATCATGCGTCACCGATTCTTGGCGTCCGGTCGGGTGCGGTTCTTCCCGATGTGCGATTACATCGGAGATCGGCGATTTCGGTCCCGTCTGACGGGCGTCGAGACGGATGTATCGATTCGAAACAGCGTCGTCGATGCCACCTATATGGCGTCTCGCGTCCCGGCGACCGATGGCCCACCCTTCGAGGTGGCCGACGGGGCGACGTGCGTCCCGATCGGTGCACTTCCGGAGGTCGGGTCGCCCCCAAATGGTTACGTGATCATCGGCGCCGGCAAGACCGCCATGGATGCGGTGTGCTGGTTGATCGACAACGGGACGCCGACCGACGACATCCGTTGGATCCGACCCCGAGATCCATGGATGCTGAACCGTGCCTTCTTCCAGCCTGGCGACGGTCTACTGACAACGTTCGCAGGAATCGTCTTGGAGTTGGAGATGGTGGCGGAGAGCAAATCGATCGAGCACGTATTCGACCGGCTTGCGGAGCGCCAGGTGATGTTGCGTCTCGATCCCGCGGTCCAGCCTTCCATGATCAAGGGAGCCACGGTGAGTCTCGGCGAGCTTGATCGCTTGCGAAGTATCGGCAAGGTGATCCGGTTAGGACACGTCACTCGGATCGATTCGGAGAGCATCACCCTTGAGCGGGGTTCGGCCCCGACGAGCCCTGACCAACTGCACGTGCACTGCGCGTCGGCCGGGCTGAGCGACAATCCACCCAGACCGATCTTCACCGATGACACGATCGTCCTGCAACCGATCACTCGTGTCAGCCTCAGCCTTTCGGCAGGACTTATCGGTCTCGTCGAAGCATCGGGGCGGTCAACGCCCGAGAAGAACCGGCTTTGTCCGCCGAACATGTGGTTCGATACCCCGTTCGATTGGATACGGCATCTATTGACAGGCATGAGGACCGAGATGGAGTGGCGGGAAGCTCCTGATGTGGTGGCCTGGGTCGAATCCTCCCGCCTCAATCTTATTAAGGGCTTGGAGGAGATCCCCGACAAGCTGGCGGTGGCGGAACTGCAAAGCAGGTTCTTGACGGCTCTGTTCCCGGCCCTGGCAGGATTCGAGACTATGACGGCGAACGCTTCACCCGCCGAACGCACACGGATGTTCGAGAGCGTCCCCGAGTCGCCGGAATGATCGATCAACCGTGGCTATCGGGGCGGAGCGTCGTCCCGTCCTGGTCGCAATAGGCCCATCGATCCGTTCGCCCCGCCACCTGGGCCATCTTGAAACACCAGCACACAGCCATCCAGCTTCCCCGGCGGGACCGCGCTCGGCCCGTCTGGGCTTCAACGACACCGCAATCCGCTCATGCCCACCAACAGGGTGCGAGACAGGCTCAGATCTACTGCCGCCCCATGGCCCTCCCGCTGAACCGCCCCCTGAATTAGCCTTGCCGTATGGCCTTGTTCCTTGATCGACACAAGGCGCCCGGTGCGACAGCTGCCGACATCGCCGCTGCGCACGAACTCGACCTGGCTGTTCAGGAAAGGTACAACGTCCGTTACGTCACCTACTGGTTCGACGCAGACGAAGGGACCGTGTTTTGTCTCGCAGAGGGACCTGACCGACAGTCCTTGGAAACTGTGCACCGCGAGGCCCACGGCTTGGTCGCGGACAACATCATCGAGGTCGGCAACGGACCCATAAATGCATTCCTCGGTGAGATTCCCCGACACCCAGCAGGGGAGGCTTACGTCGACTCTGCTGTTCGAGTAATTCTGTTCACTGACCTCTGCGACTCGACGCAGCAGACCCAGGAGCTAGGCGACGAGGAGTTCATGCTTCTCATTCGTGAGCACGACGACATTGTGCGAACCGCATTGAAAGACCAGCATGGACGAGAGGTGAAGCATACGGGCGATGGAATCATGGCGTCCTTTACGTCCGTGTCGGCTGCCGTTGCGTCGGCCATAGAGATTCAGCGCTCGTTGCGCTACCGCAATGAGCATGCAGAGCGGCCCATTCGCCTCCGTGTTGGCATCAGCGTCGGGGAGCCAGTTACAGAAGGAGGAGACCTCTTCGGGGCGGCGGTGCAATTGTCGGCTCGACTGTGTGGAGTGGCCTCTCCTGGTGGCATCGCCGTTTCGACAGCCGTGCGTGAACTCTGCGTTGGAAAGCTCTTTGGCTTCGATTCCATGGGATCGCTCCATCTCAAAGGGTTCGCCGACCCAGTTCCGGTCTTTGAGGTACGTCTCCCAGCCGAATAGGCAGTCGGGCTTGCAGCCAACCGTAAAGCCGTCATTCTTGGTTGAAGCGGCCCGAAAGCAGCAGATGGGATCTCGAGCGCCAGGCGGGCGCTTTAACCGGCGAACAGCGGCGTCGGCGCCCGAACAAGCTGCCGCAGGCAGAAGAGGTGAGGCCGCTATCTCAACTCGCCAGCAACACTCCGAATGGAGTGAACCGACGAAACAGGCCGTGCATTGTCCGCCGGTCGATACACCCGCTTTCGGTGAACTGGCGAAACCGACGCTACGGCTCCTGATTCCTCTCGAGCACGGCAGCGTACGAACCACTGCCCAGCAGTGATCCAGCTGGAACACGACGTTCACCGATCACAAGCTCTTCGAGAGCACCCGAATCAGCATCGAACGTCACATCGTCAATCTGGCCGAGCTCGTTTCCGAGTTCGCTAAGCGTCCGCTTCCCAACGAGTTCAAGTTTGCCCTCGGAAGCGGCGTCCTCCCGATCATTTGCCGGACTCCTCAGAGAGGAGTCGTCGGCGACCATGACGGCGTCGGGCCCGAATCCGGTGACGTGAGCCCAGTCTATGAGTTGGGCTTTTTTTCCACGTCCCATGACGATCGACGCGACCTGCCGCTGCTGATCGTCTACAAGCAGGTGATTGAGGGTGCCGAGTTCTTGGGCGCTGGTCCGACTGACGACCTTGCGCCCGGCGGCATGACGGAATGACTCACTCATGTCAGTCCCAACCGACCGCGGAACTCGTCGACGGCAGCGCCGAGACCGACCAGGTCGTCCTGGACGAATTCAGCGGTGATCTCTGGGACGACGAGCGCATCGCCGGAGACCGCGAGTTGTGCGGGCAGTGGTATGTAGCCATGACCGCCAGCGCCGCGCTCGATCTGATAGCCAACGACTTCGCCGTTGCCACCGACCAGCAAAACCAAGTCAACAACCATGCCGAGGCTCGTTCCTCCCTCGGTTAGGACGTCGTCACCGAGTACATTGCGTTCCTTAGCAGGGTGAGCGATATCTTCGGGTGCGGCTTCGGGAGCAACGAGCTGGGTTTCATCAGTCACCATCAGAGCGTGCTGACCGATGGCATGGATCATGTCCGCAGGGAGCACCTCGCGACGCCTTCCGGATAAGAACCCTCTCTGATTGAGGGTCAGACCGACCAGACGCCCGGCTTCGGGGCTGTAAATCACGTCACGTACTTCGGCGACGTCCTCGCCACCTCGAACGGTGACGACCGGGAGTCCCCGAATCTGGGAGGCAGTCATGAGCAACTTCATCACCTGTCTCTGGATCTCTTGCCTCGTGTCGCGATGACCCCTCCCGCCCGGCTTTTGCGCCGGGCGATCACGAAGCCGAGGGCCGCAACGAGCAGAACTATCAAGACCACTATCAAAACGATGACGCCCACTCCCTTGATCGTAACGGCGTCCGCTCGCTGCGTACCTGGAAAATTGACAAGTCCTTTCAACAATCACCCACTTGGGTGATTGTTGAATGACCTGAAGCGGGCGAATCGAAACCATCTTGCGTTTCAGGCCACACAGAGCGCTGGCGACGACGCGGGACATCGCCAAATCGGGCAGTTCCGCTGGTATGTATCGGACCCACGCGATCGCAGGGTGGGGCAACGTGGTCACGACGCCCCCAGAGTGGCGCGGCACCATCTTCCTTCGATCCGCACGCCCCGCCTTTGCGAGTGTGCGCAGCGAGGAGTCGTCCCACAATCACCCGATCGGGTGTTTTTGTTCAGGCCGGATATCCGTCTTCAGGTGTGGTCTCGATTTGAGTTCTCCAAGGCGAAACGGCACGACCCGATACCTGCTTGCCGAGCGCGTCTTTCGTCTGAGGACGATTCGGCGGGCATGACCATAAACCGCTGGCGGGGAATGGCCGGGGAGACGAATCCCGTCCACTCGGGGCCTGCGGGGAGGATCGCGACTCAGACGACCCGTTTGGGTGGTTCCCAGGTCGTAGATCACTTGAGACGCAGCCCAGCCAGCCTGCGACCTCTCCCGCATTAGAGCGGAAGGGGAATCGTGATGGTGATCGTCGGCGGTTCCGTCGTTGTCGTCGTGGTAGTCGGCGGTGCGGTTGTCGTTGTGGTCGGCGGTGCGCTGGTCGTCGTCGTAGTCGTGCTGGTCGGTGGCGGCCGCCTGGCAGCCGTGGTGGTTGTGGTGGGCGACGGCCTCCTCGCGATGGTCGTTGTTGTAGTTGGCGGCTTCCTAGTGGTCGTGGTGGTGGCAGCAACAGTCGTCGTGGTGATGACCTGAGAAGCCGCGGTGGTCGTGGTCGAGGCCACCGGTTTGGGGCTGAGAAGGGTCGCCGATGCTGTCGTCGGAGCCGTCGCCGTCTTGGTCGGCGCACTGAGGTTGGCGAGCAATTTGCCTGCAAATAACGAGTTCTCCGAGGCAGCATCCGACTTCTCGGAGGTGGCGGTTGTGCGTGTGCTCGAGGGAAGGGACGCGCCCGTTGTGGTCGGGTCGGTAGCGGAGGAAGTTCTCGGCGCGGCGGCCCTCGTCGTCGCGGACGAATTGGATCCGGTGTCCGATGGTGGCGAGATCTTCTCGATGAAGCCGACGTAGATGAGTCCGAGACAGGTACCCAATGTCACGACGATCAGCGAAACGGCGAAGACCCGGTGCCTCGAAGCGCGGCGCCGTCGCGAGTGATGATGATCTCGGTGAAGTGTCATCTAGCCTTGCCCCGCCATCGGTGCCGCCGCCCTTGAGTTGCTCAGAGGCGATGTCCCCACGCTATCCGATCGTCCATCCTCGGCAAGAAGAGTGGGCGTGGGCGGAAGTCACGGACTATTTGCCAGTGTCTTCGGAGCGCGGCCCCAGCTCGCCGACCCTGTCGCGCTCGCTATCCCTTGGCATTCAACCCGGGTTCTACAGCAGACCAGGTCGCACAATCACCCAATGGAGTGATTGCACGGACCTGGCCGGCAGCTTTTGTTTCATCGATGGTGCAGCTTTGGTGCGTACAACATTCCGGGAAGGCAGCCGTTGACCTCGGCGACCTTCCCGTTTCTCGCTGGGGCTTCGCTCGTTGTGGCGCCGACCGGGGTGTGTAACCAGTTGGCCATTCCAATTGCCATTGCGAAAACGCGAGAGTGATCTGCTGTGTGAGCCCCTGTTCGGTCGCCAACTGCCATCGACCGATCTCAATGAGGGCGGACACGCCCGCAGCATCGATCCCGAGGCACTCGCAATGAGGTCATCATCAGCCCCTCGATCGCAACCGCAGGCCGGTTGCGATAGGCCCTCGGTCAGTCATCGGGGTCAGGCGCCCCCCATCACTCAGGGTTCCTGAGACCGACCCGAGAGACCTTCAGTACCAGCTGCTGAATTTCGTGATGGGATGAGTCAAACTACGGACCATGGATCGGTGGCCGATGGTGGGGCGAGCGGAGGAGCAGGATTTTATCTCCGCCGTTATTGCAGACCCGAACCGATTCGGAGTCTTGGTAGCGGGGCAGGCGGGTGTCGGAAAAACGCGATTGGTACACGAGGTGCTGCATTCGACGCATGGCCACCACTTCGAATGGATAACCGCGTCGGAATCGGTGCAGCCACTGCCCTTCGGTGCCTTGGCCCAGTTTCTCCCCGATAGCTTGCACGAAGTCGATCGAGTGGACTTGCTGGCTGTGCTCGGACAGCATCTGCACCGCCGCGCTGGTGGTCGGCCGATCGTGCTGGCGGTCGACGACGTGCACCTGCTCGATGGTCTCTCGGCGGGATTCGTCGATTACGTCGCGACGAGGGGCCTCGCGACAGTCCTTCTGACCCTACGCAGTGGATCCCCGATACCCGATGCGCTCGGCAGACTGAGCAGAAACGGTGACATTCCAAGGCTTGAGCTGCAGACCTTATCGAGATCGGAATTCGGTGAGATGCTCGAAAGGGCGCTGGACGGCATCGTCGAAAGCGTCACCTTGGACCGAATGTGGGAGGCAACCCGGGGAAACGTCCTCTTCGTCCGAGAACTCATCGCCGATGTCCTGAAGGTCGGTTCACTTCGACAAATTCATGGAGTGTGGCGATGGGCGGGCGGGGTTGGGCCGGCGCCCCGTCTCAAGGAGGCGATTGCGAGCCGACTCGATGGTTTGACGGATTCTGGACGCCGGTTTCTGGAAGTGCTGTCGGTTGGTGAACCGCTATCGCTCGACGTTGCGGAGCAGGTCACCGAGGACCCTGTCCTTATAGATCTGGAGCGGCGGGGTTTGATTGTCCTCGGGGACGCAGGTAACCCAAGTCCGAGCGTTCGATTCAGTCATCCCCTCTTCGGAGAGGTTCTCCGGGAGGAAATGCCCTCCCTCCTTTGCCGACGAATCAGCCACCAACTCGCCCAAATCTTGCGGGGCAAAAGAGAACGCACACCGGCAGATCTCCTCAAGTTGGCGGTGCTCTGGCAGGGATCAGGCGAAAGAGTCGATCCAGCCGTGCTCGCCGAGGCGGCTCAGGTGGCCAACCGCTTGTCCGATTATCCTCTTGCGGAAAGCCTCGCCGCCGACTCGCTGCAACAGCGAGAATCGTTTTCTGCCCAGCTCGAGCTCGGATGGTCTCTCCTTCGCCAGCAGCGTTTTGACACGGCGGCCGAGCTGCTGGCGCCCCTGGTCGGGAGCGAGCCTGACGACATCGCGCGTGAAAGCTTGGCGGACGCGTTGGCACTCGCTATGGGCCATGGCCAGGGGAGAGTCGACGAAGCCCTGAGCCTCATGGTCGAGATCGAAGAATCAACTGTCGACGCGACTGCGCGAGCGTTGATTGAGTGTCATCGAGCCAACCTTCATGCCTTCGTGTGCCAATACACGGAAGCAATCGAATTGGGGATGAGTGCGATTGAGGAAGCCGACGGAGACAGTGTCTTCGTCCGCTCCTTGACTGCTGTCGCTTCCAGCCTGGTGATGATCGGCAAGACCGACGATGCGCTCTCGCTGACGGAAGCGGGACTGGCGTGCGCGTGGCGAGTTCGCGAAGTCTTTCCTCGCGCGCCGAACTGGGCTGTGAGCAGCCGCTGCACGGCTTTGGTCTTCGCAGGCCGGGTGCACGAGGCAGTGGAACTTCTCGAACTCTCGGTCTCCTCTTTGGGCCATTCTCCGGAGGCGCGAGCTGGTGCGAACATGTACCGGGGCAGGTTTCTTCTCTTAGAGGGGAAGGTGGAGAGCGCTGCCCGTTCGCTGAAGGATGCGGCGCTGGCTCTCCGCGCAGACCCAACCTACGGCTCGTGGTGTATGGCTTTGCTGGCTGAAGCGGAAGCACTGCTTGGACATTCGGACGCGGCGTCCGCGGCGAGGAACGAATCGCTGTCGCTTCGCGGCAATGAGCGCCTGAGCGTGTTCGTCGACGAGCGGAGAGCACTCGCCTGGGTGGATGCGCAGCGAGGACAGCTCAGTGCGGCCATTTCGCACCTGTGGGCGGCAGCGGACATGGCGCTCGAGCGAAATCAGCGCTCCTTCGAGCTATTGATTCTCGATGACCTGCTCCGATTGGGTGAAGTCGATGCGGCGGCCCGCGCGCAAGCCACATCGCACGTTGTCGATGGGGCTCTCGGAGAAACGGTTGGCCTTCACGCCAAGGCGGCTGTCTCTGGGCGTGGAATCGATCTCGAGCTGGCCGCATCCTTGTTCACCCGGCTGAACTTCTCGCTCGTTGCATCGGAGCTTTGGGCAGCGTCGTCGGCAGCGTACACATGCGAAGGACTCCAGGCTCGATCCACCAAGGCCGCGAAGAGGGGTCACGAGACCGCAGCCTTTTGCGAAGGAGCGACGATCCGGTCCGCTGCCTGGGCCGATCAGGTCGAACCTCTCAGTCGCCGTCAGCGCGAGGTGGCCCTGTTGGCGGCAGAGGGAGCCACCAATGCGGAGATAGCTGATGTGCTCTCGCTCTCGGTGAGGACGGTCGAGAGCCATCTCTACGCCGTCTTCGCCAAGCTCGGACTGACTGCCCGGGATGAACTGAGCTCAGCACTGGTGGGCCTCTCAGCTAGCTAGCTCCACTTCCATGCGACGGCCGAGGCGGCGCGGTCACCTTGGTGCCCGCGATTTACCTTGCCCACGCAGGGGACAACTGGGACGGGTGTGTGCCCGTCGTTTCGTGGGGGCCCTCAAAACTGGCCGCTGCTCTGATCGATGGATTGCCAAGAGCGCCCAGTTACCGGGTCGGCCGCCTTCACATCCGGGCTCTGTCGTCTCGCCCGCTACGGCATTTCGGATACCCGGTTCCCCAACGCCTGCCTCCTCGAGGACTCGTCAGACCATGCGTCCTCGTACGCTGGCATGGTAAAGCGCTTTAGGGATTACTCGCCGGGAAGTCTGCCGCTGCATACGGATGATCGATCACATATTTCCACGTCCCATCAGGCTGACGACGTGCCACCTCGGCAGTGCGAGACGACAACTGCATCCCAGCGCCAGTAAAGAGCCAGTCGTTACTGAGCAACGCTGTATCACCCACGACTACTGCGTAACGAGTCGTCATTCGTATGTTCCCGCCCAAAGCGACGAAGCCTGACCATTGCCCACGAATCGCATCTCGGCCGTTCACGAATGTGCCATCGGGGGCTGCCATGGTTGCATCTTCTTCGTACAGATCTACCAGTGCATCGGTGTCGCCCGCATTAAACGCTTCTTCAACGGCGAGGTGAATATCTCTGGCTTCCATCGTTTCCCCTGCCTTCACGCCAAAGCCGCGAGCATCGCTGGCGTATCGATGGCGAAGTAGGCGGCCACGACCTTCCCGTCCTTCAATGTCCAGATATGCACCTCCGGGATGTCGAATGCGTTGCCATTTGCCCGAACCGTACCTTTGGATCGGCCACACTCGATCACTTGACCATCGGCTTCGAACACCGACTCGGCAATGACGGCCGAATCGGTAGCTCCCATCAATGCAAAGGCGAATGTAGTCACGCCGTCGTGACCGACGCGGCGGCCACCCCAGGGGAGTGATGCATCCTGAGTGACCACGCAATCAGGATCGACCAGAGTCAACAAATCCTCAAGATCCTGATGAGCGAATGCCTGGTAGATGTGCCTCACGACCTCGATGTTCTCATTTGTCATGAGTTCGATAGTACGAGCCGCAACTGGTGGGGTTCTCAGTAGTGAATACTGAATTCTCCAAAAAGTCGTCGCGGGGATCCGACCGCGCTTGGGCACCCTTGTTCGTCGGCGCGGAGGAGCTGTTCTGCGCCGGGCGTCTGGGGCGGATTTCCAACGGGGCGCCCGAGAATCGCCGACCGAGCTGTCGGAAAATTCAGTACCCGATACTGAGATTTCTCCGCTGTGCCCTCGGCATCCTGGAGAGATGGACCGTCCCGACCTTGATGACCTCCCGAGGGCCTATCGGATCGGGCTCCGTTTGCGCGACATGGGTGCCGACGATGACTTCATCGCAGACTGCCTCGGGATCGATCCGGCAGGCGTCTCGACCCTCATTGAGATCGGTCGACAAAAGCTGGAGGCCGAACGGAAGTTCCACCTGTCGGATTGGGATCCGGACTCGTCGCCGGTGACAGATGACCCCCGGTGACTCGTCGCCGGACAACGCACCTGTTCTCATAGACCTGTCCTCTGCAGTTTCGAAATTCAGTAGTCACTACTGAGAGCCCCCTGGTTCTCATTTCGTACCATCGAAATATCGTCACCGGAAGTCCCGACAGAGGAGATGCAAACATGGACAATTACCAACGACGTTGGGTGGGACTCGGCGGCCTTGCGCTCGTCGTCGTGCTCCTCGCCACGGTCTTTCTCACCCCGAACGGACCAGATACCACAGCCAGTCCGGAAAAGGTGGCCGTCTTTGCCCGTCACAACCAAACCGGGCTCTATCTCAGCGCATATCTGATCTCACTCGCCGTACTCATCGCAGGGGCGTTCCTCTGGTATTTGCGTGACGTTGTTGCCCCCGCCGAGCCGGGCCGACGCTTGGCCGATCTCGGGTTCGCGGGAGGCATTCTTTTTCTGGTCGGAGGGATTCTCAGCGCCGGCACGGCCTTCGCCATGGCCGATGTTGCCAAGCACGCCGACCCAACTGTGCTGCAGACGTTGAATATCTTCACGCAGGATGTGAGCAACGTCGCCGGCGGGGCGACGGCCTTGCTCTTGGGTGCAACCGGACTCGCCATCTTGCGAAGCAAAGCACTCCCGAGTTGGCTTGCCTATGTCGGGCTCGTACTGGCTGTTGCATCGTTCGCCATACCCATGCTGGGACTCCCGATCGTTGCCCTGTGGTGGCTTCTCACCAGCATCGTGTTGCTCGTGACATCAAAACAATCGACAGTCACCGGCAAACTTGCTTCCTCAGTTTGACATCGACCGCTGAATTCCAAACGGAAAGGATATTCGATGAGGAAAATACTCATGGCGTTGACGGCCGGAGTGATTGCCGTCCCCGCTACCGTCGTAGCGTGCAGCAGCGTGCAAGTAGCGATGGCTGGCGCCTCTGTATACGGCGCGAAGGGAGGAGCCTTTTGCGGTGCCGACGACACCATCGATCGGGATACTGCGAACGTGGAATCAGCGTCTGGCTTCGTGAAAGCGCTGAAGGCCCACAAGCATCAAATCGATGTGATGAAAGCGAACCTCCCCTCGGGGTCTGTGGGTAAGGATGCCAAGAAGCTGCTCAATATCGCTGAGTCCGTGATAGCTGGTGGCAACCCCAATCAGTTCTTTGCCGCCGCTGGCAACAGCAGTGGTGCCATCGACACCTACTGTGGCGTCCAGGGGAACGGCCAACCTCTGCCGGGGTACTACAACAAGGGCACGAAGAGCGTATTCTGCAAGACGTTCTTGCCAGTGTACGAGGCGGCCTCGAACGCGACGTCCGATGCTGCGACACTGTCCGCCGTCACCGCGCACCAGACGCAGCTCAACGAACTCACACCCGAGTTGTCGACGCTACCCAAGTCGATCAAGGTCCAGGCGACCGAAGCCGTGGAGACGGCCCAAGCAGCGATTGCTTCGAAGAGTGCGGCTCCCCTCACGAGCGAAGCCAACAACAGCGCCGCTGACGTTGCCCTCTATTGCGGTCAGAACGAATAGCTCCCTACCCGTCGGCAACAGAAGCTCCGAGGCTCATATGCCGCCCTGGGTGACGCGCCGATGTCGGCTATCAGGTCGTCGGCCACCGATCAGGGTCTAGAAATACCAACCTGAAGCGATCCATGGGACCGGGACGGCCATGCCGTCAACGAACAACGACCCGCGTATCTGTGCCGTAAGACGGGCCTGATGAAGGACGTCGAACGCCCACTGCTGGGAAGCGGTGAGCCCGTGGACAAGGATTTGTCCCTCGGAGCCGGCGAGGAACCGCCACAGGAGGAAGGCGGCTGTCTGCTCGTCGGTTGCTCCCAGCATGACCAGTCGGTCCGGGCGCCAAAGCACCCACCCTCGCCCGGACTTTCTGTCCACCACGTCAATGCGGGATCGCCCGTCACTCAGCGCGAAGGCCACATCCTCGGTACGCGAACGGCCCAGTTGTGCCTCCACCTCGGCCACCAGTTCGAGGTCTCTCTCATCGCCGTCGCGACCGGGCAAGGAGGGCGGGATGGCCCGGCGATCGGGCCGACCTCCCATCTCGGCCGTCGGGTGCATGGCCAGTCCGGCCAGGAAGTAGCGGCGCATGGCCCGGGGGTCGGGCGAGGACTGGATCATGCGTTGGGTGGCGCCGGCGGCGTAGCCCAGGGCCGCCTCGAGGAGTCTTCCGCCGACTCCTCGGCTCTGAAACTCTGGGTGGACAAACAGCATGGACAGCCCCCAGAACCCTTCCCGCCGGACAGACTCGGCGACGCCCACCACCTTCCCTTCTGAGACCGCCACCCAGGCTCCTGGCCCGTCGCGCTGCACGAAGCGGGCATGGCCCCCGCGGCTGGCCTCCAATTGGAGGTCGCTCTGCGGGGTGGGCGGCGGCAGCAGCCCCGCTTTTGCCAGCCCGGCATCAGCCGCCTCGACCACGGCCATCGTCGCGTCGACGTCTTCGAGGGCCATGGGTCGCAGGTCGCACCCGACCGTGTCGCCGGTCGCGCCACGCCGGGATGTCACGATGTCCATAGCCCATGCTGGCACGTCGTCCACCAGGCTCGTCGGATTCCGACATCAGTGCCTGAGTGGCGACATCTCGCAGCTGGTCTTGGGCGGCCCTCTGCTCGTCGGAGAGGAACTGTCCTGCCCCCGCACGCCCGGGGGAGGATGCCGCGGGTGCTCTCTCTAGGGACTAAGAAGCGCCGAGAGAACGACTGGCTCACCGCCACGCGACGTTGGCGATTTCTGTCGCGTTCTCGCCTGTCTGAAGAGCGCATCGACAGTCGCGCACCTGGATCGCATTGACCGTCCAACTGCCCAGCAATTGAACCGGATCCCGGCGCGACCGACCGCTGACTCGCAGCTATGTCGAGTCCAGGTCCGCTTCAGCTAGCCATTCGATGCAACGCCGACCTTGTGTCCTTGAGCGTCCGCGAACACGCCAAACGTCGTGCCGGGGACCTCTTGGGCCGGTTGGACGATTTCGCCACCCAACCTCTGTGCATTCTTCAGTGTTGTCTGAACGTCCTCTACGGCGACAAAGAAAAGCACCTCATCCTCGTGGCTCTGTCGAGGGCTTATGGCGACGTAGGGGCTTCCATCCACGCCGGTGTCGATAAAGGTGTATCCGGGAAATGCACCTTGCGAGGCCACCTTCCAACCGAATAGGTCTGCGTAGAATTTGGCGTGTCGCGTCAGGATTCTCAGAGCGAATTTCGGCGTGAACCACTGGGTGAGCCATTTTGTGACGCTTCTCCTTGCTCGGGAGCGCCGGATGGCGCTCGTTGAAAGGACGACGATCGAGAGTCGTCGAGATCGACACCGATCTCACGCGACTCGTTTGCTGTCACCAACTCCTCACCGAATGTGCCCAAAAGGCCGAGAAGCGGGGCAGCTGGAGCGCGGGGAGGACGCTGAGAGACCTGGTCAGGCAGGAACGTTCAAGCTGGAGCACGTAGTCCAACAACTTCGGCGACTCGGATCGATACTGACCAGGTGCTCTCCCAGGGACTTTCGGTGACCGACACCGCCACAACCGACGCCCTCGAGATCACCGCCAAGAGCGCCGGCACGGTCACGAAGAGATTCTCCTGGCCACCGGGTTCACCGGGGTCGCCCTTGCTCCTTGCGCCCCCTGCGCCAGGAAACAGGCGCAGGGGGCGGGCGCGAGGATAAAGGCATGTCCACAAGCCTCCTGGAGGAGCTTGGCGCGGCCGTTGGGCCTGCGCACGTCGTTGCCGACCGCGAAATGACGGCGTCCTACGGTATTGACTGGACCGGGCGATTTCGAGGTGATCCGAGCGCGGTCGTCCGTCCCGCTGACGGCGCCGAGGTGGCGGCCGTCATCGCCGTGTGCAAAGAAGCCGGGGTCGCCCTCGTTCCCCAAGGAGGAAACACCGGGCTCGTCGGCGGCGGCGTCCCTCTCTCGGGGGAGGTGGTGTTGAGCTTGCGCCGGTTGGTCGGCGTCACTGACGTCGATCCTTTGGGCGGCCAGCTCTCCGTCGGTGCCGGGACGACGATCTCGGACATCCAGGCGGCTGCAGCTTCTGCTGGTTGGGCCTACGGGGTAGACCTCGCCAGCCGTGACAGTGCGACAATCGGTGGGACGATCGCCACCAATGCGGGCGGGTTGCAGGTGCTTCGTCATGGCTCCACCAGAGGTCAGCTCGTTGGTTTCGAAGCTGTGCTCGGGACGGGCGAAACCGTCTCGCACATGGGCGGCCTGATCAAGGACAACACGGGGTACGACCTCGGTGGCTTGCTCTGTGGCAGCGAGGGGACGCTTGGCGTGGTAACGGCCGCCCGGGTGCGCCTGGTCCCTCAGAGTCCGGAGCGTGTGACCTCCATTTTGGCGTTCGCGTCCACCGTGGCGGCGGTCGATGCGGCCTCGCTGCTGCGCCGGTCCCTCTCCGAGCTGCAGTCGCTCGAGTTCTTCCTTCAGTCGGGGCTGGACCTAGTCTGCCGCGCCAGCGGCATGGCGAAGCCATTCCTCGCGCGAGCATCGGGCGTACCTTTTGGCCGACGCAGCATCCCAGCACGACCCCATGTCCACAATGGCGGCGGTGCTCGATTCGGTAGACGCCGTCGAAGACGTTGCTGTAGCCACCGACCCCGCGAGGAGGGCGCAGCTGTGGGGCTACCGCGAGAGGCATACCGAGGCCATCAATACACTCGGTGCGCCCCACAAACTCGATGTGACGTTACCGGCGCCCAAGTTGGCCGCCTTCATTGACCACGTACCCGACGTTGTCAGAGCGGCCGACCCGGGGGCGTCGACCTGGCTCTTCGGTCACGTCGGTGATGGCAACGTCCACGTCAACGTGACCGGGCTCGAACCCGACGATCTGAAGGTAGATGACCGCGTCATGCACTACGCAGCTGAATTGGGTGGCAGCATCAGCTCCGAGCACGGGATCGGAACCGCAAAGCGGCCTTGGCTCCACCTCAACCGGAGCGATGCGGAGCTCTCTGCATTTCGACGGCTGAAGACGGCGCTTGATCCTGCAGGAATTATGAACCCGAATGTGCTCTTGCCAGCGGGTTCGTCCGACTCCATCGAGAGGAGATCGAAGCGTGCCTGATCAAACGGACTCACGCATGGTCCCTACTCGAAGATCTCTCGAAGATCGTATGGATCCGACCCTCCGCCAGACGGAAGTCACGAGGGGACCGTCGACGACATAGGACGCGGCACGGCTGTACGGACACCATCTGGCCACCGGAGGCGTGCACCAGGTCAACCGTCTCTTCCCTCGAGCCGCCCCGCCGTCTCACTGATTGCCATCGGCTGCTGCAGCAGCTTTCTCTGCGTCCGCCACGCCCACTTGATCGGTGTGTTGCGGAACCTCTCGGAAGTACCAATGAATGACTTCGAGAGCAGGCCCGGCCAGTGGACCGGCCCAGTCTCGGAAGAGTTCGGTGACGACGGCGAGCGCCGTCGTCGGTACGGCGCCGGCGTGAGCCAGCCGGTCGATGGCCGTGCGGTGCGCCACCTCCGACCGCCCTCCGACAGCGTCGGCGACATACAGCACGTCGTAGCCGTCCTTCAGCGCTTGCACCGTGGCAAAGGTGAGGCAGATTTCCGTGTGGAGGCCGGCGATGATGAGTCGCTTGCGCCCGGTTGCTTCGACGGCCTCGCGGAAAGCCTGGTCTTCGAAGGCGTTCATGGAGGAACGATCGATCGCCTCCCGGCCGTCAAGCTCGGAGAGAATCGATGGGAGGGTCGGTCCGTTGAACCCGTACCCGACGCCGACAGTCGAGAGCACAATCGGCATCCCGAACGCCTTGGCTGTCTTTGCCAACAGCCGGACGTGCAGTTCCACCAGGTCGGCGTTCGTCTCGGATCGTATGACTTCGAACATCTCGTTCTGGTAGTCGATCAATAGCAACGCGCAGTCCTCGGACTTCCACACGCCCCGCTGAGTGGTCATCATGTTCTCCTTCCTCTCCCGACAGGAGTCGCCTCAGTGGGTTGTCCGGGGCCGGTCGCAGAGGCAGTAACCCGGTCGGTCACCCTCGACAGCAACAGGGCCCGGCCGGGTCACGCTGCGATGTCCGGCTCATGTTCAGGGCGAGCGTAACGAATTATAATTGCGTTGGCAAGCAATTATATTGCCGCAGATCGAATCGCCTCGTTGCCCGTGCGGACGTCGGGAAATCGGAGGGAAGATCGACCAGTGTCAATGGAAAAGAACTCTCGACGGGGTCCTGACAGACGGGCAACAAGCTTCTCCCGCGGCCAGGACCATCTGCGCCGGGTCGATCCTGTGATCGGACGGCTGGTCGAGCAACGGCCGGACTTCGATCCGCAGGCCTGGCTCGACGAACTCCCGCCGATGGACCTGTTCGGGTCTCTCCTCTTTCAGGTCACCGGACAACAGCTCTCTGTCGCCGCGACCAGGCGGACCATTGGCCGAGTCACGTCACTCTTCGGTGGTCACATGCCATCACCCGACCAGCTGTCGGTCGCCGATCCGAACGACCTGCGAACGGCAGGTCTTTCTTGGCGAAAGGTCAACACGCTGCGGGATATCGCCGAGCGGTTTGTCGATGGCCGATTGGATGTCGAGCGCCTCCGAGGGATGTCGGACGAGGAGTTCATCGCCGAGCTGACGGCCGTTCCCGGTGTCGGCCCCTGGACTGCGCAAGGCGCTCTGCTCGTCGCTCTTCGACGGGAGGACATCGTGCTGCCCGGAGACCTCGCGTTGCGTAAAGCGATCCGCCATGCGTATCACCTCGATCAATTGCCGAGTCAAGAGGAGGTCCTCGACATCGCCGAGAAATGGCGCCCGTTCCGGAGTCTGGCCACGTCCTACCTTTTTGCGACCGCGCCGGAGTCAGACAAATCTGGCCTGTGAGATGTACCGGAGGTTGACGGATCCCGATTCATTGATCCGCCATGCCCATTGACCACAAGTGCTTCGTGGAGCAAGTTATCCTCGGTCGATGGCCAAGGTCGCTCCGCTGTCCCCAGCGGAAGAAACGTTATGGCGGGCAATCATGCGTCTGGTCAAGACGCTCCCGCGGGACCTCGACTCAGATCTGATCCACGGAGCGGGTTTGAGCGCCAGCGACTACACCACCCTCATGCATCTCTCCGAGGCCTCCAATCGTGAGCTCCGGATGAGCGACTTGGCCAGTGCGACCGGGCTGTCCGCGAGCCGAATGACCCGACTGGTCGATGATCTCCAGACCCGTGCTCTGCTCACCAAGGTGGTCAGTTCCACCGATGCCCGCGGCAATGTGGCCAAGTTGACCCCTCGTGGCATGGCAAAGCTGCGCGCCGCGTGGTCCGTCCATCTGGCCAGTGTCCGATCAAACTTTTTCGATCACATGGACCCTGCCGTGGTCTCGGTGGTTGCGTCCGCCATCTCGGCCGTGGCCAATCACCTCGACAACCGATAGCCGCCAGCGGACCACAAGGTCGCTGTCCGAACGCCGCCGGCGAAACCGATCCACCAGAGCTCGTTCAGAGCACGGGGCCTACCAGGAGACGATGCCCAGGAAGAGATGCCGGATTCATCCCGACGGTTTTTATTGTATGCAGCCATTTTGAGGCGATGAGGCGATGAGGCGATGAGGCGTTCGGTGATGAGGCGATGAGGCGTTCGTTGCCCTGCTGACTCTGGGGAATAGGCAGTCTCGCGTCGTTGTGCCATTTGCTATGCAGAGCCTGTCGGTGGCAACGGATCGACATTGCGGATGTTGCCGACGAGGCTGAGCATCGACATTGTGGGATCGAGTATCTCGGTCGTTGCCTCGCATTCAACGAGGGTCTTGACCAGCACGGCCAAGTCCGGAGGCAATACGATCCCGTTGTTTCGAAGGACGGCGAGGAGCTGCGCCAGGATTTCGCCGATCCTCATGGTGTTCAAGGTCGTATCGACGACGAGGTCCAGGAACGCGGCAAGTTGCGCGCCGAACTCAGCGTGGTCGACATCGCGCGTTGTTCGACTGACCGAGAGCACTGCCTCGGCGAGGGTGGTTCCGTCTCGCGCGATCACTGCGCCCATCATCTCAATGAGCGCGGATCGCTCGGCCGGTCCGACCGCACCGACTTCCCCAAAGTCGATCAGTCCGAAACGCTCACCGCCGAGGGCAAGCAGGTTTCCAGGATGTGGGTCGGCGTGGAAACGGTCGGCTTGGAAGATCATTGTCCCGTAAGCCTGGAGGATGGATCGCGCAAGTCCGGCGCGATTGGCTCCGACTCCCTCCAGACCTTCTTGATTGCTCAGAGGAATACCTGCCACCCAGTCCATGACGAGGACCGACTCGCCACTGATGTCGACGAACACGCGTGGGATCGTGACAACGTCGGTCGAAGCGAATATGCGGGCTACCACTTCGATATTGCGCGCTTCAGAAATGAAATCAGTCTCGGCACGGAGCAGGGAGGCAAACTCGCCGAGGATGGAAGCTGGGTCGTACGCTCGGACCCGGGAAGAAAAGAACGACGCTATCCGAACCAGCTTGTGAAGTAACCAGATGTCGCCCTCGATCGTGGAACGAATTCCCGGACGCCGAACCTTGACGGCCACAGGGATGCCGCCGTGGAGCGTCGCCTGATGAACCTCAGCGATCGACCCACATGCGGCCGGCACCATCTCAAACACCGCAAAAGGGTTCGAGCCTGATCCGAAGCTTCTTGCCAGTTCGCCCAACAGGTCCTCTCTGGGGATGCTCGGCGCGTGGTCCTGCAACTTGGAGAGTTCCTGTTGCACCGCCGGCGGAGTGATGTCGGAACGTTCCGATAGCACCTGGCCAAGCTTGACGAATGTTGGTCCGAGGTCCTCGAGAGCAAGCCGGAGCTGATTGGGTAGAGATCCCGACTCGTCCATCCTGTGACCTTTAGGTGTCCGAGCGGCGGAATGCCAGGCGACCCTTGCGCTTCTGTGCGTCGCGACCAGGACGATCCTGCCGCACCGACGGAACAGGGCGAGGAGGGTCGCTCCTCGACCATCGGTTGGCTCGCCAAGGCCGCTGGCACCCTCGCCTGGCCGGGTTCCCGGTTCGCCACTGCGGTTGATCACGGTCCCTCTCTCGTGTGACTCAAGGCGTGAAGGTCATCTTGTGAAGCGTTGCCGTGGCAGACGCGAAATGCTTCCGGGTCCCCTTTCATTCATACTGCAAAAGGGTGGCGGTGGCTCCCGTGAAGGGACCCAGAAACGGGGTACCGCTGACTCAGGCCTTCTGGCCAGGACACATGCAGCGGGGTGTGACGCAACGCAACCGCCTGCCCCGCATGCGACTCGAATGGGTCGCCCAGCGCTTCAATCCGCGCTGCGAACTCGCCCCCGTAGTGCCAGGAACGCCAAGGACATACTGAGGCAGCCAATCCCGGCCACGGCGGCAATACCTTCGACGAGTGCTGTGGCGTCCCAGCCCGTCGTGATCAGCGATCGCAATGCTCCGAGCAGATAGGTCACGGGGTTGTAGGTCGCAATATTCGAGAACCAGCCCGTCAAAGCGCCCTTGGGGATGACGGCGTCGGTGAGGAAGAAGAGAGGAAAGAAGATGACGAAGCAGGCGTTGACAGCAGCAGGGTTGCCGGTCTTCAAGGCCACGGCATAGGGAAAGCCAGTGAATACGAGCCCCCACAGACCACAGATGACGACAAACACCACGAGGCCCACCAGCCCGGTCTCGAATCGCACCCCGACGGCGAAACCCATGGCCACGACGGGGATGCACAGGAGCACCAAGACTGCGACATCGGCCACCATCAGTCCGAGCAGAAGTGCCGACCGTCGAATCGGTGTCAGGCACAGGCGGTCAAAGTAACCGTCCTGGATGTCAGTTACCAGCGCCGGTGCTCGGGTCATGCCCGTGACGGCAAAGGCGATGGCCATCGGAATGAGGAAAGCTTTGTAGTCCAAGCTGCTCTCATGGCTGGCCACATTTTCCAGGGCACCAAGGTTGACAACGTAGAAGAATGCGGGGACGAAGACGGCGGGGATCACCGAAGTCGGTTCTCGTCGCATCTGTCGAAGCGCACGCCCGGCCACGGAGGTGATGTCGCGACGGAATCCGGCCTGACGCCCCAAGACGGGGGAAGGGTGGACCAAAGTCACGCCGGCACGGCTTCGTGAATGTGCGATCCCGTCAGCTCCATGAAGACGTCGTCGAGTGTCGGCGTACGCAGGGTCAGGGCGCGGACACGGAGCGACGTGGCGTTCAGGGCGATGGCTACTGAGCTCAACTCGGCGGGACCGTCCTTCGTGCTTACGACGATTCTTCCTGGTTCAGAGGACACCGCGTCGACGCCGTCAAGCAGCCGCAAACTGGCGAAGACGGTGGGATCGTCGCCTTCGACCTCGGCAACAATGAGGTCTTGACCGAGAGAGCGCTTCAGCTCTTCGGGCGTGCCTTCTGCCGCCACGCGACCCCGGTCGATGATGCCGACTCGATCAGCCAGCACGTCCGCCTCGTCGAGGTACTGCGTCGTGAGGAAGATCGTCATACCTAGCTCCGTATTGAGCCGCCGGATTTCCGCCCAGACATTGGCCCGACTCATCGGGTCAAGCCCAGTGGTCGGCTCGTCGAGAAAGAGCACTTGCGGATGGTGGATCAGGGCGGCTGCCAGGTCGAGGCGACGCTTCATGCCGCCCGAATAGGTGCCGATCCGACGATCGATGCCCTCGCCGATATCGACCAGGTCCAACACCGTGGTCATCCGCTGCTTAATCTCCGCCGCCGTCAGACCGTAGAGACGCCCCTGGAGCTGGAGCAGCTCGCGTCCAGTCTGGCGAGCATCGAGCGCCGTCTCCTGCAGGGCAACGCCGATACGCAGCCGAACGTCCTTGGGGTGGCGCGCGACGTCGTGTCCGGCGACGAAGGCAATGCCTTCATGTGGCAGCAAGAGGGTGCAGAGAATCCGAACGGCAGTCGACTTTCCCGCTCCGTTCGGCCCAAGGAAGCCGTAGATCTCACCCCGGCGTACTGAGAGGTTGATGCCGTCGACTGCATTCAACGAACCAAAGCGCCGCACCAGATCACGGGTCAGCACGGCAGAGGTCGCTACGTCTGACTCACGCACCACCGATCCGCTCGAATCGCCAAGATACCAAACGGGATCACTCATACTCTCCAGTATTTACTATACTTGCTGGTAGCACAAGCCCCTATGCCACTCGAACCGCTCACCGCAGAACGCCGCCGCCAGCAAACCCGCGAGTACCTGCTCCAAGCGGCCGCGCAGGTTTTTGCTGAGCGGGGGTTCTACGCCGCCACCCTCGACGAGGTGGCGGCTGCGGCCGGATTCACCAAGGGAGCCGTGTATTCGAACTTCAAGAACAAAGAGGACCTCTTTCTTGCACTCCTCGAGGACTCTTACGCCAGAGAGATCACTGCGCTCAGGGCTACCATCGATGGTTCCGATATCCCGCCAGAAGCGCGAATCGGAGATTTTGTGTCTCTCATCGGTGGTGAGTTGGACCGCGTCCCCAACATGGGCGCGTTATATCTCGAATTCCACCTCTACGCGTTGCGTAGTCCGGCCGCCCGGGCGCGCATGAACGAACTCGAGCAAGAGGACGTCCGCGCCATTGCCGACATCCTTGAGGTCGAGCGCGGCGCAGCGCGGCATCAAAGTAAAGGAACCTGCCGAACAGTCTGCCCGCATCATCGTGGCTCTCTTCCGTGGCATAAGCATGATGCGCACCGCCAATCCCGAGGCGGCTGGAGAAGAGCTCCTCGAGGCGGCTATCGCATTCGTGACACGAGCACAGGGCATAGAAGTTTGAGGGATCGAATGAAGAACTGAACTCGCGGCCCCGTCGAAGTCAGCCGACCCGTAGACCAATCCGCAGCGATCCCCGAACTCGACCAAAGAAATGAACAGCTCCTCGAGGCGACGCTCGTTCAAATCGTCGGCGAACATCCATCGAACCAGGGGATTGGACGAAGAGGCCATTGCCAGCGGACGACCAAACTTCGGGAGAATCGCTGGGTCCGTCACTCGCAATGACACGAGTCGATCGTATGCGGTCGAACCGATGCCGCACCCGGGAGTTGCGATCGTGGGGAATGCCATGATTGGGCTCATGGCAATCGAACTCAAAGAGCTGCTGGACGATCTTGTACGTGCGTCGCTGGACGGACAGGTGCCCGACAGAACCCAGGCTCTCGCTGTCCTCCGCAGTTCGGACGACGATTTGTTGGATGTGGTGGCCGCGGGTGGTCGGGTGCGCCGACACTTCTTCTCCAACAGGGTGAAGTTGAACCTCATCGTGAACATGAAGAGTGGTCTGTGTCCCGAGGACTGCTCGTACTGCTCACAGCGGCGAGGCTCCGACGCCGATGTCCTGAAATACAACTGGGTCGATCCGGTCGCAGCGGCGGAGACCGCCGACCGCGCGATCGCCGGAGGGGCCAAGCGGATCTGTCTGGTGGCGAGCGGACGCGGGCCGTCGGACCGCGATATCGGCCGAGTGGCCGAGACGGTGCGCGTTATCAAGGAGCGCCACCCGGGTGTGGAGATCTGCACGAGCCTTGGGCTCTTGACCGCCGATCGAGCCGACCGACTGGCAGATGCCGGCGTCTTTGCCTATAACCACAACCTCAACACCAGTGAGGCGAACTATGCGGCGATCTGTTCGACTCATACCTACGACGACCGGGTCGAGACGGTGGGTGTGGCACACGTGGCCGGCCTGTCCGCGTGCTCTGGGGCCATCTTCGGCATGGGTGAGAGCGACGCGGAGATCGTCGATCTAGCATTCGACCTGCGCAAGCTGAACCCCGACTCTGTACCAATCAACTTCTTGATCCCCTTCGAGGGGACCCCTCTGGGGGACGAATGGCAGCTGACCCCCCAACGTTGCCTACGGATCCTCGCCCTGTTCCGGTTTTTCTTTCCTGACGCAGAGGTGAGGATCGCCGGAGGAAGGGAGATCCACCTCCGCACCCTCCAAACTCTCGGGCTCCACCTGGCCAACTCAATCTTCCTCGGTGACTACCTCACGAGTGAGGGTCAAGCCGGAGAGGCCGATCTCCAGATGATCGCCGACGCTGGCTTCGTCGTCGAAGGACAGGACGAGAAGACGGTGGCGCAGGCACGTCGGGACCTCGTCACGCTCCGTCGCCGAGGTCCGGGAACGGCCGTCCCCGCCAACGCCTAGACGCGGCCAGGACTTCCCGACAAAGGAAGGAAACCTCGCATCTGTGTGCAGGATTTGCGAGGTCGTCAGCGGGCCTCACCCCGTAGGGCCTCGCTTGCAGCTGGTTTATGCTCGGGGCGTTCATCATCCAGAGGATCCGAGGGACCTGGCCCTGTGACGGTCCGGCAACCTGCCTTCGGCAAGGTGCCAATGCCAGGCTCGATGAGGAGGATCCATGGGCCTGCTTCCCACCACACTCACCCTTGAGGGCACCTTGGTCCGGCTGGAGCCGCTGTCGGGCCGACATGAAGCGGATCTCGGAGACGCCGCAGAGGAGGATCGTCGGACCTACGACTTCACCTGGGTTCCTCGGCGCTCCGAGATTGGCGAATATCTCGACTCCCAGTCTCGACGAGCGGAGAGTGGGAAGCTGCTTCCCTTCGCGCAGATCCGCCTTCGCGATGAGCGGCCGGTGGGCTGCACAGCGTTCTGGGACCCGCGTCTCTGGCCTGGCCGCTCCGATCCATGCGCCGTGGAGATCGGGTTCACGTGGCTCGCGGCGTCTGCCCAGGGCACCGGGATCAACCTCGAAGCCAAGCTGCTCCTCCTCGAATGTGCCTTCGAAAGCCTGGGGGTCGCCCGGGTCGATCTGAAGACCGATGCAAGGAACGAACAGTCCCGGAGGGCGATCCAGGGCCTCGGGGCGCAGTTCGAGGGAGTTCTTCGGAGCTGGTCGCAGTCCTGGGCTCCCGGAGAGGAAGGCCAACTCCGTGACTCGGCCATGTACTCGGTGATCGCCCAGGAGTGGCCCTCTTGCCGAGACCACCTCCGGAAACGCGTGGCCACCTTCGCAGTGATGTCGCGCTATGACAGGTCGTCGTGAGACCGGCGTCGAGAGTGGGCGCGGAATATGGGTCACGCTTTCGGCCAGCTTTTAAGTCCCGGGTCGACTGCGGCGGATGAGGCGGGGCCGAGGCCCGATGACGACTGTTGGGCGGTCGTAGACGAACGGCTCGCCGCCTCCGGGGTGGCGCTGGGGCGGGCGCCTGGGTTCGACGGTGCCCGAGCGCATGTGACGCCGCTGCCCTGACCACGGGGCCGGCGGCACGGTCAGTCGGTCGGCGAGTCTGTAGGCAACGGATTCGTAGTTCACGCGCCAACCGCGAAAATCGGCCCACGCATCCTCGGCACTTCGCTCAGTGGCAAAGCCCACGCCAACAAGCATCGCCACCGCTCGGTCGAACTCGGCAAACGTCAGATTTATTGGGCCCTCAGGATTCGGGTCGAGATCGACCTCCCATCGGAATGTGGTCGCGATCCGGTTGAGCAGCGTGAATCCCATTCGCAGACACAGCCGAGCCTGGGACGACGCCTGACTGGGCGCGAGTGCGAGATGCATCGCCGCTGCATCGAGAACGGCGATGAGTCCCAGCACCCACGAGTACCACGGCTCAGGGGACCGGAAGAGGAGCAGCACGGGATAGGTGGTGTGGCTTTCGGCCACGTCGGCCGACCACGCTTCCCACGCGGAATACAGCGCGGGGAGGGTGTCGTTGATGCCGACCAGCTGGTGCCGCGCCAAGAGTTCGGGACCCCAGGCCGGGACGCCGGCTCGACTTTCGAGGAGGGCCACGAGGCTCTCGCGTCGGTTGAACGAACTGTAGAGAGCCGGCAGGTAGGCAATCTGCAGCGCGACGATCACGACCCAGATGGCGCCGACCGAAATGTCGACTCCTGTGTCAGGCGTGCCACCGCTGTGGACGGCTCCCACCGTGAAGAGCGCGGTGAGCGCCTGGAGAAGTCCGTCGGCGAAGGACGTCCCCGCACCGACGAGGATGAGGCCGAACCCGAGCACCAGGCAAGCCGCCCAGAAGAGCAGCTGCACGACAAGGGCAACTGGCCCAGTGGGGGCAAGTATGGCGTCTTGGCGCTCGTAGGTTTTCGCCAGGTGGGACACGAGCACGAAACACATCCGGACGCCCCGGTTGACCTGGAGGCTCAACCGCTCGATACCGGACGGCCGCCTCGGGAGCACCATGGTGAGCACGACGTCCGAGACGGTGACCACCACTACGACGATGCCCAAAATGGTCGCGACCACGTTCATTGTCTCGCCGCACCACCTTCGAATTGGGACATGAGTGGTGAGCGTATCTACCGGTCGCGGACCTTGGGAGAAGTCTTTGCTGTCGAGTTACTCCTCAAGATGAGTGCACCCAGCGATTCTGAGCTGCGTTGCCAGGACATGTGCCCGACCCGATCTGGCCAAACGGCCACCTCGGCGACCGGTATCAGCTCCGGACTCACATGGTGAATCTGAGATTGCGCGCCGCCCGTTCCCCGAGCTCTGCGTCGCCACGCCAGAAGATGGTGCCGTGCTCAATGGGTTCCTGAGGATCGAGACGACCGCAGGCCAGCTGAATGAAGGTGCGCGTGTCCGTCCAGATCTCCACGTCGGGTGAGGTGACCGTGTCGACCACCTTGGCTCTTCCGTCTACGGCGACGGCAATGTCGCGCTCCAGAGGTCCGCTGAGATGGAACACAATGCCTTGCCCGTCAGAAAGGCCCACCTTCTTGCCGACGATGTAACCGAGCGATCCCTCGACTTCAGCCAGTGCGATCTCGGCCCGCGCTCCCGTGTCGTCCGTCGGGCGACCAAGCGGAGTTGTGACGTCACGCTCGTGGACCCAGAAGTCGAAGACGCGTATCTCCATGAAGCGGCCGTACGTTCCCGGTCCGACTGGTGTCCACGATGGCCGCGCCAGATCAGCGGGTCCGAGGATGCTCAGGTCCTGGCGCCGGCGGTCGAACACGCTGCGCACCTGTTCCATGAAGGCGGATGAGTCGAACTCGGCCACCCCCTTCACAAAGGAACCCGCAAGCCCGAACGGTGGGGGCGTGTCGGCAGATTGGGGCATCCACGAGACGAGGGCGTTCTCAATGCTCGCGACGTGTTCGAAGACACCGCGGGAAGTCCAATCAGGGCAGAGTGACGGGGATTCCCATTCCGCGCGGGTGAGGCCTGCCCCCAAAGTCTCGAGGGCGTCGAAGGACTCCTCGAGCGCCGCCCGGATCGTCAAGGGGTCCGTCATGGTGTCTCCTTCTGAATGCTCACCCAGTCCCGGGCCTCGAGATAGGGCCGAAACGCAGCCTCGATTGCCTGCAGATCCGCCCTTCGTTTGGGATGCTGGATTTCGTAGAGGTTCGGGAATTCGAGCCAGCCGGTGAGCAGGTCCCAAAGGCGTACTGCGGCCGGGCCGGCGGGCGGATCGATGAGAACCGGCCCAAACAGGGCGTGGTCGTGGTCGAACACCAAGGTGGGCACACCCCATCCCCCCAGTGCAACGACTCGGTCGTGCTCGGCCTTCACCTCATCGTTCGTGGTTGGGTCCTCCATCGCCTGGCCGACCAGCGAGGGATTCAACCCCATCTGGGCGACCAGATGCTCAGCCACCTCGCGGCGATGGGGCTTGAGACCGTCCACGTGCAAGGCCGTCCCGGCCGCTTCGTACCACCGATCGAGCAACTCCGGACCGTTTCGACGGAGGAGCGCGCCCACGCGCATCATGGACCACCCGTAGGACCATTGTCGTTCCCAGGGATGTTTCTTTCCGTCGGTTCGGTTGATCTCTTCCAAGCTGAAGAACCGCCATCGGACATCGAGGTCCAACTGGTCACGCACTTCTCGCATCCACAGCGAGGTCTGGTAGGCGTACGGACACATGATGTCGAAGTGGAAGTCCACCGAGGTGACGCTCACCTCCGGGCCTCGAATCCCCGGTCGCCAATCGCATCTCTCGACTCGTGGCCGTCTTCATCGGGGCGGCTGCTGCGGTGGTCTCTCATCATCCCTCCCAATGCGTGGCCTGGCGGGGCCACTCCCGCGCTTCTCGATCGGGAGTCGCGCATGCCCGGCAGGCCAGCAACGTTGCCCGTCGTCGTCTCTTCTGGAAACACCTGCTCCGGTGCCGCCAGCGCCCTAAGTATACACTCTGTAAATATCTGGGCCCGAGGATCGGTCGTGACGGGTGGAAGGAGGGCCGTGTGACCAAGCGCAGTTACCTGCCCGCTCCGGTGCGACGCTCTTTGATTGTGCAATCTGCAGCACGTTTGATCTCTCGAGATGGGCTGAACGGGCTCACAATGGTGGCAGTCGCGAGGGAGGCGGGGGTGAGTCGTCAGTTGGTCTACGACCATTTCCCTGACCTTCCGTCGCTGTTCGAGGCTGCGTTCGCGGAGCAAGCCGACCAGTACGCGAGGGGCCTGGACGATGTGTTCGCCCTGGGTGCTGGCGATGGAGCCACAATGGCGCAGCAGCTCCTCGAGCACGTGCTCGCCTTGGGCCCTGACACCCTACGGGTCGTTCGTGCGCTGATCGGTGGCGCAGTACCGGCCGAGCTCGCCGGGGTCCGAGACCAGTTCAGGGCAACGATCGCCGAGAGGTGGTCTCCCTGGTTTCGCGCCTTGGGCTTCGACGATCAGTCGAGCGGCGCTCTCGTGTGGGTGATGACGGCGGCCTACCTGAGCCTTGCAGAGTCGGTAGTCGAGGGGGAGATCGGAGCGGACCGGGCGGCCTCCATCATCGCCATGCTCGCAGACGGGATCGTCAACCAAGCAGCCCGTTCGGGTGCGGCGACCCGGTGAGCAACCGACAACATCGCGACTCGCAATCTGATCGCCTCATAGGAGTCACAGTTACGTTCTCAAGGGAGGACCACCCGAAATGACCGCCGATGCTCAGGCCAGAATCGTCACCAATCAGCGAGGTGCTCGCTACGGCGAGGTGCTCGCCGTCTTCTCCGACAAAGGGCAATTCACTGCACACGTCTACGGCACCCAGCTGCTGAACGACTGCCCCCAGGAACTATGGGAGACCCTTGTCCCCGGAGCCATTGCCGAGGAGCTCGGTGCCCTCCTCGTCAAGCTCAATGGGCCTCGGTATTGGGTGCTGGACGGTCTCGGATCGAAGGGCGAGCCTATTGAGCCCGTCCTGCACGAGTTCAACGGGCTGCTCACGCGTCGGATTGCCGTGCTCGCGCTCGGGACGAACCCTGCTCAGGTCCCATACACCGTGCGCAAGGTCGACCGGCGGGTCACCATGTATTTCAATGTTGGCTCTGCCGTCTACGAGCTGATCGACCCTGACGGCCTTGCCTACGTCATGCAGGCCTACTGCACCGGGGTCGATGCCATGCTCAATGAGGACAGTCTCGCTGGTCTCGGTGAGCGCCTTGCGCTCCCACCGGGCTGGAGCTTTCGCACGCGGGTTCTCGAAGAGGACTTGATCGTCGATACTTCTCACTCAGTGGCAACAGTGCTCCAAGACGAGCTCGAGAACACGTACACCCTTCCCTTTTGAATCTGCGAGCCGACGGTGTGGTGATCGATTCCGCCGCCGCAGGGTGAGCCGGGAACCCGGCAGGCCCGAGTGCGCCCCCGGTTCGCGGCGGACCCCGGGGTGCCCTATTCGCCCCCCGGTTTTCTCGGCGTCGGCTGAAGGGTCGGCAGGCCTTTCCGTACGCGCAGGGCGGCCTCGTACGCGGCGTGGCTCTTCTCGTCTGAGACGGCAAGTGGATCAAACAGGGCGGCGTCCGCCGCGTGGGCAACGGTAATGCCGTCTTGGATCAGCGACCCAGCGCGCTCTCGTGCCGACGATGCGGCGGCCGCCCCCGCTTCGACCCGTTCCGCGCCGGGCGGCCTCAGGTCCTCGAAGAGTCGTTCCATGGGCTGCCACAAAGGTCGCTCGACCCCTGCCCGGCGTAACGCGCGGTCCACCTCGGCCTGGGAGAGGACCGCCAGCTGTTCCGGCGTGCGGCCTGCCGGCGACCAACGACGACGGTGGCGGATCAGTAGCAGCACCAGCCCGACGACGAGCACGGCCGCGACACCGATCAACGTCCACCAGACGGATCCCACCCCCGAGCCCGTCGCGGGCGTGGGCGAGGTCGAGAATGTGCCGGATCCACTCGGGGTCGGCACCGTTGTCGGCACCGTTGTCGGAACCGTCGGTGGTGGCGCCGTCGTCTGGGAGCCCGCACCGGTGGTCGGCGTCGTCGTGTTCACGCCGCTGGGTCCGACGACACCTTCGGGCGCGACCTCGCCGCGAGGCTGTTGCGGCGTGGGCTCGAAGGATACCCAGCCGGCCCGCGGTCCCAGGTACACCTGCGGCCAGGCGTGGGCATCCGCGCCGCGGACAGTGACCGCACCCGGACCGCCGTAGCGACCCGCCGTGAAGCCCACGACGACCCGGCTGGGAAGGCCGAGGGATCGGGCCAACACCACGAACGCGCCGGCGAATTGTTCGCAGCTGCCCGAGCGGGTCTGGGTCAGGAAGCTGACCAAGGGGTCCGTTCCCGGGGGCGATGCCGGTGGGTCGAGGGTGTAGCGGAACTGGCCGGAGCGGAACCAGTTGACGAGCAGTTCCGCCTGGGCGAGGGGACCCTGGGCGCCGACGGTCACGGCGTGAGCCAGCGCCTCGACGCTCGGGGGAAGCTCCGGCAGTGCGGTGTCGGCTTGCACAATGGCCGGCGGGTACGTCGTCGCGGGTGCGTTGCCACCGAGAGACTCGGGTTCGGTCACCGGCGGCGTGGACAGAGTCGTGTACTGCTGGCCCGACGCGGTCGGCGTGGGCGAGACCGCGCCCACGCCCGTCAACGTGGCGGTGATTCCCGAGAGCGCGACGGTCCCGGGCGGCACCGGGAGAATGCGACTAGCCAGAGCGTTGATCTGGACTGTGCTCTTGAAGTCCCGGCTTCGACCCGCGGCGGTTGCGCCTCCCTGTGACTGCGTCGCTGCCGCTCCGCCCGTCGTGCCGTGCGCCGCGTTCTGTGTGTCGGGATCAGGCACCCAGACGCCGTTGCGGAGGACGTTCAACACGGCGACTTGCCAATAAGTCCGGTAAGCACTGTTGGCCTGGAAGATCACGTCGTTGGCGTCGTGGATCTCCACCGCGAGCAGGTTGGAGGTCAGTGATTCCGCACTCAGAGCAACGGCTGGGGCGACGCCCGGACCGGCTCCGGCTCCTTGCTCGTTCGCGTTGACGAGAACGGCGACGAGCACGACCGCGGCCATGGTGCACGCGGTGACGGCGATCAGGCTGACCCAGCCTCGTCGCCGGCTCGTCGTTGCCGGGGCTTGGCGTACTTGGGTCGCGAGGTCGGCGCGAGCGGTGGCAAAGGTCAACGCTCCGGCGGCGACGAAGAGGACGACGAGGACCGCCATCGTCCCCGGCGTGTTTTGACTACATGCAAATGCAAGGAGGCACAAAGGAAAGATGAGCGCGATGCCTGGGTACATGCGATCTCGTGTGTCGCTCGCGTGCAGCAGGACCGATGCGAGCATCGCCACGACGCCGCAGACCATCGCCGCCAGGAAGACAAGTCCCGGAGCGGGTCGGAGCGGGAAGACCAATTGCGCGAGCAGCGGCCGCGCCGCGCGCAGGTCGGACTGAGTGACGTGCCAGGTGCGTTCGGTCGGGAGGCCGAACGTGGTCGCGGGGCCGATCGCCGTCCACAGGCTGGTCAGGATCACGGCGATGGTTCCCACCACTGCCCGCATCGGTGCCGGCACTCGCTGCAGGGTCAAGAGTGCCGGAATAGCGGATCCGACGACGGCTGCCACCAGCAGCGGATCGAAGGCTCGACCTCCGAGACCACCTTCGAACAGGTGTCCAACGGCCGCAGCGGCAACCACCGAGGCAGCGAGCAGACAGACATCTGGTCGCAGGCGCCGAAGTGCGCGCATCACTCGGCCACCACCAGCGAACCGTGATCGAGGGACGACGGCAGGTGGCTCACCGCGGTGGACGTCGTGACCACGAATGCACCCGCGGGAAGAGGCATCGCAGACGCGACGATCCCGCCGCTGGAGCGAGTGGGCTGGGTCTCAGCGAGGAAGGTCAGCAGGGCCACGAGGCCGTCGGCCGTGGTCGAGTCACGCACCCGTCGGCCCGACAGCGTTGAGACGTCGTAGTGCGTGCCCGGGCCCTCACCAGCGATGGCGAGTCCGAGAACGGCGCCGAGGGCGTCTTCGAAGGCATGACGGCGGTGCACTCCGGCCCGGTCGTCGAGCAGAATCGTGACCACGTCTTCAGAATCAGGACGGAAGTCGTGGACGAGGAGGGCGCCGAATCGAGCCTCGGCCTGCCAGGACAGCAGGTGCAGGCGGTCCCCGGGCACGTAGGGTCGCAGGCCGCTCCATTCCCCGCCCGGATCATCGGTCTGCGTGCCGGCATTTCCGACTCGGAGTTGGGCCGATCCACTCCGTCCCGGACGAACTGCCGGCGGCGCGGTTTCGTCGACCAGCGCGGGGTGGACGACGAGTGTCACTGGTCTGGCGGTGGCGACGACGAGACCGAAGAAGGCGAAGGGGTCGTGAACCCAGAGCCGCAGAGGGCCGATCGTGAACACGCCACGTCGCCTGGTCGGCAACACCACGGTCGACGAGGCGCTGGTGTCGGAGTCAATTCGATCCCACCGGATCAGGCGGCCGACGTCGCTGGCCAACGCGCCGCGACGTGGTGCCGGTCTGGCCGAGGACGGAGCGCTGGAGGTTCCCGCGCTCCATTGGTCCGACGGTCGGTCGAGACCCAGCGGAGGGAGGCGGGCTCCCTTCGAACGTGACAACTGCACCAAGAGACTGCATGGAGAACCGACGGGTACCAGCGGCGGGGCGACCATCATGTGGATCTCTATGCCCGCCGCACGTGAGGCGCGTGCGAGTACCACGGCGGGAGCGATCGCGACCGGCAATGCGACAGCCACCAGCACGAGGAAGAGGGTCGAGTCTCCCGTGCCGAGCGCAACCGCGAGCAGAATGACGGCGACGATGGCAACCGAGATGCCGCGCCACGTCGGTCGCAGGCCCGTGATTCCCCGACGATGCTGCGCGTCGGGTTCTGCGAGTGCAGGGTGGCCGCGCGTGATGGTCTCGCGGGCCACGGCCTCAGCTCCGGGAAGGGGCGTCGGCCAGTGTCTCGGACGCAGGGAGCGGGATCTGATGGACGAGGTCGGCAACGACGTCGTTGATACCGGTCCCGGACCGCTCGCTGCCCGGCAGGAGGACGAGCCGATGCCCAAGCGCGGGCTCGGCGGCTTTTTGCACGTCGACGGGGACGACGTAGTGCCGGCCTGCGGCCAACGCCATGGCACAGGAGGCCTGCCGGAGTGCAATCGCACCGCGGGGCGACGCGCCGACCGCCAGAGCTGGGTGGGCGCGGCTGGCTGCAATGATGTCGAGGATGTAACCGCGAATGGACGCGGCGACATGGACATCGCCGACACCGAGCAGTAAGGCCTCGAGGTCGGGTCGAATGAGCGCAGGACCGAGCTCGTCGACCAGGGCGGATGTCGTTGGGCGCGCCAAGAGTCGATCCTCGTGCGCTCGGCTGGGATAGCCCATCGAGAGGCGAAGCAGGAAGCGGTCGCGCTGTCCTTGGGGGAGTGGTGATGTACCCGCCGCGTCGAAGGGGTTCTGGGTGGCCAGAACCATGAACGGCCTCGGCAGAGGCATGGTCGTTCCGTCGGCGGTGACCTGGCGTTCCTCCATCGCTTCGAGCAGAGCCGACTGCGACCGGGCCGAGGCCCGGTTCAACTCGTCTGCCATCAAGACGTTGGTGAAGATGGGCCCTGGCCGGAAGACGGGTTCCCCTCGGTCCCGATCCAGGACCATCGCCCCGGTCACGTCTGCGGGCAAGAGGTCGGCGGTGAACTGCACCCGATGGAAGTCGAGACCCAACGAACGGGCGAGGGCCTTGGCCAACGTGGTCTTCCCCAAGCCGGGGAGGTCCTCGACCAGCAGGTGTCCCTGGGCCACGAGGCACCCGACGGCGAGCTGCACCGTGTTGTCGTTCGCGTACAGGACGCTCTGGACTGACTGGACGATCCGGGCATAGAGGTCGCCGAGATGTTCGGCCGTGTCGGGGGTCAGCGCGACCCCTTGAGGAGGTGCTCCGTGTCCGTCCTGCACGGGCCAGAGGATAGGGGTTTGTGCCGGCGGAGGTGGTGTCGATCAGGTCTGCTGACCTGGAAAACTCGAGGAGCCGCATCCGTGAGAGGAAGCGTTGGTCGTGCGCTGGTCGTCCGGAGGGTCATAGTTCAGGTATGGCGCGCTCGCTGTACCGCTCCGTCACCTATGGGCTGGAAGCCTCGCTTGCGCTGGCGCAGACCGTCGCCCACGAGGGCGGTGCCACTGACACCGACACGCTGGCCTCGGAACTCTCCTACAGCGGTGTCCGTAACGGCGCCTTTCTGAGCCGGCTGGCCAACGCCAGGCTCTTCGGCCTGGTGGCGGGACGATCCGGCGAGGTCGTCTTGACCGAGCGAGGGCGTCGCTGCCTTTCTCCCGATCCAGCCGTCCACCGGGTGGCCCTTGCCGAAGCCTGCTGGGCGGTCCCCCTCTTCCGCCGTGTGCTCGAGGATGCCTCGGGCACCGGGCTCGGGGACGCCGAGGAGCTGGCCGGCATACTCGAAACCCGCTTCGGAGAGGACTCGTCCAAGTCCAGGACGACCGCCCGGGTCCTCCTCGAGTCGGCCGGGCGGGCCGGACTCCTGCGCGCCGGTGAGGTCGATCTCTCCCTGGTCAGAGACCCTATAACGAATTTTACGGATTCTGATTCTGGCCCTAGACGGGCTTTCGCACCTTCGGTACGATTGGCTTGGAACCCGCATGTGAGGCGGGTGAAGCGCCACAGTCGGCTCAAGTTCGACAAGGGGGGTGCCTCCATGGATGACGGGACTTCAGCGCACGATGCGGGGCTGCCCTCAGACGAGGGTGGCCTCTGGATCGACGAGGGGTCGAGTGCCTCTCGTAGCCGCGCCTCCCGCAGCCGTGCCGGCATCGTCCTCGGGGTGGCGGCGTGTGTCGCGCTCATCGGCGTCCCCGTCGGACTTCTGGTCGCCTCCGGACCGCAACAATCCCCCCAGCGGGCGGCACAACAAAATCGGCATGTCACGGTGAGCGGCGGTGTGGCGAAGCGGTCGGTCCTCGCCGCCCTGAGCGCCACGACGGACTCGGGAGACTTCGCCTTCACGTACAAGCTGAGCGAATCGCCTGACCAGAACAACGCGGACCCGAGCAGCGGGTGCATTGGCCCTGGGTGCCCGACCGCGGCGGATCCCCAGACCACTGACGTGCAGGGTTCGGGCACCATCAACACGAATCCGATGGCGATGGCGGCGTCGGCCGCCATCAGCACCAACGGGGTGAGTGGGCTCCAGGTGGGAGTCCGGGTGGACCCCACGGCTGTGTGGGAGGTGGGATACGCCGACAACGGGTTGACGCCGGTGTCGAGCGACGCCGGTGCCGGCGGGAGCCCTCTCGCAAGTTTCGCCGGTCTCGTCGAAGGGACGCTGGGGTCGAGAGAAGGCCCGGTCGCCATGATGGGCATGGCCAGCCCGACCGGATACCTCGACCTCGTCCAGCCGGCGGTGACGAGCGCCACGGAGGTGGGCACGGCGACGGTCGACGGGGTGGCGGTCACGCAGTACCAGTTGACGATCGACCCAGGCTCGCTGGCCACGGCGCCCGGCACCAGCTCTGAGGAGCAGAGTGCAATCAATGCAGCAGTACAGGCACTCACATCGGAGGGCTATCGAACCATCAACGACCTGGTCTCCATTGACGCTTCGGGCTTCATCCGCGAATCGGCGTCCACGGTGGCCTTCTCGGACGGTGGGACAGTCACACTCGACGCCCACTTCTCGAACTTCGGGTGCGCCGGTACCGTCCTGATGCCGGGCCAGATGGGCGCCTCGTCGCCGCCTTCGGGCTGCGTCTCGGCCGACACCGGCGCCGCGCCGACGACCACAACCACTTCGACGACGACCACAACGGGTCCGAGCCCGCAAACCCCGACGACCGTCTCACCGGCGACACCGGTCTCACCCCCTTCGACGAGCGCGTCCCCCACGACGACCCTGTCGACATCGGAAACCACCTCATCCACCACGTCCTCGACGTCGACGACCAATCCGGTCACGGCGACGAGCGGCTGACAATCCAGGCGGCCCCGTTGAGAAGGAGTGCATCCCATGGCTGAGAGCGAAGAGCAGGAAGGCCTCTGGTTCGAGGATCCGCCCCCCGGCCCGTCCCGTGGGATCAGCAAGCGCCGCATCTGGGTGGTCGTCGCCAGCGTGGTGTGCATCGCCGCTCTCGTGGTACCCGTTTCGGTGGCCCTCTCTTCGAGCGGACCGACGTCCAAATCGACCAAGACGGCATCGCCGCACGTCTCCCGAAGCGTCGCCGAACGACAACTGATATCCGCTCTGAGCGCCACCACTAGCTCTGGCAGCTTCAACGTTTCCTATGAGTTTGATCCCGCAACTCCGCCGACGGTCACCACGACCACCACCACGCAGGCACCGACGTGCCACGTCATCGTTCTGCCTCAGGGTGAGGGCGTAGTGGCGAGCGGCGTCGCAGGAGGGGCGAGCAGCGTCGCACCAGGGTCGAGCAGCATCGCACCAAGCACACCCCCGATGAGCCCGCAGACGTCCGAGGTGTGTACGGGAGGCAGCGTCGGTGGTCCGTCCCCTTCCGCCAGCTCGGTCACCACCGGCCACGGCACTATCGATACTGACCCCTTCGGGATGGTGGCCGTCTCGAACGTGGCCGGACTGGGGCAGATCACGCTGCGGGACAACGGCACCGACGTCTGGGAGTTCGGCGGTGCCGACTACGGGCTTGCCCCCGGGTCCTCGGAGAGCGGGCCGGGCGCATCACTCTCCGGCTTCGCCGGCCTGGTGGAGGGCACCTTGGGCCAGCGGCAAGGTGCGCTGGCCATGGGCGGCCTTTCGACCCCGACCGGCTATCTCGATCTGGACCAGAGCATGATCAGCGGGGCAAACCAGACGGGAAGCGGCACCGTGGACGGCGCGGCCGTCACCATCTACACAATCTCGATCGCTCCGGGTCAGGGTGAGAACATTCCGGGACTGAACGCGGAGCAAGCGAAAACGATCGCCGAGTCAGATGCCATCCTGAAGGAACAGGGCTTTACGGGCTCCACGGTGCAGGTATCCGTCGACGCCTCCGGATACATTCGTCAGACCCGCTCGGTGGCACACTTCTCGGACGGGTCCACAACGAGCAGCCAGTCGACCTTCTCCGACTTCGGCTGTGCCGGTACGGTTCTGATGCCCGGTCAAACCGGTGCGAGTGCGCCGCCTGCCGGGTGCGTGTCTCCCGACACCGGCGTCGCCCCGACGACAACGACCACGTCGACGGCCCCACCCTCCACCACGGTGCCCTCGACGCCAGTGCCGCCGGCGTCCACGACCGTGACCGAGCCGCCCGGTTCGACCGCGTCGACGACGAGTACATCCCTGCCCTCCACGACGACCACCGTGCAGGGCGCGACCACAACGACGTCGGGAACGGCATCAGGCTGATCAGGACGTCCGCCAGCGGATCGCGATGTCCGGCTCGTTGTGGAGCGTCGGAACCCCGAGTTCACGCACTTCATTGCCTTGAGTGAACCTTCGTTCTGCCGTGCGCGACTTGAGCGCGGCGGGCGCGCCCGATTCACGAGTCTGCCGGCGGGACCCACCGCGAATACAGGACTAAGGATCGGCGACCTTCTCACCAGCGCCAGCGGCGAGCCCGTCAGAAGCGCTCAGTCGTCGCGGCGACTGACGATCGGAGAGGCCAAGGTCCTCGCCGCTGCTGGGGACCATTTCAAGCCTGCCGGAGACAAGATTGTCAGCCTGATTCGGGCCCAAGCGTTGGCTACCGTCCAAATCCCTGGACGCCGCCGGTAACGGGTCAAGTACCCGGGCCGGGGCGCCGATTCACGGCCATGGTGCTACGGGAGTGGGTGGTCGTCGCGGCCAGTGACAGCCCTCGGCGAGGCCAAATACGTCATGTCTTCTATAAGGCGACGCGGGTGGTGATTCTGACGCTCGTCTTGGTGACCTGTGTAGCCGTTCTGGTGGTGGGCAACCTCCGACACGTGAGCACCGTTGCCCTGGGCCTCGCGGGGGCCGTTCTCATAGTTGCACTGGCCCGTATGGGCCTTTCGCTGCGTCATCAGAGGGCGCTCAACGAAGCCCGCCAGCAGGAGGCGTCGACCGACGAACTGACCGGGCTTGGAAACAGGCGACACCTTCTCAGCGAGCTAGAACAAGCCCTGGTCGACATCTCGAACGGCGAAACACAAGCGAATAGCCTGGCTCTGCTCCTGATCGATCTCGATCATTTCAAGGAGATCAACGACTCGTTCGGGCACCAAACTGGAGATGCGCTGTTGCGCCAGATCGGCCCCCGGATTCGTCAAACGGTTCGTCGCGGTGATCTGGTCGCACGCTTAGGAGGTGACGAGTTCGCCGTCCTCCTTTATGGCGCCGACACCCACAAGGCCACGACGGTGGCGCAGCGGATTTCGTCACTGCTCACAGAGCCGATCGACGTCCACACCGCCAGCCTGCACGTGGGTGCAAGCATCGGCGTCGCCCTTGCTCCATATCACGCCCTGAACGCTGCCGAGCTCATCCACTGCGCGGACACTGCTATGTACCGCGCCAAGAACGAACGCGGCTCTTTCGAGGTATACGAAGTCGCACTCGACGACGATGCCGACCGATTCGCGCTGATCGAAGACTTACGGATGGCCATGGTCAATGGATCTTTGGCGCTGCACTATCAACCCGAGATTGATCTGCAAACCGGACAAGTCGTCACGGTCGAGGCACTCTTGCGCTGGCCCCATCCCACTCTCGGGCCCATTCCTCCCGAACACCTCTTGGCGCTTGCGCAGGAGAGTGGGCTCATCCATTCCCTGGCCTCATGGGTTTTCGAGCAGGCACTCGCTGACTGCGCTCAATGGTGGCACGACGGCCATCGAGCCGCAGTCGCCGTCAACTTGCTCGCCACTGACCTCTTGGATTCCTCTTTGCCCGAGCGCGTCGGAGAGATCCTGACTCGGACCGGATTGCCAACCGGCGCGCTGGTCCTCGAGATCACAGAGGGAATGGTGATGGCAGACTTGACCAGGTCCAAGCGCGTTATCAAGAGCCTCGCCGACTTGGGCATCGTGGTCTCGATTGATGACTTCGGCACGGGATTTTCGTCATTGTCGCACCTCAACGAGTTAGCGGTCGGCGAACTCAAGCTGGACCGCACATTCATTTCTCGTCTCCAAGCGGAAGAGGCCGCTGGACGTGACGAGGATATTGTCCGCTCCATTATTCACCTTGGCCATGCGTTTGGTCTGCGCGTCGTCGCGGAGGGTATCGAGCGACTTTCCTTTATTGGGGACCTCACAAGACTTGGCTGCGACGTCGGACAGGGGTACGCGATTCAGGAGCCGCGTCCCGTAGCCGAGCTCGAGTTTGTCGGGTTAGGACAATCGGGCCACATTGGCGATGCCGCGAGGTGAACTCGAACGTACCCGAGCGAGGACTGCGCTGAATCGAAGGCGTACAACGGCCCGCCCTCTCGAGCTTCTCGACTGAGCACCATCATGTCGACCCTCGTAACTTTCCAGGTTGCTCCGAGCATCTTCCTGGATGGTTCTCGTTGGATCCGAGAGGGCTCGCCCGAGCGTTTGGTTTGCTGGGTAGCACCACCATCTCCAGGGCGGCTGTCACCCTGGCCCGATGAGCCCGTATGTGCAATAAAGGGGCCATGTCGCGCACGCCGCCAGAAATCGGGCGGGCGCCTTGCGGTGACAAGCCCTGTTATCGCACCGGTCAACAACCCCAGGGGGGTTCCAGGTGATCCGGGAAGTCGGACGGATCGCCTGGTACCGCCTCCGTCTCGATCTGCCGCGGCGCTGGACAAGCTACGCCAGCATCGTTCTGCTGGTCGCGCTGGTCGGCGGCCTGGCACTGGGGAGCATTGCTGGCGCCCGCCGAAGCGAATCGGCCTTCCCGACCTTCCTGAACGGGACCAACCCTTCCGATCTCGCCATTGACGTCGGGCTGTACAACCCGAAGGTCCTCACGGAGATCGCCCGCCTGCCCCAGGTGAAGTCAATCGAGAGCTACGTGTCGCCGAACGCGGTGCCCGTGACCGCGGCAGGTCTCGTCGACACCCAGAGCCGCTTGTACACATCGAATTTCGATCCCATCGCCAGTCTGAACGGGCTCTATTTCAACCAGGACCGGATGACCATCGTGGAGGGGAGCCGGCCCGACCCGCGTCGGCCGGACGAAGCCATGGTCGACGAGTCCGCCGCCAAGTTGTATCGCTGGCACGTCGGCTCGGTCGTCCGCCTCGGGTTCTTCTCCAACGCGCAGCTCGGCCAAAACGGCTCTCCGACGACTCCGGCCACCCACGTCGAAAACGTACGGATCACCGGCATCGGGGTCGCCAACACCGAGGTCGTGGAGGATCAGATCGACGCGATCCCCAGCATGGTCCTGACGCCCGCGCTCACTCGTCCACTCGTGCCCTGCTGCATCTCCTACGCCTGGAGTGGACTGACCTTGCGCGGCGGTGCGGGCAGCGTCCCGGCTGTCGAATCGAGCTACCTGCACCTACTGCCTCGCGGGTACCCGTACTACTTCCACGTGACATCGGTTATCGAGAACGAAGCACAGCAGGCGGTCAAGCCCGAGTCGATTGCATTGGCCGTATTCGGGCTCATCGCCGGGGCGGCCACCATCCTCATCGCCGTCCAGCTCATGGCACGCCTGATCCTCGTGACGACCGAGGAGCGCGAAGTCATGTGGTATGTCGGGGCGCGACCGTGGAACACAGCGACCGACTCTTTGCTCGGGATCGGTATCGCGCTCCTGCTCGGTTCCGTTGGGGCCGCATTTGTGGCGGTTCTGCTTTCCCCGCTGCTGATCTTCGGCCCGTTGCAGTCCGTTATCCCTACGTCCGGGTTCTCTGTTGATTGGACCGTGCTCGGACTTGGTGCCCTGGCTCTGGTGATCGTCCTGGGCGCAGTTGCCGCCGTACTCAACTACCGGGGCGCCCCGGGGCTCCGGGCGGCACGCCTCGCCAATCGGCCCTGGCGGGCCCCCCAGATCTCCCATGCTGCTTCCCGGCTTGAGGTCGCACCCCCAGCGCTGCTCGGACTCCGCTTCGCCCTCGAGCGTGGGCGCGGACGAACCTCGGTCCCAGTGCGCTCCTCCATCCTGGCCTCGACGCTCGCCATCGTCGTGGTGGTGGGCTCGCTCACCTTCGGCAACAGCTTGAATACGCTGATCAGCACGCCTCGGCTCTACGGATGGAACTGGAGCGCCATGCTCGAGTCGGACGCTGGGTACGGCAACGTCCCGTTGACCCAGGCCGCCCACCTGCTCGACGGCAATCCGTCCGTGACGGGCTGGAGTGGCGTCTACTTCGACTCCCTCCTCTTTGACGGGCAGGCCGTTCCCGTCGTGGCCGGCGCCACTAAGGCCCGCGTCGCACCGGCGCTCTTGTCCGGCCACGAAGTCGAGGCCCCCGATCAGGTCGTCATGGGTGCCGAAACTCTTTCCGACTTGCACAAGCGAGTAGGCGACTCTGTCCACGTTTCCGGTGGGTCCAAGTCGGCCGTCTTGCACATCGTGGGCGTGGCGACCATGCCCACGGTGGGAATAGGGTTCGGCTTGCATCTGTCCATCGGCTCGGGCGCCTTCGTCGATCAGGGTTTGATCCCCCCGACCGTGCCTGCACTCCTCGGCCTCACGGACCCGGGTCCGAACGCGGTCCTGGTGCGCTTCGCCCCTTCGGTAAGTCCGGCGAAGGAACAGCGATCCCTCGCCGCCATGGTGAATTCGTTGAACCGACTCGAGGCTGGGTCCGCCGGCATCATCAGCTTCACTGACATCCGCCCGGCTGAGATCACTGATTACGAGACGATGGGGGCGGCACCGTTGATCTTGGCCATCGCGCTTGCCACAGGTGCCGTGGTGGCTCTCACGTTGACTCTCTTGACCTCGGTCCGGCGACGGCGACGGGACCTGGCTCTCCTCAAGGCGCTCGGCTTCACCCGAGGCCAGCTCTCGGCGGTGGTGGCATGGCAGTCAACCGTCTCCGTAGCCATCGGCGTCGTCATCGGTGTACCGCTCGGCATCGTCTTCGGCCGGGCGATGTGGGATCTCTTCGCTCACGAGCTCTTCGCCATCCCCGTTCCGACCGTGCCGCTCCTGGCCACCGGATTCGTCGCGCTTGGCGCATTGTTGCTGGCGAACGTCGTTGCCGCCATCCCGGGTCGCCGGGCTGCAAGGACACCGACAAGCCTCATCTTGAAGGCAGAGTGAGGCCGTATCGTGGAAAGGACGCGGACATGCGTGATTGGCGAAGGCGGCGGTCGTGCTCGTCCGCTGAATTCCTCGCACCATCGTTCAGCTCGGGTGGGGCGATGGTCGGTAGGTGAGCACGACGTTGCCAGAATCGAACTCGCTCACACGAACGAGGGAGAGCGAGACGCGACTCTTCAGCTCCTCGAAGAGCGATCGACCCTGGCCCAGCACAATCGGGCAAATCATGGTGCGTAGTTCGTCGAGGATGCCCGCCTACGCAAGGCTGGCAGTCAGGTGCGCGCTGCCGATGACCAGCAGCCCCTTTCCCCCACCAGCCTTGAGGATCGGTATTTGCTCTGTGGCCTCGCCGCGGAAGAGGGTGCTTCCTGACCAATTCACTTCCGTGAGCGTGCTCGAGAAGACGATCTTCTCCTTGTTATTCATGCGCGAGGTCATGGCCGGATCGTTCGCCTTGACGAGCTCGGTAGGCCAGTAACCGGCCATGTGCTCGTATGTCGCGCGACCGAACGAGATCGCGTCTGCCGCGTCGAGCTGGCCAGTGGCGAAGTCGAGGAACTCCTGGTCAACGATCGGCCAGTCCAACTCGCCGTTGGGACCCTCGTAGAAGCCGTCAAGGCTTGCGAAGATGAACGATGCCACGGTATGCATGGCTCAATCCTCCCTGGTGACTTACGGCCGATGTCGGCGTTGTGTGAGTTCGGAGCTGCCGGGCATCCCCTGCAGCGGTAACAGCACGCGATGTGACTCTCATCGCCCGTCTCCGGCGAGCCAAACGGCAAGTGAATCGAGCAGCGAGCGGGTCCCCTCCTCCCGTTGAGCCGCTGTCTCCAGGCCATCGAGGAACACCCCTTGCTCCGTGAGGACGAGTTCGGTCGCGTCGCCCGACTCGTGGAACTCCACGGTGGCCACGGTCACCGACATGAGGGAGTCATCGGCAAACATTTCGGAGGTGGAAACGATCCGCCGGTCCATCACGATGTCCCGGTACTGCGCGGTGTACGTGTAGGCCGGTCCACCCGGGGGGCCGCCACGATTGACCTCTCGTCCCCCCACCTGGAAATCGAGCTCGTATGCGTTCCCGAGCGCGTCGGCGGAGCCAGCGAACCAACGGGCCTTGCGTTTGGGATCTGCCCAGGCGCGAAACACGCTTGCGACCGGTGCGTCATAAGTTCGTGCAATGACAAAGGTGTCGTGAGTAACCGTGGACAAGGTCATAGATCCTCCTTGGTTGTTGCGGTTTCTTCGCCCAAGACGTCGTCGAGTCGATCGAGTCGGGATTCCCAGCCTCGACGCCGGTCGGTGATCCACTGCTCGGCGGCGGTCATCGCTGCTGGTTCGATGCGGCAGAGACGCGTCCTCCCGACTTTCTCAGTCTTCACGACTCCGCACGCCTCCAGCACCTGAACGTGCTGCACCACCGCCGCCAAAGACATGGGCAGTGGACGCGCCAGCTCGCTCACCGAAGCCGGACCCAGGGTGAGGCGTTCCATCATTGATCGCCTGCTGCCATCAGCCAGCGCCTGGAATGTCCGATCGAGATCGATCGTTTGGTCAAGCATGTCCTTAACTGTAGGGAACCAGGCCTCGATAGTCAAGAATCTACTTGACTATCGAATGAACCGCGATTGGTCTGCCCGTGCGGAACGGAGACTCTCCGAGGTTGGCCCGCGGTTGCGAGTCAGTTCGGGTCGCTCCTGCCGATCTGCCTCCGCGATCCTTCGACGGCGCGAAGCGCCCGCATCATGTGCGCGCCGATCCGGATTGTCGATCATGACGAACCCTGTGCTCATCGCATCGCGTTCTTGTTGGGTTGCATCGGGGCCCTCGACGGAACCTTGATCAGTTGCCGGGACGGCAGCCCAACAGTGGGACGACCGAATTGTCGACCTCGGCGATCCCGGCCGCTAGCGTGCATCCGAGTTGAGAAAGGGCCATGACATGACTACTGAGACTGACGCCGTCGCGACAGCAGCCGCGAACTTGACGCACGCCATGAGCGGGCTGATCAAAGCCATCGACGATGTTGGTGACGATGGCTTGGCCATGCAGCACGTCCCCGAAGATCTTCCGCCGGAGCTCGATCGTCTGATTGCTCGGCTCAGTGCCGATCGCGGACTGGCCGGCTGATTCGATCGGCTTCGGTGCGGTTGCGGTATCAGGCTCTCCACAGCCCGGCCTCTTCACCGCCAAGTCACCGCATGCAAATCCATTGGCGTCGAGCTGTCCGCTTCGAGCAGACGAGTTCCGCTGCGTCCTAGAGAAATGAAGCAGCGGCAGTGAGGCCTATCTCCGGATGTGGCCCGACAGCGTTGGACTGCATGGTGCCGACACCCGTTGAGCCGTCTTGAAGCCCCTCCACCCTCACAATGCAGTCGCGATGTTGATGGATGCGGTGTGCCACCGGGACCGTCTCGCAATCCGTGACGTGCTCTCCGTCAGTGTGAAGTTCGCCACGCCACTCACCCTGGTAGTGCCCTTCGAATCCACCGTAGAGTCCGGTGCCGAGGTGGAAGCCCGTTGTTGATACCGGATCGATCCGGTACGAAGACTCGATCCCATCCGCGAGTACCGTGCGAATCGACCCGCCGAGCAGGCGACGATTGTCGTCGCGGAATCGTAGGTCGGGAACAACATCTCGAAAAGGCTTCGTCCTCCCGTCCGGAAGCTCAATCGCTCCGCGCGCGCTACCCGTAGACCAGCCCGGTCCGCTGTATCGCTGGTAGTACACGAACAGCGTGAACGGACGACCGTCGGGCCGAGTCATCGTCACCGGCATCCAGACGAACATTCCCGACGCGTCTGCCGGCAGCGCCTGTTGTTCGACATCATCTGGAGGAACTCCGACGCCGTAGCGAACACCCCACGAACGGTCGCGGGCGCCCACCCAGTGATCGTCGTCTATCTCGGTGCGCGTTCCGTCGACTTCGACCCATCCCCGTGCCACTCCGCTCTGATGGAAGCGCATGATGTCGGCGTCGATCCGAGCTCGGCTTCGGCTGATGTGGGTTTCGCGTTCCTCCATTGCGGGTGGCGCCACGCCCTCGATCTCGACATCGAAGCTGATGGGCACGATGTTGTTTGCCGCCAGCTTGTACCGAGTCCGTCGCAGGGGCTCGACAATCCTGTAGACGACCGGTCCGACGCTGTTGCTCTCGAATTCCGGTGACAGGCGACGACTAGAACGCACGGTCCACTGTTCAGTCCCTCGTGAGACCCCGGCAAACCCGTCCATGACGTTCCGATTGACGTACTTACCCAAACCGAAGGCCACGCTCAGCGATCCGTCTCGGGACGCCGCCATCGCCCATATCTTCTCGGTCCAGGACCGGTCGGACTGGCCGACCCGAGCGAACGTGTCCACGATCTGATGGTTGAGGCCTTCGTCTGCCTCGATCAGCGGTCCCGGAGTGGTCAACGCATCCTCCGAATGTCGCCGACGCCGGTAGTCGACTTTGCCTTCGGGCTGGGGTCCCGGGGAACGAGCCGCCCGGCAAGGCGGTTCATTCGGCGCGCTTTCGCTCGAGCGCGGAACGTAACGCCGATGTCGTATTCGACCTCATCGCCTCCTTCGTCCGGCGATAGCTCAGGGGATCGAGCTCGGCAAAATGGTTCACCGCTTCGATCGAACGAGGCAGCAGAGTGTCCGAAGCGACTATTTCGTCGACATAGCCAGCCTGGTGTGCGGCCTCGGCGCCGTAGAGCTGGCCGCGCAGTATCTGGTTGTAGGCGGAAGGGAGGAGCCGGTACCGGGCGAGTTCGAGGACGAACGGCGAAAGCTCGATCCCGATGGTGGTCTCGTTCAGGCCGATCTTCACCGGCCCTTCGCCGACAACGACGTGATCTGCTCCAAACAGGAGAAGGGTCCCGGCAGCGATGGCATGACCCGTACAGCCGACCACAATTGGTATCGGCGCCTCGAAGATCTTGAGCGCAAGCTCCAACCCGGCAAGAACGAGCTCCCGTCGGGTGTCGGGGTCCGAACGCATCGCCGACAAGTCGAATCCGGCAGAAAGGGCCCGTTTGCCGCCGAGAATCAGGGCAGCCTTATCGTTGGCCAAAGCAAAGTCGAGCGCTTCCGACAACGAACCAAGTAGCTCCTGGGTGAAGGCATTGACCTTGCCATCGTCGATCCGAATCATCGCGACCGAATCGGCCTCTTCCAGCAGGACGTCTGGAGACTCGGACACCAATCGACCACACCTTTCCTACAGTAGGTATTCAGTTCGGAGCGCCATGAAGTGACCGGGCGTGGTCCGAGTCTGCGCAGCCAGGCTACTCGTGAGCTTCGGTGCCGCCAAGAACGGAATGGACCTGGCACACGAGCAACGACGCAAAGGTGGCCTGGCTCACCCGGAGTTCCGCTATGAAAAAGACTCGTCCAGCTCGCCGAGGGATCGAATCAACTCGAGGTTCGCGGCGTAGTCGACCGGGCAGGCGATGACCGAGACCGTGTCGTCGGCGAGGGCGGTCTGTAGGGTCGGCAGAAGTTGGTCGGGCGACATGATCTGGTACCCGGTGGCTCCGAAGCTCTCGGCATATGCAACGAAATCCGGGTTACCGAAGGTGGTGTCCACGTGGTGCCCTAGCTCGAGATCCATCTTCCAGCTGATGAGGCCGTACGCATCGTCGACCCAGATGAGAATGACCATTGGAATTCGTTCCCGCAGCGCTGTCTCTATTTCTTGCGAGTTCATCAGGAAACCCCCGTCACCGGTGGCGACGAGTATGCGGGCGTCCGGTCGGGCGACCTTGGCGCCGATAGCACCCGGCAGGGTCCAGGCCATTGTGGAAAGGCCATTCGAAATCAGACAGGTATTCGGTGCATACGTCCGGTATAGCCGCGCCATCCACATTTTGAGTGCGCCCGTGTCCACGAGCACGATGTCATCGCGCCGCATGGCCGCTCGGGTGTCGGCCACCACGCGTGCCGGAGCCATGGGGAACCTGTCGTCAGTGCTGCCCTGGGCCAATTCGTCTGCCAAAAGACCGCGTATCTGCAGCTTCGTTGTCTGATTCTCGAACTGGCAATCGAGCGCAGCCGCCAAGGCGTCGAGACTGTGGCGGATATCAGATTGCAGTCCAACGGCGACGTTGTAGTGGAGGTCGACTTCCGCCGGAAACCGGTGAATATGGATGATCTGCTTGTCACCCCGAGGATTGATCCGAACCGGGTCGAACTCCTGGAGCTCGTAGCCGACTGTGACGATGACGTCGGCCTGGTCGAAACCGAAGTTCACGTAGTCGTGCCGCATGAATCCGATCGCTCCCAGGGCCTGCGGATGGTCGTCGGGGAACACGCCCTTGCCATGGAATGTCGTCGCCACCGACACCCCAAGGGATTCGGCGAAGTGCATCAAGGAGCGTCCGGCGCCGGCCCGGGCGGCGCCGTGGCCGGCCAGGACGATTGGATTCGATGCCGCCTTGAGTATGGAGGCTGCACGGGCGATCTGGCTCGGAGACGGTTCGTCGGGCCGAGGGACGTTGACCTCGAGCGGCCGAGCGTCCTCTGGTGCCATGGCGCTCTCTATGTCTTCGGGCACGGCGAGGTACACAGCGCCCGGTCGCTCTGTCTGGGCGAGCTTGAACGCCTTCCTGATCATCTCCGGCGGTGCCTCTCGCGTTGCAACCAGCGCCGACCATTTCGTGACTGGGGCAAACATCGAGATGAGGTCGACGCCCTGATGTGATTCTTTGAAGCTCCGATTCATCCCGACCTGCGCGGAAATTGCAATGAGTGGAGTGGAGTTGGTCGTGGCGTCCGCGACGCCGAGGAGTAGATTGATCGCTCCTGGGCCAAGGGTGGCGAGACAGACGCCCGCCTGGCCGGTCAGCCTCCCGTATGTCTCGGCCATGAAAGAGGCTCCTTGTTCGTGACGTACGAGGATGAATCTGATCGAAGAACGGGACAGGGCATCGACGAGGTGAATGTTCTCCTCGCCCGGGATTCCGAACACGTGGGTGACGCCTTCTCGTTCGAGGCATTCGACGATCAGGTCGGCAACGCGGGGCTGGAAACCGGGCACCTTGCAATCCTCCCGTCAGTTGAGTTCGGCTCCCGCGTGAACGGTCATACGGGGTGAAGACGAACATACACGGTTGCGTTCTCGCTTCGTCCGTGGGTCATCCGCTCCTGAACAGTCGAACGGGAACGGCTTCTCGTAGACCTGCGAGGAACGCAGCACCGATCCGATCCACAAGATGGAGAAGTCACGGCGCCGAGCACTCTGTGGGTTCGGTCAGACCGTGTAGGCCTCAGACCGGGATGCAGGTGGCAAGTTGCCCGGCACGGCGTGCGCGGGTGTTAGGCGCTGGGATCTCCACGGTCACGCAGTGGCGCCTCTCGGGTCTTCACGCCGCCATGTTGTCTTTCGACGGGCTGGTCGCAGCGACGGTCCTTTTGATCCTCGATCCAGCGGGCCCAACACATGGGCGCCGATGTGGGATTGGCTGAACAGTTGCGTGGCTCATCGTCACGAAGGATGGGAGGCACCCAGAATCTCGGCATAACGATCGACCATCATCGTCCGCCCTTTTGCCTGGGCCACCACCTCGGGTCCAGCGACACCTTCCTGCCCGGGAAGTTGCCCCGCCCCGCCGTCTGGCCCGATCGTGACGACGATCACCGGGCCCAGGGATTCGTAGCTCTGGAGTTCGCCAGATCCCGAGATGGCGGCCGTGATGTTCGACGCCACGACCGCCGCCTGTCGTCCGGCGAATCCGGCCATTTTGGCGTCCGCTGTCGAAACGTCGCCGAGAGCGAAGACGTTCTGGTGACCGTGCACCCGTAGTTGCGGGTCGACTTTGATGAACCCCTCAGGCGTGCGTGCCGTGGCGAGCGATCCGGAGAGATAGTCACTGACCGGCGCCACACCAAAACAGCGGAACCAGATGTCGGCTGTGATCTCTTGACCTGCACGCGTCCTCACGGTGAAGGTGGCGAGGTCGCCCGGGGCAGTTGGTGGCTCACCTTCCCGTAGGGCGCTTCCGAGGACGAGATGGACATCGACCTCCTCCAGCTGGCGACGGAGCTCGGCTCGCAGTTCGTTCGAGAATCGGTTGCCCAGAATGTCGTCAGCTATGTCCACGATGGTCACTGCCTTGTCCGGCCATGCGGTGCGTATTTCACCGGCAAGCTCCACGCCAACGGGGCCTCCACCGAGCAACAGCACGCGCGGTGCTTCGGCCAGCGCCTTGTAGGTCGAGCGCACATGCTCCTGGGAGTCGTCGGCCCGATCCGCTCTCGCCTTGGCGGGGAAGGGGTAGGCCGAGCCAGAGGCCAGGACCACGAAATCCGGGGTCAGCACTTCTCCCGAGCCGAGGACAACTTTGGAGCCATCGACTTCCCTTGCCCGGTCATGGACGATCCGCCCGTTTGCGAGGAGCCCGGCGTATGGGATGAATATGGACGGGAGAAAACTCGGGTCCACGAGGCCGCGCAGTGCCGCGACATTGTGGAAGAACGCGTCCTTGGGTTCCACCAAGGTCACGTCGGCAACCTCGTCGAGGGCCTTGGCCACATTGACGCCGCCGTAGCCGCCCCCGATCACCACAACCGATGGACGACCTGCCTCTTCAGTCACTCAGTTCCCCTTCATCTGGTCAGTTCCTACTTGTAAGTGACCCCATCATCCGTCATCATGAAGGAAAATGGAAGACGGCACAGTGAGGTCACCCAGTAACAATCTCGATACCGACGGGGTCCTGCTGCTCCGTCCACTCGTGGACCCGAGCGGGGGGCCAGGTGTGACGAACAGCTGCGACACCCCCGAAGCGATCGAGGTTCGTCAGATACTGAACCGAGTCGGAGACAAGTGGTCGATCCTGGTCATTGCCATGCTCGACCGAGGTACGCAACGCTTCACCGAGCTTCGGCGAGAGATTGAGGGCATTAGCCAGCGCATGCTGGCCCTCACTCTTCGCCAGCTCGAGCGCGACGGCTTGGTAAGACGCACTGTGTACCCCGTCGTGCCGCCGAAGGTGGAATATGAGCTCACTGACTTGGGCTCGACCTTGCTCGAGTCGGTCCGTGGACTGGTGAGCTGGGCGCAAAAGCATCGTGGCGAAGTCGCTGCGGCCAGGGTCGCGTATGACGAACTGCGGAGCGAGGGACCCGTCGCAAAAGCGGCCGATCAATAATCGTCCATCACGAAGGCGGATCGCAGAGCTCTTGAGATCCGCGTACCGGGAACGAGTCGTGCTCGCGCACCACCGGCGCTGAACTCACGAGCCTGAGATCTCGTCTGTCGCTTATTCGAATCTCGGGGGCTCCTGCGGACAACCCCCATACATTTGCGACAAGAGGGATGCCCACCTCGAGATCAGGCGTCCGACTGAGTGGCAAACTCGAATTCACACGTGACGCAGACCCAATGTCGGTGGGGATGAATGGATTCGCTGTCCGGACAGCCGTAGTGGGTGTACTCATCGACCCGGCGTGTACTGCACTTTGGGCATATCGGTAGAGCCGGAGTCTCTGACATAGCACTCACCCTTCGCTGCCAGTCCGATCTCATCGAACTAGCGGGCGCGAATTGCGCCGATCCGACGCCTCCTTTGGGCAAGCAACCAACCAGATCAATAGCCCCATGGCTGGGAAACGCCTACTTCCCGAACGCGTCCTTCACCTTTTCACCAGCTTGCTTCAAGTTCCCCTTGGCCTTGTCTCCCTTGCCCTCAGCTTCGAGGGATTTGTCGTTCGTCACCTTACCGGCCGTCTCCTTGAGGTGACCCTTTGCCTCTTGTGCTTTGTTCTTAGCTTTATCAACAGTTGCCACGATAGTTGTCCTCTCGTTGGATCAGTAGTGGTCCTATACCCACACGGCATGAACCCAACCCGGCGCCATGTCGAGCTACCGACTGCTATTCGACGATCTTGGATTGAGGACGATGTTCTCCGAGGATCCCGGCCCCGGCGACTGAGACGGCTTGGGCGCGATTGCGAACCCCGAGTTTGGCGTAGAGATGCCGGAGCTGCGTTTTCACGGTGTTCTCGCTGATATAGAGATGTCCGCCAAGTTCGCGGTTCGTCATGCCAGTCGAGAGCAACGACAAGAGCTCGCTCTCGCGTTCGGTAAGGCCAATGTCGCGCCCTGGCCAGCGCACCATTTCATCGATCTGCGCGTGTTGGCTCCTTTGCGTCAAGACGACGCGCTCACCGTGTGCGGCAGCCTTGATACCGTTGATGATCTGCTCACGCGGTACGGCCTTGGAGATGAATCCTTGCGCGCCGGCACGAAAGGCTCGTCGCACCGCCTCCGGACGGTCGGAGAAGCTAAAGACAACGATGGCGCCGTTTTCGGGGTCGGTACCGAGTGAGCGAACTCGCTCATCGAACGTTTCGGCTTCTCCGTACGTATCGAGAAGGGTGACTTCAACCCGGCGCCGGGGCTCCTTCCGCACGTCGAGTTCGACGATCTTGATCTCGGGGTCGCTGGATTCGAGGAGGGAGCGGAGACCCTCGAGAACAATCATGTAGTCGTTGACGAGCGCGATCCGAATTGGTTTGGCCACGCTGTCACTCTAGGACTCCGGTCTCCATTCAATATCACCCGATCGGGTGATTGACCGGCTCCGCCACTTCGACGAGTCTTAGGAGCCTCACCGCTCGACCCTGGAGCGTCCTCTCTGCCGGGTCTTCTTTCGCACGGGCTTTCGCCCGTTGGGACATGCCGGTGCAGACGACCGCTTGATCCGAATTGGAAGGGATTGATGACATGGGACTGATACTGCTGGTGCTCCTCCTTGTGCTCATCTTCGCTGGTGCAGGTTTCGCACTCCACGTGCTGTGGATCATCGCCGTCGTATTGCTCGTGATCTGGATCCTCGGATTTCTCGTGTCCGGCGCCGAGCACAGTTGGTACCGAGTAAAGAAGTAGCGGGGGCCGGAACGGATGCGGAAGGTCATCGAGCCCCTGTGATCGATGAGCGGGCGCCGGCCTCACGCAGTTCTGCAGAGTGGTCTTCGAGATTTCGAAAGAGCGGCGCTCCGAACCTGCAGTACGGCACTGCATTCCAAATTCTAGTCATCCGCCGTGATGACGACTCATCGGTTGTGACCCTGCTTGGCGAGCTCGACATCACGTCGATTGCGCAGTTCGAGGCGATGATCGGTGAGGTGCTGTCACACAAGCCGACGGGACTGGTTTTCGATCTGACCCAGTCGGAGTTCGTTTCGGCGCAGGGCTATGACGCCATCGGTCGCTGCAGCCTCGAGGTGCCGGTCGAGGTGCAGTCCAGAACCGGAGTGGCGGGCCGAGTATTCGCCGCTCTCGGCTATGAGCGGGTCGATGTCATCTCGGCACAAGAACCCGAGGTGGGTCAGCGGTGCTGACGGACACAGAGAACGGCTTGTGCGGATTTGGATCGGCCTCCGCCATCGAGGGAGCACCTTCGGCGCCACGTCGAGGAATGAGCGAAGAGGTGGCGTGGTGAAGGTGTGGCTGGAGCTACGACAGATTGCTGCCGGACAGGCAGACGTGCTCCCGAAGCCGGGCTCGGGCGGAACACTCGCCCGTTTCGCGGCCCTCTCGGATTGGGCCGCGCACGACTTGTCACTGGCCCGGCTAGTCGAAGGGCATGTCGATGCACTCGCTATCTTGGCGGAAGCGGGCAAGACGGCGGATCCCGGCGCCGTCTATGGCGTGTGGGCGGCGCGTCAACCAGTCGGTGGCACGACCGCGTCGCACGCAGCGGACGGGTGGCACCTGAAAGGGACAAAGTCCTTTTGCTCTGGGAGCACCCGGATCGACAGAGCCCTTGTGACGGCCGAATGCGAAGACGGATATCGGCTCTTCGACGTCTCCGTGGCTGAGAACGTCAATGGCGTCCATGCTGGGTCGTGGCCCGCTGTCGGAATGGCAGATTCGTTGAGCGAGACCCTCGAGTTCGGAGGGCCGCCGGTTGCGAGGAGCCGAGCCATCGGGCCACCCAACTTCTACCTCGAGCGCCCTGGGTTCTGGTTCGGTGCGACCGGAGTCGCCGCGTGCTGGTACGGCGGCGCCCGCGGTCTTGTCCAGGATGTGCTGCACAGCATCGGTCCAAATCCATCGGAGCCCGTGATGGCCGAGCTCGGACATGCGGTCGCCCACGTCGACCTCATGCGCCGGGCGCTCGATTCGTCAGCGCGGGAGATTGATGACGATCCCCGGGACTGCGGAGGCGATGCGAGGCGACGAGCCCTCGTCATCCGCCACGCGGTGCATCACGCAGCTCTGGAAGTCCTGGTGCACGCCGCGGCGGCGGGGGGAGCTCGTCCCTTCTGCCTCCATGCAGAACAGGCTCAACGGGTGGCTGATATGTATGTGTATCTCGCTCAGTACCAGGGACCGCAGGATGCCAACATTCTCGGCCACATGGCATGTGGTGGGTCATGACATCGACCGGCCGCTCCTACTTCGAGAAGATGTACCGCGCCAGCAACGACCCCTGGGACTTCGAGACGAGCCTGTACGAACAGCGGAAGTACGCAGTCACCGTTGCCAGCCTTCCCCGACTTCGCTATCACTCGGCCTTCGAGCCAGGGTGCTCCGTGGGGGTGCTGACAGAGCTCCTCGCCACCCGATGTGACCGGCTGCTCTCGAGCGACATCATTCCCTTGGCGCTCCAGCGGGCCGAAGCCCGGCTCCGGAGGAAGTCACACGTCTGGCTCGAGGAACGATCCATCCCTGAGCAGTGGCCGTCTGGTCCGTTCGATCTCGTCGTCCTCAGTGAGATCGCGTACTACTTCGACGAGGCCGATCTCGCACGGGTCATGACCTGCGTAATGGGGTCGACACAGCGCGGTGCCCATGTCGTCGGGGTCCACTGGAATGGCGAAACGGACTACCCGCTCACCGGCGAGCGCAGTCACGAAATCATCGGCCGGACGTCAGGTCTGGTCACCGTCGTCCATCACCGAGAAGAGGAGTTCGTACTGGACATCTGGGAGCGACGGTGAGCCAACGCGATGCTCGGCGAGCAATAGAGGCCGTGGGTGTCGTGCTGCCCGTTCACGACGAGGAACACCTTCTCCGCGGTTCGTTACGAGGTCTTGAGGCAGCAGTGAACGCGCTAGCACCTTCCATTTCGTGTCGGGTGGCTATTGTGCTCGACCATTGTGGCGACGCCAGCGCGACAATCGCGCACACTTGGGGAGCGCGATTTGGAACGCTTGTTATTCCCATGACGTGCAGGAGTGTGGGGATGGCTCGCCGGGCGGGAAGCAATGCCCTTCTGACGCTCTGGCGCGAAGCGGACCGCTCGAGGATCTGGTTGGCGACAACCGATGCCGATTCCCGGGTGCCCAAGGACTGGCTCACCGTCCAGCTGGAGGCCCACAGTTCCGGGGCGGACATGTGGGCGGGACGGGTCCGGGTCGCCGAGGAGAGCGCGACGGCGCTGCGCTGGGCGGAGCGCTATTCGGCCGAACCGGATCCGGTCCATGGCGCAAATCTTGGTTTCAGCGCCAACCTCTACACACAGCTCGGGGGCTTTGGCGGCATGCGCACTGGGGAGGATCGAGACCTCCACCACCGAGCCGCGACGGCGGGTTTTCGGATCGCCCATGACGATCGGGCGACTGTCATCACGAGCGCTCGGCGCAAAGGACGCGCGCCTGCGGGTTTCGCAAAGGTGATGGACGAGGCCGATCGAGAGGAACTGCGGGCGACCGCCTAGCGGCCCGTCCTTGCGGCGCCTTTGAGTTGCCTCAGTCAAGTGAGCCGACGTCCGAGGCCGCCGTTTCGTGGGCGTTCTCGAGGTCCGGGACCTGCTCTTCCTGTGCAGTCGACCGTGGGTGACATCGGCGAATGATTCGGGACTGTCTGAGCCCGGGCTTGGACGACCAGGTGCTGTCGTGGACTGGCAGGACCGGGTGGTGCGGTGGCCGTTCACTTGCAGTAGGAGACCAGAATTGTGCTTGCACTGCCACGTGTGCCGTGCCACCTTAGGACGACCGCAGCCGCCGAGTCACCAGAGCAGAGGGAGATACCGCATGGGCACGATCACGACCTCAGATGGCACGGAAATCTTTTACAAGGACTGGGGAACGGGAAGGCCGGTCGTCTTCAGCCACGGCTGGCCCCTGTCGGCCGATGACTGGGACTCTCAGATGATGTTCTTCTTGCTGCATGGATACCGCGTCGTCGCGCACGATCGGCGCGGTCACGGCCGGTCCACTCAGACCAGCGGCGGGCACGACATGGACCACTACGCGGACGACCTCGCCGCCGTGACGGAACACCTCGACATCCATGACGCGGTACATGTGGGCCATTCGACCGGCGGCGGGGAGGTAGTGCGATATCTGGCCCGGCACGGGGAAAGCCGAGTGGCGAAGGCCGTCCTGATCAGCTCTGTGCCGCCCTTAATGGTGAAGACCGATGCCAATCCGGGCGGCCTCCCGAAAGATGTGTTCGACGGATTGCAGGAGCAGACAGCGACGAACCGCGCCCAGTTCTATCGCGATCTCCCCTCAGGGCCCTTCTGCAACTTCAACCGTCCCGGTGTGGAGCCGATCGAGGGGATCATCCAGAACTGGTGGCGTCAGGGGATGATGGGCGGCGCAAAAGCGCACTACGACGGGATCGTCGCCTTCTCGCAGACGGACTTCACGGAGGACTTGAAGAAGATCTCCGTGCCGGTGCTCGTGATGCACGGAGATGACGACCAGATCGTCCCCTATGCCGACTCGGGGCCGTTGTCGGCCAAGCTCGTCCAGAACGGGACGCTGAAGACGTACAAGGGTTACCCGCACGGAATGCCCACGACGCACGCGGACACAATCAACGCGGACCTGTTGGCTTTTATTGAGAAGTAGCGGCGAGCCGCCGCAGCAGGCGTCGCCTGAAGGGGCAACCGCATCCGCGTCTTGAGCCTTCCACCGAGCCCCACCGCTCGGCGGTGGCCGCACATCAGGATGGGATCGACTGCGCGAAATGGAACACGTCGTCGGGGTCGTGCTTCCGCTTCACCTGTCGCAGGCGGGGAAGGTTTGATCCGTAGTACGACTGCTGCCAGTCGGCCAGGGTGGGGTCGATGTAGTTCTGGTACGAACCCTGCGTCACGGGCTCGAAAGCTTGGTGCAGGCCCTGCAGCCATGCGGACGCGGCCGAGACCTCGCTCTGCGACGGAGAAGCGCTCGCGTAGGTGACGGAGTACTGAGCGCACGAGACTGCGTTCCGGTGGACGAATGCCGTGTCGCTGGCCGCCACTTGATTGATCGCCCCGCCGTAGCCATCGAACACGACCCCGCCGCCGGCTCCCGGAAGCGTTGCCGGGAGCGATGACAGGGCGGAGAGGATGGCGCTCACCGAGCCCTCCGGGAGTGGTCCGCCGACGTAGGAAGACTTTGCAACGAACGGCGACTGGGCGGGTGCGGCGCACTGGGCCACGGGCTTGCCTTCGCACCCCGCCTCAATCATGGTCGCAGTCAGGTAGCTTTCGGGCCCGACGAAGCGGTAAGTCGTTCCTGCAGGCACGGCCGTTGTCAAAGGGCTCAATGCCGAGGTGCACGCGCCGACAGAGCCGACGAACACCCCGGTCACCTTGACGAGCCCGCTGCCGACGGTTCCGCTGGCGAATAACTGACAGTTGGCCCAGAGCTCGTCGGGGGTCGAGGGGATCCACCGGATCCAGGCGTCCAGAACGCTGTCGGCCGCTTCCCATGGCCACTCGAGGGTGAAAAGCGTGATGGCTTCGGGAATCGGATGGGCCGTGAATCCAAAGGAGGTCACCACGCCGAAGTTGCCGCCGCCTCCACCCCGGGAAGCCCAATAGAGGTCCTCGTTGTGCGTGGGCCCGCACTGTCGCAGGACACCATCCGCCGTCACCATCTCCACGGACGCGGTTTGGTCGCATGTGAGACCGTAGGCCCGGGAGAACACTCCGATGCCGCCGCCCAGCGCCAATCCGGCGATGCCAACGGTGGGGCACGAGCCGCCAGGCAAGAGGAGGCCTTGCGCGGCCAGCCCGGCATAGACGTCGATCAACACGGATCCGGCCCCGACCGTGGCTGTCCTGTTGCCGGAGGACCCGGTCCCTCCGCCGACCGCAATCGTGTTCAGACGCGACACGTCGATGACCAATCCGGGGCACGACGAGTAGCCGCCGTAGCTGTGCCCTCCCGAGTGCGCGACCACCTCCACGTCGTGCTCGCGGGCGAAGGCGAGACAGCGTTGGACATCTGTTGCTGACTCGCATTGGGCGACGGCAGCGGCATTCGGGACGTAGAGCGCGTTGTAGACGTGGGCGGCTGCCGCGTATCCGCTGTCGCTCGGTTGGTACAGAGTGCCGGTGAGCGATCCGCTCAGAGTGGCCCAGTCGGGTGGGCCCTGCCCCGTTGTCGTCAATGTGGACGAGGTTGCGCCGCGGTTGGGGTTCGCAGAGCGGGAGCTCGGATTCGAGCAGCCGGCCACGGCTCCACCGGCGATCACCCCCGATCCCACGACGGTGGCACCCCGCAAAAACGAGCGTCGGTCCATCAGCGCCGTACCGTCACGGCGGCCAACCGGGATGCGCCGACCATGGCCGCCGACACTACGTCAGGGGACGGTCAGGCTGCAGTTGGCACCAGGTGGCCGTTGGCCTTGAGCGTCACCTCGACGTTGCCGCGAGTCGCGTTGGAGTAGGGGCACACCTCGTGGGCCGCCGCCACGATCGCCATGGCACGCTCGGGCTCGTCGATTCCCGGAAGCGTGACATCGAGTCCCACGGCCACGTTGAATCCCCGGTTCTCCGTAGTGATCAAGCTGACCTCCGATTCGATGGAAACCCTCCCGAGATCCGCTCGCTCGCGCCGTCCGACGACGCCGAGTGCTCCCTCGAAGCACGCCGCGTAGCCGACGGCGAAGAGCTGCTCAGGATTCGTGCCGCCTCCCTCGCCACCCATTTCGACCGGTGTTCGGAGTTGCACGTCCAATGCGCCGTCGCTGGTCACACCGTGCCCCTGGTCGCGGCCACCCGTCACGTGGGCCTGGGCCGTGTAGAGCGATTTGGTCATTTCGGCTCCTCTCGAGTCCCCCGCGATCCGACGCTACCGTCCTCTCTTCGTTGATCCTCCGGTCCTATGGCCGCGGCAACGCTTCTCAGATCCGGTACTCGGTTCAGCGGAGCGCAGTGAGGAAAGATGCGCGCATGCGCATCCCCCTGGGACTGCTCGCTCCGCCCCTCATGGTGCCATTCTCCCTCTCAGAGCCCGAGGTCGACCACGGGCTGCTCGAGGGGGTTGACGTTCACGGCGCGCAGGGCGCTCTCGAGCTGGTCGTAGGGGCGCCCGGCCAAGAAGCCGTCGAGGGTGCGCTCGAAGTTGGCGATGCCGCCCTCGATCCCGTCTGAGAGCCGCATGAACTCGAAGCCCTTGTTGTGCAGGCCCCGCTGTTGGCGCGGCAGGTTGGAGAAGTCCTGGGTCGGGATGGGCGGGATGCTCGCGTCGTCAAAGGACTTGGGTCGAGGTGCGATGGGCGGCCCGGGCTCTTGGCCCTGTGGGTAGCGGGTGAGCGACCAGATCTCCATGAGGGTCTCTTCGGGGCCGAGGGGCCTGAAGCGATACGAGGTGGCGCTCGAGTACATGGGGAGCACGAAGTAGTGGGGGAAGGCGTAGTACATGGTCTCGCCGATGCCCTGGGCCTCGAGCTCGTTGAGGTCGGGCATGACCGAGCCGCGCCCTCGGTGCCAGGCCACGACGGCGTCGTTGAGGCTGGCGTGCCAGGTGGCCATGGCCTCTTGGGGGTCCTTTGAGAGCACCACGGTGCGCTGGCGCTCGGCCAGCGCCACGTCGTTGGCGTGGACCATGCCCCCCATGCCCTCGCTCATGACGTGGAGATAGTGCAGCTCGGCGTCGATGAAGGCGCCCGGGTCGAAGGTGGCGGGGTCCTTGGGGGCGAATCTCTTGGGGATGACCAGCTCGGGGTGGGTCTCGATCACGTGGTACTGCTCCAAGAAGGCCTCTTGGGCCAGCTTCCAGTTGACCGGGAGCACGAAGGCCTCCCACCACTCGGTGCGCATGGCCTCGACCTTCCAGGCGTCGCAAATGGTGGCGAAGGGCTCGATGCAGCGGCGCAGCGCCGGGGCGTGCTCGTCGAGGTTGATCCACGCACAGCCGCCCCAGAGCTCACAACGGACCGGGACCAGGTCGATCTCGCCCGCGGCGAGGTTGTGCTCGGAGAACGACTTCTTCTTGGAGATGAAGGTGTTCTTGCCGTCGAGGCCGTAGCACCAGCCGTGGAAGGGGCAGGTGAAGCCGCTTTTCAAGGTGCCCCGGCCTTCGACGACCTTGACGCCGCGGTGGCGACAGGCGTTCTGAAAGGCCGCCACCTCGGTCTCAGAGGTGCGCACCACCACGACGGAGTGGTCCAAGATCTCGTAGTCGACGAAGTCACCGACACCGGGGATCTCCTCGAGGCGACACGCCATCTGCCAGACCCGGGACCAGAGCTGCTCGGCCTCTAAGGCGTAGAAGCCCGGGTCGTAGTAGCGCTCCTTGGGGATCTGGTCGGGGACCTCGACGCGGTAGGGGACAGCGAGGGCCGCGCCGCCGTGTTCACTCGTCATGGTGCGGTCCTCTCGGTCCGGAGATGTGTCCGTTGGTGTCGTTCCGCGATCTCTCGCCTGCACCATTTGCTACGAGACCGTAGTGTCAGGTCATGCAGAAGCAAGAGCTCGAAGGAAAGGTGGCCGTCGTGACGGGCGGTGCTGGTGGTATCGGCCGAGCGACCGCCGAGCTGCTCGTGGCCGAAGGAGCGCGCGTGGTGATCGGGGACGTCGACGGCGACAGCGGGCAGGCGCTCGCTTCCCAGATCGGCGCAGCGGCCGCGTTCAAGCAGACCGACGTCAGCGACGCGGACCAGGTGCAGGCATTGGTCGACTTCGCGGTCGACCGCTTCGGCGGGTTGGACATCATGTTCAACAATGCCGGCATCGGGAGTCCTCTGAAGCGGTTCCTGCCCGACGATCTCGAGGACTTCACCCGCATCATGAACGTGAACCTCTTCGGGGTCATCGTCGGCTCCCAGCGTGCTGCCCGCTACATGAAGGACCACGGCGGGGGATCGATCATCAACAACGCCTCCATCGCGGCCATCAATGCGGGCACCGGCATGATTTCGTACCGGGCATCCAAGGCGGCCATTGCCCACGCCAGCAAATGCATGGCCATCGATCTCGCGCCCTACGGCATCAGGGTCAATTGCCTCACCCCTGCGCATATCCGCACCGGTATCACGACCTACGAAATGGGCCCTGTTCTGAAGTACATGCAGCCCCTGGAGCGGGAGGCCCAGCCCGAGGACGTGGCCAACGCGGTTGTCTGGCTCTCCAGCGACCGGGCGGCTCAGGTGACGGGCGTGGTGCTGCCCATCGACGGTGGCACCACCGCCGGGCCGCCGTATGCGCAGACCAAGCTGATCATGTCGACGTTGCGTCCGCCGGAGAGCGGGAGCACCTCTCCGACCTGAAGTGAGCGGCCAGACCATGTTCCTCAGCCGGCGGGCGTGAACTCCAGGTTGAGGCGTTGGAGGCCGCGCAGGAAGAAGGTCGGCAGATACTCGTAGCGGCGAGCGTCCACCGGGCCGTGGTGCGCTTCCGAAATGGAGATATCGGCCGTGCGATCGAGGAAGCGATTGATGGTGACCCGGCCCTCTGCTCGCGCCAGGGGTGCACCCGCACAGGTGTGGATCCCGTGTCCGAAGGCGATGTGCTGACGCGCGTTCGGGCGGTCGATTTCGAACACCGAGGCGTTGTCGAACACCCGAGGATCCCTGTTGCACGCACCGGGGATCAGCATCAGCGAGGCCCCGGCAGGGATGTCGACACCACCGAGTTGCGTGGCGACGCGGGCCATCCGGAACTGCGTGCGCAGAGGGCTCTCGAGCCGCAGCGTTTCCTCAATGAAGTTCGGGATCCGCTCGCGATCGGCCCGCACTGCTTCTTGGAGGTCGGGCCGCTCACCCAGCATCCGGAGCGCGAAGGACAGTAGGCGCACGGTGGTCTCCTGGCCGCCCGCAAAGAGATTGGCGGCAATGAGGGCGGCATCCTTTGCTTCCGGCGTCGAACCGTCCGGGAACGTGGCAGTGGCCAGGCCGGTGAGAACGTCGTTGCGCGGGACGCGGCGGCGATCCTCGATGTAGTCGTTGAAGCGCTCGTAGAGGAACTCGAGCGGCTTGTGGCCGACGTCCTGGTGTGCGGTCGAAAGCCGCTCCCGGAACAGCGAGTGGTCTGATTCAGGGACGCCTTCGAGGTCGGCGATGACCGTGAGGGTGAAGGGCTCGGCGTAGGACCCGACCATTTCGAACGAGCCCTTCTCGAAGAAGGCGTCGATCAGCCGGTCGGCGAACTGCCACATGAAGTCCTCGTTCTCCTTGAGGCGCTTCGGAGTGATGAGCCGCATCAGCAGGTGACGCTGTGCCGTGTGGTTCGGCGGATCGAACGAGGGCAGTTGATCGCTGAACGGCAGCTCGTTGCGGTACCGCACAATGAGGTCGGTGACGTCGTCGCCTTCCATCGGGACCGGGAACTTGACGAACGATCCGCAAACCACGTTGCAGGACGAATAGGTCCCGGACGGGAGGTCGTTCTCCGGGAACGTGGCCGGGTCGCCGTAGATCGCCATTGCCTCGGGGTGGCCGGTGATCATGTACATGCCGAAATGCGGTTCTTGCCATACCGGTCCCTGTTCCCGCACCCAGTCGAAGTAGGGGTACGGATCGTCTTGGATCGCCCGATCCGTGATGAAGTTTGCCTTCTCGAGCTCACTCATTCGTCTTCTTGCACCTTCCATCAGGGCCTACCATCACACGATGGGTCTAGAGATCGACATCGACCGCGATGCGTGCATGGGGTCGGGCAACTGCGTGTTCGCCGCGCCAGGAGTCTTCGAACTCGACGAGGACTCCGCCGCACGCGTCGTCGATCCGGAAGCCTCGCCGGAGGAGGCGGTCGTCACGGCGGCGCGCCAATGCCCGACCCATGCCATCACTGTGCGGCGCGACGGCGTGGCGTTGTGATCATGTCCGTGCGTTCGTCCGATCACAGGGCGGGGACCTCGTTGTGGGCGGCGTGGCGCGCGGCCACGTAACCGAAGACCATGGTGTTGGCGATGCTGGCGCCCGGGCCGAGGTAGTGGCGGCCCATGACGGTGGCGGTGCCGTTGCCGGTGGCGTAGAGGCCGGCGATCACCCGGCCGTCCTGGTCGACGACCTGTGCGTGCTCGTCAGTGAGGAGGCCGCCGCACGTGCCGATGTCGCCGGGCACGACCTGGCAAGCGTAGAACGGGGCCTCGTCAATAGGTCCGAGGCAGGGGTGCACCTTGTGGTTCGGGTCACCCAGGGCACGGTTGTAGGCCGAATCGCCCCGCCCGTAGTCGGGATCGACGCCGCGCTCGGCGTTCTCGTTGAAGCGCTCGACGGTCTCGGCCAGGCCGGTGGGGTCGATCCCGCACATGACGGCGAGGTCCTTCAGCGTCCAGGCCTGCTTCAGCATGCCGCTCTTGAGCAGCTTGCGCGGGAACCGTCCCGGCGAGGAGCGCTGGTGCGCATAGCGCTTCCGGTAGCGGTCGTCGAAGATCAGCCAGCAGGGAACAGCCTTGCTGGTCTTGTCGCGGGCGTACATCTCCTTGCCGACTTCCATGTAGGAGTTGGACTCGTTCACGAACCGGTTTCCCGCCGCGTCGACATAGATGGTGCGTGGCCGCTGACGGGCCTGGTCGAGCGTCGACTGACCGAAGCGCCCCGTCCGGGGTGACGGAAGCCACCACGCCTCGTCCATCAGGTCCGTCTGGGCACCGATGGCCATGGCACTCCGGATGGCGTCGCCCGTGTCGCCCGGGTTCGAGATCGACCACTTTGCCTGGTTGGGCTGATCGCCGCCGTACTCGACTCGCATCTCGCGGTTGTGGGCAAAGCCGCCGGCGGCCAGCAGCACGCCTCGGCGCGCCCGCACCAGCATCGGGACGCCATTGCGGACCGTGCGCACGCCGGCGACACGGCCGTCCTCCACAATCAGCTCCTCGAGCGGCGCCTCGGTCCATATCGGAATGCCTCGATCGATGGCGATCTGCAACAACTGCGCGATCAAGGAGGCACCATTGGTCAGCAGGTCCTGACGGCGCAGTCGGGCGGCGTAGGTCCTGATGACGACGCGGGCCGACACCGCGAAGGCGCGCAGGCTGCGGTTGTAGTGCGAGAGCGACCGTGCCTCGTTCGTCATGACTGCGAGGCCGAGGCTCTTGGCCAGCCCCGGCTGCAGCTTCGGAAGCCACTCCCCGAGGACGTTGCCGTCGAAGGGCACCGGCTCAATGCCGCGACCGTTGTCGTGGCCGCCCTTGGCGTTCGAGTAGTAGTCGCTGTAGCCCGGGCAGTAGACGAACCGGACGCCTCGGCCCTGCAGGAACGAGATCATCTCGGGACCCGCCGTGAGAAAGGCGTGCCGCCGCTCGAAGGAGGAGCAGGGCCCGACGTCGCCCACCACTGCTTCGAAGTGGGCCATGGCGTCCTCGTAGGAGTCGGGGACGCCGTCCGCCTCCATGACCGGGTTGTTCGGGACCCAGGCGATGCCGCCGGACATGCAGGTCGAGCCGCCGATGCGCTCCTGCTTCTCGAGCACGAGGGCGCTCGCTCCGGCGTCGTCAGCGGCCAGCGCGGCCACCATGCCGCCCGCCGCCCGACCCGACGATCACGAGGTCGACGGTGGAGTCCCACGTGGTCATGTCAACCTCCCCGACCTCCCAACAGCCTGCAGTGCCTCGAAGGAGCAAGCTAGCAGCATCCGTTGACGATTGCTACGAAGCCGAAGTAATCTGCCGGACACCACACGAGGATCGGGTGGGGAAAGTGAAGCGGGGAAGATGACCGGTCACCGAAGTTCGCTGACGTACCCGTCCGAAGGTCTCGGAGCGCCGAAGGATCGGCACGTGGGACCCCTCGTGGATTCTGGGCTCCCGGCCGGCGTCGAGGTGTTCTCGGCCGACGACCACATCTCGCTGGCCGTCGACATCTTCTACGAGCGCTTGCCTGAGAACCTCAAGGAGCAGGCGCCGCGCGTCATGAACGTCGACGGCGGCTGGGTGCTCGGCATGGGTGGGAAGTCGATCCTCGTGCGCGAGTTCATCGAGGTCCTGACGATGTACGACCCCGTGTCCGGGTCGCACACGGGTGACGTGGAGGCTCGTCTCGCCGCGCTCGAGTCAGAGGGTGTGACCAAGGAGCTGGCCTTCCCGAACTCCGTCCTGGCCCTGTTCGGCTGGCCGGACAAGGACATGCGCGAACGCTGCTTCCGCATCTACAACGAGCACATTGCCGAGGTGCAGGAGCGCTCCAACAACCGCATCTATGGGGTCGGGCTGATCAATTGGTGGGATGCCGAAGGAGCCCGGAGGACCCTGCGCGAGCTGAAGGGACTCGGGCTGAAGACGTTCCTCATGCCGCTGTCGCCGGGCAAGGACGACGACGGCAAGCCGATCGACTTCGGCAGTATCGCCATGGACGGCGTGTGGGAGGCGATCGAAGACGAGCAGGTGCCGGTGTCGCACCACATCGGTGAGAGCCCGCCGTCGTCGCCCAACGAGTTCAACGCCGTCATGCTCGGCATGCTCCAGTCCGTGGCCCCGTTCCGGGATCTGTTCGGCAAGTACGTGCTCGGGGGCGTCCTCGACCGCCACCCCGGCCTGCGCGTGGGATGGTTCGAGGGTGGCATCAACTGGGTGCCCTCGGCGCTGCAGGACGCCGAGCACATCAGCGCGTCGTTCCGGCACAGCGCCAACCTGCAGATGCGGCACGAGCCCCGGTACTACTGGGAGCACAACATGTACGCCTCGTTCATGGTGGATCCGCTCGGGCTCGACCTGGTCGACCGCATCGGCGTGGACAAGGTCATGTGGTCCACCGACTTCCCGCACAACGAGAGCACCTACGGCTACAGCAGCGAGTCGCTGAAATCGGTGGTGGACGCGGTCGGCGTCGACGCAGCCACCGCCATCGTCAGCAAGAACATCAAGCACTATCTCGGAGTCGGCGACTGATGCCGGCCGGGCTGATGGCGAAGGCGCCACCGGCGCGGATCCCCGCCGCCCCGGACTTCGTCCGCATGCAGCGGCGAGCGCATGGAGCGCCTGCAGGCGATCATGGCCCAGCAGGGGCTGGACGCTCTCGTGCTGCTCGGCAACACCAATGTCGCGTATGCCACGGGGGCGATCTGGCCGCTGGGCGATTCGGGCCGGGCCAACTTCGAGCAACCGGTTGCCGTCGTCGTGGCCGGCGACCAGTGGCCTCACCTCTTCACCCCGATGCGCGAGGACGACCGCCTGCGGGAGAAGATGCCGGCGGATCACCTCCACGGCCCCGTCTATCTCGATTTCGACGAGGGCGTGCAGCTCTTCGCCACCCAGCTCGGCGGGCTGGTGCCGAGCGGGGCGGTGGTCGGCATGGACGAATGGACCAACGCGCTGCGTCGGGAACGGTCGATCTTGTTCGCCTCCGGTGCGCCCAAGGACGCCGGGACGGGTGATCAGCATGGCCAAGGCGTCCAAGACGCCCGACGAGCTGTCGGCCATGCGCGAGGGCTTGCGGATCACCGAGCAGGCCATCGCCGACGTGCAGGCCAAGATCGCACCCGGCGTCCGCCAGACCGACCTGACCGCAACGTTCCTCCGCACGATCTTCGACGCCGGCGCCGACGCCAACATCCTCGACCCCATCTGGCAGGTCATGCCCGCCCGCATGGAGGACGGGCCGTGGACCACAACCGGCGACCTCGCCTGCCCGCTGCTCTCGACCGAGCGTGAGCTGGCCGAGGGCGATGTGCTCTGGGTCGACCTCGGCATCAGCTACGCCGGGTTCCACTCCGACTTCGGGCGGACATGGGTGGTGGGACGCGAGCCGAGCGCACGCCAGCGGGACCAGTACGAGCAGTGGCAGGCGATCATGGGCGCCGTCCTCGACGTGACCAAGGCCGGGGCGACGGCGGCCGACCTCACGGCTGCCGCCATCGGCGCCGCCGGGGGCAGCAAGCCGTGGATGCCGCACTTCTATCTCGGGCACGGGCTCGGCATCGACAGCGCGGAAATGCCCTATGTCGGCAGCGACATCGGCGAGGCCTTCGACGCCTCCCTCGTCCTCGTCGACGGCATGGTCCTGGTGCTCGAGCCGATCGTGTGGGACGACGGTGCCGCCGGGTACCGGGCCGAGGAGGTCCTGCGCATCACCGAGGACGGGTGGGAGCCCATGACCGACTACTCCTATGACCCCTTCTGAGCGGAGCCGATGACCGTCGTTGAGATCCTCCCCGACGAAGCTGCGCTCAGGCTGGCACGCCGCGCCCGCGTGCTGGCCGCCATGGAGGAAGCCGACGTCGATTTCCTCGTTGTCGGGCGCGAGGGAAACGCCCGCTACGTCTCGGGCGCGCCGCGACTGTGGACGGCGGGTTCCCGGGCCTTCGGTCCGGGCTGCGTGTTCGTGCGCCAGAGCGGGGCGGTGCACCTCCTGAGCACGTGGGACGAGGGCATTCCCGAGGAGATCCCCCACGAGAACCTGTACGGCATCACCTTCAACGCCATGAACTTCGTGAAGGTGCTGTCGAGGATCGAGGGCGCGGCCACGGCCCGCCGGGTCGCCACTGACTCCATGTCGGGTTCGTCGGCCAACCTCTTGCCCAAGGCGTTCCCGTCGGCCGAGCTCATCGACGGCGAGCCGATGCTCCGCCAGGTCCGCCGGGTCAAGAGCCCCGAGGAGATCGAAGCCATCCGGGCCTCGGTGCGCGTGGCGGAGGAGTCGTTGGCCATGCGCAACGAGCGCGTTGGTGCCCGGCGTGACCGAGCGGCAGCTGACCGCGGTCTTCATGGAAGTCCATGGCGGCGGCGGGAGTCACGACGCCCTCCGGACAGGACGTGGCCTGGATCACGTCGCGGCAGGATCCGTGGCGACGGACCAATCGGGACACTCCGGTGCAACCCGGCGACCTGGTGGCCTTCGAGGCCGGTGTGGTGCTCGGCGGCTACACGGGCGAGGTGGGCCGAACCTCCGTCGTGCGCGGCGGGGGTCGACGTCGACTCCGAGTTGGCGCAGCGGACCAGCGCTCTCTGGGAGCGTCTCCTCGACGCGTGCCAGGTCGGGGCCCCGCTCGCCGGCCTGCTCGCGCGTACGATGCCGCCGGCGAGCCCCGGCGCCGCCCATGCCGGTGGCCCGTGGACTCGGGTTGGGTTTCGACCTGCCGCTCGTCACGCACGCCCTCCCGCGGACGGCGGCCGAACAGCACGTCGAGGCGGGCATGGTGTTCGCGCTGACCGGTTACGTCTGGAAGGAAGGCGTCGGTGCGCTCTACGTGCAGGAGCCCATCGTCGTCGCCGACACCGGCCCCGAGTCCCTGGCCACGACACCCATCCGCCGAACAAGGAGCCTGACGACGTGAGCGCAGCCGATGTCCCCCCGGCCGAGGAGATCATCCTCTACGAGAAGGATCGTCGCCACGCGGATCGCGACGATCACGCTGAACCGCCCCGACCAGCTCAACATCCCGACCATCGCGGCTCGGCGCCGCTACGCCGACCTGCTGTTCAAGGCGAGCATCGACGACGACGTCAAGGTGCTCGTCGTGCGCGGCGTGGGCGATCACCTCGGGACAGGCGCCGACCTCGACGAGCTGATGGCCAAGCGGGAGGCCGGCGTCGCCCTCCACGAGGAGTTCGGCATCGACGAGGACGACGACGTCACCATGCCGAGTGCGCGTTCGTACCGCGCCGGCGCGTCGCTGCTCCATTGGTACGGCAACACCAGGTCCGGCTGCCGGACGCTGCAGGACTTCAAGAAGATCAGCATCTTGGAGGTCAAGGGCTACTGCTACGGCTGGCACTTCTACCAAGCAGCCGATGCCGATCTCGTCATTTCGTCCGACGACGCACTCTTCGGGCACCCCGCGTTCCGCTACGTCGGCTACGCGCCGCGCATGTGGCAGTGGGCGATGATGATGGGAATGCGCAAGTTCCAGGAGATGGTCTTCACGGGCCGGCCCTTCACCGCCGAGCAGATGTACGAGTGCAACTTCGTCAACAGCGTCGTGCCGCGTGAGGACCTCGAGGCAGAGGTGGCCAAGTACGCGCTCGCCTGCGCCCGGACGAGGCCGACCGACACCGTGTTCATGCAGAAGGTGTTCTTCGAGGTCATGAAGCAGCACCAGGGGGAGTACATGGGCAGCCTCCTGAGCGCCTGGCTCGAATCGATGGGCGGGCAACTCCGGGAAGACGACGACGGCGGCCGTGCGACCCTGAGCAAGGAGACCATGGACGCCGGGCTGAACGTGGCGGTCAAGAACAACGACGATCTGTTCCCGCCCGAGTGGCGACTCGAGCCGTTCGGGTCGCCGCCGCCCCGCCGCCGACTGAACGTGTCCGTACCGGAGGGGGAGGCGTCGGACGCGGCCGCGGCGGGTCCGCGCCACCGGCACTCTCGGGATTGCGGGTCGTCGACCTCTCGACCTGGATAGCCGGCGCCTACTGCACGAAGCTGCTGGCCGACGGCGGCGCCGAGGTCATCAAGGTCGAGTCGTCCGAGGGCGATCCGTTGCGACGCTGGTCGGCCTCGGGGGCGGCGATCCCGGCCGACGACGACGGCGCGCTCTTCAACTTCCTCGGCGCCTCCAAGCGCAGCGTGGTGATCGACGGCACGGACACCGGCGGTCTCGACGCGTTGCATGGACTCTTGGATTCGGCCGACGCCGTCGTCTGGTCGCGGGGCTCGCCGTTGGCGGAGCAGCCATCGCTGGACCCGCGCGAGGTGGTGCGTGCGCCACCCGCACCTGATCGTCACGTCGATCACGCCGTTCGGGCTGGACGGCCCGTGGAGCGACAAGCCGGCCACCGAGTTCACGCTGCAGGCCTGGTCCGGGGGGATCGTCGGGCTGGCTCGGGGGAAGCCGGAACGGCCCCCCGTCTTCGTCGGCGGCCAGATCGGGGAGTGGCTCGCCGGCCTCTACGGTGCCATCGGCACGCTGGCCGCCCGTCGACGTGCCGCGCCCGGCGGTGAGCTCGTCGACGTGTCCATGCTCGAGGCGCTGGCGATGTGCCTCACCTATTACCCGGTGACCTTCAACGACCAGCTGGGTCGACCGATGCGCCGGAAGCGGTTCGTGGCGACGCCGGGCGTAGGGGCGGCCAGTGACGGGCTCGTCGGGCTCGGGTGCGGAACGGGACAGCAGTGGCTGGACTTCTGCGTGCTGGTGGGACACCCCGAGTGGATGGAGGACCAGTCGCTCTTTCTCGATCGCACCGCCCTGACACCCACCATCGACGCCTGGATCGCCGATCGGACGGTCGAGGAGGTGCTGGGGGAGGCCTCGGCGTTCCGGATCCCCAACGCACCCATTACGAACGGGGCGAATGCCACGACGTGGGCGCACTTCCGCGAGCGGGGAACCTTCGTGGCCAATCCCAAGGACGGCGCGACGAACCCCGGACCACCCTTCCGGCTGGGGGCGGGGATGCCTCCGGGCGCCCGAAGCGGCACCCCGCCTGGGCGAGTTGGAGAGCGAGAGGCGGCGATGCCGGCGCAGCCGGTGCGGACATCTGCGGACGGCACGTCTCGGTCGCTGCCCTTCGAGGGACTGCGGATCCTGGACATGACGTCGTTCTGGGCCGGGCCCCTCACGGGTCACACGTTGGCGCTCCTCGGCGCCGAGGTCATCCACCTGGAGTCCGCCACCCGGCCCGACGGGGCCCGCCTGGTCGGCGGCGTGCCCGCAGACGGAGGACCAGTACTGGGAGCGCGGCCCGATCTTCGCCGCGCTCAACACGAACAAGAAGAGCGTGACCGTCAACCTGGGCGACCAGCGGGGCATCGATCTGGTGCGGCGTCTTCGTCGGCGACGTGCGACGTCGTGGTCGAGAACTACACGCCGCGGGTGCTGGACCAGCTCGGTCTCGAGCTTCGAGACGCTGCGCAGCGAACGGCCCGATCTCATCATGGTGCGCATGCCCGGGTTCGGGTTCGACGGGCCTTGGCCGCGACCTGTCGGCCTTCGCCTTCGTCATCGAGGACGCCGCCGGTCTGACCTGGCTCACCGGGCCATTCGGACATGCTCCCGTTCGAGCCCTACTGCGTCGGTGACCCCAATGCCGGGCTGCACGCGTTGTACGGCCTGCTGCTCGCGCTCGAGCACCGCGAGCGGACCGGTGAGGGCGGGCTCGTCGAAGCGGCGATGGTCGACGCCGCGCTCAACGTCGCCGCCGAGCAGGTGATCGAGTTCTCCGCCTACGGCGCGCTGCTCGGACGGCCGGGAACCGCGGGCCCACGGCGGCGCCGCAGAACCTCTACAAGGTCGCTGGGCCCGACGAGCACGGTCGGGACGACGGATGGGTCGCCATCGCGGTCGCCACCGACGAGCAGTGGGACTCGCCTCTGTCCGCGTGCTGGGCGATCGGAGTGGGCCGCCGACCCCGAGCTGGCGAGCAGGGCGGGCCGGATGCGCGCGCACGACCGCATCGACGCCGTCCTGGGAGCATGGTGTCGCGCCCGGTCGGCCGACGACATCGTGGAGGTCCTCTGGGAGGCCGGCGTGCCTGTCGGCAAGGTGATGCAGCCCCACGACCAGCCCGACCTGCCGCAGCTGGCAGCGCGTGGCTTCTTCGAGGAGCTGGACCATCCGGTGATCGGAGCCTCTCGGTACAGCACGTTGCCGATGCGGTTCTCGCGGGGCCCGGAGCGGATCCACCGAGCGGCATGCCCCGCTGCTGGGGGAGCACAACGATGCGCTGCTGCGCGCAGCTGGGTCTGACGCAGTCGGAGCTCGACGCGCTCGACGCCGACGGGGTCATCGGCGGCACCCTTGCCTAGGGCACCGAAGAGGCCGGCCATCTGAGCCGTATCCTGACAGGATGGCGTTCCAGAAAGCTCCGTTCGACGTCGTCGAGGCCTCCCGTCGGGTGTGGCTGGAGCGATGGGATCCCGAGGCCGCCTCCGGCATGGCGGTGTACACTCCGTCCTCCGGACCTATCAGCTCCTGAACGACCAGGTCGACACGGTCATGCGGCGCCACGACCTCACGTTCGCCCGGCATCAGGTGTTGGCGTGGCTGGCCATGGACCCCGAGTCCTCGCTGACCCTGAGTTGGATCAGCAAGACCCTGCGGATCCCGCCGGCCACCGTCACGAACATCATCGACAGGCTCGAGGACGAAGGGCTCGTCCGCCGCGTGCCCCATCCGTCGGATGCCCGCACGACCCTCGCCGTGATCACGCCCCGTGGCGAGAAGGTCGCCACCGAGGCGACACGGGACCTGAACGAGACCGTGTACGAGTGCATCGGATTGTCCGAGCCGAAACGGGGGCGGCTGGTCGATCTGCTCGCTGAGCTGCGGGCCAGCGGGAACGAGTTCGACGTCGAGCACTCGGACGAGGTCATCGAAGAGGTCGGGTCCCGCCACACCAAGAAGCGCGGCCGCTCCGGCCGGTCCGAGGTCGCCTGACGCTCGTTCGGGTCCGGGCCCTGCACGGAGGGTGCGTGAGACAACCGCTCGCTATCGTGCGGCTGCACGGGAGCGACCCGGGCCCCGCTAGCTTGCCGATGACCCCCCAAACGGTCCCGTCGAGTCTCGGGCGAACGGAAGAGAGAGACACCGTGGAGTCGAACGAGATGGCGACGGCATCGTCTCCGGAGCTGCTGCACGTCGACGGTCCCGACCCGAGGCGCTGGGGCATTCTCGCCGTGGTCATCGTGGCGCAGCTGATGATCGTCCTCGATGCGTCGATCGTCACCGATCGCGCTGCCCTCGGCGCAACACGCCCTCCATATCTCCACGCCCAACCGCCAGTGGGTCATCACCGCCTACACCCTGGCCTTCGGGGGCTTCCTGTTGCTGGGCGGCCGGATCGCCGACTACTGGGGCCGCAAGCGGGTGTTCGTCGTCGGACTGCTGGGCTTCGCCGGCGCGTCGGCTCTCGGTGGCCTGGCCGTCGACCAGGCCATGCTCTTCGCCGCCCGCGCCCTGCAGGGCGGGTTCGCCGCACTGATGGCGCCCGCCGCCCTGTCCATCCTGACCATCACCTTCCAGCACGACGCCAAGGAGCGGGCGCAGGCGTTCGGGGCCTACGGTGCCGTGTCGGGCGCCGGGGGAGCCATCGGCGTCCTGCTCGGCGGCGTGCTGACCGAGTACGTCTCCTGGCGCTGGTGCCTGCTCGTCAACGTGCCGATCGCCGTCCTCGCCTCCATCGCGGCGGTCGCCGTCGTGCACGAGAGCCGGGCCTCGGGCTCCACCAAGTACGACGTTCCCGGCGCCCTGCTCTCCACCCTGGGTCTGGTCAGCCTCGTCTACGGCTTCACCAAGGCGGAGAGCGACGGATGGAGCGCCACGATCACCATCGTCTTGTTGCTCGTCGCGGTGGTCCTCCTGGCGGCCTTCGTCTTCCTCGAAACCAAGACGAGCCATCCGCTGCTGCCGCTCCGGGTGGTCCGCGACCGGAACAGGGGCGGCGCGTTCCTCGCCTCCTTGCTCACGGGCGCCGGGCTCTTCGCCATGTTCGTGTTCTTGAGCTACTACCTGCAGAGTGTCCTGCACTATTCGGCGCTCAAAGCAGGGCTCGCCTTCCTGCCCTTCGCGTTCGGCATCATCCTGGCTGCGGGCGCATCGTCGGGCCTCGTGCCGCGGATCGGGCCGCGGATCCCGATGACGGTCGGCCTCGCGATCGCCGCCGGGGGTCTGGCCTGGCTGACCCAGATAGGAGTGCAGAGCGATTTCTGGGTGCATGTCGCGCCGCAGGAGATCCTGATGAGTGTCGGACTGGGCTTGGCCTTCCCGGCCTTCAGCAGCACCGCCCTCACCCGGGTCCGCGATCGGGACGCGGGCGTGGCCAGCGCGCTGGTCAACACCACGCAGCAGATCGGTGGCTCACTGGGTACAGCGCTGCTCAACACCCTGGCGGCGACCGCCACCGCCAGCTACATCGTCGCCCACGGCGCAGCGGCCTCTCAGGCCGGCGTCGTCCATGGCTTCGCCGTGGCCTTCGCGGTCGGCGCGGGTTTCCTCGCACTCGGCGCGGTTGCCAGTGCGGTGCTCATCTCCGCCGGGCCGGCCGAGGTCGCGCCGGCGGAGGGCGTGGTCGCCGGCGGAGAGGGCTGACGATCCATGACGCCGCGGCGGGCGGGCGGCCCGCCGAGCCCGGATCCGATGCCGGCGGTCGCCACGGCAGTCCGACTGCCGTGGGATGCGGTCGTCGAAGACCCGGTGGCAGCCCTGGCGGAGGCCCGCTCACGCATCGGGGACACCTTCGTCGTGGACAGCGACGGCGACCGGTACCTCTTCCTCTTCTCCCCCTTGGGCGTCGCCGCCCTGTATGGCTTGCCCGAAGAGGAGGCGAGCAAAGGTGTGGCCGACTGGCGGATGCTCCGGCGCAAGCTGCCCGACGAGGTCTTCGACGGCCGCAGGGTGCTGCCGCACCAGCTCTTCGGGCGTGAGGATGTTGCCGCCTACCTGCGAAACGTGGAGACGGGCGTCGAGGCCGCGACCGACGAACTGGGCGCGGAGGGCGAGGTGGATCTCTTCGCGTTGAGCCGGCGCCTCGGGCACAGGGTCGGACTCGCCTCCTGGGGCGGCCCGGGCGCGGCGGAGGGAGAACGCTTCGAGACGCTCGTCGCGGGCCTTCGACCGGCTCGACGGTTCGGAGTCCTTCGTGCACCCCGACGCCATGGCCCACGTGGCCGCGACCGACAAGGCCGAGGAGCGCGCCGCCCTCGCGGAGGTCACGGCGCAGCTCGGGCTCGGGCTGCAGCGCCGAAGGGCGTGCGGGGACCAGGGCGAAGGCGAGACCGGCGGCGAAGCCGAGGGTGAGCACGCGCTGTTCGACCGGGTCGCCGCCGCCTGGGCGGACGCCGACCCGGGAGAGGCAGGGACGGGCGTCTGCCTCGACGTCACCCTCATCCACGTGGCGTCGATGTCGAACCTGTTCGCCGCACTGGGCTGGCACATCATCGATCTCTTGGAGCACCCCGACGAAGCGGAGCTGGTGCGCCTCGGCGATGCCGCGCTGGCCGAGAGGTGTGCCCTCGAGTCGACGCGGATGGCGCAGCGCTCCATCATGGCGCGCTTCACCCTCGCTCCGTTCACCATCGAGCTCGAGGAAGGTCCGCTCGACGTCCCGCCGGGCCTGACCGTCGCGACCCTGCTGCCGCTCACCAACCGCAGCGCGGCCCCGGGACTCGACCTGTGGGATCCGGCCCGGTGGAACCGCCGCAGGCTGCGCACGCCGAACGGCTTGGCTGCCGCAGAGCTCGTCACGGTGTTCGGGCACGGCGGGCATTCCTGCCCGGCGCGCCCCTTCTCCCTGTCGGCCATGACACTGACCTCGCGACGCCTGCTGCGCCAGTTCCGTTGGGAGCCGTCCTGGTCGGCGCACCCCGATCCCGTGCCCGCCCAGATCGGCGGTGTGGCACGGGCGGCCGGGCCATGTCGCGCCCGCTACCGGCGGCGCTGAGGAGAGGGAGCGGGCATGGCTGACCAGAGTGGACGCGCACACCAAGACGGGCCGAGCGAGGTGGCGGAGGGATCGGCGGTGCGGGTTGCGCTCTGGCGAGCCATGCACGTCCAGGACGATCAACCGCCCCACGTCCTCGAGGACGAGGTCGGGTTGCGGCTGGCCGCGCCCGACGACGACTGGCGTCAACGGCCGGACATGGATGCGGAGGGCACCCGTTGGTTCCGTGCCGGAATAGTCGCCCGCGCCCGCTTCGTCGAGGACCTGGTGGCCGGGCAAGCCGAAGAGGGCGTGACCCAGTACGTCATTCTGGGCGCCGGGCTCGACACCTTCGCCCAGCGGCGACCCGAGCTGGCGTCGCGTCTCCTTGTCTTCGAGGTCGACCAACCTGGCCCGCAGGCCTGGAAGCGTCGGCGCCTCGTCGAGCTCGGCTTCGGTGTGCCCGAGTGGCTGCGGCTGGTGCCGGTCGATTTCGAGGGAGGTGGATCGTGGTGGACGCAGCTCGCCGCGTCCGACTTCGACGCCGATCGACCGGCCGTCGTCGTCTCGGCCGGCGTGACGCTCTACCTCTCCAAGCGGGCCAACGCGGCCACCCTGCGCCAAATCGCCGAACTCGCCCCCGGGTCGACGCTCGCCATGACCTTCCTGGTACCTCCGGAATTGGTCGAGGATGTCCTGCGGCCCGGCTTCGAGGCGGCGGAGAAGGGCGCCCGCGCCGCCGGGACACCTTTCATCAGCTTCTACACGCCCGAAGAAATGAAAGCCCTGGCCCTCCGGGCCGGATTCCAAGAGGCGCATCACGTGTCTGCGGCGGCGTTGAACGAGCGCTACTTCGCCGATCGAACCGATGGACTGCGGACGGCACGGGGCGAGGAACTGCTGGTGGCGACGACCTGATCCACCGCCCGCCCGGCGGCACAACCTGCATGCCCAGGGGCCGGGAAGTGTGCCACTGTGTCGGCCAAGGCCGGCCGAGCACGGCCGCCACAGCGCGGAGATGGAGAATGCGAAAGAGCCTTGTCACAGCTGTGGTCGGCGCACTGCTGCTCAGCGCCGTGGCGATCATCGGCGTCGCCGGTCCGGCGTCGGCGGCGAGCGCTCCGACCCAGGGCGTCACGGCCACGACCATCCGGGTGGGAATCCCCTATGTGGACCTGGCCGCCGTCCGGCAGTTCGGCATCACGTTGGATCAGGGCAGCTTCCCGGACGCCTACAACGCCATCATCGCCAACATGAACGCGCAGGGCGGCATCAACGGCCGCAAGCTGGTGCCCTACCTCGTGGCGGTGAACCCGGTGGGAACGGGGCCGGCCATCACCGCCTGCACGCAGCTGTCCGAGGACGACAGCGTCTTCGTCGCCATCAATCCCCAACAGTCCGACTGCTTCCTGCAGCAGCACCATGTCCCCACCATTTCCGGGACCTTCCAGGATGCGCCGTCCACGAGCGCGACGCCCAACTTCACCCTGCAGCCGCCACCGGCCGCGTACGACCCGGTGCAGCTGGCCGTCCTCGCGCACCAGGGTGAGTTCAAGGACAAGAAGGTCGGGCTCTTCGCCGGCCAGGAGACCGACGGCGCCGAATTGAAGGTCGTCCAGTCGTCGCTCAAGTCGTTGGGCGTGCGCGTCGTCGAGAGCGCGGTGGACGGCGCGCCCCAGAACGACGAGGTGGCGACCAACCAGCAAGCCGCGCTCATCGCCCAGCGCTTCCAGCAGGCGGGCGTCAACGAGGTCGTGGCAGTGGGGACCGGCGCCACCATCTGGCCCGAGTCGTTGCAGGCGAACGAGAGCAGCTACCTGCCGGCCTGGATCGCGACCAACGAGTCCAGCTTGGAGACCTCGGCGCTGGGAGCCTCCATCCAACCGAAGTATCTCGAGAACGTCCTCACGACGAGTCCCGTTCCTTCGAACTACACGCTCTGGCACACGCCCGCGGTCCAGGCCTGTGACCGTGTCGTGCGCAAGGCGAACCCGTCCCTGAAGATCACGCCGCCGACGAACCCGCTGACGGGGTCGGACCAGACCTTCTACGCGGTGGAGGCTGCCTGCCTGAACATGGACCTGTTCGCCACGATCGCCAAGGCGGCGGGGAAGAACCTGACCGAGGCGACCTTCGCTGCACGCCGGCTACGCACTGCGCAACGCGGACATTCCCGGCTCGGGCGTCCCGGTGTCGTTCGCGGCGGGCCGGCCCTATCCGCTCGGCCCCGTCTACCTCGTCACCTTCGACAAGGCGAAGAACGTGCTGCAGTTCGCCAGCACTCCCGCGGCAAAGTAACAACCGGGTGTCATTCTCGTCCCGGGCCCGCCGGCGAGGATGGGTACGCCGCCGCTCCTTCCGCCAGGAGGGGCGCGACGTCGCGTGAGAGGACGACACCCGCCGCTGCAGCCGCCCGGGTCGCGGCTTCGTAGCGGGCGACGTACTCCGCACGTCCGCCGTAGAGCTCAGTGGACCTTCTCGGCGGGAAAGCTCTCGTGGTACCCGACGAGGCGGGCGAAGATGTCGGGCGACTGCTGCAGGGCGCTGTTGTGGCCCAGGGGGACCTCGACCAGGGGCAGCCGGATGCCCCCGACGGCGATGCCGTCGTCGTCTCGCGCGATCTCGGGTGGATCACCCTCGAAGGTGATGCGCGGCTGGACCGGCGGGGGAGTGCCGTCGGTGAGCCAGGCCTGCAGATGATGCAGGGCGGCATCGACCACCGGCGCCACCGAGACCTGGTTGATGGCCTGCATCGACTCGTCCAGCGGGATGGAGAAGCCGAAGTCACGCTCCATGCGGGGCGACGACGAAGCCATGGCAGGCAGCGAGACATGCGAGGCGCCGGCCACCTCCCAGTACCGGAAGCGGTCGGAGTCGGGCTGGCGGACCGGAAAGCAGGACGTCGCCTCGCACTCGGTGTTGACCACCATGACCGGGAGGCCGAGGTCGTCGCGCAGCAGGTGGAGGCCTTCGGGGATCCGGGGCTGGGTGGCATCGGCGGCGGGCTCCCGGACGGTCATGACGGCGTCGCCGACCTCGAGCGGGGTCCCGCCGCCGAAGTACATCACGAGGAAGAAGGCGTCGAAGCGGCGGGTGATCGGCTGGACGCCGTTGAGATACGACGCCAACCGGGCCGCTGACTGCGACGCGCCCTGGGCGATGAGCCGGCGCACGTCCAGGCCGTCCATGGGGTCGAGCCCGCCGCCCGGCTCGGTCGGGCGCCACCAGGTCGGCCACCTGCGTGTAGATGTCGAACGAGTAGTCGTCGCTCGGAATCGACAGCGTGCCGTAGCGTTCCGGATCCCAGTCGCGCAGGCCCTGCGGGTTGTCGGGTTGCCCGTGCACCCCGACCCGCTGCACGGAGGCGGCGACGTAGGCGTAGCCGTTCTCGAACACCTCGGGGGTGTCGCCGCCGCCGAAGTTCTCGTACCCGGCCGAGACGTTGTTCCAGAGCACGATCACCGTCCCGTTGAATGCCGCGGGGTCGACGGGACGCACGACCACCAGGCGGGTCTTGTACGGAGCGCTCGCCACGGGCTCGACCTTCCAGCGTCCGTCCCTCCCGAGCTCGGTGCCCGCGACCGGCCCGTAGCGGACGGCCTCCCCCTCCAGGAAGTACTCGTCGGCGCGGTACCCGACGGCGGACAGATCGGTGGTGGGGGCGCCGAACGGCCATCCCCTGCCGCCGGTGACGGGCCGCTCAGCGTCGGCATGTCGTTTCCTCTCCGAAGGTGGTCGTGGGAACACAGGACAGCATCAGGCATGACCGCACGTCTTCACCCGTCGGCCCGGAGCTCGCGCTTGAGCACCTTGCCCGAGGGGTTGCGCGGCAACGCCTCGACGAAGGTGACCTCCTTGGGGACCTTGAACCGCGCCAGCTGAGCCTGGCAGTGCGCGATGAGCGCGTCCGGCGTCACGTCGGTCCCCGGGCGCCGGGCCACGAACGCCACGGGCACTTCTCCCCACCGTTCGTCGGGACGCCCGACGACGGCCGCTTCGAGCACCGCGTCGTGCTCGTAGAGGACGCGCTCGATCTCGGAGCTGGCGATGTTCTCGCCACCCGAGACGATCATGTCCTTCAGCCGGTCGACGATGTAGAGGTAGCCCTCCTCGTCGCGGACGCCGATGTCGCCCGTGTGGAACCAGCCGCCGGTGAACGCGGCAGTGGTCGCGTCCGTAGTCCCGCCAGTAGCCCTTGAAGACCTTGGGGCCGCGCATGACGATCTCCCCCTGCTCGCCGGCGGGCACCGAGCTCCCCTCCTCGTCCCAGATGTCGAGCTCGAGGTAGAGGCAGGGCCGACCCACCGACCCGAGCTTCGTGACGATGCTGTCGCGGTCGAGAAAGGTGTCGCCCGAGACCGTCTCGGTCATGCCGTACGCATCGGCGAACCAGGCCGAGGGGAAGACGCGCTGAATGCGCTCGATGAGCGGGATCGGCATCTTCTCGCCTCCGTTGATGACCACCCGGATGGACGAGAGATCGCGCTGCTCGATGTCGGGCAGGGCCATGATCGCGTTGACCATGGCGGGCGCCAGCCAGACGGCGGTGACACGGGAGCGCTCGATCTCGTCGACCACCGCCGCCGCCTCGAACGAACGGTGCACAATGGTCGTGGCGCCCGCGGCAATGAGCGACGTGGTCGTCAGGTCGAGCGCGCCGACGTGGTAGAGCGGGCCGCAGGCCAGCCCGAGATCGGCACTCGTGAAGCCGAACTCGACGATGTGCGCCAGGTTCTTCCAAGCCAGGTTGGCGTGCGTCAGCATGACGCCCTTGGGCCGGCCGGTCGTGCCCGACGTGTACATCAGCCGGTGCACGTCGTCGGCGGACGCCGCCACCCGCGGCGCTCCGGTGGAGCCGGCGCGCAGGTCGCCGAGGAGCGTCCATGCGTTGTCGTCGACCGGCGAGATGCTGACCCGGGTCAGCGTGTCCTCGAGGCCGGCCGTCGCCTCGTTGGCGAGCGGAGGAGTGACGCATCGCAGACCAGGGCGCGTGCGCCGGAGTGCTCGAGGATGTAGCGCACCTCGGGCGCGGCGAGTCGCCAGTTGATCGGCATGGCGATGGCGCCGAGGGCATTGGCGGCGAAGAGGGCCTCGAGGAATTCCGGACAGTTGTACGACAGGATCGCCACGACGTCGCCCGGGGCCGACGCCCCGATCGGCCAGACCCCCGGCCGTTGCGGTCATACGGTCGTCCATCTCCCGGTACGTCGTTGCCCTTCCCTCGAAGATCGTCAGTGCCCTGTCGGGAGCGCGTTCGGCGTGGTGGGTGAGCACGTTGCACCAGTTCACATCCCCCGCATGCTATCGGCGCGGCGGTCACGACAGCGTCCCGATGGCGAGAAGGATCTCTCTGGAATTCATGCGCAGCACGACTCGCGACTCCTTGCTGATCCGAGGGAAAGACCCATGGGCGGAAGCAACCGGCGGCGTCTCGTCGCGCACCGAGGAGCATCCGGCCGCGTGGTGGCCCGCTAGTCTCGCGCGCAATGGCACGGGTGGAAGCAACCGGTGACTCCCGGCGCAAGGCGAATTGGGAGGCGCGCTACCAGGCCATCATCGACACGTCGGCCACCGTCTTCGCCCGTGGCGGCTATCACGCCACCGGCATCACCGAGCTGTGCGTGGCCAACGAGCTCGGGAAGGGCGCGCTCTACCACTACATCGGCTCCAAGGAGGATCTGCTCGCCGCCATTCACGACCGGGTGATGGACGAGGTGATGCTCGGTGCGGATCGTGTGGCCGAGGCCGGTGGCTCGCCGTCGCGACAGCTGGCCATGCTGGGCGAGGAACTGCTCGATGTCATCCATCGCTACCCGGATCACGTCTGGGTCTTCCTGCACGAGTTCCCGGCGCTCACCGGAGAGCGGGCCGAACAGTTCCGCCAGCGCCGCCGGGCCTACGAGCAGCGGGTCGAGGCGGTCCTGCAGGCCGGCGTCGACACGGGCGAGTTCCGTGCCGTGGAGCCCCGGCTGACCGCCATGGCGTGGTTCGGCATGCACAACTACACGTACCTCTGGCTCAAGCCGGGCGGTGAGCTCTCGGCGCGCGACGTGGCCAAGCCCTTCGCCGACATCTTCATGCGGGGCATCACCAACCAGCCTGCTGATCGGCCCGAGTAGCGCTGTCTCACGGCGCCGAGTAGCCGCCGTCCACGACGAGCGCCGACCCGGTCGTCCAGCGTGCCGCATCGCTGGCCAGGTAGGAGTAGGCGCCGACGAGGTCGGCGGCCGTTCCGAGCCCGAGCGGATGGCGCTCGGCGACGGCGTCGAGGGCGTCCGGAGGAAGCCCGTCGTGGATGGCCGAGCGGAAGGTGCCCGGGCACACGCAGTTGACGCGGATGCCGTCACGGGCGTATTCGACGGCGGCGACCTTGGCCAGCTGAATCACGGCCGCCTTGGTGGCGCAGTAGGGCGCCGCGTGCGACCAGGCGGTCAGGCCCGAGACCGACGCGGTCAGGATGATGGAGCCGCGAGTGCTGCGGGCGCATGACGCCGACGGCCGCACGAATGCCGTTGGCGGCGCCGAGGAGATTGACCCGGAAGGAGCGCTCCCAGTCCTCGGTGCGCAAATTGTGGATCCGGCCGTTGGGCGACAGGATCCCCGCATTGCTGATGAGCACGTCGAGGCGGCCGAAGCGCTCGACCGCCCGCGTGATCACCGCTTCGACCTGGTCGTAGTCGCTGACGTCCGCCAGCATGGTCTCGACCGCGCCGCCGGCGGAGGCAACGCCGGCGACGGTCGCTTCGAGCGAGGCCGCGCTCACGTCGCTGAGCATGAGGTCGGTGGCGGGCTCGCCGGCGATCCGCTGCGACACGGCGGCCCCGAGCGCCCCGCCCGCGCCGATGATCGCCACGACCCGTTGCGTCGCCGTCATACCAGCAAGTATCCGCCGTCGACGCTGAGCACGCTGCCGGTGATGAAGGCGGAGGCATCGGAGGCCAGGAACTGGTAGGCCGCGGCGAGGTCGGTCGACGTGCCCCAGCGCTGCTGTGCGGTGTGGCCCGTGATGGCGGCGGAGAGCTTGGGGTTGTGCACCCATTCGTCGGCCAGCGGGGACTCGAACCACCCGGGCGCCACGACGTTCACGGTGATGCCGGCGGGGGCCAGATCGAGCGCGAGGCCCTTGGCCACGCCGACCAGGCCGGCCTTCGACGCGCTGTAGGCGGACAACCCCTTGCGCGGCCGTTCGCCCAGGACCGATCCGGTGAAGATCAGCCGCCCGCCGTCGCCCATGACCCGGGCCGCCGCCCGGGCGCCCAGGAAGGATCCGGTGAGGTTGACCTCTATGACCTGCCGCCAGGTCGACGCGTCCGTCTCCCGCGGCCCCGCCACGATGGGCGAGATCCCGGCGTTGCAGATCCAGGCGTCGACACCGCCCCATTCGGCCACGGTGGCATCGGCCACCGCCTCGTTGAAGTCCTCGTCGGTGACGTCGCCGCAGAGGACCAAGGAGTTCCCCGGGCAGCGCCTGGGCCACGGCCTTGAGATCACGCTCGGTGCGGGCGACGAGCGCCACCGCGGCGCCGGCCTGGGAGAACGCGTGGGACAGCACGGCGCCGAGGCCGCGACTGGCGCCGGTGATGACCACCCGCTTGCCCGAGACCGCCCCGGGGCCGGGGAACGAGTCGGGTATGTCGATCTGCTCGATCATCGTTTCCCTCTTGTTGTACCGACCAGTACAGTACACGTTCGATGCCCGTCGATCTCTCTGCTGCCTCCGATCTTCTCGACGGTGGACCTCGTGGAGATGCAGCGCCGGATGCTGCTGATCCGCGGCTTCGAGGAACGCGTGGCCGCGCTCTACCGGGACGGCGAGGTCCCCGGTTTCGTCCACCTCTCCACCGGGCAGGAGGCGACCGCCGTCGGGGCCTGCTGGCCGCTGGGCGCGGCGGACGTGATCACCTCGACCCACCGCGGCCACGGCCACTGTCTGGCCAAGGGCCTGGAGCCGGCCGGCATGTTCGCGGAGCTGATGGGCAAGGACCAGGGCACGAACCGCGGCCGCGGCGGCTCCATGCACATCGCCGACCCGAGGATCGGCATCTTCGGGGCCAACGGCATCGTCGCCGCCGGCGTGCCGATCGCGGCGGGGGCGGCGACGGCAGCGCAGCTGCGCGCCGACGGCAGCGTGACCGTGGCGTTCTTCGGTGACGGCGCCGTGGCGCAGGGCGCCTTCCACGAGGCCCTGAACCTCGCCGCCGTCTGGAAGCTCCCGGTCGTCTTCTTCTGCGAGAACAACGGGTATGCCGAGTTCTCCCCGGCTTCCACCCAGCATGCGGCGTCACTCGAGCTGCGGGCAGCCGGTTACGGCATCCCCTACGCCGCAGTGGACGGCAACGACGTGGTGGCGACGGCAGCGCTCATGGAGCGCGTCGTCGACGGCGTGCGCGACGGTCAGGGCCCCTTCCTCGTGGAGGCCGCCACCTACCGTTGGCACGGCCACTACGAGGGTGATCCCGAGCGGTACCGCTCGGCGGACGAGGTCGAGGAGTGGCGCTCGCGCGACCCGCTGCTGGTACACGAGACGGTGCTGCGCCAGGCGGGCGTGGGCGACGACGAGCTCAAGTCCCTGGAGGCGTCGACCGCGGCGGACCTCGACGGCGCGGTCGAGGCGGCCCGCCGGTTGGCGGCGCCGGCCACGGCGACGTTGGCGGACTTCGTCGTGCGCCCCCGGGCGGCGCGGGCGGAGCCGGCCCGGCCGGCGGAGGACGCGCCGGTGTTCCGCACCATGGACGCCGTGCGATCGGCCCTGGCGGCCGAGCTCGCCGAGGACGAGCGCGTCTTCCTCGCCGGTGTCGACGTGGGCGCCGGCGGCAACGTCTTCGGGCTCACCCGCGGGCTGGCCGACGAGTTCCCGGGGCGGGTGCGGGACACGCCGATCTCCGAGACCGCCATCATCGGGCTCGGCGTCGGGGCGGCCATGGCCGGCATGCATCCCGTGGTCGAGCTGATGTACCTCGACTTCATCGGTGTCTGCTTCGACCAGCTGCTCAATCAGGCGGCCAAGCTGCCCTTCATGACAGGCGGTGCCGCGGAGATGGCCCTCACCGTGCGCACCCAGTTCGGGGCCGGTCGCTCGTCGGGCAGCCAGCACTCGCAGAGCCTGGAGGCGCTGCTCGCGCACATTCCCGGCTTGAGCGTCGTCATGCCGTCGACCCCGGCGGACACCTACGGGCTGCTGCGGGCCGCCATCCAGGACCCCAACCCCGTGGTGTTCATTGAGAACCGCCAGCTGTACGGCATGAAAGGGCCGCAACCGCCGCTCGACTACGTGCTGCCGATCGGCCAGGCCGCCGTGGTCCGGGCCGGCAGCGACATCACCGTCGTCTCGGTCTCGCGGATGGTGCACGAGGCGCTGGCGGCCGCAGCCGCCGTGGAGGCAGAGGGGATCTCCGTCGAAGTGATCGACCTCAGAACGGTGGCGCCCCTGGACATGGAGTCGATCCTGGCCTCCGTGCGCAAGACGAGCCGCCTCCTGATCGCGGACGAGGCGGTCGTGCCCTTCGGTATCGGCGCCGAGATCGCGGCCACCGTGGCCCGTGAGGGTTTCTGGTACCTCGACGCGCCGATCGAGCGCATCGGCGCGGCGCCGACGCCGTCGCCCTACTCGCCCGACCTCGAGCAGGCCTGGCTCCCCGATCGCGGCGACATCGCCGACGCCCTGCGCCGGCTCGCCGCGGTCTAGCGGCCCGTCAGCAGCCGAGCTGGCGGGCGATGACCAGATGCTGGATCTCGTTCGTGCCCTCGCCGATCTCGAGCACCTTCGAGTCGCAGTAGAACCGGGCGACCGGCGTCTCGAGCATGTAGCCCAGGCCGCCGTGGATCTGCACCGCCTCCGAGGCGGCCCAGGCCGCCACCCGGCTCGCCTTCAGCTTGGCCATGGCCGCCTCCTTCTGGAAGGGCTGGCCCGCGTCGCGCAGCGAGGCGGCCCGGTAGGTCAGCCAGCGTGCCGCCTCGAGCTCGGTGGCGATGTCGGCCAGTTTGAACTGCACCGCCTGGAACGTCGAGATCGGCTTGCCCGAATTGCTCTCGCTCCCGCGCGTAGGCCAGCGCCAGGTCGAGGACCGCCTGGGTCAGGCTGAGCGACAACGCGGCGACGGAGATGCGCCCGACCTCCAATGTGCGCAGGAACTGGCCCAGCCCGAGATTCGGATCCCCGAGCAGGTGCTCGTCGGGCACCCAGACGTCGTCCAGGTACAGCTCGCGCGTGTCGAGGCCGCGCCACCCGATGCCTCGCATCTTCGGTCCCATGGTGAACCCGGGCGTGTCCTTCTCCACGACCAGGCTGGCAAAGCCCGGCTCCCGGCCGTCCGTGGGCTTCGGTGCGCGCCAGCAGGGTCACCCCGAACGACATGTCCGTGCCGGCGTTGGAGATGAACGTCTTGCGGCCGTTGATCAGCCAGCCGCCATCACGTCGTTCGGCACGCGTGCGGATGCCGCGGGCATCGGATCCGGCATCGGGCTCGGTCAGCCCGAACGCACCCAGCGCCCGCCCCTCGGCCAGGGGCCGCAGCCAGCGCTCGCGCTGGTCGTCGCTCCCGAAGAGGAGGAGGGGCAGTGAGCCGATGGTGACGTGGGCCTGCCAGGCGGCGGCGACGGATTGATCGGCCCGGCCGATCTGCTCCATGGCGGCGACGAAGCCGACGGTCGACATGCCGATGCCGCCCCACTCCTCGGGGACCAGCATGCCGAGGAGGCCGAGTGCGCCCATTTCGCGCAGGAGGTCGGTCGGGCACCGGGCCTCCTCCCAGGCCAGCGGCGCCCGTGGGGCGATTTCGCGCTGGGCGAAGTCGTGGCAGAGGCCGACGAGGTCGCGCTCGGTTTCGTCGAGTGAGAAGTCCATGGGGTCCTCAGCTCACCGCTCGTCCTGCAGGTGCGCCAGGAAGGAGGTCGACCAGTCGGGGAGGTCGCGCGGGACGACGTACCCCTCGTCGTCGTTGATCTCGTCCCAGTGTTCGGCCACATCCTCCATGGTCGGTTCCGTGGTGACGTAGCCGGAGGTCGAGGCGATGAAGATGCGGGCGAAGCGGCCGGCCCCGGCGGCGTACATCTCCCCGTTCGCCGGGCACGCCTCGTGGGCGAGGAAGGCCATCAGCGGCGCCACCTGGCCCGGCGCCATCGGCGACGCGGCGTCGTCGACATCGGCGTCCGGTCCGGCCATGCGCGTCATGGCCGCCGGCGCAATGAGATTGACCTTGATGCCGTGGGACTCGCTCATGGTGGCGATGCTGCGCGTCAGGCCGATGACGCCACCCTTGGCGGTGGCGTACGCCAGATTCTTGGGCAGCCCGAAGATCCCCGACGACGTCGTCATCACAATGCGGCCGTAGCCCTGCTCGACCATGCGGGGCCACGCCGCCCGGGTGGTGTTGAACGACCCGAGGACGTGCACGGCGAGATGCCGCTCCACGTCCTCCTGGTCGATGTCCGGCAAGTCCGCCCACCGCATGATGCCGGCGTTGTTGACCAGGATGTCGAGCCGACCGAAGTTGTCGACCGCGGCGTCAATGAGGGCCTGCGCGCCCGACGGCGCCGCCACGTCGTTGTCGTCGGCGATGGCCGACCCGCCTGCGGCGGCGATCTCGGCCGCGACGCGTGACGCCACCCCGGCGTCCGCACCCAGTCCCTGGATGGAGCCGCCGAGATCGTTGACGACGACGCGGGCGCCCCGGCCGGCCAGCAGCAGCGCATAGGCGCGACCGATGCCGCGGCCCGCCCCCGTGACCACCGCGACGCGTCCCTCGAAACTGTGCAGGTCCACGCCGATGCCGCCCTCCGGTGTCGGTGACTGGGCGAGCGGTCTAGTTCGCCGAGGGCGCGGCGGCAAGCGGCGCCGTGAAGCCCAGGAGGTCGGCGAGGGTCCCACCCACCATGGCCGCCCGCTCGTGTTCGGGCACGCCCGCGAACAGCTGGCGCATGAGCTGCCTGCTCCCGCGGAAGGTCCCCTCGGCGTGCGGGTAGTCGTTGCCCCAGACGATCGACGACAACCCGGTGATGTGGCGGCAGGCCACCGCGACGGGGTCGTCCTGGAACGACACGTGGAACTGGCGCTTCACGTACTCGCTCGGCATCAGCGGGTAGGGCCACTTCTCGTTCAGCCGGAACAGGCGGGCGATCCCACGCTGCTCGGTGGCGGGCACGGTGTCGTCCCAGACCCCGAGCCACCAGTCGGCGTCCTGGCCGATGCCGGTGATCCAGCACTTGTCCATGCTGCCGACGAGCGAGGCCAGCCAGTGCGCGTTGAACTCAATCAGTGCAAAGTGGAGATCGGGGTAGCGCTCGGGGACGCCGCCGCCGATGAGCTCGCAGATGAGCTGCTGGGGCACAATGGTGCTGTAGATCGCCTGGGTGACCATGCGCTTCGACGCCGACTTCTCGGTCACCGGCTGGTTGACCTCGGCGGCATTCTGCATGACCACCTTGAGCGTGGTCGACGTGGGGTCGTTGACCTTGATTCCCCCGGTCTGCGTGTGGAAGAACACGTGGAGGCCGGCGGCCTGCGTGGCGGCCCAGATCGGGTCGAGCTCCCGCGAGTAGTAGGGCCTGGGCGGCGTCGCCGGCAGGAGGATGGCCCGGAACCCGAGCGCGGCGGCGCGCTCGATCTCCACGACGGCATCGTCCACGTCCGTCAGCGGGATGGGGGCGGTGGGCGCCAGCCGGGAGAAGTAGGGGCCGAAACGCTCGACGACGTAGTCGTTGTAGACCCGGGCGTGGGCGATCGACAGGTCGTGGTCGTCGGAGTAGAGGCCGAAGAGCGACAGGTTCGGGTGCATGACGCCGACGTCGACGCCGTCGGCGTTGAGATCCTCCAGAATGATTTCGGGGTCGCCCTCGGGCATGCGCCCTCCGGTCTGGCGATAGCGCGAAATGGTCCACCCCTCGAAGCCGGGCGTGTGCAGCCGGCGGAATTTGGTAGCGCCGCCGTCCACGAGCGGCTCAATCTCGAAGTCGTCCTCCCAGACGCCGCGGTCCCGCAGATTCTTCGGGAGGCGGCGTGACGAAGAGGTCGGTCGGTTCGAGGATGTGCCCGTCAGCGGAGATGACAAGTTGCTTCTCTGTCATGGTTGTGCCCTTCCTGCGCGGGGACGCAAGATCGATGTCCGAGCGCGCGCCGACGCGGTACTCTGACCAACGATTCTAGACCAACCGGTCGGTACAGACAACGCCGTCGACCCGGGCGCAGTGGCGCGATCAGAAGGAGATGAGGGCATGAGCAAGCGGTGGAAGCAGCGTCCGCCCGGCTCCACGTGGGGCGACTGGGGCGACGACGACGAGCTCGGGCGCATCAACCTGCTCACGCCCGAAAAAGTGCTCCAGGGTGTGCGCGAGGTGGATGCGGGCATCAGCTTCTGTCTCAGCCTGCCGCTCGACTATCCGGGCGGGACGGCGCTGAACCAGCGGCGCTACCCGCCTGTCGATTTCGCCCACCGAGGACATGGACGGCAACCCGGACACCTTCTACAACGTGGCGATGAGCTCCATGGACAAGTTCGGCGACCCCAAGTACGTCGACGTCTGGGCGGACGACGTGGTGACGCTGTCTCTGCAGTACTCGACGCAATGGGACTCGCTGGCCCACGTCGGGGCCGAGTTCGACGCCGACGGCGACGGCATCGAAGAGCCGGTGTACTACAACGGCTACCGCGCCGGCGAGGACCTGGTCGGCCCCAAAGCCGACGCGGCGGGCGACGGCGGGCGGCATCGCTGCTTCGCCCGCCACCTCGGCCTCGAGCACATGGCGGCCGACCGGGGTGCAGGGCCGGGGCGTCCTGGTCGACCTGGCCCACCACCTGGGTCACGACTGGCGCGGGGTCGACCGCAAGACGCTCGAGGAGATCATGGAAGCCGACAACGTGGTCGTCGAGCCGGGCGACATGCTGCTGCTCCACACGGGGTTCGCCACCGAAGTCCTGCGTTGGGAACGCCACCCCGACCCGGTGAAGATCCACACGCTCTGCTCGTACCTGGACGCCCGCGATGCGTCGCTCCTCGAGTGGATCGCCGACTCGCAGATCTCGGCGCTGGTCGCCGACAACTATGCGGTCGAGGGCATGGTGGGCAAGGACCGAGACGAGAGCCGGCATTCGTTCCTGCCCATCCACAACCTCTGCCTCTTCAAGCTCGGCGTCCCGCTCGGTGAGATGTGGTACCTGCACGAGTTGGCGGCGTGGCTGCGCGAACACAAGCGGAGCCGGTTCCTGCTCACGGCGCCGCCGCTGCGGCTGCCCGGCGTGGTCGGTTCGCCGCTGACGCCGGTGGCGACCGTGTGAGCGGAAAATCCGGTTGCGTCGCCGTGCGAGGGGTCAGGCTTCGGAAGCGGAGCGCTCGGGACATCCCGAGAAGGTGAACGCCTCGTAGGCGCTCTCTTTGACCCTGGCGATGTCCGCCAGCAGCTTGGGCCGTCCGGCTGAGTTCAACAGGTACTTGCGGGGCTTGCCGGGGATGTTCGTCCCGAAGTAGTAGCTGCTCTCTCCGAAGGCGGGGGCCTTGGTCGCCCAGCGGTCCACCATGGCCGTCCATCTCTCCTCGGCGGCCTCGGAGACCTCGACGGCGCCGCAGCCGGTCGCCCGGAGATGCTCCAGGATCTCGGTGACGAACTCCACCTGGTCGCCGTTGTAGCGCGGGTTGTTGCCGGCGGCGGCGTGGGGCCCGCCGGGGAAGAAGAAGTTGGGGAACCCGGTGGTCTGAATGCCCAGGAACGTCTTGGGACCGTCGGCCCAGTGGTCCATGAGGGCGCGGCCGCCGCGCCCTCGGATGCCCATACGTGCCAAGGCCCCGGTGCCGAAGTCGAAGCCGGTCGCCCAGACGATGATGTCGAACTCGCGATGGGCGTCGGTGGTCTCGATGCCCTCGGTCGTCACCCCGACCATCGGCGTCGCCCGCAGGTCGACCAGATCCACGTTGGCCTTGTTGTAGGCCTCGAAGTAGGCGGTCACGAAAGGCGGCCGCTTCTCTCCGAAGCGGTGATCATCGGGGATGAGCTTGTCCGCCGTCTCGGGGTCCTCGACGATGGCCCGGATTTTTCCGGCCAAGAAGTCACACCACGCCGCGTTGGCCTCCCCGTCGAACATCACGTCGCTGTAGTTGCTGGTGAGCTTGGAGAAGCCGCGGCTCCTCCACATCCCCTCGAAGAACGCGGCGCGTTCCTCCGCCGAGTCGTCGAAGGCGGCACGGTCGTGCGGGACGTGGAGGAATCCGCTCGGTGACGTGCGCAGAGTGGCGCGGATCGACTCGAAGTCCTTTCGGAGCTGCGCCTGTTCGTCGGGCGTGATGGGCGCGTTGTTCAGCGGCGTGCACCAGTTGGGCGAGCGCTGCAGCACGGTCAGGGAAGCCGCCGTCTCGGCGATGACGGGAATGATCTGCACGCCGCTCGACCCGGTGCCGACGACGGCGACCCGCTTGCCGGCGAAGTCGACGGGCGCAGTGGGCCACAATCCCGTGTGGTACGACTCGCCCTCGAAGGCTTCCCGGCCGGGCACGTCGGGGAAGTACGGAATGGAGAGGACACCCGTGGCGGCCACGAAGTGCTGCGCCCGGACGACGGCCCCGGTGTCGTCGGTCACGGTCCACAGCGCGGCGCGCTCGTCGTAATCGGCCGACGTCACCCGGGCGCCGAAACGCATGTGGGGTCGGAGGTCGAACCGGTCCACGACGTGGTTCAGGTAGCGCTCAATCTCCGGTTGTTCGGCGAAGTGCTCCCGCCACTCCCAATCCTCGAACAGTTCCCGTGAGAAGAGGTAGGCGTAGGTGTAGCTCTCCGAGTCGAAGCGCGCGCCCGGGTAGCGATTCCAGTACCAGGTGCCGCCGACGCCGTGACCCGCCTCGAGCAATTGGACAGAGAAGCCCGCTTCCCGCGCCAGGTAGAGCTGGTAGATACCGGTGATGCCCCCGCCGACAACGAGCACGTCGACGTCCGCCGAATGGCCGGCTCGCCCTCTGGTCGGGTGCGTTTTCGGGGGATGTCATGAGCCTCCGCGGCATTGTGCCGGTCACGGGCGCGTGCCGCCCACCAGTGTCCACAGTGTGCGCCGGAGCCCTCCATGCAGATTGTACCGACCGGTTAGTATATCTTTGGAAATTGTGCCTGCCCCGGGCACGAGGAGGCTCGGCAGATGGCAGTCCCGACGACGGGAGACCTGGGCGCTCTCAGTGGCGCGCGTCATGGGTGACGCGGCAGAACGCCGCGTGGCGCGGGTGGCGGTCGTCACCGGTGGCGCCTCCGGCATCGGGCTCGCCATCGGCGAACGGCTGGCCGCCGACGGCATGGCGGTCGCGTTGTTCGACCGGGACGGGGAGGCGGCGCAACAGGCGGCCGAGAAGATCGCCGTGGCGGGGGACCGTGCGCTGGGCGTGCCGGTCGATGTGACCGACCGAGCGCAGATCGACGCCGGCGTGGCGCAGGTCCGGGACGAGCTCGGGCCGCCGTCGGTCCTGGTCAACAACGCCGGTGTGCACGCCGTCGATCCCTTCTTGAAGATCACACCCGAAAAGTGGCAGCGTCTCCTCGACGTGAACCTCACCGGCACGTTCAACTGCTGTCAGGCGGTGGTGCCCGACATGGTGGAGCAGGGCTGGGGTCGCATCGTGAACATCTCGTCGTCCAGCGCCCAGAGCGGGCAGCAGTTCATGGCCCACTACGTCGCGGCCAAGGCGGGCGTGATCGGCTTTACGAAGTCGCTCGCCCTCGAGCTCGGGCCGAAGGGGATCACCGTCAACACGATCCCTCCCGGTTTCATCGATACCCCGATGCTGCGCCGCCAGGAGAGCAAGGGGCTCCTCGGCGAAGGCGTCGAACACCATGAGGCGCTGACGCCGGTACGGCGGATCGGCCGCCCCGAAGACATCGCTGCCATGTGCGCTTTCCTCGTGCGCGACGAGGCGAGCTACATCACGGGCCAGGTTCTGGGAGTCAACGGTGGCCGCAACACCTGAGTCCCCGCGCCTGACGCCGCTGCCGCCGAAGGAATGGTCGAAGGCGGCCGGCGCCGCCCTGGCCCCGCTGCTGCCGCCGACGGGCCGACCCCAGGGCGGGAACGGCCCCAAGGGGCTCAATGCACTCGGCGTGCTGGCCCGGTACCCGGAGCTCGCGCTGGCCTACAACACGTTCAGCGGCCAGGTCATGTACGGGTCGACACTGACGCCACGCCACCGCGAGCTGCTCGTCCTGCGGGTGGCCGCCCGGCGTGACTCCGAGTACGAGTGGCGACAGCACGTGGCCAGCGCCGGCGACAACGGCGTCGACCCGGAGGAGGTGGCGCGTGTCGCGGCGGGGACGGACGCTCCCGAATGGTCCGATCTGGAGCGAGCGCTCCTGCGGTCCGTCGACGAGCTGCTGGGTGACGCGCTCATCGGCGAGGAGACGTGGGCCACTCTCGCCGCCGAATTCGAAGACCGGCAGCTGATGGACATCGTCTTCACCGTCGGGCGCCTACGACGTCCTGGCCATGGCGCTCCGCACGTTCGCGGTGCCGTTGGACGACGACCTCACACAGCGATGAGCGTCCCCTACCGCGTCGAGGTCCCCGACCAGATCCCCAAGGAGCGCTACTACGACCCGGGCTTCTACGCCTTAGAGGCCGAGCAGCTCTGGTCCCGGGTCTGGCAGATGGCGTGTCGCCTCGAGGAGATCCCCGGTGTCGGTGACTTCGTCGAGTACGAGATCTTGGACCACTCCGTCGTGGTGGTGCGCACCTCTGAGACCGAGGTGGCGGCCTTTCAGAACGCCTGTCGCCACCGCGGCGTCAAGGTCGTCGAAGGCCGGGGCACGCTTGAAAAGCGGCTTCACCTGCCCCTTCCACGGCTGGTGCTACGGCCTCGACGGCAAGAACACCTTCATCTCCAAGGCGAAGTCGTTCTCCGAGCACAACCTCGCCGCGGGCGAGATCGACCTGGTCCCGGTCCGTTGTGAGCTCTGGGGCGGCTGTGCGTGGATCAACCTCGACGAGCACGCCCCGGCGCTGCGCCGCTGCATCGAGCCCTTCGCCACCATTTGCGACGCCTGGAAGGTCGAGGCCATGCGCACCGAGTGGTGGGAGGCCTTCGTGCTCCCGGTCAACTGGAAGCTGGCCCAAGAGGCCTTCTTGGAGCAGTACCACGTGATCGAGACCCACCCCGAGCTGGTCATCCCCAAGAGATTCGCCCCCAAGGACCCCGCCACCTTCGACCCGGAGCGCCTTCATCGACGCCGAGCTGCACTATCTCCACGTCATGAGCGAGGGCATGGGGGGCATGGTCCACGCCAACGACGTGGCGCTGGCCGAGCGCCAGCGCACCATGGTCGCTCTCAAAGCGACCCCCAAGAGGCCATGGCCACCTGGCACGCCAGCCTCAACGACGCCGTCGTGGCCTGGCACCGAGGGCGCGGCTCGGTCATGCCCGACCTCAACGAGCTCGAGGCCCAGGGCATCGGCGAGACGATGTACTACGCCTTCCCCCACTACTTCGTGCTCCCCATGTACTCGAGCGCCACCTCGTATCGCTTCCGGCCCCTCGGGCCCGAAGAGACCCTCATGGAGATCTGGTCGCTGACCCGCTACCCACGAGGGCCAGGAGCCCGGGCCGCCCATCGCCACCGCGGCCCAAGCTCCTTTGACGACGAGCGCATCCCGCCCATCCCCACCCAGGACTTCTCCAACCTGCCGCGCCAACAGCGCGGCCTGCACAACAAGGGCTTCGAGTTCATGCGCCTCTCAGAGGGATCGAGGGCGGCATCGCCAACTTCGAGCGCACCCTCGACGGCTTCTTGGCCGGGCGCCCCTACGACCAGCTCGAGACCGCCCTGCGCGCCGTGAACGTCAACCCCCTCGAGCAGCCCGTGGTCGACCTCGGGTTCTGAGGAGGGAGAATGAGCAGCCATGAGCACGACCACGTTTGCCGACGTTTCCGAAGGGGTGCGGGCCGCGCTGGCGGTGTACACGCAGGCGCTGGACGACGGCCGGGCCGACGACGTCGTCGCCACCTTCTGCCCCGACGGTGTCTGCGAGATCCCCGGCATGGGCACGCACGCCGGGCACGAGGCCCTCCGTCAGGCGTACACGAAATGGTCGCCCCGGCGCCCCCAGCGTCACCTGGTCCTCAACACCGTGATCGAGTCCTGGAGTGACGACGAGGCGACCGCCGTCAGCGACGTCGTCTTCATCCTGCTGGGTGAGGAAGGATGGGACATACAGCTCGTGGGTCGCTACAACGATGTGCTCCACCGTGACGGGGCACTCTGGCGATTCCATCACCGCGCCGCCACGTTCGTGACGGGGCCGCCCCACGCAAGGAGACAGCATGACCGACGCCCTCGACTACGAAGCCCTGGACTTCTTCCGCGGCACGGAGACCGTGGCCGATCCGTATCCCTACTTCGACTGGCTGCGTGAGAAGTGCCCGGTCAGCCGAGAGCCTTCGCAGGGCGTGTACATGGTGACCGGGTACGAGGAGGCCTTCGCCGTCTACACGGACCCCGACACCTTCTCGTCCTGCAACTCCGTCACCGGTCCGTTCCCCGGGTTCCCGGTCCCGCTCGAAGGGCAGGACGACGTCAGTCGGACTGATCGCGCGAGCACCGGGGCGAGCTGCCCTTCAGCGACCAGATCATCACCATGGATCCCCCGGAGCACCACGACCACCGGCACCTGCTGATGCGCCAGCTCACACCGAAGCGGCTCAAGGAGAACGAAGACTTCGTGTGGCGCCTTGCCGACCGTCAGGTCGACGAACTCATGGGAGCCGACGAGGCCGAGCTCATCAGGGGCTACGCCAACCCCTTCGCCATGTTCGTCATCGCGGACCTGCTCGGTGTCCCGGAGTCGGACCACGAGGAATTCCGCACCGCCTTGTCCCGCCAGAACGGGGGCGGGGGAGTGGGGAGCACGCAGTCCGAAATGCCGCAGAACCCCCTGGAGTGGCTCTACGAACGGTTCAGCCGCTACATCGAGGACCGCCGCCGCGAGCCGCGCGACGACGTCCTGACGGCTCTGGCCGCCACCAGGTTCCCGAACGGTGACCTCCCTGAGGTCATCGACGTCGTCCGCGTGGCCACCAACGTCTTCGCGGCCGGGCAGGAGACCACGGTCCGCCTTCTCGGCACCGCACTGCAACTGATCGCGGAACGTCCGGACCTGCAGCAGCTTCTCCGCGAGCGACGCGACCTGATTCCGAACTTCGTCGAGGAGACGCTTCGCATGGAGGCGCCGGTCAAGGGCGACTTCCGGCTGGCACGCTGCCCGGCCACCGTCGGCGGCGTCGACATTCCGGCGGGCGTGACGGTGATGGTCCTGAACGGCGCCGCCAACCGTGATCCGCGCCGCTTCTCGGACCCGAACGAGTTCCGCGTCGAGCGCGACAACGCGCGCGAGCACCTCGCGTTCGGTCGCGGCGTGCACAGCTGTCCGGGGGGGCCGCTGGCCCGGCTGGAGACCCGGGTGAGCATTGAGCGACTCCTCGACCGCACGACGAACATCGGCATTTCCGAGGAACACCACGGGCCGCCCGACGCCCGTCGGTACGACTACATGCCGACCTATATCCTCCGGGGCCTGACCCGGCTCCACCTGGAGCTCACGCCCGCCCAGCCGGCGTTGTGACGATGGTGGACGAGTGCCGGACCGTGGGCAGGGGAGAGGCACGATGATCTTCAACGTCGTCAAGCAGCCGGTCCGCGCCAAGTACGCCGACGACTTCCCGTCTCTGATCGCGGACTACATCGCCGCCTCCCGGGCCGAGCCGGGCAACCTCTTCTTCGACTGGTGCCGCAGTGCCGACGACCCCAATCTCTGGTTCCTCATCGAGGGTTTCCGGGACGCCGACGCAGGAGAGGCGCATGTCTCGTCGGAGCACTTCAAGGCAGCCATGGCGGACATGCCGCGCCTTCTCGCGGCGGCCCCGGAGATCATCCACGTCGAGACGCCCGGCGAGGGTTGGGGCGCGGTGAGCGAGGGCTCCTGAGCCGAACCGGCGCGAGCTACTCGTCGAGGAGGTCAGGCTGGACCGACACGATCCATTCGTAGAGCGGTTGAAAGGCGCGCCATCCGGCCATGGACGGTCCGACCTGCTTTGCGGTCTTCTTCGCCTGCTCGAGGTCGATGAGGACGGGCGTCCCGGCCGCCTCGGCCAACAGTTGCGCCTGGCACGTGCGCTCCATGGTGATGAACCACCACGCTGCTTCGTCCACGGAAGTCTGACCGACGGTCAACAGCCCGTGATTCGACAGAATGACGGCCTTGTTCCCGCCGAGCGAGTGGGCGAGTCGCTTGCCCTCCTCGAGATCGAGCACGACACCGGTGTAGTCGTCGAAGAGGGAGTGGTCGCCGTAGAACGCGCAGGCATCCTGGGTAATCGGATCGAGCAGCCGGCGCAGCGAGGACCAGGACTTGCCGTGCACGGAATGCGCGTGGGCGGCCGCCACGACATCCGGTCGCGCCGCGTGCACCTGGGAGTGGATGGCGAACGCGGCCAGGTTCACCGGCCACGTGCCGTCGACGACCTCGCCCTGATCGTTGACGAGGATGAGGTCCTTCACGCGGATCATCTTGAAGTTCATGCCGAACGGATTGACCCAGAAGTGGTCGAGGAGCTCGGGGTCGCGGGCCGTGATGTGGCCGGCGATGCCCTCGTCGAAGCCGAAGTGCCCGAACAGACGGAATGCAGCGGCGAGGCGCTGTTTGCGGTGCCGGCGCTCGTCCTGCACGTCGTCGAACGTGGGAAACGTCACCGGGACTCTGTCAGTGGGCACGCCCACCATCCTAAAGGCGCCTCAGACCGGGCGGAAGTACGGCAGCGTGATCTCCTCGGAGGCCGGATGGAACTCGACGGCCAGTCGGAGACCCTCCTCCAGCGCCTCGGGCTCGCAGCCGATGACGGCGCTCAGCATCCAGAATCCCTCGTCGAGTCGGACGACGGCGGGTGCGTACGGCACGCGGAAGGAGCGATCGGGAGGTCGCCACACCACGGTCCAGCTGTAGAGGGTCCCTGTCCCTGCGCTCGGCTCCCAGCCTGGTGATGGCGCATGGCACCGGGCGCACACCGTGCACGCACCGAGGCCCGAGAAGGAGCACTCGGCACAACGCTGGTAGAGCAATTGGTGGCGGCGGCAGCGTCCCAATAGGGCTGGCTGTGGAGGCCATGGCGCGGCGCCGGAATGCCTTCGGTCTGGGGCAGGAGGAGGCTCATGGACGCGCTGACCCAGGAGGAGGACGTCGCAGAACAGGGCGCCCGATCCTCCGTTCGAGCACAGCGCGACCTCTGCCCCCTCGACCTGACTGGTGGGACACGATCCCCGCAGCTGCTGGACGCCTCTGATCACCCGCTGGAGCTGTTGCGCGTTGATCCCGGGATGGCTGAACGACATGGTCCCGCCATCGGTGGTGACGGGGAGGGCGGCCCCGGGCCCGATGTTCCCGTCCTCCACGAACGGTCCGCCCTCACCGGGCGCGCAGAAGCCGAAGGCCTCCAGCTGCCGGATGATCTCGAACGAGAACGGATCGTAGAGCTCGGCGACGTCGACGTCGCTGGGTGAGAGGCCGGCAGTGGCAAAGGCGGCGCGGGCCGCCCTGGCACCCACGAGCCCGGCCGGCGGAGCCTCGGCGCGAGGCTGAAAGTCCCACACCGGGGCGACGACGTAGGCGGGCCCGAAGGCATCGCTGGCACCACCGAGAATCCACACGGGCCCCTCGCAGTCGCCGGCGCGCCCGGCGCTGGTGAGAACGAGGGCGCAGCCGCCCTCCGATGTCGTGGCGCAGTCGAGGAGATGGAAGGGGTCGGCCACCATGCGCGAGGCCAGAACGTCTTGCGGGGCGAACGGCCCACGTCCGGCGTAGACCGCTTCGGGGTTGACGTAGCCGTTGTTGCGGATCACGGCCGCCGCGGCGGCCATCTGCTCGGGCGTGGTGCCGTAGGTGAGCATGTGTCGCCGCGCCATCAGCGCGAACTCGGCCGCGGTGAACAGCCCGTATCCGACCACGAGCTCGTTGGCCGGACGCGTCCAGGGTGCCGTGGCAGAGCGATCCACGTGGACGCCGGCGCCGCCGGCGGCGATGAGCACCACGTCGCACTGGCCCGTGGTGATCAGGGCGGCGGCATCGAGGACGGCGGGGATACCCATTTGCGTGGGCCGCCTGGTGCAGGGCCCGAGGCCCAGTTCGAGGGCGATGCGGGCGCAGTCCGTGCCGACGACACCGTCGACGTCGTGCGGGGAGATTCCGGCGTCGGCCAATGCACCCAGCGCACCGAGGAGCGCAATGGAGGTCGAGTCGTGCTCGGGCAGGACGCGAGCCTGCACCGTGTTGTGGACGCCCACGATGGCGACGCCGGCGAAGGGATGGCGCGACACGGCGCATACTCTCGCATCACCACGCGGCGCCCGCGGGGTCTGCGTCGGACCAGAGGCGCCCTTCTCCGACGCCGCTCCCGGGCTAGCCTGCGCAACCGCAAGGGCGGGTTCCGGTTCGGACGGCGGGGCTCAGGGGGTTGGAAAAGCGTGAACCTCTCGTTACCGGGCGGCAAGCACCTTCGGTACGGCCGAGCGGCGCCGGCGTTGCTCGCCGTCCTCCTGCTGGCCCTCCTGCTGGCGCCCGGGGCGCACCCGGCGGCCGCCGGCGGCGCGCCGATCGCCTGGCAGGCCTGCCCGAAGGTGTCGGGCTACCAGTGCGGAACGCTGCAGGTCCCCCGGGACTACCGGGACCCCTCTCGCGGTGCGGTCAGCCTGGCGGTGATGGAACGTCCCGTCCCCCAGAGCAAGGGCGTCATTGTGTTCAATCCCGGCGGACCCGGCGAGAGCGGCGACCTGATTCTGCCGATACTGGCCTCGCTGATGCCGCAGGCGGTCCAGGACCAGTTCACCTTCGTGAGCTTCGACGAGCGCGGCACGGGGTCGAGCGAACCGCTCCTGTGCGGGCCGTCTGCCGCGGCCGCCGGCAGCGCCATCGCCGGCACGGCGGCGGCCACCCGGACCTTCGCCGGCCTCGAGCGCTCCTGTCGGGCATCCGACCCCACCTTGTTCCCGACGGTGAACACCACGACCTCGGCGCGTGACATGGATCGGCTGCGCGCCGCCCTTGGAGCGGCGACCATCGATTACTACGGCCTCTCGTATGGCACCGCCCTGGGCTCCGTGTACGCGCATCTCTTCCCGAGTCAGTCCGCTCCATGGTCCTCGATGGTGCCGTCGATGCCAACCTGAGCCTCATGACCGATGCCACGGCGGACGCGCCGGCCATACAGACTGCACTGGTGCACGCGCTGAGCAGTTGCAGCGCACTGCCGAGCTGCCCGCTGGGCGCCGACCCGGTCAGCTTCTATGAGCACCTGCAACAACGCCTCGTGGCGTCTCCCCTTCCGGCCCCGGGCGGTGGCGACACGACCCCGGTGACGGCGGGTGATCTGTCCACCGCCTCGCTGTTGTACCTCTCGGCCTCGACGTTCACGCCCGGGCTACTTTCCCGCCTTGGCTGCGGCCGCTGCCGGCAACGGGGCGCCGCTGCGATCGGTGGCCCTGGGGCTCGAGGACGATCTGAACGGCGCGTCCCTCGTCGGACCGCTCTGGACGATCACCTGCAACGACGCGGTCACCCACCCCGACGCGAAGGCGACGGCGGCACTGGCCCGATCGTTGGCGGCGCGCGATCCGCTCGGCGGCGCCGAGGCCGTTGCCAACTATCTCATCGCGTGCCCCGGGTGGACCGGCGCGGGCGAGGCCATCGCTCACCTGGCGCCAAACGGCGCCCCGAGCCCTCTGGTGATCGGAAACGTCTATGACCCCAACACGCCGTACGTCGTGGCGCCGCAGCTGGCCGCCGCCGTCGGGGGGCGGCTGGTGACCTATGTCGGCTACGGGCACACCTGGCTGCTCAACGGATCGACCAACGCCTGCATGGACAGCGTGGTGACGTCCTACTTCGTCGACGGCGTCGTGCCGGCCAAGGGGACGCGTTGCAGCGCCTCCTCCTGAACCGGCTCAGACGTACATGCCCCCGTTGACGCCGATCAGCTGGCCGGTGATGTAGCCGGCCTCTTCGGAGCACAAGAAGGCGCAGGCCGCGGCGATGTCCTCCGGCGTCCCGGCCCGCCCGGTCGGGACCATGCTTCCCATGACATCAATGCTCGGCACGTTGCCCACGCCCGCCGCCTTCCTCGCCATGGGCGTGTCGACGATAGTCGGCGGGATGGTGTTGACGGTGATGCCCTGGCTGGCGAACTCGCGCGCGAAGGCCTTCGTGAGTCCGATGACGCCACCCTTCGACGCCACGTAGTGGGCCATGTGCGGTGCTCCCGATTGTGCGCTCGACGAGGAGATGGTGACGATGCGGCCCCAGCCCTCCGCTGTCATGTCCGGGACAGCCAGCTGCATGCAGGTAAAGGTGCCGGTCAGGTTCACCGCCAGAATGCGGTCCCACTTCTCGGGCGTGATGTCGGCCACGGCGTCGAACGACTCAATGCCCGCGCTGGTCACGAGGATGGTGATCGGCCCCAGCGCCTGGCGCACGTCGGCGAACACCCGCTCGAGCGCTTCACGGTCCGCGACGTCGACCGCGTGCCCTACCGCTGACCGACCCGCGCCGGTCAGCGCGCCGGCTGCCTGCGCCACGCCGTCACCGTCTCGGTCGAGCAGTGCCACGGCGATGCCGTCTGCGGCCAGCCTGTTGGCGACGCCGAGGCCGATGCCCGACGCGGCCCCGGTCACCAACGCGACCCGCCCGCTCATTGCGCCACCTCCGCCGGCGTGAACTCAATGTGCAGCTGGTGCAGGCCGCGAAGGACCCAGGTGGGCTCGTACTCGAAACGGCGGGCCGACGGCGGCCCGTGGTGTTCCTCGGACAGCCGGATGTCGCGCATGCGATGGAGGATGCGCGCGAATGCTCACTCGGCCCTCGACCCGGGCCAGGGGGCCACCTGGGCAGGCATGGACCCCGCGACCGAACGCCAGATGGACCTTTGCGTTGGGCCGGTCGAGGCGGAACTCTGCCGGGCATTCGAAGAGCCGGGGGTCGCGGTTGGCCGCGCCGTTGAGCAGCATCACCGGCGTGCCGGCGGCAATGTCGACGCCGGCGACGGTCGTCGAGCGGCGAGCCAGGCGAAAGTCCGACTTCACCGGGCTCTCGATGCGCAGCGACTCCTCGATGAAGTCGGGGATCCGTTCCGGGTGCGCCCGCAGCTCGTCCTGGAGCTCGGGGTACTCGCAGAGGTATTTCAGGCCGACGGCGAGGAGACGGGCGGTCGTCTCCTGGCCGGCGGCGAACAGGAACGTCGCCGTCCGCACGACCGCGCTCACGTCCGGCGTGGTCCCGTCGGGGTAGGTGCCCAGCGCCAAGCGAGTCAGTGCGTCGTCGCGGGGTTCGCGCCGACGGTCTTCGATGTACGTGGCGAACCAGGCATCGAGCCCCTCGAGCGCGTTCAGGCCGATGTCCCCGTCGCCTCCGACCTCGCCCGGCGCAGCACTCAAGCCGAAGAACTCCCGGAAGCGCTGGTGGTCGACTTCGGGCACGCCGAGGACGTCGGCGACGGCCAGCATGGCGAAGGGCTGCGTGTAGGCGCTGATGAACTCGCAGCGGCCGTCCGCGATGAACTCGTCGATCTGCTGATCGGCTGCCCGCCACATGAACTCCTCGTTCTCCTTGAGGCGCTTCGGCGTGAGCAGGCGCATCACCAGGGCGCGCTCCTGGGTGTGCATGGGTGGGTCCATGGTCACCATGTGCTCGTTCATGGGCAGCTGGTCCCGATGGCTGTCGATGATCGCTCCGACGTCGTCGCCCTCGAGCGGGACGGGAAAGGCCGCAAACGGGCCGATCACCGAATTGCAGGAGGAGAAGGTCTCGGTGTCGAGGTAGATCTCCATCGCCTCCTCGTAGCCCGAGACGGCGACCACGCCGAGGTTGTCGGTCGGGAGCACAGGGCACTGCGACCGCAGGTGGTCGAAGTAGGGGTAGGGGTCTTCCACCAGGGACTCGTCGCTGAAGAAGTCGATCGTCTCCCAGTCGCTCAACGTGGTCTCCCTTCGCTCGGCCGCCCGAGGGCGAGGCGGACCGCTGCGCTGTGCACCCGCTCAGCAGTGTTTTGGCGAATGCTTAGCATCGGCCTCCGAATGTGACAAGTTGTCGGGGTGACGACGGCGCCCCAGCCGAGACGGATCGGCGCCGCCGACTCCAAGACCAGGGCCCAGCTGCTCGATGCCGCCGAGCAGCTGTTGCTCGACGAGGGGTACGCGGCCGTCACCTCGCGCCGGGTCGGGGCGAAGGCGGGGCTCAAGCCCCAGCTCGTGCACTACTACTTCCGCACCATGGACGACCTCTTCCTGGAGGTCTTCCGGCGCCGGGCCGAAGAGAACCTCGCGCCACTTCGAGCGCGCCGTCGCCGCCGACAACTCGCTGCGGACGTTGTGGCGGCTCAACGCCGATCCCCGTGGTGCCGCCTTCATGGCCGAGTTCGTCGCCCTGGCGAACCACCGCAAGTCCATCCGGACCGAGATCGCCCGCTACGCCGAGCGGTCTCGCGCCGCCCAGCTCCGGGCGCTGACGGCCGCGCTCCGAGGCGGATGGGATCGCTGCCGGAGCAGGTTCCCGCCGATCGTGGCGCTGCTCTTGATGACCGGGCTGACCCAGGTGCTGTCGCTCGAGCGCGTGCTCGGCGTCACCGCGGGGCACGACGCCACCGACCGCGTTCGTCCAGAGCGTTATCGACCGGCTTGAGCCATGACGAGGCGAGGTTGGGCGGCTGCAATGGCACCAGCTCGCAGCGCGCGGATCGTCTGGCGGTAGGAGCCAGTCAGGCTGTCCTCCCTGTAGCTGAGGCCGTTGTCGGCACAGAAGGTTCTGACGATGCTCTGGGCTCGGGACAGGTTGGGTCGCGGCATGCTCGGGAACAGGTGGTGCTCAATCTGGAAGTTGAGGCCTCCGAGCAACACATTGGTGAACCAACCGCCCGCGACGTTCCGGGAGCTGATGACCTGGCGCCGGACAAAGCTCAGTCCCTGCTCGGGATCGATGATGGGCATGCCCTTGTGGTTCGGGGCGAAGCTGCATCCCAGGTAGACGGAGAAGACCGCTTGTTGGATGAGGATGAAGGCCACCGCTTTGAGCGGTGAGAGGAACCAGAACACGACGGTCAGATAGAGGGCGGCGTGCAGGGCGAGGAGCGCGCCTTCCAGGACGGCAGTCCGGTTGCGCTCACGGAGCAACCTCTGAATGCCCAACACGTAGATGCCCGTGCTGCGCAGGACCATGAGCGGGAAGAAGAGCGGTGCTTGCCATTTCGTCATGAATCGGGAAGGCCAACTCGCGACCTTGACCGGCCCGTCAGTCGGAAGGCTGGACGACGACGCCGCCGACGTCGGGGTCACGACCCACTTCGTTGGGATGGGCGTGATGCGCGCTGTGCTTGGGGACCCACCAGCCGAAGCTCATGCCGATGAGGACATTTCCCACCGTGAGCCCGAGGAGCCGGTTCGCCCGCCTGGAGCGAAAGACCTCGTGATGGCCGGCGTCGTGCCCGACGAATCCGAGTTGGGTGAAGGCCAGGCCGAGGAACGCAGCAACGCCGAGCGCCCACCACGAGCTCCCGATCAGCACCAAGGCGGCGAAACCCACCCCGAACGCCGCGACGGTCAGAGGAATCATGAGGGCGTAGTAGCCGAAGCGGCGATCGAGCAGCCCGGCTTCACGGACCTGCTTGGCGAGGACGCCAAAATCCGCTGACGTGGCTTCGATGGTGGTCGCTGTCACGGTTGTCCGTTCCCCGCATTCCTTCTCGAGCGCTACCGGGGACCGGGGCAACACTGTGTGTCGACGCTCTCAATCTGTGACCACACTGTAGACCGCTCCCCAGTGATCTGTCGGGCGGGCTCGTCGCCACCGGAGCAGCGACGGGGAAGCGGCCCTAGCTCGCTGCCGTCGTGGGGTTGAACGCCCTGATCACACCCTCGCCAAAGGCCGCCAAGCGTGTCCGGCGCGGCAAAGTCGCAGAACCACGCGTACACCCGTTCCACGCCCCGATTCGTGGAGGAGCCGAAGGAGTCGACGAGCTCGGGCACGGTGCCGACGATCGGCGTCGATCCGAAGCGCCGCCGCGCCGTCGCCTCGATCTCGTCCCGTTGGCCGGCTGCGGGCACGAAGGCGACCTGTGCCTGCAGCGAACAACGGGCCTTGCCCTGCCAAGGGGCCGCATCTCGTCGAGCTTGTCGACGATGTGCGTGTGCACGTTCCACCAGTCGGCATGCTCGGCGACCAGCCGCATCGTTCCCTCTGCCCGCGCCTCCGATGACGATCGGAATGTGGCCGACGGGTCCGGGCACCTGCTGCGCCCCGTGCAGGCTGAAGTGCTCGCCCTCGTAGTCGAGCGCCTCGCCGGTCCAGAGCGCCTTCATGATCTCGAGCGACTCGCGCAGCCGGCTCAGCCGGACCTTTGATTCTTGCGACCCGATGCCGAACGTGCCGAGCTCCGTCGCCACCGAGCCCCAGCCGATGCCGAGCTCGAATCGTCCTCCCGACGCGTGGTCGAGGGTCACCGCTTCACGGGCCAGGACGGCGGGATGCCGGAAGGAGTCGCAGAGGACCAGGGAACCGACCCGGAGCTCCTCGGTCTGGCTGGCGAGCCACGTGTTGGTGATCATCGCCTCGTACATGGGCTGGCTCTCCGCCAGAGGGGGAGTGAGGTGGTCCATCCCGGCGATGCCGGCGAACCCCGCCGCCTCCGCCGCCCGGGCGCGGTCGACGAGCTGGTCCATGAGTCAGCCGCATCTGCGGAAGAAAGAGCCAGAACTCGAGTGGGCTCGTCACGGCAACTCCTCGTCAGCACTCGTCGGGTCGAAACGTGGACGGGTCGGCGACAGCACCCGGTGACACGCGGCCCTGAGGATATCTATGGTTCTCCGAAGGGCGACAACCAGTCGGACCCCGGAGTCCGAGGGCCGGCGCCCCGGGCGGGGGCGACGAGGAGGACGATGAAGGCAGTGCGCAGTGCGGAAGGGGGAGTGGCGCTCGTCGATCTCGACGATCCGCCTGGCATCGGTGAGGTGCTCGACATGAAGGCGACGAGCATCTGCGGATCCGACCTGAGCTACATCCGATTCGGGAGCCGGGCCATTCTGGGCCACGAGCTCGCCGGTGTGCGCTCGGACGGCACGGCGGTGGTCGTCGAGGCCATCTATGGCTGCATGGAGTGTCCCCAGTGCGTGCGCGGCGCCTACAACCTGTGCCCGACCCACGGGCAGCGTGCACTCGGCATCAGTGCCGACGGCGGCATGGCCGAGCAGTTCCGTGCGCCTCCGGCGAGGTTGGTCCCCCTGCCGCCGGGGATTCGACGTGCGTGACGCGTCCATCGTGGAGCCGGCGGCCGTCTCGTGGCACGCGCTGCGGCTGGCCGGCACCGGACCGGGCACGCGTGTCGCGGTGGTGGGCGCCGGTGCGCTCGGGTTGCTCGCCGTCGCCGGTGCACGCCGACTCGGCGCGGCGGCGGTGGCGCTCCAAGCCCGCCACCCGTATCAGAAGGAGGCGGGTGAACGCCTCGGCGCGTCCGTCGGTTGCCGACGGCGTGTACGACGTGGTGGTCGAGGCCGCCGGGACGCAAGCGAGCTTGGCCAGGTGCGGCGAGCTCGTCGCACCGGGCGGGACGATCGTCGTCCTCGGTGTCCATTTCGGCCCCGTCCAGCTGGACTGGATGCCGCTGTTCCACAAGGAGGCCCGAGTCATTCCCTCGCTGGGCTATTGCGCCCACGACGGCGGCCGGGAGATGGAGGAGGCCGCAGCCATGCTGGCCGACGATGCAGACATCGCCCGCACGGTCATCACCCACCGGTTCCCGATCGAGGACGCCGCCGAAGCGTTTCGGGTGGCGTCGGAGAGGGCGAGCGGGGCGGTCCGCGTGGTCATCGAGCCGTGATGAAGGCCGCCGACCAATTCCACGTCGGCATCGTCGTCGATGATCTCGACGCTGCCCTGGCCGATCTGTCGGCCCTCTTCGGGCACGAGTGGTGCCCGAAGCTCTCCGTCAGCACGCCGGTCGTGCTCCCTGACCATGAGGCCACGCTCGACCTGGTCTTCACCTACTCGAGGACAGAGCCGAGGGTGGAGGTGATCCAGAGCATCCCGGGGACGCTGTGGGTCCCCGCCGCGGGCTCGGGGATCCACCACCTCGGTTATTGGTCGGACGACGTCGTCGCCGATGCCGCGGCGTTGACCGCCCGGGGGTACGCCGCCGAGGCGACCGGTCTCCGGCCGGACGGCGCGGCCGTGTGGGCCTATCACCGAAGCGGGAGTGGCCCTCGGATTGAGCTCGTCAGTCGGGATATTGCGCCGGGGCTCGAGCAGTACTGGGCGTCCGGCCCGGGGTAAGGAAGTCGCTCAGCCGTCGTCGGATCGCTGGTGCAGCCATGGCGGGGGCAGCTCGCCCCGCACACCGATGCTGTTCAGGACGCCGGCGAGGCACAGGTAGCCGCCGACCAGGAAGAGGAGCTCGAACAGCTGTGCACCGTCGAACGCGGCAGGCAAGGGAATTCCAGGTCCCGTCGCCGACCGAATGATCGTCGATGATCTCGTCGACCGCGGTCAACAAGGCCCGTTCCAGCGGCGTCCACACCGCGGCCGCCGGTCCCTCGGCCGTTGCGCCGATCTGCCGCTCGGTCAGGCCGGCGTCGGCGCCCATGCGGCTGTGCTGCGCCCACTCGTAGCCTGAACGCGTCCGCCAGGCGACCCGCAGAATGAGAAGTTCCCGGTCCCGGGCGCTCAATTTGGCATCCGCCCCGGCCAGCATCTCGGTGAAGGGCAGCCAGGACGCGCTGAGCGCGAGGTGGTGGGCGAACATCTCGAGCACCACCGGCATGGGTGGCGCATCCGGAGCTCCCGACAGATAGATCTCGGGCCGCCGGAGGAATTGCAGCAAGGTAGAGCGGGTCTGCTCGTCCCACTCGGCGAACGGGACGGGCGCCAGCCGCGATTCTTCCGGAGGTGTCATCGGGCCGCGGCGGTGGTCTGTGGAGGAGGATCCCCTTGCGGCGTCACCGCTCGTCGCAGCTGCGGCCCCGCCACACGCAGCCACGTGGTGATGGGAACGCCCGCTTCGGCCAGCTCGCCTTCGGTCACGTAGAGCCCGCGAGCAGGGGATAGTCGCACCGAGCTCGACCAAGACGGGCCGGAGGTGGACTTCGACGGCGAGCGCGTGGTGGGCGCCGGCACCGGTCATCACCGGAACGACGGTCACGCCCTGCAGATCGGTGGTGCTGAACCAGTCGAGAAAGGACTTCAGGAGGCCCGTGTAGCTCGCCTTGTAGGTGGGCGACGCCACCACGACCAGTGCGCAGGTGCAGATGCCGTCGTGCGCTTCCTCGACGGCGGGCGAGGACCGGTCGAACAGCTGCGGACCGATGTCGGCCAGGTCCACCGTCAGCCTGTCCGCACCGTCAAGTCCCGTCGCGCCGGCGGCGGCGCCGGCGACCTCCTCCGCCAAGGCGAGCGTGCGCGACTGGGCCTTGGGGTTTCCGACGACGAGGCCGACGGTGCTCATGGAACGAGCATCACCCGAGCGTGGCGACGACCTGGGGCAGGTCGGCGATGGTCCGGATGCCCGGCTCGGCCGCGCAGACGTAGGGGATGGCGTTCACCGGCCGGTGCGCGGTCAACCCGGGAGACGTTGCCGCCCACTCGTCGGCTGGCACCGGGAAGCGGATGTCGATGTCCAGCGGCGTGTCGCCTTCGACCAAGACGTGCCAGCCGGTCTCGCGCAGGTCCCACGCCGGCTCCACGTCGGCCGTGAGGTACCAGTTGGCGCTGAACGTCACCAGGGGTCGACCGCTTCGCATGCCGCGGACCTGCATCCGCTGCGCGCCGATCGTGCCGGCCCGCACGGTGCCGGCGGCGACGTCCACGTCGTGGCGTGCCGTCGCCACCTGGCCCGATGCCTCGACGGCGTCGAGGGGCAGTGACAGCGCCTGGGCGAGGACTTCGAGCGAACCGGCGAAGGAGGCACCACCGTGGGCTTCGACGCCGCTGGGATCGAAGGTCTCCGGGTCGCGCCCGAAGCCCATGAGGTCGAAGATCAGCTCCGGCGAGTTGCGCGACGACATGTCGGCGAACTCCTCGATCAACAAATGATCAAGGCGGCGCTGCAGCGAGGCCAGGACGAGGGGCAGCGCTTCGGTGATGAAACCCGGGCTCGAGCCCGTGCTGTGGAGCGACGACCCGCCCTGCCTGCAGGCGGCCTCAATCCGTCGCCGGACCGCCGGATCGAGCCGGGCCGGGTTGTGGAACTCGCTGCGCGTCGACACCACGTTCGCTCCTGCCTCGAGCAGCCGGCAGAGCACGTCGACGTCGACGCGGTCGGCCATGTAGAGGACGCAGTCCGGTTCGAGGGCGACGATCTCCGCCACGTCACGCGTGGCGAGCACGCCGGTCGGCGCGACACCGCACAGATCGCCGGCGTCGCGCCCCGCCTTGTCCTCCGAGTAGACGTACAAGCCGACCAGGTCGAGGTGCGGGTGGTTGATGACGGACCGTAACGAGTGCGAGCCGATGTTCCCGGTGGCCCATTGCACCACCGTGTAGCGGTCGGCCTTCGTCACGGAACGAGCACCGGGAGCTTCTCCCAGCCTCGCACCGTGGAGGTGCGCGCTTGCACGGCGTTGGCCGTGTCGACCTCCCACTCCGGAAAGCGCTTGAGCAGCTCCTCCAGTGCGACGCGCGCCTCCAGGCGTGCCAGGTGCGCGCCCAGGCAAAAATGCAGGCCGTAGCCGAAGCTCAGGTGACGCTGGGCCTTGCGGTGGATGTCGAAGCGATCGGGATCGTCGAACACGCGCTCGTCGCGGTTGGCCGAGGCGTTGAGCAGCACCATCACGCTGCCGGCGGGGACGGTCTGCCCGTGGTGCACAACGTCCATGGTCACATAGCGCGACTGGACGGGAGAAGGTGGCTCGTAGCGGAGGCATTCCTCAATGGCGGCCGGGATCAACGACGGGTCCGCCGCCATCTGTGCGCGCTGCTCGGGGTGCTCGGCCAACAGCTTGCCGGCCCAGCCGATGAGCCGGGTCGTGGTCTCGTTGCCCGCGCCCGAGAGCAGGCCGATGTAGCCCAGGATCTCCTCGCGGGTCAGGGTGCGCACCGTCCCGTCCCCGTCGGTGAACTCGGCGTTGAGCAGCTCGGTCATGAGGTCGTCGGAGGGGTGGTCCACCCGCCAGTCGATGTAGGCCCCGTAGTCCGAGTCGACCGCGCCTCCTTGGCTGAAGTCGACCTCGGGCATCACGCCCTCTTCGAGCCGGAGGCCCTCGTCGATGTTGTTGCGGATCGCCTGCTGGTCCTCCTCGGGAATGCCGAGAAGCATGCCGATGGTGCGCATGGGGATCTCGGTCCCGAGGTCGAGGATGAGGTCGAAGCCGCCCTTCCCGACCAGCGGGTCCAACGTGCGCGCCGCATAGTCCCGCACCTGTGGCTCAATGGCCGCCATGCGCCGCGGCGTGAAGACGCGGCTCATAATGCCGCGATGGAGGTCGTGGTCGGGCGGGTCCTCGAAGATGAACAAGCCCGGTGGCATCTCCATCTCGGCCTTGATGATCTCGAGCACCGAGCCTTTGGCCGAGCTGTAGGTCTGCCACTCCACCGAGGCCCGTTCCACGTCTTCGTAGCGGCTGACGGCGTAGAAGTCGTACTTCTCGTTGTAATAGAGAGGGGCTTCGTCGCGCAGCCGCTTCCAGACCGGGTAGGGATCGGCGTCGATCTCGAAGTCGTAGGGGTCGTAGTAGGGCGCGGGCGCAGTACTGACCATGTCGTCTCCCTCCCTCGGCACACGTGACGAGCCGGCGAGCGCACCTTCTTGTGGGGTCGCCTTTCGAAAGTATCATTATTGTATGGAAAGAGGACCGTTCTCAAAGACTCACGCGGGTCCGGCGCCGGTCCGGGGGTGAGCGCCGCGCCTTCAGGGCTGGTTCCACCGCCCTGGCCCTCCGTCCCGGCCATGGTCGACGGCGCGGCCGCCCAGTTCGCAGACCTGTTGGCCGTACGCGATGGTCCGACGACCCTCACCTACGCCGAGCTGGCCGAGGAGGCCCGGGAGTTCGGTGCCGCGCTCGTCGCCGTGGGGGTGGATCCGGGCGACCGGGTGGCCATCTGGTGCGGCAACTGTGTCGAATGGACGGTGGCGGCGCTCGGCCTGCTCGCTGCCGGCGCCGTCCTGGTGCCCGTCAACACGCGCTTCAAGGGCGCCGAGGCGGCCGTCGTCCTCTCCCGCAGTCGTGCCCGTGTCCTCGTCACCATGACCGACTTCCTCGGGACCGACTATGTCGCCATGCTCGAGAAGGCCGACACCCCGTTGCCCGCACTCCGGACGATCATCGTTGCCAAGGGGCACGCCGAGGGTTCGGCGTTGTCGTGGCGGGACTTCATGGCGCGAGCAACCCCTGACGCACGGGCCGAGGTCGAGCGACGGAGCGCCGCGCTCGGGGCCGGACGATCCCTCCGACATCCTTTTCACGTCGGGGACGACTGGCGTTCCCAAGGGCGTCGTCATGACGCATGGCCGCACGCTGACGGTGGCGACGGACTGGGTCGCTATGACGGGACTCACCGCCGGCGATGTCTACCTGCAAGTGAATCCGTACTTCCACATGTTCGGCCTCAAGGCCGGCATCCTGGCCAGTGTGGCCAGTGGTGCCACCATGTTGCCCGAGCCCGTCTTCGACGTCGACCGCGTGCTGGCCCGCGTCGCGCCGGAGGGCGTGACCGTCCTGCCGGGGCCGCCGACGCTCTACCAGTCCGTTCTCGACCATCCTCAGCGCGCGCAGCACGACCTGTCGTCGCTCCGGTTGGCCGTGACCGGTGCCGCCGACATCCCGGTCGAGTTGATCCGCCGTGTCCAGGCCGAGCTCCCGTTCTCGATGATCATCACCGGCTACGGGCTGACGGAGGGGGGAACGGCCTGCGCCACGTCCGACGGCGACGACGCGGAGGCGATCGCCACGACGGTGGGGCGGCCGCGCCCGGGGTTCGAGCTGCGTCTCCTCGACGGCGAAGGCCGGGACGTCGGGACGGGGCAGGCCGGCGAGGTGCTCTTGCGCGGCGGCAGCATCATGGCGGGCTACCTCGACGACCCCGAAGAGACGGACAAGGCGCTCTCGCCGGACGGCTGGTTGCGCACCGGTGACCTCGGTGAGTTGGACGAGTCGGGCCGGCTCCGCATCGTGGGTCGCGTCAAGGACATGTTCATCGTCGGGGGCTTCAACGCGTACCCGGCCGAGATCGAGAACGCGCTGCTGCGTCATCCCGCCGTGCAGCAAGCCGCGGTGATCGGCATCCCCGACCAGCGTCTCGGGGAGGTGGGCATGGCCTTCGTCGTCGTATCCGGAGGCATCTCGGGCGACGACATCATGGAATGGAGCCGGAACGAAATGGCCAATTACAAGGTCCCGCGGGCCGTGGAGATCGTGGACGCACTGCCGTTGACCGCCACCGGCAAGGTGCTGAAGGACGAGCTCAGGGACCGGGCGGCCGCGCGGCCGGGCCGCGACACGCCGTGACCGGAGCAGGCGAGCAACCGGCCGAGCGGAGCGGACTGACAGCCCTCGCCGGGCTGCGGGTGGTGGAGATGGGGGTTTGGGTCGCCGCCCCTTCGGCCGGGGCGTTGCTGGCCGACTGGGGTGCCGACGTCATCAAGGTGGAGCCACCCAACGGTGACCCGATGCGCAGCGCCTTCGGCTCCCTGGGCATCGGACAGGACTTCCCGAACCCTGCCTTCGCGCAGGACAACCGGGGCAAGCGCAGCATCGTCCTCGACCTGCGACAGCCCGAGGCGCGTGAACGGCTGGAGGAACTGCTGTCGACGGCGGACGTCTTCCTCTCGAACCTGCGCCCCGACGCACTCGACGTCCTCGGCCTCGAGCCGGCGTCCACCATCGCCCGCCATCCCCGCCTGGTCTACTGCAGCGTGAGCGGCTACGGCCTGCGCGGCGAGGACCGCAACCGTCCGGCCTACGACATCGGGGCCTTCTGGGCCCGCTCCGGCCTGTCCGTCCAGCTGGCCAACAGCGACAGCACCCCGCTCAACGTGCGCGGCGGCATCGGCGACCACATCAGCGGGCTGGCGGCCCTGGCCGGCCTCCTGGCCGCGGTGCTCGAGCAGCGCCAGACAGGGCACGGGCGCGTCGTCGAAGTCTCCTTGCTGCGGACGGGGACGTACGTGCTCGGGTGGGACCTCAGCCTGCAGGAGACCGTCGGCAAGGTGGCGAAGTCCGAGCCGCGTCACGCTAACCAGACCCCGCTGATGAACTCCTACCGGACCAAGGACGGGCGCTGGTTCTTCTTCACGGGACTCGAGGCGGACCGCCACATCGACTCCGTGCTGCGCGCGTTGGGCCGGGCGGACCTTCGCTCAGACCCCCGCTTCGCCGACGCCAAGGCCCTCCGCAAGAACCGCGCCGAGGTGATCGCCGTGCTCGACGACATAGTCGGCGAGCGCACGCTCGACGAGTGGGCCGAGCGCCTCGACGCCGAGGGTGTCTGGTGGGCGCCGGCCCAGGGGCCGGCCGACGTCCTGGCCGATCCCCAGCTCGCCGCCAACGACGGGTTCCTCCAGCTGCCCGACGCCCCCGACGGGACGGCGCGGCGATCCATCAACGGTCCGGTGAGCTTCTCCGACCTGCCCGTCGACCGGGCGGCGCCGGCGCCGCTCCTCGGCGAGCACACCGAGGAGGTCTTGGCCGAACTGGCGACGCGGCGGCGCGTCGCCGACGGTGCCGCTCAAGCCTGACCGCGGGCCCGGGCCAGCAGGCCCCGGGCAATGACGATGCGCTGGATCTCGTTGGTCCCCTCGCCGATGATCATCAAGGGCGCGTCGCGGTAGAAGCGTTCAACGGGGAACTCGGTGGTGTAGCCCACGCCGCCGAGTATGCGCATCGCCTCGGTGCTGAGCTCGAGTGCGGTCTCGCTGGCGAAGAGCTTGGCCATGCCGGCCTCGACGTCGCAGCGCAGTCCCTGCGCCCGACGCTCGGCGGCGTTTCGGGTCAGCAGGCGGGCGGCCTCCAGGCGGGTGGCCATGTCGGCCAGCTTGAGCTGAATGGCCTGGTGCTCGCCGATGACCTTGCCCATGGTCTCGCGCTGCAGGCTGTAGGCGAGCGCGGCGTCGAAGGCGGCCCGGGCCACGCCGACCGCCCGCGCCGCAATGTTGATCCGGCCCACCTCGAGCACGCCCAAAATCTGGGGCAGGCCGCGCCCGAGCTCGCCGACGACGTTGGCGGCGGGGATCCGGTGGTCGGCATACGCCATCTCGACCGTCTCGACGCCGCGGTAGCCCAGCTTGCCCATGTGCTTGCTGACCGCGATGCCTTCGAAGTGCGGGCCGGGTTCCTTCTCGACGATGAAGGCGGTGATGCCCTCCTCGGCCCGCGCCGCCAGCAGGACGATGGAGGCCCGCTCGCCGTTGGTCACCCAGGCCTTGCTGCCGTTGAGGACGTATTCGTCACCGTCGCGCAGCGCCCGGCACGAGATGTTTCTCGTGTCGCTCCCGGCATCGGGCTCGGAGAGCGAGAGGGCCCCCCGTCGTTCTCCCGAAGCCATGGCGGGGAGCCAGCACTGCTTCTGCTCGTCCGTCCCGTGGGCCAAGATCATGGTGGCCGCCATGGTGTGGGTGTTCACAATGCCGGTGAGGCTCATCCAGCCGTAGGCCAGCTCCTCAATGATCCCGATGTAGGTCAGCAGGTCGAGACCGAGCCCGCCGTACTCGTCAGGGATGGTGACGCCGAAGAGACCGAGCGCGCGCATCTGCTCGACGATCTTCTCCGGATACGTGTCACCGCGCTCGAGGTCGGAAGCGACGGGGATGACCTCTCGCTCCACGAAGCGCCGGACGGTCTCAATGATCTCGGACCGCACATCCTCGTCGGTCGCGGCCGGAAGAGGGCTGCTCATAGCGCCGATAACCATACACTTCGCTGGTGTTGACGCTGAATCTCAATTCGGAGAAGAATGTTTCCCCATGGCAACGAGCCTCATGCACGGCGGGCTCGAGTCGGCGGCCGAGCGGGACCCCGATCATGTGGCCATCCTGGCCGGAGGCGACCGCTGGACCTACGGAGAGCTCGACCGGGCCGCCAATGCGCTGGCGCAGCATCTCGCCGACCGCGGCGTAGCCCGGGGCGACCGGGTGGCGGTCATGACGTCGAACCGGCCCGAGTTCGTGGTCACGGTCCAGGCCGCCAGCAAGCTCGGGGCCGCCCCCGTCATGCTCAATTCCTCGTGGAAGGCGATCGAGGTCGGCACGGCCGTCGCACTCACCGCACCCCGCTACGGCGTCGCCGACGGCGCGGGGGTCGCCCTCCTGGCCGAGCAGCTCGGTGCGGACGCCGTGCTCAGTCTCGACGACGCCGCCGTCGCGGCGGTGATCGACCGCACGAGTAACGCGCCGGCGCCATCGGTCCCCGTGCGGGTGACCGACGACGCAGTCTTCGTCTTCAGCTCCGGGACGACGGACCGGCCGAAGGCGGTCCGCCACATTCACCGGTCGATCGATCTGGGGACGCAGCACTGGGTCAAGGCCCTGGGCCTCGGCCCGGAGGACCGCTTCCAGGTTGCGACCCCGCCGTCGCACATCTTGGGGTTGTTGAACCTGCTTGCCGCGGCCGCGGCCGGTGCCACCGTCCGCTTGCACCGCCGCTTCGACCTCAACGAGGAGCTGCGCTGCATTCAGGACGAGCGCATGACCCTCGAAATGGCCGTCGCCCCGATCGCGCTGGCCATGGCCAACCATCCCAACCTCGAGGACTACGACCTCTCGTCGCTGCGCTACGTCATGTGGGGGGCCACCCCGATCACCCCCAGCGTGGCGGAGCTGGTGTCGGCCCGCACGGGGGTGCGTTGGCTCCCGGCGTACGGGACGAGCGAGGTGCCGGTGATCACGGCGAACCCCGTGGATGATCCGGACAGGTGGCGCCTCGATTCCGCCGGCCTCCCTGTCGGCGGCGTCTCGCTGCGCGTCGTCGACCTCGAGACAGGGGAGGTCCTTCCCTCCGGCGGCGTCGGCGAGGTCCAGGTCCTGAGCGATTCGGCCATGGCGGGCTACCTGCCCGACGAGGCCACGGCCGCGGCCTTCGCCGACGGCTGGTACCGGACCGGCGACGTCGGCTGGCTCGAGCCCGAGGGCTGGGTCCACCTCACCGACCGCAGCAAGGAGATGATCAAGGTGAGCGGCTTCCAGGTCGCGCCCGCGGAGATCGAGGCCGTGCTGCACGGCCATCCCGCCGTGATCGATTGCGCCGTGTTCGGCGTGCCCGACGAGCGAGCCGGAGAGGTGCCGGTGGCCGCCGTCCAGCTCGAGCCCGGTTCCGACGTCACCACAGATGATCTCGACCGGCTCGTCGAGGATTCGCTGGCCACGTACAAGCGGCTGCGCCACGTCGTCCTGGTCGAAGCCATCCCACGCACTCCGTCGGGGAAGGTGCTTCGGCGCACCCTGCGGGACGAGTGGGTCGCGGCCGTCGCGACTGCTCCGCCGGGCTGATGGACGTCCGCCTCTCGGCCGAGCAGGTCGCGTTGCGCGACGCCGCGGTGCAGGTGGTGGATCGCCTGGGCGTGCACGGCGTCGCCGATCTCGACGACCGCGAGCGCGCCGCCAAGCTCGACGCCGCCGTGGGGGCATCTGGCTGGCGCGAGCTGCGGACGGCGTCCGACGCCGGGACACCCTGGGCCTCGGCCGTCGAAGTCGCCCTCGTCGCGGAGGAGCTCGGACGCGGCCTCGCCGATGCCGCATTTGTCGGTGCGACGCTGGCCGCCGAGCTGCGCCGGCTCGCCGGTGCGCCAACGGCGGGAGTATCCGAGACGGTGGCATTGCGGGCCGACCTCGGCGAGCTGGCGAGCGGCGATGGCGGCCGGGTGACGGCGGGTGCGATCGCGCTCGACGCCGGCATCGCCGAGACGGCGCTGCTGTCCGTCGGCCGCGCCGAGGGCTGGACCATCGGTGCGGTCGCGCTGCCGCGGCCCGCTCGCGGTCCCTCGACCAGCGGCGTCGACCTCACACGACCCGTCGCGTCCGTCGAGGCAACGGGGATCGTCGTCGACGTGGAGGGACAGGCCCACCCATTGGGCGGCGAGGACCGGGCCGCCTGGCAGAGCCTCGTCCTGGCGGTGACGAGCGCCGACCTCGTAGGCCTGATGCGGGGCGCGCTCGACCTGACCACCGACTACGCCCGCGCGCGGCGCCAGTACGGCGCAGCCATCGGGTCGTTCCAGGCGGTGCAGCACCTCCTGGCCGACGCCTTCGTGGCCCTCGAAGGTTCCCGGAGCATCGCCCTCCACGCAGCCTGGGCCGTGGACGCGTTGCCGGCCTCCGAGGCTCTCGCCGCGGCGTCGGCTGCCAAGGCCTACTGCGCCCGGGCGGCCCGCACGGTCTGCGAGACGGCCATTCAGGTGCACGGGGGGATCGGCAACACGTGGGAGTGCCTCGCCCACGTTTTCCTGCGCCGGGCCCTCTTGTCGAGCGACGTCCTCGGCGGCGTCGGGCCCAACCTGGCGCGGGTGCTGGCGGCCCGCAACATCGCGGTGGACGATGGACTTCGCTGATTCGCCCGAAGAGCTCGAGTTCCGGCTGCGGCTACGCGCCTGGCTCAGTCAGAACAACCCGGGCCTCCCGGCCTCCTCGACGGCCGACGAGTACTGGGCGGGGCAGGCCGCTTGGCATCAGACGCTCTACGACGCCGGCTTTTTCGGGTTGTCCTGGCCGGTCGAGATCGGCGGGCAGGCGCTGCCCAGCGTCTACGAAGTGATCCTCGACGAAGAGCTCACTACCGCCGGCGCGCCGCCGCGGCCGAGCGTGGGCTACCTCGTCCAGGGGCTCCTGCGGCACGGCAACCAGGACGTCCGGCGCCGCTTCCTGCCCGGGCTGGTGAGCGGCCGTGAGCGCTGGTGCCAGGGCTTCAGTGAGCCCGACGCCGGGTCCGACCTGGCCGCGCTGCGGACACTGGCCGTGCGCGACGGCGAGGAGTACGTCATCACCGGCCACAAAGTCTGGACCAGCTATTCGGATGCGGCCGACTGGTGCCTGGTCCTGGCCCGGACCGACCCCGACGTGCCCAAGCACAAAGGCCTCTCTGCCTTCATTGTGCCGATGGAGCAGTCGGCCATTGCGCAGCGGCCGCTGCAGATGATCAACGGCATCACGCGCGAGTTCGGCGAGGTGCTCTTCGACGGCGCTCGCGTCGACGCGGCAAACATGGTGGGCGAGCCCGGTGAAGGCTGGCGCCTCGCCATGACGGTGGTCAGCCACGAGCGTGAACCGGGTGAGCTCGGCTACGTGGCGCGTTACGGCAAGTTGGTCAACGGGCTCGTCGACATCGTGCGGGACGACCCGGCGAACTTCGGTTCCGAGGCCCGGCGCGACCTGGCCTGGGCTTTGGTCGAGACCGAGATGCTGCGGTTCCACGTGAGCCGTCGACTCTCGGACCGCCTCAACGGCCTGTCGCACGGGCCCGAAGGCTCCGTCGACAAGCTCCTGATGACCGCAGCCGAACAGGCCGTGGGCCACGCGGCGCTCTCCATCGGCGGCGCCGTGCATGCCGACGGCGACGACACCTGGTTGAAGGTCTACCTCTACAGTCGCGCCCAGAGCGTCATGGGCGGCACGTCGCAGATACAACGCAATCTCATCGCCGCCCGGATCCTGGAGCTACCCACATCATGAGTACCTACGACCTTCCCGAGGAGCTGCAGGTCCGTTCTGACGGCCCCGTCCGCGTGATCACGCTGAACCGGCCCGACGATCTCAACGCCACCAATCACGTGCTGCACGCGGGGCTGGCGTCCCTCTTCCCGCAGCTCGACGCCGACGCGGAGGCGCGGGTCGCTGTGCTCACCGGGGCCGGGCGTGCCTTCTCCGCCGGCGGGGACTTCGCGTACCTCGACGAGTTGTCCAAGGACGGCGAGCTCCGCCACCAGACGCTCATGCACGGCCGGCAGATCGTGACCGGCATGGTGGCCTGCCGTCTGCCGATCGTCGCGGCCGTCAACGGTCCCGCTGTCGGTCTCGGCTGTAGCCTCGTCGCCCTCTCCGACATCGTGTTCATGGCGGCGAGCGCGCATCTGGCCGACCCGCACGTCCTGCTCGGACTGGTGGCGGCCGACGGTGGTCCCGTGGTGTGGCCGTTGCTCACCAGCCTGCAACTGGCCAAGGAGTACGCGCTGACGGGAGATCGCATTCCGGCAGAGCGTGCGGCCGCCATCGGACTGGTCAATCATGTCTGCCCCGACGACGAGGTGCTGGACCAGGCGATGGCGTGCGCCCATCGGATCGCCGCGCTGCCCAAGGGCGCGGTCGAGGACACCAAGCGCATCATCAACATCCAGTTGGAACGCGCCGTCCTGGCCTCGCTGGACTTCGCGCTGAGCGCCGAGGACCGGTCCTTCACGACGCCCGAGCTCCGGGCGAACGTCGATCGGGCGCTCTCGTCGCAGCGCGACAAGGCCAAGAAGAAGTGACCGCGCGCCGGCGTCAGGCCGGCGCGGCACCGGCCCGATGTTGTGCCGCCCGGGCGGCCAGCCAGCCGCCGAGGGCCTCGCCGGCGGACAATACGTGCGCTTCGGCGATGGCGCGGGCCGCCGGCGCGTCGTCACGCCGTATGGCCTCGAGCAGCGCCGCGTGCTCATGTTTGCTGCGTTGCTCCGCCTCGGGGAAGAGCTCGAAATAGTTGCCGGGCACGACCCGCACCGCCTGGCGCAGATACGTGAGCAGGCGCGGAGAACGGGCCGCCAGGTTCAAGGCTCGGTGGAAGCGGCGGTTGGCGGCGACCACGTCGTCGGATCCCTCGATTGCGTCAGCGAGGCCCGCCAGCTCGGCCAGCTCGGCCGGCGTCATGCGGCCGGTCGCCATCTCGGCCGCCTTGCCCACCAGGGCGGCCAGGACGGCGAAGTTGTCGACGGCGTCCTCGGGGGTGATGCCGACCACCGCCATGCCGCTGCGCGGGGTGATCTCGACGAGGCCCTCGTAGGACAGCTCGAGCAGGGCCTCCCTGATCGGCGTCCGACTGATGCCGAACTCCGCCGTCAGCTGGTCGAGGTCCAGGCGGTCACCCGGCTGGAGCCGGCCGGTGAGGATCCGGTCGCGCAGCTCGCTGGCCGCCTGGGCCCGGACGGTGGTCGTGACAAGTTTGATATCTGAAATATTACATATTAAGTTCGGTGCTCGCCCGGAAGGGGAGCGAATGGCCAAGAACAAACGGCAGATGGCATTGGTGGGGTTCATGCAGGCCGGCAACGCCACGGTGTACGCCGGTTCGTGGCGCCATCCCGCCACCGAACACGGTTTCCTCACCTCGGGCTACTACGAGAAGCTCGGCCGGACACTCGAGGACGGGTGCTTCGACCTCATGTTCTTCGACGACCGGCTGGCCATGCCCGGCATCTACGGCGGGTCCGTCGCCGAGGCGGTGCGCACCGGCGCCCGCCCGGTGAAGCTGGACCTGAGCATCGTGCTCGGCATCGTGGCGGCGGCCACCCGGAACATCGGGCTCGGGGCCACGTACTCGACGACCTACTACTCCCCGTTCCACGTGGCCCGGACGTTCGCCACGCTCGACCACCTCTCCGGTGGCCGCGCCGCCTGGAACGTGGTGACGTCGGTCAACGACGGAGAGGCGCAGAACTACGGCCTGAAGGAGCACCTCGGCCACGACGCGCGCTACGACCGTGCCGACGAGTTCCTCGAAGCGACGACCGGGCTCTGGGACAGCTGGGACGACGACGCGCTGGTGCTCGATCGCGAGACACCGCTCTTCGCCCACCCGGAAAAGGTGCACGAGCTCAACTACGAGGGGGAGTGGTTCGACGTGCGCGGCCCGTTGACCGTGCCCCGGACACCGCAGGGACGTCCCGTGCTCATGCAGGCGGGATCGTCGGGTCGGGGTCGCGAGTTCGCTGCCAAGTGGGCGGAGCTGATCTTCACCGGCGATCCCGGCCTCGACATCGCCCGCCGCGCACTACAGGGACCAGAAGGAGAAGATCGGCGAGCACGGGCGGGACCCCGACTCCATCAACATGTGCCCGATGGCCTATGCGGTCGTCGGCGAGTCCAAGGCTCACGCCGAGGAGCGCGAGCAGCTGTTCCTGAACGACCTCGTTGATCCGATGGCGTCGCTCACCCTGCTCTCGGAGCTGATGAACTACGACTTTTCCGGTCTGTCGCTCGACGCGCCCATCACCGACGAGCTCATCGAGTCGGTGTCGGGCATCCGGGGGCTCGTGCAGAACATCAAGGCGCACATCGGCGGCGACACGGTCACGCTGGGCGACTTGGCCGGCCACCGGGCGACCTTGCTGCAAGGGCCGCGCTTTGTCGGGACCGGTCCCGAAATCGCCGATCAGATGGAGGAGTGGTTCGACGGCGGCGCCTGCGACGGCTTCGTCATCGCCGCCACGCACTCGCCGGGTGCCTACGAGGACGTCGTCCGTCTGGTCGTGCCAGAGCTGCAGCGCCGGGGCGTCTTCCGCGACCGCTACACCAGCTCGACGCTGCGCGGGCATCTCGGGCTCGAGCGTCCCGAGTCAGTCCACGGTGCCTGACACGGCCCGACCGTTGGAGGGGCTGCGGGTCATCGACGCCGCCACGCTGGCCGCCGGCCCCATGGTGGCCACGGCTCTCGGGGAGTTCGGTGCCGAGGTGATCAAGGTGGAGCAGCCCGGGGCAGGGGACCCGCTGCGGACATGGGGCTATCAGAAGGACGGGATCGGTCTGTTCTGGAAGAGTGTCGGCCGCAACAAGCAATGCGTCACCCTCGACCTGCGCGCCGCCGAAGGGCAGCAGCTCTTCCACCAGCTGCTGCACGTCAGCGACGTCCTCGTCGTGAACAACCGCCCCAGCGCACTGACGCGGTGGGGACTGGACTACGAGTCGGTCCACCGGGCGCACCCACGACTCGTCATGCTCCACGTCAGCGGCTACGGCGGAGGCGGGCCGGCCAGCGACCGCCCTGGTTTCGGGACACTGGCGGAGGCCATGAGCGGGTTCGCCCATGTCACAGGACAGCTCGAGGGCCCCCCGACACTGCCCCCGTTCTTCCTGGCCGACGGCATCGCGGCCCAGTCGGCGACGTTCGCCGTGATGATGGCGCTCTATCACCGTGACCTGCACGGCGGGTCGGGGCAGCACATCGACGTCAACCTCGTGGAGCCGCTGGCGCGCCTCATTGAGACGTCAACGCTGGCCTACAGCCATCTCGGTGTGGTGATGGGCCGCACCGGGAACCGGCTCGACGCCAGCGCCCCACGGAACGCATACCTGACGGCGGACGAGCGGTGGGTCGCCCTCTCGAGCGCGTCGCGCAACATTGTGATGCGCCTCTACCGCGCGGTCGACCGTCCGGACCTGGCTGAGGACGACGAGTACGTCGACCCGATCCGCCGCCAGGACCACGGAGACGAAATCGACGGCATTGTGGCGGAATGGATCGGCGCCCGGACCATCGACGATGTCATGCGCGTGTTCGAGGCCGCCGAAGTGGCGGCCGCCCCGGTGTACGACGCCCAACAGCTGCTGGCCGACGAGCATCTCAAGGCCCGCGGCACGTTCCTCGAGGTCGGGGACCCCGACCTCGGGACGATGACAGTGCAGGCCCCCGTGGCGCTCCTCAGCGAGACACCGGGGCGGGTCGACCATCTCGGGCGGGGCGTCGGGGCGGACAACGACGCCGTCTACGGCGACCTGCTCGGCCTCGACGTCGCACGCCGCGAGGCGTTGCGCGCCGCCGGGATCATCTGAGCCCACGAGCAAGGAGCAGCATGCGCGCACCACGAGCCCGACGTTCGGAATTGGCGACACCGGCGAGCAGTGAGCGCATGTGCGAGAAGGCTCCGTCCTCCGGCGCGGACCTGGTCTTCCTCGACCTGGAGGACGCCTGCGCACCATCGGCCAAGGAGGCGGCCCGCTCCATCGCTGTGGCTGCGCTGAAGGAGCAGGACTGGGGGCGCACCGTGCGGGCCGTGCGGGTCAACGGACTCGACACGCCCTGGTGTCACGGGGACATCATTGAGATCGTCACCGGCGCGCGGGACGCCATCGACGTGTTGATCGTCCCCAAGGTGCGGCGCGCCCGCGACGTGTGGTGGGTCGATGTGCTGCTGACGCAGTTGGAGACGAAGCTGCGGCTCACGCGGCCGATCGGCCTCGAGGTCCTCATCGAAGAGGCGGAAGGTCTGGCCAACGCGCTCGAGATCGCCCAGGCGAGCGAACGCCTGGAGGCGCTCATCTTCGGGGCGGGCGATCTGTCGGCCTCGCTGCGGGCGCGGGTCGACGGGAACTTCGACCCCGTCGTGCCCTATCCGGGGGACTTCTGGCACTTCGCGCGTGCGCAGGTGCTCACGGCGGCGCGGGCGGCCATGATCGATGCCATCGACGCGCCGTACCCTGCCTACCAGGACGCCCACGGGTACCGGCGGTCGGCCCTCCAGGCGAGCGCGCTGGGCTTCGACGGCAAATGGGCCATCCACCCCAGTCAGATCCCGCACGCCAACGAGATCTTCTCGCCGACGCCCGACGAGGTGGCCGAGGCCCGCCAGGCGATGGCGGCCTACCGCGAGGCGGAGGCCGGCGGGGTCGGCGCCATCGGACGCGACGGGAAGCTGGTCGACGCCGCGCACATGCGTCTGGCCGCCAACACGCTGCACAAGGCCGGGCTGGCGGACGGATCGGCCGGGGGCGAGAGCTGAGCGCATCGTGAGAAGTTGTCCAGGCTCGAGCCGAGCGACCGACGACGCCCTGGTTCTCACTACCATTTTCGGGCATGGTCGGAGCCAGAGTCCGGGAGGCCGTCGAGGCGGATGTTCCCGCCATCGTCGATCTCCAAAACGTGTTGCTGACGACGACGACCGTTGAATGGACCGACTCGCCCCGGACGCTCGCCGAGCGGGTGGATTGGTTACGTCGACAGCGAGTGCTTCGTTATCCCGTCCTCGTCGCGGTCGAAGTTGGCGAGGTCGTCGGATGGTGCAGTTTCGGGGACTTCCGGGACACGACCAAGTGGCCTGGCTACCGGTACACCGTCGAACACACGATCCACGTTCGAGAGGACGCGTGGGGCAGGGGTGTCGGCCGGGGCCTGATGACCGCACTGCTCGAGACGGCCCACACGCTGGGCAAGCACGTCATGGTGGGGGCCGTCACCGGGGAAAACGAAGCGTCGATCCGTTTTCACGAGCGTCTCGGTTTCGTCGAGGTCGCCAGGATGCCGCAGATCGGGGCCAAGTTCGGTCGATGGCTCGATCTCGTCCTCCTGCAAAAGCGCATCGACGAAAGGGAATCTCCTCCTGACGCGAGGTAGCCCGCTCCCGCGGAGGGTGCCCGCGCCGCACGGGCCTCGGCTCTCAGTGCGGCGCCTTGGCGATGCGGGTCAGGACGTCCGCCACCGCTCGGGGTCGGCTGTTCTGAGGGCAGTGCCCCGTCGGCAAGTCGATGGGCGGTCGTCCCAGCCGAGCCGCAACGGCCGCTCGAGCCCATTCCTGACTGATGATCCGGTCCTTGGTTCCCAGGAGATAGGTCGAGGGTGTGTCGGGCCACGACGGCAGTGGCGTCACCTCGTCGTAGGCCGGCTGGGGCATGAACAGCCGCACAGTCGAGAGCGACCACGTCAGGTCATCCTCCTCGCAATCATTGAACATGAATCGTGCGGCGGCCTCTGGGCTGTCGGGTCGGCCGGGGTAGTGCAGCCAGTCGTCATGCAGCAGGCCGTCGTTGAAGATCTGGTCGGTCGCCGATCGGCCGATGTCGGGAAGGCCCGCACAGACGAACACGAGGTGATCGATCGGTCTGAGCATCGTCACGACGGGGATGATGAGCCCCGCACACGACGTCCCGACGAGGATGACACGTGCATGGTCCTCCAAGACCCGGGCGACGTGGGAGGCACACTCGAACGCGGTTGTGCCGTCGAAATCCCGCGGGTCCAAGTCGACCGCGACGCTTCGTACCCCCGACCCGGAAAGCAGGTCGCGCACCCGGTCCCAACCGCTCGGCCCCTGCGTGCACCCATGGACCAATGCCACGGTGACATCGTCGGCGGCCATTGGGGAAGGCTACCGGCGCTTCGCCCTGAACCCGGGAGTGGAGTCCACCTCAGAGACCCTGCGGATCCGGGCCGAGCCCGTCTGGACTGGCCAAGATGGCGCGTCGGATCAGCTCAATCACCCAACTGATGCCCCGGGTCGCCTCGGCCGGGTCCATGTGCCAGTCCGCGACGATGCGTTCGTAGCTGGCGACACCCCACAGCACGTCGAGCACGGCCGCGGCCAGCGTGCGGTCCGGCTCGGACCAGGTGCGCGCGTGTGCGGCGACGGCCGCATGCAGAGCGTCGTGCTGCCGCCGCTTGGCGTCGAGCAGCGTCGGGTCGAGTGGTTGGCGCGCGTCGGAGGGGTACGAGGAGACGTGGGCAAAGATGCGGGCGGTCACGTCGGCCACGTCTTCGAGCCGCATGCCGCGTAGGTCGATCCCCGCTTCCTCCTCGAACTCGTGCATCACCGCGTCCCGCAGGCCTTGCTCGTTGACGAAGTGGCGGTAGACGGTTCGTTCGTTGATGCCCGCCTTCTCCGCCACAGCCCGGATGGTCAGCCCGTGCCAGTCCCGCACCGACGAACTGTGCAGAAGCTCGGAACTGGCGGCGATGATGCGCGCCCGAGTCTCGGCCGCTCGCTGGCGACGCAGTGTGCTGTCGTACTGCCGACGCGGAGCGTGTATCGGCGGCTCTTCTGTGACCGGGACGGGCGTCATGTGCTCAGGCCAGCTTGGCGGACCAGCCCCGTCCACCGGGATGACGGCCCCCGTGACGAAGGACGCACGGTCGGAGGCCAGGAAGGCGCCGACCTCGGCCACCTCGTGCGACTCGCCGGCCCGATTCAGCGCGGCCTTGGCGGCAATGTCGGGAATGAAGTCCTCGGCCCCTTGCGCCATGATTTCGGTGACGATGAACCCGGGGCAGATGACGTTGACCCGGATGCCCCTGGGTTCCGTACTCAATGGCGGCGGCCTTGGTGGCACCGATGACGCCATGTTTGGCGGCCGAGTACACGCTGGTCCCTGCCGCGCCGTTGAGCCCTCCCACCGATGACCAGTTGACGATGGATCCGCCGCCGGTCTTGAGCAACGAGCGGATGCCGTGCTTCATGCCGAGCATGACCCCACGGAGGTCGACGTCCATGAGCCGGTCGTAGAGCTCCATGTCGAGGTCGGCCAGCATGCCGCCGTCGGCGATCCCCGCCACGTTGAGGACGCGTCGACCTTCTGGAACGTCGCCTCGGCGGTGGCCATCAATGCCTCGACATCGGCTTCGCGGGTGACATCGCAATGGACGGGCAGGACATCGGGGCCGACCTCTGACGCGGTGTCCTGCTCGGCGCCGCTGATGTCGGCGGCCACGACCTTGGCGCCCTCGCGCGCAAAGACCTTGCACGAGGCTTTGCCCATGCCCGAACCGGCTCCGGTGATCACTGCCACCTTGCCGTCCAATATGCGCATCAGCGGTCCCCCCGGTGCGATGCGGTCCAGATCGCCGGACGATGCATTACTTCGTCAAGACCGGGAGCGTCTCCCAACCGCGCACAGTCGACGTGGGGGAGAGCTTGGCGTTGTCCATGTCGACGTCCCATTCGGGAAAGCGGGTCAGGACCTCCTCGAGGGCGATGACCCCTTCCATACGGGCGAGCGCGGCGCCCATGCACAGGTGAATGCCGTTGCCGAAGGTGAGATGCCGGCCGTCGTTGCGGTGGATGTCGAAGCTGTCGCCATTCGGAAATCGACGATCGTCCCGGTTGGCTGAGCCCAGGAGGAAGAGCATCACGCTTCCCGCCGGGACCTCGGTGCCATGGACCACGAGGTCCTGCTTGGCGACACAGCGCCCCACGTGGGGTGCCGGCGACTCGTAGCGCAGGATCTCTTCGATGGCGTTCGGAATCAGCGACGGATCGGCGACGAGCTCGGCCCGCTGGTCAGGGTGATCGGCCAGGACCTTGGCGGTCCACCCGATCAGCCGGGTGGTGGTCTCGTTCCCGGCCCCGGCGAGCACCTCCAGGTACGTCAGCAGCTCGTTGCGGGTCAGCTTGCGCACGGTGCCGGTCTCGTCGGTGAACTCCACGTTCAAGAGCTCCGTCATGATGTCGTCGGACGGGTGCTCCGCCCGCCAGTCGACGTAGTCGGCGAACATCGCACCGGTCACGAAGTTCTCCGAGACCTGCATTGGCTCGCCCGCCTCGGTGCGCAGGTTGGCGTCCACGTGGTCGCGGACCGCTTCTTGGTCACTCTCGGGAATGCCCAGCAGCATGCTGATCACCTGCATGGGCATCTGCGCCCCCAGATCGGCGATGAAATCGAAGCGCTCCGCGCCCGCCAGCGGATCGAGACTCTCCGCGCAGAATTCGCGGATCTTCGGCTCTAGCTCGGCCACTCGACGCGGGGTGAAGGCGCGCGAGAGCAGGCGCCGATGGATGGTGTGCGTCGGGGGATCCTCGAAGATGATCACGCCCGGCGGCATCTCGATGTCGGCCTTGATCAGCTCGATGATCCCGCCCTTCCCCGAGATGTAGGTCTGCGCGTCGAGTAGGCCCTTCTCCACGTCGGCGAAATGGCTGACCGCGAAGAAGTCGTGCGTGCCGTTGTAGTAGACGGGCGCCTCTTCCCGAAGCCTCCGGTACACCGGATACGGGTCCGCGTTGATCCCGACGTCATAGGTGTCGTAGTAGACGTCGCTGGTGCTGGTCGTGGTCACGGCGAACCCCCGGAAGTATTGGTGTCAGCACTATGACACCAAATACTCGGGGCGACGTCAATGGGCAGGCCGGGGTTCAGATTCGAGGCCGCCCCCGGCCGGCGGTGGGGGCGTCGGTGGCGGTGGCGGAAACGCTCTTCTCATCAGCAGAGAGCAGTGCTACCATCACCACGTCAACGACCGACACGCCGAGAGGACCCACTCATGCCACGTTGGCCCAAGCCACCCGAGGGCAGCTGGACGGAGCACTTCGAGCTCGGGACAGAGCCGATGAACTACGAGGACTCCATATCCCAGGAGTTCTTCGAGCTCGAGCGTGAGGCCGTGTTCAAGCGCGCCTGGCTCAATGTGGGCCGGATCGAGCAGCTGCCGCGGACCGGGAGCTACTTCACCAAGGAGCTCGCCGTCGCCAAGACGTCCGTCGTCGTGGTGAAGGGGAAGGACGGCGAGGTCCGTGCCTTCTACAACATGTGTCGGCACCGCGGGAACAAGCTGGTCTGGAACGACTATCCGAAAGAGGAGACCAGCGGCACCACCCGCCAGTTCGTGTGCAAGTACCACGCCTGGCGCTACGACCTCGACGGCGCCTGCTCGTTCGTCCAACAGGAGCAGGAGTTCTTCGACCTGGACAAGGCCGACTACGGCCTCGTGCCCGTGCACTGCGACATCTGGGCGGGCTTCATCTTCATCAACCTGGCCAAGGAGCCGGAACAGTCGCTGCGCGACTTCCTCGGGCCGATGGTGACCAAAATGGAGAACTACCCGTTCGAACAGTTGACCGAGCGCTACTTCTACCGTGCCAACGTCAAGAGCAACTGGAAGCTCTACATGGACGCCTTCCAGGAGTTCTACCACGCGCCGATTCTCCACGCGAAGCAGTCACCACCGGATTGGTCGAGTGCCGCCGCACAGGCCGGCTTCGAGGCGCCGGCATACAAAATCGACGGCCCGCACCGTCTGGTGAGCACCGCTGGCATCCATCCTTGGAATCTGACCGAGAACATGACCAAGCCCGTTGACCGCGTCACGCGGAGCGGGCTCTTCGGCCCCTGGGATGCACCCGATCTCGGCTTCGACCCGAAGGATGCCGGCATCAACCCGGCCGGTTGTGACCCCTGGGGCCTCGACTCGTTCCAGCTGTGGCCGAACTTCGTCATCCTGGTGTGGGGGCAGAACTGGTACCTCACCTACCACTACTGGCCCGTTGCGCCGAACGAGCACGTGTTCGAGGGGACGCTGTATTTCGTCCCGGCCAAGAACGCCCGGGAGCGGGTGGCGCACGAGAATGCGGCCGTCACGTTCAAGGAGTTCGGGCTCCAGGACGCCAACACCCTCGAGGCGACCCAGACCATGCTCGAGTCACGCGTCATCGAGCGGTTTCCCCTCATGGACCAGGAGGTCCTGTGCCGCCACATGCACAAGGTGGCACAGGAGTGGGTGGACGACTACCAGAAGCAGCAGCACGCGGAGGTATGAGGCAGATGACGACGACCCTGTTGCCGAGCGAGTTCTCCGACCTCGAGCCCTTCGCGGCCAAATGGTGCCTGCCCACCGAGCGCCAGCGCTTCGCCGCGCGGCTGGCCAGCACCATGGACGAGATGCAGGCGCTCTACGACGCCACCATGGCGCGCGCCGACGCGGCAATGAGCTACCTCGACCAGTTCCCCCTCGAGCAGCTGTCCGAGGAGCAGGTGAACCTGCTCCACCTGCTGTACTCCATGGTCATGGTGTCGTTCCCGGTGGAATGCTGGGGTCAGCCGCGGGTGCCGGACTCAGGTGCCGCGTACCTCGACCTCCTGGTCGAGCCCGGACCCTGAGGTTCCCGTGAGGTCCCGGCCCGGCCACGCGCGCCGGACCGGGATCGATCACATGGCTTCGTACTCGACGGTCACTGCCGCGCCGAACGGCAGGCTCTGACAGGTCAGGACCCAGCCCTCCTCGACCTCCTCGGGCGTCAAGGCATTGTTGGCCCGCATGCGGACCGAGCCTTCCTTCAAGAAGGCCATGCAGGTGGCGCAGTTGCCGGCCTCGCAGGAGAAGGGAGGGCGGAGGCCGCCGCGGCGGGCCGTCTCGAGCAGGGTGTCGCCCGGCTGGTAGCGGACCACGAGCGTCTTGCCACCCAGCAGCACGGTCACCTCCTCGGGTACGGCTGCGGTGTCCCCCGAGCGGGCCGCCTCGTCGATCAACGCCGCAGTTTTTTCCTGCTGGTCCACCAGGAAGCGCTCAATGAAGATGCAAGCGGGCGTCACGCCCAGGCCCAGCAGCGTCGACTCGGCGAGGTCCATGAAAGGCCCGGGACCGCACACGTAGAAGTCGGCGTCGAGTCGCGGGCCGACGAACTCAGTGATGGACTCGGTGGTGAGGAAGCCGCTCTCCGAGTCGAAGTGGCGGCGGACCTCCAGCCGCGCCGGGTGGGCGCCGCACAGAGCGGCCAAGGCATCGTCGAAGATCACCGAGTCCAGATTGCGGTTGGCGTACAACAACCCGACGGCCCGTTGCGACCCGGCGAGCACGGACTTGGTGATCGACATGACGGGCGTGATGCCACTGCCGCCGCAGAGGCCCACCAGGGGGCGTGTCGACTCCTGGGGACAGAACACGCCGGCAGGCCTGGTCACCTCAATGCGATCTCCAACCTGGAGGTTGTCGAGGAACCAGTTGGAGACCAGTCCGCCCGTGACCCGCTTGACCGTGACGGTCAGGTCTCCGTCGAGCGCCGGCGCGCTCGACATGGAGTACGACCGCAGCTGCTCCTCCCCGTCGATGTGCACGCGGAAGGTGCAGAACTGGCCAGGCCGGTAGCGAAAGGTCTCGGTGAGGTCGTCGGGGACATCAAGGACGAAGGAGCTGGCGTCGTGGGTCTCGCCGACGACACGGGCAATCCGGAGCGAGTGATACCCGTGGTCACGCAGAACCGAGTTTTCGTCGCTCACGGCGTCGCCGGGTGCGCTACTGGGGCGTGGGCCACGCCACGGACTTGGTCTCGAGGTACTGGTCGAAGCCGGCGAGCCCGTTCTGGCGGCCGATCCCGCTGTGCTTGTACCCCCCGAAGGGCATGTCCGCCTGACCGATCGGCATGCCCCCGTTGACGGCGAACGTCCCCGTCCGCACGCGCTCGGCGACGGCGAGCGAGCGCTCCAGGGACCCCGAGAACACCCCGCCGGACAGCCCGTAGACGCTGTCGTTGGCGATCCGCACGGCATCGTCATCGTCGTCGAAGGGGATCACCACGAGGACCGGCCCGAAGATCTCCTCCTGGGCGATCGTCATGGCGTTGTCGACGTCGGTGAAGAGGGTCGGCTCGACGTACCAGCCCTTCGGAAGACCGGCCGGCCGTCCACCTCCGAGTGCCAGCGTGGCCCCCTCGTCGACGCCCTTCTCTATGTAGCCCAGGACGCGCGCCCGTTGTTTGGCCGAGATCAGCGGCCCCATCAGGACGTCGGGCCGCTGCGGGTCGCCGTAGGCCACCGAGGACAGCGTGGCCCTGAGGATCTCGACCCCCTCCTCGTAGCGCGAGCGAGGGAGGAGCATGCGGGTCTGAATGGCACAGCCCTGGCCGCCGTGGAAGCAGACTGCGATGCCGGACGGGACAGACGTGGCGAAATCGGCGTCGTCGAGCACAATGGTCGCCGACTTGCCACCGAGCTCCAGGAAGGTGCGCTTGAGTGTGGCGCCGCCCTTCTCCATGATCCGCTTGCCGACAGCCGTCGATCCGGTGAACGAAATGAGGTCGACCTTCGGGGACAGCGTGAGCTCCTCGCCGACGAGATGGTCGGAGGAGGTCACGACATTCACGACGCCGTCGGGGAAGTCGGTCTGCTCGGCGACGAGGCGTCCGATGCGCGTGGCGTTCCAAGGCGTGTCCGGAGCCGGCTTGAGGATCACCGTGTTGCCGGTGGCCAGGGCCTGCCCGAGCTTGTTCAGCGTCACCTCGAGGGGGAAGTTCCAGGGCACGACGGCGCCCACCACGCCGATCGGCTCCTTCCAGATCTGGCGCGTGTTCGCCGTGCCCCGACGGTCGACCACAGGGCTCAGGTCGGTGCGCCAGGGGAACTCGTCGATGAGCTTGATCGGGTACCGCAGGGCTCCGTCCAGCGGGATGTCGAGCTGGTTGGCGTGTGTGGTCATGCGGGGGCAGCCCACCTCGAGGATGAGCTCCTCGCGCAGCTCCTCGCGCTCGGTTTCGAGCGCGTCCTGCAGTTGGGTGAGACACCGCGCGCGCAGCTCGTGGTCGGTGGACCAGTCGGTCTCGTCGAAGGCACGGCGGGCGCCGTCGATGGCCCGGTGCATGTCGGCCTTGGAGCCGTCGGCGACCTGGCCCAGCACTTCCTCGGTGGCGGGGTTGACGTTGTCGAAGGTCCGGCCGGTGTCGGACTCCACGAGCTTGCCGTCCACCAGCATCCGCGCTTCGTGGCTCGTTGCTGCGGTCATGCCGACCCCCGTCTCTCGCAGGTTTCTCACAGGGTGGAAACCCGATTATCAAAAAGTGCCATCAGCATAATCGAGCGGCCGCTCGACGTCCGACCGCGGGTCAGAGGGCGAACGAGGCGGGGAGAGTGGCGCTTTGGAGGATGTCGCTCCCCACCTGCCGGGTGAGGACGGTGCCGGCTCCGAGTAGCTGGTCGAGCACGATGGTTCGTCGCACAAAAAGGTGTAGCGAATGCTCGGTCGTGAAGCCGATGCCCGCCATCACCTGTTGGCAGTGGCGGGCCACGATGCGCGCCGACCGGCCGGCGAAGGCCTTGGCCATGGCCGCAATGACGGGGGATGGGTCGTCCCAGGCGGCGTCGAGCAGAGCGGCGGCCGCCTCCAGGGCGACCAGGCTTTCCGCCAGCCGGTGGCGGATGGCTTGGAAGCCCCCGATCGGACGGCCGAACTGCATCCGTTCCAGCGAGTGGGTGCGCGCCAGCTCGAGCATCGTGCGGCCGGCACCGACGAGCTCGTGGCCGACGGCGAGCTGTCCCAGGGCGGTGGCCGCCGGCCAGTCGGCGGCTTTGGGCGGCGCGGCCCATGCCGTCTCGAATTCGCCCAGGACCTCGAACAGACCGAGCGCCGGATCGAGGCCCTGCACGGGCCGGCGTGTCAGCAGGCCCAGATCGACGGCGAAGGTGGCGGGGCCATCGGCGGTCCGGGCCACGACGAGCGCGGTGTCGCCACGGTCGAGAGCCGCAGTGCCCAGCCCTTCCACGACGCACCAGTTCCCGTCCAGGCGCCCTGGGGCGTCGCAGTGGCGCAGCGAGGGGAGGACGACCCCGACGCCTGTGTCGGCGTCCAGGGCGCTCGCCAGCAGCCAATCGAGCGCGGCCGAGGTGGTCGCCGCCGCTCCTTGGCAATCGAAGAGCACCGAGACGGCAGTCGGGCGGTCGGCGCGCAGCGCGTCGCGCCAGCCGAGGTCGTCGAGGGCAGTGTCGAGCGCCGCACCTCCGGCTGTTTCCGTGGCGTGGCGCACCCCGCTCTCGAAAAGCGCGCGCTCCGTCGCCTCCATCAGCTGTCGGCCCCCATGTCGAGAAGGCGGCGGGCGATGATGTTGCGCTGCATCTCGGTGCTGCCGCCGTAAATGGTGGCGGCACGCGAGTAGAGGAATTCCGCCCTCCAGCGCTGGCTGTCCGGGTCGTCGCCGAGGGTCACGACCGCGCCGAGGCCTTCGGCGACGAGGTCGAACACCGCCTGCTCGACCGTCGCCACCAGGACCTTGTCGACGGACGTCTCGGGGCCCAGAGTCTCGCCGGCGGCGAGCCGGCGCTGGGTCGCCCGCGAACGAGCACGGAATGCCCACAAGAGCTCGGTGGCCTGGCCGACTGCCACCGGATCGAGCCCGCCGGCGGGGACGACGGCGAGCAGCTGTTCGAGACGCCGTTGCAAGTAGGAGGCCCGGTGCCACAGCGCCGTGCTGCGTTCGTAGGGCAGCAGGTCCATGGCGATGGACCAGCCGTTGTCCACTTCGCCCAGGACGCGGTCGAGCGGCACCACGACGTCGTCGTAGAAGACCTCGCAGAATTCCTGGGCGCCGTGCATGGTCATGATCGGCCGCACCGTGATGCCGGGGCTGTCCATGTCGATGAACAGTGCAGTGATCCCCTTGTGCGCGGATTCGACGGTCCCCGTGCGCGTCAGGAGGACGCATCGTTGTGCGTACTGGGCCAGGCTCGTCCAGACCTTCTGGCCGTTGACGCGCCATCCCTCGTCCGTGCGCGTCGCCCGGCACGCCAGGGAGGCCAGGTTGCTGCCGGTCCCCGGCTCGGAGAATCCCTGGCACCAGATTTCCTCGCCACGCAGCAGGCGCGGCACCATGGCCGCCGCCAGTTCGGGCGGTGCATAGTCGATCATGGTCGGCGCCAGCACCTCGGGCATGGAGTAGATCCCGGGCTCGACGAAGTCGCGGGCCGTCAGCACCTCACCGAGGTAGGCGCGGCAGAAGGTTCGATCCCCCCAGCCCGCCGACACGCTCGGGCCAGCCCATGCGCGTGAAGCCGGCGTCGTACGTGAGCCGCATCACCTTGCGCAGCTGTGCCATCTGGTCGTCGAGGCTGCCGATCCCCTCGAACGTGCGGGCGAGCTCGCTCTCGTGCGCGTCCACCCAGTCGTCGACAGCTTCCTTGAATTCGGGCAGTTCCATTGCGCCGGCTTCAGTGCGTCTCGGCCGAGGGCGGCGGCCGCGTCGGGTCGTGCGCCTTCCCGGCGTCGCGCGCGCCGCTCCGTCGGAGGAACGTCATGGAACGGGTCTGGAGCCGCCAGCCCTCAGCCGTTCGCCGGTATGAGTCCGTGTAGTAACCGATGCGCATGTCGTGGGTGGTCTGCTCGACGAAGCAGAGCGTCTGTTGCCCCCTGCCGGTCCCCGCGTCGCCCTCGATCTCGAGGACGGGAGTGCCGGTCAGGAAGAGGCCCTTGGGCGCGGCGGCCACCAACTCCGGGAAGTCGGCCAGCGCGTAGGTGTCGCCGAAGGCGCTGTAGGTCCCGTCCGGCGTAAAGACGTCAATGACGGCGTCGACGTCGTCTCGGGTCATCCCGATGGCGTAGCGGGCCAGCAACTGCTCAATCTCGGTGATGTCGGCGATCTGGGTCTGGTCCATCGGCCGCGCTCCTCGCTCCTCTCGTGCGTGATCAGTGTGACGCCAGCGCCTGCGGGGTCACGATAACAGCATTCTCCAAAATCGCAATTGACCGTCTACCCTGAATCGGGAGGTTTGCCGAGGGTCCGCCCAGGCGCGAATCCCCTTGGCAGTTTTCCTTCGCAACGGCCCTCATCCTGGGGAGAGTCGTACTCTCAATTTGGGACAACCTCCGTTAAGCTGGCGAGATGTCAGTTGACGATCCCGCCGCAGTGCCGGCGACTGCCACCGAACCGGTCCGCCGGCGTGACCTCGCCGTGGCGCGCTCCTTGGACTCGGCCCGATTGCGGAGCGAGGGACGGGTGCAGCGCTTCCTCGACGCCGGCTTCGAGCTGCTCTCCCGGGCCGAGTCCGGCAAGGAGTTCACCGTGCAGGAGGTGGTGGACCGTTCAGGGCAGTCTCTGCGCAGCTTCTATCAGTACTTCGCCGGGAAGCACGAGCTTCTGCTGGCTCTCTTCGACGAGGCGATCCTCTCGACGGCGGATCGCCTGGAAGAGCAGCTCGCCCGTCAGAGCACGCCCCTCGAACGGCTGCACTGCTTCGTCGTCGAGTACTACCGCATGTGCCTGCCGGCGCCCAAGGGACGAGCGTCGAAGAACAACCCGACGCCCGTGATGGCCGAGTTCTGCCACCAGTTGCTGACCTCGCACCAGACCGAGGCCTCGCGCGCCTTCGTCCCCCTCGTCACGCTGCTCGAGAAGGTCCTCGACGATGCCGCGACAGCCGGAGACATCGCCCCGGGCGAAGATCACGCCGCGGTGGCCGGCGTCATCTTGTCGACGATCATGTTCAACGCGGCCTATGCCAAGACGATCAGTGGCAGCGAGGAGCCGCCAGACGGCGACCACGCCGCCGCGCAGCTCTGGGACTTCCTCTCGGGGGGCATCGTCGCTCGACCCAACGCCTGAGGGGAGAGCGACCTCAGGCGCGCAGCGAGGGAGCGACCGCAGCGAGGAATTGGCGCGTGCGTTCGGCCGAGGACTTGAGTTCGTCCCGGCCTTCTCCGAGCGGCACGATGCGCGCGTTGAAGTCGGTGAGGCCGGCGTCGGCGAAGCTGCGGAGCCGCTTCTCCATGGTGGCCTCGCTGCCGCAGACGAGGACGTCGCCGATGTTCTGCGCGTCGCCGTGTTCCATCAGCTTCACGTAGTTGGGAGAGGCCTCCACCTCGCTGAGCGTGCGGTTCGTGCGGGCAATGGCGGCGTCGATCTCGTCGTCGCGGCAGAGGCAGACGGGGACGCCGGCCAGGATGCGGGGCGCGGGGCGGCCCGCCGCGTCGGCGGCCTTCGTGATGGTGGGGACGACATGTGACCCAATGGTGCGCTCGTCGGCCAGCCACAGGGTCGTGCCCGCAGCTCGCTCACCGGCCAGCTTCAGCATCACCGGTCCGAGGGCGGCGATCATGACCGGGGTCGGTGCAATGTCGGTGATGTCGAGGGGATTGCGGATGGTGAAGAGCTCGTTGTCCACCTTCACCATCCCGGGGCCGGCCAAGGCCTGGTCCAGCACGTCGAGCGTGCAGCGCATGGCGGTGACCTGCCGCTCATAAGGCAGACCGAGCATGTCCTGAATGATCCAGTGGTGAGAGACACCGAGCCCGAGCGTGAAGCGGCCTTCGCACACGGCCTGGTTGGACAGGGTCTGCTGGGCCAGGACGATGGGGTGCCGCGGCTGCAGGGGGACGATGGCCGTCCCGACCTCGATCCTCGACGTGGCCGCGCCAATGAGAGTGGCCGCTGTCATCACGTCGAATTCATCGGGGATCTGCGGCGTCCAGACCGAGTCCAGGCCCGACTCGTCGGCCCAGCGGGCGTCCGCCTGGAGCTTCTCCACCTTGGTGGCGTACCGACCGCGGTCGGCGCTGACCTGCAGACCCATCCGCATGCCGGGCTCCTTTCATTCCGGAAATGATGTTCTCAGAAACAGTACATGCTGCTATCGCCAGGTGCTAGGGACGCTTGACAGGATTTTGCACTGTCAATAACATCCGACCACTCTACCGGCACGCGTTCGGGCTGGCAGGGGCGCTGAACGAAGGGGAGGCCCGCATGGCAAGCAGCGGTCGTCGATGAGCCGCGTCGCAGTCGTCACCGGCGGTGGATCCGGCATGGGCCGTGCCATCTGCCGGCAGCTGGCCCAGGCCGGACGCCGGGTCGCCGTGCTCGACATCGACGGCGACGCCGCGGCAGAGGTTGCCCGCGAGGTCACCTCGTCCGGAGGGACGGCGTGCGCCGCGGTGGTCGACGTGAGCGAGCGGGCCGCCATCGAGGCTGCCCTCAAGGAGGTGCGGTCCGTCCTCGGGCCGGTCGAGATCATGGTGACCAGCGCCGGGATCGAAGGCTTCACCGAATTCCTCGACATCTCCCCCGAGGCGTGGGACCGCATGATGGCGGTCAACCTCACGGGTACCTTCCACTGCCTCCAACTGGCAGTGCCCGACATGATCGAAGCCGGGTGGGGGCGCATCGTCACCATCTCCTCGTCGTCGGCCCAATCGGGGACGCGGCGCATGTCCCATTACGTGGCTTCCAAGGGCGGCGTCATCGCCTTCACCAAGGCGCTGGCCCTCGACCTGGCTCCGAAGGGCATCACCGTGAACACCATCCCACCGGGCGTGATCGACACCCCGATGATGCGGCGACCGATCGACGCAGGCACCATGAACGTGGATGCGGTGATCGCCCGGGCCCCGCTGGGGAGACTGGGGACGCCCGAGGACATCGCCGCCGCCTGTGTGTTTCTCTGCTCCGATGAGGCCGGCTACATCACCGGCCAGCAGATCAACGTGAACGGCGGCTGGTACGTATGAGAGGGGAAGCTCAATGGGCACGCTGATGACCAGGAAGCTGGGGACGACGGTGGGGGCCGAGGTGCTCGGGGTCGACGCAGGCCAGTTGCTGCAGGACGACACGTTGCCGAAGGCGTGTATGGAGGCACTCGAGGAAAACGGCGTCCTGGTCTTTCGCCAGCTCCATATCGACGACGGCGCCCAGGTCGCGTTTTCCAAGCGACTGGACGACGTCGGCAAGGCCGAGCCAGCCGCACCGCCGCGGATCTTCAACGTGACGCTCGATCCCACGAAGAGTTCCACGGCCGCCTACCTGCGGGGGACGGTCTATTGGCACATCGACGGTGCGCAGGACGACGTCCCCAGCAAGGCGACCACGCTGAGCGCGCATGTGATCTCCACCAGCGGGGGAGAGACCGAGTTCGCCAGCACGTACGCCGCTTACGACGAGCTGACGGACGCCGAGAAGTCGCAGTGTGAGGAGCTTCGAGTCGTGCATTCCCTCGAGGCTTCGCAGCGCCTCGTCCACCCGGACCCCACGCCGGAGCAGGTCGCGGGTTGGCGGTCGAAGCCCGACAAGGAACACCCGCTGGTCTGGCAGCACCGGTCGGGCCGCCGCTCACTGGTCATCGGCGTCTCGGCGTCCCACGTGATCGGCATGGACCGCGCCGAGGGCAAGGCGCTGCTCGACAACCTGCTCGAACGTTCGACGGCCCCCGAGCGCGTCTGACCGCCACGCGTGGACGGTAGGAGACCTCGTCATCTGGGACAACACCGGTGTGATGCACCGGGTGCACCCCTATGACCCCACCTCGGGGCGTGAGATGCATCGCACCACCATGAGCGGTGACGAGCCGATCCGTTAGGAGAGACCCATGAGTGACGTGACAATTCTGCGGGCCGATCGCTGGGTCGACGTCGTGGCGGGCGAAGTGCGCTCGCCCGCCGTGATCGTGGTCGAGGGGAACCAGATCGTGGGCGTCAACCCCACGGATGTCCCAACGACCGCGACCGAAATCGACTTGGGCGACGTGACCCTGCTGCCGGGCCTGATGGACATGGAGCTCAACATGCTCATCGGGGGACCGGGCGGCCCCGACGGGCTGCCCGACCCGATGCACGGGGTCAAGGACTCGCCCGTGTACCGGACGCTGCGCGGCGCGGTGAACTGCAACACCACGCTGATGGCCGGTTTCACCACCGTCCGCAACCTCGGGTTGATGGTCTACACGGCTGGCTTCCTGCTCGACGTGGACCTGGCCCGCGCCGTCGACCAGGGATGGTTCCCCGGCCCGCGGATCTTCCCGGCCGGCCACGCCATCACCCCGACCGGCGGCCACCTCGACCCCACCATGTTCCAGGGCCTGGCGCCGGGCATCATGCCGCAGAGCGTGGAGTCGGGAATCGCCAATGGCGTCTCCGAGGTGCGCAAGTCGGTTCGCTACCAGATGAAGTACGGGGCCAAGCTCATCAAGATCTCCGCCTCGGGTGGCGTGATGTCCTTCAGCTCGGCCGCCGGGGCGCAGCAGTACTCCGACGAGGAACTGGTGGCCATCGTCGACGAGGCGCACCGCAACGGCCTGCGCGTGGCGGCCCACGCCCACGGCGATGCCGGCATCCGGGCCTGCGTCCGGGCCGGCGTCGACTGCATTGAGCACGGGTCGTTGGCCAGCGACGACACCCTCGAGCTGATGGCCCAGGCTGGAACGTTCCTCGTCGGCACCACGGCCCTGGCCGACCACATGGCCATCGACCGCATCCACCCCATTCTGCAGAAGAAGGCGGCCGAGATCTTCCCGCAGGCGCGCCAGATGTTCGCCAAGGCCTTGGCGGCCGGGGTCAAGATCGCCTGCGGCTCCGACGCGCCGGCCATCCCACACGGGACGCAGGCCGACGAGCTGATCGCCATGGTGGATCGGGGCATGACGCCGCTGCAGGCGCTGCAGGCGGCCACCCTCACCAGCGCCGACCTGGTGGAGCGGGCGCACGACCTGGGGCAGCTCGCTCCCGGCTTCCTGGCCGACGTCATCGCGGTCCCCGGCGACCCCACGGAGGACATCCGGGCGACAAAAGACGTCACCTTCGTCATGAAGGACGGGCAGGTCTACAAAGGCGTCTGAACTACTGTCCATGCGGTCCCGGCGACTCAAGAGAAGGAAGGTTCGAGCGTGCCGCATGTGATCCTGGGGGACCTCTCCGAGTCCTCCGTCAACATGGCGCTGCTGATCGCCCGCGTGGTGCTCGGTGCCGTCTTCCTCGCCCACGGCATCAACCACATCTACGGGGGCGGCAAGATCGAGGGAACGGGGCGCTGGTTCCACTCGTTGGGCATGCGCCCGGGGATCCTCCACGCCTGGATGGCGAGCCTCGTCGAAATCGGTGCCGGAGGCCTGCTCGTGCTGGGGCTGCTGACGCCGCTGGCCGGCGCGGGCGTCGTGGGCGTCATGCTCGTGGCCTGGATCACCAACCACCGGGGGAACGGGTTCTTCATCTTCCGTCCTGGCGAGGGTTGGGAATACGTCATGGTCCTCACGGCCATGGGCGTGGTGGTCGGGACGATCGGCCCCGGACAGTGGAGCATCGACGGGCACGTGAGCGCGCTACAGCACCTGTGGGGGTGGCCCGGGTTCGGCATCTCGCTCGGCGCCGGCGCACTCGGCGCCGCCGGCCTGCTGGCCGTCTACTGGCGCCCGGAGAAGCCGGCCGAAGCAGACAAGGCCTGAAAAGGTAGGGGCCGGAACGGCCCGAGCCGTCAGTCCCAGCTGCGGGCGAGCAGGAACCCGGCGGCCGCGTTGGCCGGCGGGAACGCATTGGTGATCCCCGAGCTCACGTAGCCCACGTCGCTGATGAGAGTGATCCCCGAGATGGCCGACGCCGCGTCGCTGCAGAGGAAGACCAGCGGGTAGGCCTGCTCGAGCGGCGTCGAGGCCTCGATGCCCGTCTCCTCGCGGAAGTCGGAACCGAAGGCGAGCCACATGTCGGCGTTGGCCTGTGCCAGCGGAGTGTCGGTCGGCCCGGGGCAGATGGCGTTGATGCGGATGCCCTGCTTGAGGAGCGGGAAGGCCTCGCGGGCCACGTAGGCGCACACGGCCTGCTTGGAGTGGAAGTAGTCGGCGTAGCCGTGCTCGACGGCCCAGGCCGAGCCGGAGTCGAAGTCGGGCGTGTCGAGGTACTCCTTGAGCTCGCCGAGGCTGGCCTCCCAGCCCAGGCCGGCGGCGGACGAAATGAAGCCGATGGCGGAGCCGCGGGGCAGCATGCCTCCGGCCAGCATGCGGTTGATGAGGTGACGGTGACCGACGAAGTTGATCTTCTCGATCCCGGGGGTCCCGTCGGCCACGCCAGCGCAGGCGAAGAGCGCGTGGATCGGCCCCCCGCACTCGTCGACCGCGGCGTCGATGGAGGCCTCGTCGGCCAGGTTGACGTGGATGGCCTTGGCGCCGGGCAGCTTCATTTCGGCGAAGTCCATCATGACGACCTCGGCACCGGCATCTTGGGCGAGCTGGGCCGTGGCAGCGCCCATCCCGGTGGCGCCCCCGACAACCAGGACTCGCTTCCCGTCGTAGCGGAATGCATCGAACAATGACATGTGTGTCCTCCTGACAAACGAAACAAACGAATCAAACGAATCAAACGAACAAGTGCAGCAAAACAGATGCGAAAGAACGATGCGGCTAGCCGACGACGGAACGAACCTTGAGGTCGACGATGGTATCCCAGTCGACACCGACCTCTTCGAGGATGGCGTCTCCGTGCTCATTGAACTCCGGGGCGCGTCGCACCGACGCCGGCTCGCCGCCGAACTGCACAGGCGAGGCCACCAATTGGAAGGGCGTGCCGCTCGCCGTCTCGCAGTCCTGCATGTAGCCGTTGGCGACGGACTGCGGGTCGACGGCGCACTCGAGCGTGTCCTGCACGACGCACCACTGTCCGGTGAAGTCGGCCAGCCGCTCGCGCCACTCGGCCACGGTGTGTTCGGCGATCGCCTCCTCCATGAGCCGCTGGCCCTCCAGGCTGTTCTCCACCAGTCCGGCGTGGTCGGCGAAGCGCGGGTCGGTTGCGAGCTCGGGCCGGCCCACGGCAATGCAGAGCTCGGCCCAGTACCGGCTGGCCTGCAGGCAACAGAAGGACAGCGACCGTTGGTCCTTCGTCTCGTAGTTGCGCACCAGCGGGTTCAGCCGGGGCGCGTTGGACGGCGGGCCGCCCCACGGCGTGCCACTCACGAGTGACAGCGCGAAGGCCTGGCCCATGGCCCACATGCCGGTGCCGAGCAGCGAGACGTCGACCGTCGTCGCCTCACCGGTGCGCTCGCGGTGGTACAGCGCGCCCATAATGCCGCCGGCGATGGTCATGGCCCCGATGGAGTCGCCGAAGCCGGGCCCAGGAGGGCCGACCAGTCGGTCCTGGTCGGTCGGGGTCGCCCCGAGGGAGACGCCGGCCCGGAACCAGAAGGAGAGGGAGTCGTAGGAGCCCTTGTCGGCATCGGGGCCGCGCTCGCCCTGCCCGGTGCCGGCCACGTAAATGATGTTTGGGTTGTGCTTGCGGATGTCCTCGAGCTCAATGTTCAGCTTCTTGCGGACCCGGGGCAGCTTGTTGATCAGGAACACGTCCGCCGTCGCCACGAGTTTGTAGAGGATGTCGAGTCCCTCGGCCGTGGTCAGGTCCAGGGCGAGGCTGCGCTTGCCGCGGTTGGAGTGCTCGAGGAGCGCGTGCACGTCCCCCTTGATGGAGACGACCCCGGTGGCGGCCAGGCCGCGCATGGCGTCGCCCCGCTCAATGGGCTCGATCTTGATGACATCGGCACCCCAGTCGGCGAGAAGCGCAGAGGCCGCCGGCACGAAGGTGTGCTCGGCCACTTCGAGGACACGGACGCCCTCCATCACAGCGGTCAACGGAACCCTCCCTCTGTCCACCTGGCTCGGGAGCGTGCCCGGCGGTGCACCAAATCGAAAACTGACATCGACGTCGACAATAGCCTTGTGCCTGGGGGGCCGCCCCCCGGGGTCGCCGGGCCTCAGCCCGGGGGTGTCACCTGGAGCAGGACCTTGCCCACCGCCTTGCCGTCGGCGACGAGGCGCAGGGCGGCCACCACGTCGGCCAGGTCGAACTCCGCCCCGATGAGCGGCGCGGCGCGGCCCTCGGCCAGGAGATCGAGCAGCTCGCAGTCGTTGCGCGCCATGTCCTCCGGCTGGTGCATCGCGAAGTCGCGGAACTGGAAGCCGAGGACGTGGATGCCCTTGAGCAGGACCAGGTTGAGCGGAATACGTGGGATGGCGCCTCCGGCGTAGCCCACCGTCACGAAGCGGCCGCCGTAGTGCAGGGCGCGCAGAGCCGGCTCGGCCAGCTCGCCGCCCACCGGGTCGACCACCACGTCGGCTCCACCGGGCAGCGCATCGCGCAGCGCCTGGCGCAGGTCTCCGGCGCGGTGGTCGATCAAGCGGGTGGCGCCGCACGCCTTGGCCGCCTCGAGCTTCTCGGGCGAAGAGGCGACAGCGGTGACTGTCGCGCCCAGCGCGGCACCGAGCTGCACGGCGGCGGAACCGACGCCGCCGCCGGCGCCGAGCACAATGAGTTCCTCGCCCGGCTGCAACGCCGCCACCGAGCGCAGCACGTGGAACGCCGTTTTGTAGGCGACGCCGAACGCGGCCGCCACGCGGTTGTCCACCGCGTCAGGGATCGGCGTCAGCGCGCCGGCGCCGACGACCACCTCGTCGGCAAAGGCGCCGATGAAACAGGAGCCGAAGACGCGCTGGCCGACCGACACCGTGTCCACGTCCTCGGCGACTTCGGCGACCACGCCGGCGAACTCGCTGCCGGTCACGAAGGGCAGCGGAGCCGACATCTGGTAAGTGTTGGCGATCACCAAGAGGTCAGGGAAGTTGATGGCACCGATGTGGACCCTGATCCTGGCCTCGCCGGCGCCGAGCGGCGGCGGATCGATGTCCGTCACGGCAATGACCTCTGGCTCGCCATAGGCGGAGCACAACGCAGCACGCATGCCGGTGACCCTTACGCCGACACCGAATAGTCGGTGGAGTCGGCGAGGTCGGCCGCCGACTGCATGAGGTCGAGCACGACGGCGCCGAACGCCTGCAGCTTCTCGTCGTTGCCCGCCCTCTGGAAGCCCTGCTCCAGCACGACGGCGAGCTTCCACTTGGCCAGGACACAGTAGTAGTCGATGTCCTCCACCTGCCGGCCTGACGTCTTGGCGTAGTGCGCCAGGACGTCCTCGCGCGACGGCATGCCGGTCATGTCGACGTATCCGCCCGTCCTGTCCTCGTCGCTGGTGGTGTCGTCGGGCCAGGACTGCACGACCCAGCCCAGGTCGAGCTTGGGGTCGCCGACGGTACCCATCTCCCAGTCGACGATGGCGGCCAGCTGCGCCGGCGCACCGTTTTCGAACATCACGTTGGCGAACTGGTAGTCCCCGTGCATGAGTCCAGGGATGTAGTCGATCGGCCGATGCGCCCGCAACCACGCGGCTGCCTCCTCGAACCCGGGAAGGTCGCGGCCCTTGATGCGCTCCAAGAACGCCGTCCAGCGGTCCACCTGACGCTCGTGGAAGCCCTCGGGCCGGCCCAGGTCGGCGAGCCCCTTGGCCTCCCAGTCGACGTTGCCCAGCAGCGCGATCCCCTCGACGAGCTGGAAGGCCAGTCCGCGCCGCGCCTCGAGGTCGGTGTCGAAGGGCGCCGGCCATTGGCGTCGCGTGGACATTGGGGACCAGCCGTCGACGAAGCCCATGATGTAGAAGGTCCGGCCCAGCACCGACTGATCGGTGCAGACGGCGATCGCGTCGGTGTGGGGCACGTTCGTCCCGGTCAGCGCCTCGATGATGCGCCACTCCCGCACGATGCCGTCGTCGCGTGACGCCGGCGCGCTCATCGGAGGAATGCGCATGGCGCCGTGCAGATCGCCCCGGCGCAGCTCGTAGATCTCGTTCTGGCTTCCCCCCGAGATGTAGCGGTGCTCGAGCGGCGCCCCGGTCCCGAGTCCCTGCGCATCGAGCCAGGCCGTCAACTTGTCGACGTCGGCGATCGTCGGCTCGTCCCCGAGGGGTTCTTCGATCAGGCTCACAGGTTCCCTACCTCCAGCTCCATGTACTGCCCGTACTTTGCCCGAGCCGCTTCCTGCCTCTTGGGGAGCCACTGGGTGGGCCAGATGTCGTCGCTCTCCTTGTAGTCGCGCAGCACCTGGCGGGCGACGGTGACCTTGTGGACCTCGGTCGGGCCGTCGGCCAGCCCCATCACGGCGGCTCCGTGGACCATGCCCATGAAGGGCATTTCGTTGGTGGTCCCGAGCGCACCGTGAATCTGCATGGCGCGCCAGGCGATGTCATGCAGCACCGTGGGCATGACCACCTTCGCCGTGGCGATGTCCTTGCGCACCCGCTTGTAGTCGTTGTACTTGTCGATCTCCCACGCGGTGTAGAGCACGAAGAGCCGAAACTGAATCAGCTGGGCGTAGGAGTCGGCGATGTAGCCCTGCACGAACTGCTTGTCGGCCAGCTTGCTGCCTGCGGTCTCTCGGCTGAGCGCGCGTTCGCACATCATGTCGATGGCCTTCTGGGCCATGCCGATCGTCCGCATGGCATGATGGATGCGCCCACCACCGAGACGCGTCTGTGCGATGACGAACGCCTGGCCCTCGCCGCCCAAGAGGGCCTCCTCGGGTACCCGCACGTCCTCGTAGTGGATCAGTGCGTGCGAGCCCTCGTTGACCGGTTCGCCGAAGAGGCCGACGTTGCGGACGATGTTCACGCCGGGCGTGTCCGTCGGCACCAGGAACATCGACATGCCCTTGTACGGGCTGACGTCGGTGTTGGTCACGGCCATGACGATCAGGAACGATGCCGTCTTGGCGTTGGACGAGAAGTACTTCCAGCCGTTGATGACCCACTCGTCGCCGTCCTTGACCGCCTGCGTCTTAAACAGCGTCGGGTCGGCGCCGGCGTGCGGCTCGGTCATGGAGTAGCTCGAGAAGCATTCTCCGTTGAGCAGGGGCATGAGATAGCGCTCCTTCTGCTCGTCGGTCCCGTAGTGAGCGATGATCTCCGCGTTGCCGGTGTCAGGGGCCTGGCAGCCGAACACGACGGACGCCCACTGCGAACGGCCCAGTATCTCGTTGAGCAGCGCCAGCTTCAGCTGGCCGAAGCCCTGCCCGCCCAGCTCCGGTCCCAGGTGGGTGGCCCACAGGCCCTGGCGCCGTACCTCTTCCTTCAGCGGGTCGATCGCCTCACGGCGCTTCCCCTCCAGCGGCACGAATTGCATGTGCGGAAACGCGAGGTCGAGCGGCTCGACCTCCTCGCGCACGAACTGGTCAACCCAGTCGAGCTTCTCCTGGTACTCAGGATCCGTTTCGAAGTCCCACGCCATGGGCAACCCTCCCTCGGTCGGGATTCAGAATATGATTCTGACTATCAAGAACGCAATACCAACCTCGCCGCCGGGCGACGTCGCCGGTCGCATCGTCCGGCGCACCCTGGCCAAGCGGGAGGACCAGTACGCCAGCGAGGTCCGGCGCCTGCTCGATGCTGCGCTCGAGGTCATACGGCGCTGCGGCACCTCGTCACGGCCGCGCGTGGCTGACATCGTCGCCGAGGCGGGGCTGTCGAACGAGGCCTTCTACCGGCACTTCCGATCCAAGGACGCCCTGGTCACGGCCATTCTCGAAGACGGGGGCGAGCGGCTGCAGAGCTACCTGGCCTACCAGATGGCGAAGGAGGGGTCACCGGAGGGCCAGGTTCGGCGCTGGGTGCGCGGTGTGCTTTCGCAGGCGGACAAGGACATCGCCGCCACGACGCTCGCGGTGCTGTGGAACGCCAGCGCGCTGGGCGGGGGTCCGGCCGCCGGGCGGCATTTCGCCAGCGCGCCGGTGTCGTCCCTCCTGCGCGAACCGTTCACCACGCTCGGCAGCGCGACGCCCCAGCTCGATGCGGCACTGGCCGCCCACGCGACGTTGGGCTTGCTCTCGGACTGCCTCTGGCGCGAGGCGCAGCCGACGCGCACCGAGGTGGAGCGTGTCACCACATTCTGTCTGCGCGCGGTGACGGCGTAGTCCGTCCGCCTACGCGAATTCGTCGGGGACCCAGCTCGGCGCGCGCTTCTCCATGAAGGCGAGCATCCCCTCGCGCGGCTCGGGAGACTCTGCAAGAGCCCAGAACATCGTCTGGTAGTCGATGAGGCCGTAGCGCTCGTTGAGCATCCGCTTCACGTGCATGCGCGCCATGGGCGGGGTCTGCAGGATCTCCTTGGCTGCCTGCAGCGCGGCGTCACGGAGTTGCTCGTGCGGTACCAGGCGTGAGATCACGCCGATCCGCTGTGCCTCGACGGCGTCGAAGCGCCGGGCCGACAGGAGGAGGTCGCGCGCCACGGCGAGACCGACGTGGGCGGGGAGGACGGCGGCGTAGGTGGCATCGGGGATCCCGCGCAGCAGCTCCGGAACCCGGAATGTGGCCCGGTCACTCGCCACGGCGATGTCGGCCAGCATGGCGATGAGGAGGCCGCCGGCCTGGCAGATCCCGTTGACGGCGGCCACCACCGGGGCGCGGCTGTCGCGGATGGTCAGGAAGGGCAGGATGTCGTGCCCGATGTCGGGCGTGGGCTCGTCGCCGGGGTCCGAGCGGCCACCGAGATCCCCACCCGGAGCAAAGACGTCACCAGTCCCGGTGATGATGAGCGCAGCCAGCTCAGGATCTGCGTTGACGATACCGACCGCTCGCTTGATGCCGAAGTACATGGCCGGGGTAAAGGCATTCCGAGCTTCGGGACGGTCGATCACGCACCAGGCGACCGCTCCCTCACGTTCGAAGCGCAGACCGGCGGCACCGAGTTCCTCTGACATGCGCGTCCTCCTTGGTCGACCGGTCGCAGCGCGACCCTACTGGTCGACATTCATTTGCCGCCGGGCACAGATGGATCAGGGAGCGAGTCGTTCGATCAACTGGTCGAAGTAGGTCTCCATCGCTCCCGCCAAATCGACCCGGCCGGGATCAGTGAACCATTGATACTCAGTGCCCATGATCGTGGCGACCACCTCGAGGGCGATCTGATCGACATCGACGTCTTGGCGAACGCGCCCTTTCGCCTTCTCGTCCTTGAGCAACGCGCGCACGAACTGGCGGCCGGTCTCATATCGTTCGACGAAGAAGTCGTGTAGCGGGTCGTCGCCGTCGAGGCTTTCGATGCCGAGGACCAGATAGAGCCGAGTGAGGATGGCGGTCTCGACGTTGTGCCGCCCGATGTCGCGCAAGCTCGAGAGCGTCAGCTGCAGCGGGAAGGTCCGGTCTGGATCGATCGCCTCCATGCGGTCACGCTCGGCCACCACCTCACGCAACAGGCGCTCCTTCGTGCCGAAGTAGTAGAGCAGTCCCGTTGCCGTCATCCCCACTCGGTCGGCCAGTGCGGACACTCCCGTGCCGCGGTACCCCTTGGAGGCGAAGAGCTCGACCGCTGCGTCAATAATCTGTTGTCGGCGCAGGTCGCCCCGGGGCTGCCGGCTGTGCTCGTCCGCCCCGGCGTTCTCCCCGAATGGAGCGCCGCGTGTCTGCGTCGAGCGGCGACGTCCCTCCCGATCACCCGCGTCGCTCGCCACGGGGTCATTGGACCCGCCGCCTCGGTGCGGCGTCAAAAGGCCGCCCGCCCGAGCACCGGCTGATCGAGGTCCCACGCGCGTGTCACCTGGTCAGCTGCGGAAGACGTCAGATCCGACCCAGGGGCGCTGCCTTGTCTTCTCCATGGAGCGGCGCCCGGCTCACGACGGGCTTGGACCGATCGGTACGCTTGCGTTGGGACCGAGAATTTCTTATAGTCCTCAAAAATCACATTCTCGTCATATCAGAGTGCGAGTACGGGGGCAGTGAATTGACGGATGTCAAAGCGTTGGTTGACTTGCTGACGCTTGAGGAGAAGGCCGCTCTCACTTCGGGAGAGGACATGTTGTCCACGGTTGCCGTCGAGCGGGTCGGCATTCCCAAGGTCCGTGTGACCGACGGTCCGAACGGCGCCAGGGGAAATTCGCTCCCGGGCATGGGGAGCGACCCCTCCATCTGTATCCCGTGCGGGTCGGCCCTCGGCGCGACATGGAACCCGGCGCTGGTCGAGGAGCTGGGCGCCCTCGTCGGAAGGGAAGCCAGTGATCGCGGCTGCCGGGGGCTGCTCGCTCCGACGGTCAACCTGCACCGCTCACCGTTGGCCGGCCGGAACTTCGAGTGCTACTCAGAGGACCCACTGTTGTCGGGGCGCCTTGCCGCCGGGTACGTGCGGGGCGTCCAGTCCGAAGGCGTCTTCGCCACTGTGAAGCACTTCGTGGGCAATGAGGCCGAGTTCGAGCGGGCCTCGATCAGCTCGGTCATCGACGAGCGCTCACTCCGCGAGCTCTACCTCGTTCCTTTCGAGCTCGCCGTCACCGAGGGCGGGGCGCTCGCCGTCATGACGGCCTACAACCGGCTGAACGGGCGCTGGCTGACGCAGCGCGCTCGAGTTCCTGCTTGGCATCCTGCGCGACGAATGGGGATTCGAAGGTCTGGTGATGACCGACTGGTTCGCGGTCACCGACACAACGCTGTCCCTCGGTGCCGGGCTCGACCTGGAGATGCCCGGACCGGCCCGCGGTCTGGGTGCGACCGTCGTCGACGCCGTCAAGAAGGGCGACGTCGACGAGGCGGACCTCGACGCCGCCGTCGCCCGCCTCCTCGGGGGTTTCGACCGTATCGGGGCTCTTGACACACCCGCTTCCGCGCCGGCTCCCAAAGAGCCGGGGCCAGGCGATGTGGCGTTGCTCCGTCGCGCCGCAGCCGAGGCGACGGTGTTGCTTTCGAACGACGGGGTTCTTCCGCTTGGTGCTGCTCGCGTTGCAGTGCTGGGCGCGCCCGCCCTCACGCCCACCATCATGGGGGGTGGGTCGGCGCAGGTGACGCCGCACCACGTGGACAGCGTCGTCGACGCGCTGGCGCGGGCCCTTGGTCCCGACCACGCGCTCGTCTACGAGCGAGGGTGCGAGCCCTCCATGTCGCCGACGGTCGTGGGCGGTGCGGTTCTCCGCGCGCCGGGCGGCTTCGTGGCGGAGACCTACGCCGGCCTGGCGCTCGAGGGTCCTGCGATCGAGACCCAGCTCCTCGACGAACTCCGGATGATGAAGATCGGCCTGGGCTTCGACCTCTCGGCTGGCGCCTGGTCCATGCGCGTCGGAGGGACCGTGGTGCCGGAGGAGACCGGAGTCTTCCAGCTGGCACTCGCCCAGGCGGGCCTGGCCCGGCTCTTGGTCAATGACGAGGTCGTGCTGGACGGGTTCACCAATCGTCCCCCGTCAGGCGGCAAAGACTTCTTCGGCCAGGCGAGCCAAGACCTTCTCACCGACGTCCACTTCGAGAAGGACGTGCCCGTCGACTTCGTCGTGGAATACGCCTTCAGCGACACGAGCCTGGCCGGCTTCCGGGTGGGCTTTCGGACTCCCGACAGCGAGGCGCTGCTGGAACGGGCGGTGGTTGCTGCCGGCGAGGCGGATGTCGCCATCGTCTGTATCGGAACGTCTGCCGAGACGGAGACGGAAGGACGCGACAGGACGACCCTGGCCTTGCCCGGTCGTCAGGCCGAATTGGTCAAGCGGGTCGCCGCAGTGAACGGCCGGACGGTGGTCGTGGTGAATGCGGCGGCGCCGGTCGACATGGAATGGGCGGAGGACGTCGCCGCCGTGCTGCAGTGCTGGTTCGGGGGCCAGGAGATGGCAGGGGGATTGGTGGACGTGCTCGTCGGCGCCGCAGAGCCCGGGGGCCGCCTGCCCACCACGCTCCCGATCCGACTGGAGCACGCGCCCTCCCACGCGAACTTCCCCGGCGAGAACGGAGAGTTGCGGTACGGCGAAGGCCTGTTCATGGGGTACCGCGGCTACGAGCACAACGCGATCGCGCCCGGTTCGCGTTCGGCCACGGCCTGAGCTACACCTCGTTCGATCTGGGAGAGCCGACGTTGTCGACCATGACCCACCGTTCAGGGGGAACGGTCACGGTGAGCGTTCCCGTGACAAATGTGGGGAGCCGCGCCGGCTCAGAGGTCGTGCAGTGTTATGTCGCGCCGGAGACATCGCGCCTGGCGCGCCCGCCGAAGGAGCTCAAGGCCTTCGCCAAGGTCTGGCTCGACCCGGGCGAGACTGCGGCGGTGGAGCTCGTGCTCGACGATCGTGCCTTCGCCTATTGGGACCCGGGCCAGGACGACTGGCGCGAGGTCCAGGCTTTGGTCCCCGAGATGTTCAACTTCCTCTCCCCGCCGACACCGCGCCGTGCCCGGGGATGGCAGGTCGACGCCGGTTCCTACGAAATTCTTATCGGGCGTTCGTCGGCTGACCTGCCGCGCCGTTGCGCAGTGCTGGTACCCGACGTCGCGAGCGGGAGTTAGGGAGCAATCATGTCGCACAACATCCAATCCGTAGGGGGAAGAGTCGGGAGGCAGCCCCAAGAGGGGCGCACCCGAAAAGGAGGGGCCATGGGCACCCGAACATCAATCTGGGCCGGAGCAGCGGCCCTCGTGACAGTGCTGGGATCGACGCTTGCCGTCAGTCCCGCGGCCGGGGCGGCGAGCCCGGCCGATCAGGGCGTCACTGCGAAGACGATCGCTGTCGGCCTGCCGTACGTGAACTTCCAGGCGTTGAAGAGCCTTGGCGTCACGATCGATGACGGCAACTTTCCCGACGCGTACCAGTCCGTGATCAAAGACATCAATGCGAAGGGAGGGATCAATGGGCGCAAACTCGTGTTGAGCTCGGTGGAGATGAATCCGGCAGTGCCGGCCGACGCCACATCTTCGTGCACCCAGCTGACCGAGGACGACCACGTCTTCGCCTCCATCTCGCCGGTTTTCCCGACGTGTTACCAACAGACCCACCAGACCTCGGTCATCGCCGGATCGTTGCCGGAACCGGTGTCGGGCCCCGTGGCGCCTGACTTCACACTCATCCCTCCCGCGGCGAACTTCGATCCGCTCCAGTTCGCCGCCTTCAAGAAGGCTGGCTACTTCAAGGGCAAGAAGGTGGCGCTCTTCTACGGCGCCGACTCGGACGCGCCTGAGGTGAAGGTGGACCAAGCGGCGCTGAAGAAGTTGGGGATCCCGGTCGCGCTGACGGCAGAGGACAGTGTGCAGGCGACCGACGCCGTGGCATCCGACCAGGAGGTGCAGTCGATCTCCCAGCGTTTCCAGAGTGCGGGGGTGAACCTGGTGATCGGCGTCGGTGGCTCGGGCTCGACGACATGGCCCCGGGCGCAGCTCGACAACCAGAGCAACTACAAGCCGCCTTACATCGCCACGAGCCAGTCATCACTGCTCTCGTACGTGGAGTCCACCAAGGGTGCCAACCCGTACCTGAAGTACACACTGTCTGCGCTCGCGGCGCCGTCGAACTACCAGCAGTGGAAGGATCCGGCAATCAAGAAGTGTGCCGCCGACTACCACAAGGCATACCCGTCCGACCCGATGACGGCGCCGGTCAACCCCACCAGTCCGGGAGCCGGCAACACCACGGACACGTCGTACGAAGCGATCCTCGAAGCCTGCCAGTACCTTGCGCTGTTCGATGACATCGCGACTGGGGCGGGGAAGAACCTGACCACGGCCAGTTTCACCAAGGCCGGTTATGCGCTGAAGAACGCCGACATTCCCGGCATCGGCACGGTCTCGTTCGGCCCAAATCAGCCCTATGCAATAGGCCCGATCACCATCTACAAGTACAGCCCCACGAGCGAGACGCTCGTTCCTGCGTCAAGCTAGGGGTCGTGATCCTGATCGGCCCCAGCCCTGCGAGCAGTCGCACCGTGCGTGCTACTGCTCAGGGCGGGGCCGAGGCGGGAGAGCGAGCATTCGATGAGTGAGCCGACGCTCGGAGACGATGCGGGCCCTCGCGCTTCCGACGAACTGAGCGCGGCCGATCTGGCGCACCTGGTGGTCGATTCGGCCGCCGAGCGGCAGTTGGCAGCCGAAGCCATGCCGGAGTTCCTTTTCCCGGAGGACATGCTCCCTGGGGCGGGGGAGGATCAGATCTCACTGCGCGAGGGGCTGCGCACCGCGGGGGCACGAGCCTTCGTCGTCCTGGCCATCATCGTCACGCTGGACAACCTCCAGAGCTCCGGGCTCGCTGTCCTCTCGCCCAACATCCAGTCGTCCTTCCACGTCTCCACCGGTGCCATCACCTTCGTGGCGGGCATCACGGGCGGATTCCTCGTCCTGGGCATCCTGCCGATGGGCTGGTTGGCTGACCGCTACCGGCGCCCACCCATCATTGGCTGGGCCACTCTCGTGTTCGGGCTGATGGTTGCCGCCACCGGGTTTGCCATCAATATCTTCGTCTTCTTCCTGGCCCGCTTCGGCGCCGGCATCTCCCAGTCGAGCACCCAAAGTGTCCATGGTTCGTTGTTGGCCGACACCTACCCGATCAACGTGCGGGGCCGGCTGTACGCCGCCATGGGCATGGGCCAGGGCCTGGCTCTCGCTGCCAGCCCGCTGCTGGTGGGCCTCATCGCGACCGAGGTGGGAGGCCCAAACGGCTGGCGCTGGGCCTTCTACATCCTGGCCGTCCCCGTCCTGTTGGTCGCAGTCTTCGCCTTCCGCATTCCGGAGCCGCCCCGCGGACAGTTCGAGAAGAAGGACGTGCTCGGCGACCTGCTCGGCGACACGCCTCCGGCCGCGCCGTCTTTCGAGGCCGCGTTCGAGCGCGTCATGCGCATCCGCACCATCAAAACAGTCCTCATCGCCTTCTCGGCCATCGGCTTCGGGCTCTTCACCGGCCCCGTGCTGGGCAACCTCTATCTCAAGCAGCGGTACGGGCTCGATGCCTTCCAGCGCGGCATCGTCGGCACCATCGGTAGCGCGGGGGTGCTGATCGCACTACCCCTCGTTGGCCGCTACTACGACCGCCTCTACCGGAAGGATCCGGCAAAGGCCCTTGCGCTCATCGGCAAGGTCGTCCTGCCCGTCGCCCTGATCGTCCCCATTCAGTACTTCATGCCCAATGCCGTGCTCTGGGCCGTCTTCAGCGTGCCGAGCGGCGTCCTCCTCCTGACCGGGTTCTCCATGATCGCCCCGGTGCTGACGTCGGTGGCCCCGTACCGCCTCCGCGGCATGGTCGGCGCGGTGGGCGGGATCTACGTGTTCTTCATCGGGGCCACCGGAGGAGCTGTTCTGGCGGCGCTGCTCGACAGCATCGTCGGCATCCGCGCCACCGTCCTCATCATCATGATCCCCTCGACGATCTTCGGGGCCGTCATGATCATCCGGAGCGCCCACTACATCCGCAACGACCTGTCCCTCGTCGTCGTCGAGCTGCAGGAAGAGCTCGAGGAGCACCGCCGACAGGAGGCCGACCCCGAGTCGATCCCGGTCCTCCAGGTGAGCAACGTCGACTTCAGCTACGGCCACGTCCAGATCCTCTTCGGCGTCAATTTCGAGGTGCGAAAAGGCGAGGTACTGGCTCTCCTCGGGACCAACGGCGCAGGGAAGTCGACGGCGCTCAATGTCGCGTCGGGCCTGGAGGTGCCGGAGCGCGGGGTCGTGCGGCTTCATGGCCGGGACATCACCTACACCACGCCTGAACAGCGTTCCCGGCTCGGCATCCACCTCCTTCAGGGCGGGAAGGGCATCTTCGGTCCGATGACGGTGGCGGAGAATCTCGAAATGGGTGGCTTCGTGTACCGATCCGACAAGGCCGAGCTGCGCCGGCGGACTGACCGTGTCTACGAGCTCTTCCCTGCGTTGCAGGATCGCCGCACCGAGCGGGCTGACTCGCTGTCGGGGGGACAACAGCAGATGCTGGCGTTGGCCATCGCCATGCTCCACGACCCCGCCGTTCTCATGATCGATGAGCTGTCGCTGGGTCTGGCCCCGATCATCGTCCAGGAGCTGATTGAGGTGATCGACGGTCTGAAAGCGGCCGGCGAGACGCTCATCATCGTCGAACAGTCGCTGAACGTGGCGGCGGCGATCGCCGACCGGGCCGTCTTCCTCGAGAAGGGACGCGTGCGCTTCGAAGGGCAGATCCGGGATCTGATGGAACGGGACGACCTGGCGCGCGCGGTGTTTCTCGGGGGCCAGGAGGGCACGTGATGCTGGCGGTGACATGGCTGAACAGCCAGATCATCTTCGATGGCATCGTCCAGGGACTCGGGATCGCGGTGATCGCCGTGGGTGTGGTGCTGGTCTACCGCGCCACCCGGATCATCAACTTCGCTGTCGGCAACATGGGCGTCGTCGGCGCCGCCGTGCTGTCGCTGCTCGTCGTCCAGTATCACGTGCCGTTCTGGGTCGGCCTCGCCGTCGCCCTGGTTCTGGGCCTGGCCTTCGGGGCCGTCGTCGACCTGGCCATCATCCGCCGGCTCCGCAAATCGCCCCGTGTCGTGGTGCTCGTCGCCACCATCGGTGTGTCGCAGCTTGCCGCCGCCATCGCTATAAAGATCCCGACGCCGACCGCCATCGCAATTCACTACCCGAGTGCGATCAGCGGCACCTGGACGGTGGCCGGTGTCACGGTGCGCGGATCAGACGTCTCCATCCTCGTCATCGTGCCCATCACCCTCATTGCGTTGACGTGGTTCCTCGAGCGCACGACGCTGGGCCGGACGGTGAAAGCCTGCGCCAGCAACCCCCGCCTTGCACGCTTGTCGAGCATCAGCCCGAAGATGGTCTCGACCTTGGTGTGGGCGTTGGCAGCGGCACTGTCCACGCTCTCGGTCATCCTCATCGCCGGCCAGAGCGGCGCCGCCGGCGACCTGACCACGCTCGGCCCGCAGACCCTGTCACTGGCGCTGGTGGCCGCCGTGATCGGCGGCATGACCTCGTTCAGCCGCACCATCGTCGCCAGCGTCGCCATCGGCCTGCTGCAGAGCATCGTGAACTTCAACTTCATCGATCAACCGGGTCTGATCAACCTGCTGCTCTTGATCATCGTGGTGGTGGCGGTCCTCTTCAACCGGGAGCGGACCGACGAGAGCGAGGTCTTCGCGTTCACCCCCAGAGCCCGCCCGATCCCCGAACGGCTGCAGTCCTCCCGGTGGGCCCGCAACATCAACAAGAGCGGGATCTTCCTCCTCGGGGCAATCGCCATCGTCCTGCCGCTGATCTTCACCCAGCCGTCGACGCAGCAGACCTTCACAGAGGTGCTGGCCTTCGCCATCTGCGCCACCTCGCTGACGGTCCTCACCGGCTGGTTGGGCCAGCTCTCGCTCGGGCAGATGGCGTTCGCAGGACTCGGGGCGCTGTTCGCCGCCCGCCTGGTGGAAGGAGGCGTGCCTTTCTGGCTGGCCATCGTGGCCACGACCGCCGGCTCGGCGGTGCTCGCCATGATCCTCGGGTTGAGCTCGCTCCGTGTGAAAGGTCTCTATCTTGCCGTCGTCACCTTCGTCTTTGCATTGGCGGCGCAGCAGTACTTCTTCAGTCTGGGGATTCTGAGCGGTGCCTCGCAGGACGGGTCCGACCTTCCGTTCGTTCCCGGCAAGCTCTTCTCTCTCTCCTTCCCGGGCCAGCGCGCGTACTACTACATCGTTCTCGTCGTTCTGGCCGTGGTGCTCCTGATCGCCAACCGGTTCAGGGACAGCGGCATCGGTCGCTCCATCATGGCGGTACGCGACAACGAGAACGCAGCCTCCGCCTACCGGGTCCGACCGGTCTGGGAGAAGATCCGCGCCTTCGCCATTGCGGGAGCGCTGGCCGGCATGGGCGGCGCATTGCTGAGCGGCGCCTATTCCAATGTCGCGTTCGGTGGACCAGGGAGCTTCTTCATCGTCGATGTCTCGTTGAGCCTCGTGGCCATGGTGGTCATCGGTGGGATGGGCTCGGTGACGGCCGCTGTCATCGGCGCAGTCTGGGTCATCGGTATTCCGGCACTCGCTCCCAACAACCAGGTCCTCGGGTTGCTCACCTCGAGCATCGGGTTGCTGGCGGTCTTGCTGTACTTCCCACGCGGCCTCATGCAGGTCGCCTACGACGCGCGCGACGCGGTCTTGAACTGGGCCGACCGGCGCTTCGGCAAGGACGTCGCGCCGGTCACGGCGCGCCCGCCCGCCAAGGTCGCCCTGCCGGAGCCCGAGCACCGAGAGGCCGGGGTGCCGACACTGGCGGTCTCCGATCTCCGGGTCGCTTTCGGCGGGAACGTCGCGGTCGACGGCGCGACGGTCAGCGTGAGCGAACGCGAGATCGTCGGGCTCATCGGCAGCAACGGAGCCGGCAAGTCGACGCTCATGAACGCGATCGGGGGTTTCGTCCCCGCATCGGGGTCCGTGCGGCTCGGCGATCAAGAGATCGGCGACAGAGCGCCGGCCTACCGCGCCGGGCTGGGCCTCGGCCGGACGTTCCAATCGGCCACCCTGTTCCCCGAGTTGACAGTGACGCAGACGTTGCTGGTGGCGCTGGAGGGGAAGAAAGAGACAGGGATGCCCTCCACCGCGCTTGCCCTGCCTTCAGCGACGCGGCGGAGCCGGCACGATCGCGCCGCCGTGGGCGACCTGGTTGATCTGCTCGGCCTGGGATCGTACCGGGACCACTACATCGCCGACCTCTCCACGGGGACGCGGCGGGTCGTCGAGCTGGCGGGACTGCTTGCCCTCGATGCCAAGGTCCTCTGTCTCGACGAGCCCACAGCGGGGCTGGCCCAACGTGAGACCGAGGCCTTTGGTCCGCTCATCGTGACCGTGCGGCGACAACTCGACGCTTCAGTGCTCCTCATTGAGCACGACATGCCACTCATCATGGGTATCAGCGATCGTGTGTACTGCCTCGAGGCCGGGAAGGTCATTGCTGAGGGCGCACCGGCCGACGTGCGTGACAACCCCCGGGTCATCGCCAGCTATCTCGGCACGGACGAGCGGGCCATCAACCGGAGCGGCGCGGAGGTGGAGAACGCCACGGTCGCCACATCGCCTGCGACAGCGCTGCGGATCGAGCCCAACCCGGCGTGATCCGTTCTCGCCACCCGGCGCAGCCGGACGTCGGCGTTTGAGGCCGAAGTAACGTCCCGGTCGATCGTCAAGAAAAAGGGGAAGTCTGCGCATGACAGTCGGCATCGTGACGGGAGCGGCCCGCGGCATGGGCGCGGCGTGTGCCGCAGGCCTGGCGGACATGGTCGACGTCCTCGTGCTGGTGGATCGGGACGAGGTGCTGTTGGCCACGCAGGCGGACATGTTGGCGGCCGCCGGTCATCGCGCGCAGCTGGAACCTTTTGTCCTCGACGTAAAGGATCCCGTCGGAATCACCCGTCTCGGCGGCCGGGTGGCCGAACTCGGCCCATTGCGGGCCATGGCCCATGCAGCCGGACTGTCGCCGACCATGGCGGACTGGCGGGAGATCCTCACCGTCAATCTGATCGGCACGGCGCGGCTTGTCGAGGCCTGCCGGACGTTGGCGGTGCCCGAGACGGCGGTCGTCTGCTTCGCATCAGTGGCCGCGTTGCTCGCGCTGGACCAGGGCCACCTCCCTCCCGACGCCGTTCTCGACGACCCGCTGGCCGACGGATTCCTCGAGAAGATCCGTGAAGCGGTAGGTCCTGAGATCGAGGACCCCGGGATGGCCTACACGTGGAGCAAGCGTGGCGTGCACCGCCTCGTGCGGCGCGAGGCGGTGCGCTTCGGCCAGGTTGGCACGCGTATCTGCTCGGTCACCCCGGGCATGATCGATACGCCGATGGGACGCCAGGAAGCGGAGGCTCGTGACACGAGTGCCATGCTCGTCGACATGTCGCCCATGCATCGGGAGGGCCTTCCCGAGGAGGTGGCGGCTGGGGCCGTCTTCCTCCTCTCCGACGAGGCGAGTTTCATCAGCGGGATCGATCTCCCCGTCGACGGCGGCCTGGTCGCCGCCATCCACGGGGGAGGGGGGGTGCTGCCATGAGCACAGTCGTCAACGTCGAGAACCTGCTCGATCCGGAGCTGCGTCCAGTGCTCGACGCGTTCGAGCTACCCGCCGTCGACGCCGCTGGCGTCGCCGCCATGCGCTCTGCCTCCTTCGCCTCCCCGGACCTCTCCGACGCCGTCGTGCGCACCGAGCACCAGGTGCCTGGTGACCCTCCCGTCGCGGTGCGTGTGCATCGAGCCAAGGACGCGGCGGGGTCCTTGCCCGCCATTGTCACGATTCACGGGGGCGGCTATGTGATCGGCTCCTACGACATGGACAGCCCGTTGCTCGATCGGTGGTGTCCCGGCCTCGGAGTGGTCGGCGTGTCCGTCGAGTACCGCCTCGCCCCCGAGACGCCGTATCCGGGACCGCTCGACGACTGCTACGCGGCGTTGCGTTGGACCCACGAGAACGCCGCTCAACTCGGCATCGACAAGGACCGCATCGGCGTCTACGGGCTCAGCGCCGGCGGTGGCCTCGCCGCTGCGCTTGCGCTGCTGGCGCGTGACCGCGACGAGGTCCCGCTGGCCTTCGTCCTCCTCGACTGCCCGATGCTCGATGATCGCCGGCAGACGCCCTCCATCCGGTCGGAGGGTCTTTACGTGTGGGGCCAGCAGTCAAACGAGTTCGGTTGGCGGTCCTATCTCGGCGACCTGTACGGCTCTGATGAAGTCCCCCCTTATGCGGCCCCAGCTCGGGAGGCCGATCTGTCCGGGCTCCCTCCGACCTGTGTGGTCGTGGGCTCCATCGACGGCTTTCGCGACGAGGACATCGATTATGCGCAGCGTCTGAATCAGGCCGGGGTGCCTTGTGAGCTCCACGTGATCGCCGGGCTGCCCCACGCGTACCTCCTGGTGCCGGGTGCCGCCGCCGTGCAGCTGGCCATGCACGACATGGATGACTGGTTGGCCCGTCAGCTGGCTCAGCTGCACGCCGGCTGAACTCTCGCGGTCAGAGCGCCCCGGCCTTCCCGGAGCGGGCTCGGATCATGGCGTCCTGGACGAAGGAGGCGGCAAGCTGCCCGTCACGGCGAAAGATGTCGCCTTGGCCGTAGCTCCGGCCGTTCCCAGCGTACGAGCTCCGTTGCTGCAGCAGGTGCCACTCGGCCGCAGGGCAGCGCTCGTGATACGTGAGCGTGTGGCTGAGTACCCCGGTCGAGAGGGTCACGTGAGCCTGGGCTTGCCCGACCCCGGCATGGGGACGCATGGCTGTCCCGATCAGAAAGCCGTCGGTGGAGTAGGCAACGAGGGCCTGATCGATGGCCGGATCATCGGGCGCGTCGACGAACCGCACCCAGGCATCGAGCTCGGGGGGGCCTATCAGTTCGGGATCGCTGATGTCGATGTCGTCGACGATGAGGATCTCCCAGACGCCTTCGCCCCGTACCGTGCCCGCCGCCTTGTCGGGAGAGGTCATGGAGCGCGGCGTGTCGGCGTGGCGGATCACGTCGGGCTCATCGGCGCTGAGGAGCACGAGCGATCGGGTGACCAAGGTGTCGCCCTGGCTGATGGTGACCGTGCTGCTGGCCACGGAACGCCCGCTGTGCATGCGATCGACGGCAATCTGGAGGGGTGCCTCGGGGTTGGCCCCACGTGCGAAGACGGTGTGGATCGTCTTGACCGACTTCCCGTCCTGGCCGTTGAGCCCCGCCATCACGGACTGCGCCAGAAGCTGCCCACCGAAGACGACTCCGTGGGTGGAGCTCAGGCTGTCGGCCCGGTAACGGTCGGTGCCGACCTCTTCGAGGGTCAGGGCGTCGACGAAGGCGGCGATGGTGAACATCGGGTCTCGATTCTGCTCAAGGGGCCGAAAGCCCACACTCTGGCATCAGTCAGCCGGGCGGGCGCCGAAGCCGGGCATCATACTGCTGTTTTTGACGGCGACGTCAAAGTCAGATACCCTCCCGAGCAGAGGCTTCCCAGGCACGAGTCTGTGGCATTCCGTGTCGTTGCCGACACCGCCCGCCGTCGTGACCTGGGTGATCCGGACGACGAGAGGATGACGACCGTGAGTGACGCAGCGAAGGTCAACCCCGAGCAGAGGATGCTCATCGGCGGCAAGCTCGTCGACGCCGATTCGGGCAAGACGTTCGACAACGTGAATCCAGCGACGGAGGCGGTCATCGGCCAGGTCGCCGACGCCTCGACCGCCGAAATGCAGCGGGCCATCGACGGCTCGCGGCGAGCCTTCGATGAGACCGACTGGTCGACCAATCACGCATTTCGCAAGCGTTGTCTCGAGCAGCTCCACGAGGCGCTGCAGGCCGAGCAGGAGGAGCTGCGCGAGCAGCTCATCCTCGAAGTTGGCTGCCCCCGGATGACGACGAATGGCCCGCAACTCGATGCACCGCTGGCCGACGCGCTGTCCTGGCCCGCCAAGGCGATCGACGAGTTCGAGTGGGAGACGGTGCTACCCGACGCCATCAACCTGCAGGGCTCGCTGGACTCGCGCCGTATCTGGCGGGAGCCCGTTGGCGTGGTCGGCGCCATCGTCCCGTGGAACTTCCCCTTCGAGGTGACCTCGAACAAGCTGGGCCAGGCCTTGGCGACCGGTAACACCGTCGTGCTGAAGCCTGCCCCCGACACGCCGTGGAACGCTACGTTCCTCGGTCGCCTCATCGCCGAGCAGACCGACATCCCGCCGGGGGTTGTCAACATCGTGACGTCGTCCGATCACCTCATCGGTGAGGAACTCACGCTTTCGCCGAAGATCGACATGATTTCGTTCACGGGATCGACGGCGGTGGGCCAGCGCATCATGGAGAAGGGTGCCGCCACCATGAAACGCACCTTCTTGGAGTTGGGCGGCAAGTCGGCCACCATCGTGCTCGAGGACGCCGACCTCGGTTTCGCCACCCTCATGGGCATGGGCGCCTGTTTCCACGCCGGACAGGGCTGTGCCATTCAGACCCGCATGCTCCTGCCGCGCTCCCGCTATGAAGAAGGCGTCGAAATGTTGAAGGGATTGTTCGCCGCGGTGCCCTATGGCGATCCGCAGCGGCCCGACGTGATCATGGGCCCCGTCATCTCGTCCAAGCAACGTGAACGCGTCCTGGGGCTCATCGAGCAGGGGAAGGCAGAAGGCGCCACACTGGCCGTCGGGGGAGGGCGCCCCTCGGGCGATGCGTTCGCCAAAGGCTGGTGGGTCGAGCCGACGTTGTTCACCGACGTCGACAACTCCATGACCATCGCCCAGCAGGAGATCTTCGGCCCAGTGCTCGTCGTCATCCCCTTCGAGGACGAGGACGACGCGGTCCGCATTGCCAATGACTCCAAATACGGGCTGTCCGGCGGCGTGTTCTCGAGTTCGGTGGAGCGTTCGCTCGCCGTGGCCAGGCGTGTTCGCACTGGTGGTCTGAGCATCAACGGCGGGGCTCCCTACGGGCCCGACCTGCCTTTCGGTGGGTACAAGCACAGCGGCATCGGCCGCCAGAACGGCGTGGCGGGGTTCGAGCAGTATCTCGAGGTCAAGTCGCTGGCGTGGCCGGCGGCCTAGCGAGGGAGGTCGCACCGTGACCGTCACCAGCGAGCCAGAGGTCTACTACGACCCTTACGACTTCGACATCGATGCCGACCCGTACCCGGTGTGGAAGCGACTGCGCGACGAGGCCCCGCTGTACTGGAACGAGAAATACGAATTTTTCGCACTGAGCCGGTGGGACGATGTCGACGCGGCCATGCTCGACTGGAAGACCTACATCTCCGGTCGCGGCTCGGTTCTCGAGCTCATCAAGGCGAATATAGAGATCCCGCCGGGTTCGATCCTCTTCGAGGATCCGCCCGCGGACGATCTCCATCGTGGCCTGCTCTCCCGCGTGTTCACGCCCAAGAAGATGCAGGCACTCGAGCCACAGGTGCGCGCCTTCTGCGCGCAGGTGCTTGACCCGTTGGTCGGGTCGGGCGGCTTCGACTTCATCGCCAACTTGGGGAAATTCATGCCGATGCGGGTCATCGGCATGCTGCTCGGCATCCCCGAGACCGACCAGGAGGCGATCCGGGATCACCTTGACGAGAGCCTGCGCCTCGAAGAGGGCGAGGCTCCCAAGACCGACTACGACCCCAATGCCCAGTCCGAGGTCTTCTCCGAGTACATCACCTGGCGGGCCGACCACCCCTCCGACGACCTGATGACCGAGCTGTTGAACGCGGAGTTCGAAGACGTCACAGGGACGAGGCGGACGCTGAATCACCAGGAGATCCTGGGCTACGTCGGACTCCTCGCCGGGGCCGGGAACGAGACCACGACGCGGCTGATCGGCTTCACCGGCGAGGTGCTGGGCCGCCACCCCGACCAGCGTTCCGAGCTGGCGGCGGACCGCTCCCTCATCAACAACGCCATCGAGGAGCTGTTGCGCTATGAAGCGCCTTCGCCGGTCCAGTCGCGCTTCGTGACCAGGGATGTCGAAGTGCGCGGGCAGACGGTGCCCGAGGGCAGCGTCATGGTGCTGCTGAACGGCTCGGCCAACCGGGACGAGCGTCACTTCCCGGAGGGGGAGCGCTTCGACATCCACAGGGAAGTCGGCCGCCATCAGTCGTTCGGCTACGGCATCCACCTGTGCCTCGGGGCTGCGCTGGCCCGGCTCGAAGGGCGCGTTGCGCTCGACGAGGTGCTCAACCGATTCCCTGAGTGGGAGGTCGACTACGACAAGGCCGAGCGGGCCCACGCCTCGACCGTGCGGGGTTGGGAGACGCTGCCGGTGAGGACGGCGTGAGGCGGTCCGCACCCTTCCATCACGAGAGGAGCACACCATGAACCTCGACGACATGATTCTGGTCAGCATCGACGACCACATGATTGAGCCGCCCAACATGTATGAGCACCACGTGCCCAAGAAATGGCTCGACGAAGCGCCCAGGGTCGTCCACGAGGACGGCATCGACCGCTGGGTCTTCCAGGGCGAGAAGACGAGTACCTCCTTCGGGATGTCGGCCACGGTGGGCTGGCCTTCGGCGGAATGGGGATTCAACCCCGGCACTTACACCGAGCTGCGACCGGGATGTTTCGACGTGCACGAGCGGGTTCGCGACATGAACGCCAACGGCGTGCTCGGCTCCATGTGCTTCCCGACCATGGCCGGATGGAACGCGCGGACCTTCTCCGAGGCGCAGGACAAGGAGATCGCGCTCGTCATGCTCCAGGCGTACAACGACTGGGCCATCGACGAGTGGTGCGGGGCGTACCCGGGGCGCTTCATTCCGCTCGGCATCGTGCCCATGTGGGATGTCGATGCTGCCGTGGCGGAGGTCCGGCGCATCGCCAAGAAGGGCTGCCGATCCATCAGCTTCCTCGAGACGCCCCACGTCCAAGGCTTCCCCAGCTTCTTGTCGGGTTACTGGGACCCGATGCTCGCCGCGCTGAGCGAGGAGAACATGGTGCTCTCGCTGCACATTGGCGCCGGTTTCAACGTGATCCAGAAGCCCGAGGAGGCGCCGGTCGACCACCTGATGGTTCTGGCGTGTCAGATCAGCGCCATCACCGCCCAGGACCTGTTGTTCGGGCCAACGCTGCGGCGTTTCCCGGACCTCAAAGTCGCCCTCTCGGAAGGCGGGATCGGCTGGATCCCCTTCTACTTCGACCGAATCGACCGGCACTTCACGAATCAGGAGTGGATGCACGGCGACTTCGGCGGCAAGCTCCCCTCCGAGGTGTTCCGCAACCACATCCTGGCCTGTTACATCACGGACCCGTCCGGCCTGTTGCTGCGGGACCGTATCGGCATCGAAGGGATCGCCTGGGAGTGCGACTACCCGCACACCGACACCACTTGGCCCAACTCACCCGAGTTCGCCTGGAAGGAGTTTCAGGACGCCGGGTGCCGGGACGACGAGATCCACAAGATCACCTGGGACAACGCCTGCAGCTTCTACAGCTGGGACCCGTTCCTGCACACACCCAAGGAGCAAGCGACCGTGCGCGCGCTGCGGGCCTCGACGCCCGACGTGGACGTCACCCGAATGTCCAAGGACGAGTGGCGCACTCGCAACGAGGCTGCCGGCATCGGCGTCGTGAGCGCCGTCTAACCTCGCTGCACACTGACGACCCATGCCGACAGTCCACTACGCAGTCGCGCCCGAGATGACGAAAGAGAATGACGTGAGTGAGCAAGAAGAAGCCTCATGCTCCTGAACCTGAGTGAGGACCAGCAGTTCTTTCGCGAGACCACCGACCGTTTCCTGACCGAGCAGGTCCCGCCTGACACCTTGCGGGAACTTCGTCACGACCCGGTCGGCTACGACCCGGTCTACTGGCGTCGCGGGGCCGAGCTCGGGTGGACCTCGCTGCTCGTGAGCGAGGAAAACGGCGGCGGCACCATCAGCGACTCGGGCCTGGCCGACGCCGGCCTGGTCGCCTACGAGTTCGGGCGTCACGCTGCGCCGGGGCCGTTGGCTGTCGTAAACGTCGTCGCCGCCGCCCTCAGCGAGCAGGGCGCGGCGCCGGACGTGCTGGCGAGCCTGCTCTCCGGTGAGTCCATCGCCACCTGGTGCGCGCCGCCTTTCGGTTCGACTCGGTGGCAGCCGACCGTTGAGGTGAGCCGGTCGGGGACCGATCTCGTTTTGCGAGGTGATGCCCGAATTGTGGAGTCGGCCGGCCAGGCAGACCACCTGCTCGTGACGTGTCGCGACGAGAGCGGAACCGGGGTAACCCAGGTCCTCGTCCCGAAGGCCACACCGGGAGTCGCTATGGCAGCGCTGCAGACGGTCGACCTGACCCGGCGCTTCGATGTCGTGACCTTCGACGAGGCGATGGTTCCGGGGAGCGGGGTGGTCGGAACGGCCGGCCAAGCCGGCGGCCAGGTCCATCGCCAGTTCGAGCAGCTCATCGTCCTGCTGAACGCGGAGTCGGTCGGTGCCATGCAGACGGCCTTTGACATGACCACCGAATGGGCGTTCGACCGCTACTCGTTCGGGCGACCGCTCGCTTCATACCAGGCCCTCAAGCACCGTTTCGCCGACATGTTCATGTGGCTCGAGTCGAGCCATGCCACCAGCGATGCCGCCTGCGCCGCCGTGGCCGCCGGCGACCCCGACTCGGCTGAGCTGGTCAGCGCGGCCAAGGCCTACATCGGCGAGTACGGCGCCGAATTGGTGCAGGACTGCACGCAGATGCACGGGGGAATCGGCGTGACCTTCGAGCACGATCTCCATCTATTCCTGCGGCGGGTGACAGTGAATCGTGCACTGGCGGGCACCCCAGCGGAACACCACCAGCGGATCACCGCCTTCATCGAGGCACGGGAAGGGGCAGCGGCGTGAGCGCGTTGCGAGTGGAGACATCGGAAGAGCTGGAAAGCCTCGAGGACTTCCGGCAGCGGGCACGGTCTTTTATCCGGGCCAACCTGCGGCAGGTGAGTCCGGAGGAGTTGCGCTGGGAGCGGAACATCAATGACGACGAGGCGGAGCTCGCCACAATCAAGCGAGATCGTGAGCTGCAGCGCATGTTGTTCGACGCCGGCTTGGCCGGTATCTGCTTCCCGCGCGGTACGGCGGCCAGGGCCTGTCGCATGAGCACCAGAAGGTCCTGAACGAGGAATTCGCGGGCTACGAATACCCCCTGCGGGTGCAGATTCCCACTCTTTCGCCGTGTGCGGCCGTCATTCTCGAGTTCGGCACGGAGGAGCAGAAGCTGCGCCATCTCCCCGCCATCTTGAAAGGCGAGGAGCTCTGGATGCAGTTCCTCTCCGAGCCGAGCGGCGGCTCCGACGTGGCCGGGGCGCTCACCACGGCCGTGCGCGACGGCGAGCAGTGGATCCTCAACGGCTCCAAGGTATGGACGTCTGGGGCGTGGTGGTCGGACTGGGGGCTTTGTCTCGCCCGGACCAACTGGGACCAGCCGAAACATCGCGGTCTGACCGTGTTCATGCTGCCTATCCACCAGCCCAATGTCGAGGTCCACCGGATCGAGATGAACAACGGCTCGCGGGAGTTCTGCCAGGAGTTCATGACTGACGTCATCGTCCCCGACACCGATCGTGTCGGCGCGGTGGACGAAGGATGGACCGTGGGCACCCGCTGGATGTTCCACGAGCGCATGCTCTACAACTCGTCCTTGGTGACAGAGCCCGTCGGCCTGGCCCACGGCAGTCAGGACGCCAAGATCGTCTATGACATCGCCCTCCAGCACGGCCGCCTGGACGACGCCATGGTGCGCGACAACATCGGCGAGGCACGCATGCTCGAGCTGGTGGTCAACCAGTTGGCCGAGCGCGTTGCCGAGGGCATCCGGTCGGGCCGCATGTCCGACCAGGCGGCGGGGCTCGTCCGGTTGTTCAAGGGCACCTCGGTCTCGCGCGTCGTCACGCTCGCCCTGAATACCGCCGGCCCTTCTGGAGCGGCCTGGGCCGAAGGCGACACTGCCGCCATGAGCGCCATCAACTTCCTGATGCGCCAGGCGGGCAGCATCGGCGGCGGGACGACCGAGATGGCGCGCAACGTGATCAGCGAGCGCGTGCTGGGTATGCCACGGGAGCGCAGGCTGGACAAAGACGTCCCGTTCCGCGACGTGCCCCGCAGCCCGTCGGCGACGACGCAGTAACCCAACCGAACTCGGAGGAGTCGATTCGTGCCCATCGCAGAGATCAACGGACTGTCGCTCGCGTACGAGGTGATCGGTGAATCGGGTCAACCCTGGGCCATCACACCCGGTGGACGCTTCACCAAGGAGTCACCTGGTGTCCGTCAGCTGGCCGAGGCGCTCGCCGAGCAGGGCAACACGGTACTGATCTGGGACCGCCCGAATTGTGGTGAATCCGACGTGTGCTTCGAGGGGTCGTCGGAGTCCGCCATGCAGGCCGACGCATTGGCCGCGCTGCTCGTCCACCTGGGCATGACTCCAGCGATCATCGCCGGCGGGTCCGGTGGCGCCAGGGTGTCGCTCCTCACCGCGGCACGGCATCCCGAGACGGCGGCCGGCCTCGCCATCTGGTGGATCAGCGGCGGCGTCTACGGCCTCCTCTCGTTGGCGACCCACTACTGCGGCGGATCGGTGCAGGCCGCGTGGACGCAGGGCATGGAGGCAGTGGCTGATCTGCCGGAATGGGCCGAGGTACAGCAGCTGAACCCGTCCAACCGCGATCGTTTCCTGGCGCAGGAGCCGGCCACGTTCATTGCGACGATGGAGCGCTGGATGCTGGCCTACTGTCCGCGCGACGACGAGCCTGTACCCGGCCTGGCCGCAGCGGATGCCAAGGCGCTCGGCATTCCTGCACTGGTCTTCCGTAGCGGGGTGAGCGACCCTCACCATACGAGAGCGACGTCGGAGGCCCTGGCCGACATTCTGCCCGGCGCCCGCCTCGTCGAGCCGCCGTGGGGAGATCGTGAATGGATCGAGCGCGGCGAGGCTCGAGAGGAAGGGCTGTTCGCCCGCTGGCCGCTCCTGGCACCGCAGCTCCTGCACTGGAAGGCCGAAGCTCTGGGCTGACCGCCGCCCGATTCATTCTCTCGGCGAGTGAAGTGGATCGTCGCGGAAGGGGGCGACGTCGATCAGACCATCTCGGGAGGAACGGGTCTCACGGACCACGAAACGATCGAGCGTTTCGGCACTGCGGCGCTGTTGCTCAGTGTCTTGGTGCGAGGAACGGACCCGTCCTGGAACGTCGATCTGGCCTGAGATGATCTCAGTCGGCGACGAGATCCTCGGCTGAGGTGGCACCTGATGCCGTCGTCGCAGGTTCCTGCAAGCCGAGCGCATTGACGAAAAGCCGCGTTAGTTGTTCGACGCCGAGATCGAAGTCGCAATTCACGAGATCCTGCACGAACCACATTTCGGGGAAGCGGTAGGTCATGGCTCCGAGGCCGGCGGCCGCAATGACGGGGTCGAGGTTCGTGTCCGCGAGTCCGTGTTGTTGCAGTCTGCGTATGGAGTCCGCTATCTGCGCCGATGAGACGTGGTGACGCTCGTTGCGGAAGGCACGAAGGTCGTCGTCGAAGCGCGAGACCTGTTCGATCACGCCCATGATGCGGGCTTCGTCGCGGTAGCTCTCGAAGTTCCGCCGAATGCCTTCGTGGATCCGCTCATAGGGTGACGCTGTGGAGTGAGCATCGAGGATCACGCTGTAGAGCGGCTCGCTGAGGCGCTGCTCCACCTCGGCTGCCACCTCGCGAAAGACCTCTTCCTTCGATTCGAAGTAGTGATAGAAAGATCCGTGAGACAGTCCGGCTCGCTCGGCAATGTCGGAGATCCGGGCATCGAGGAACCCGTCCTGCTCGAAGACTTCCTTTGCCGCAGCCAAGAGACGCGCCCGAGTCTCGACTCCTTTGCGCGAGCGGGGCCCGCTTGGCTTCTCGGTCACGTCCGGAGTTGTCGCTTCTGGCGTCATTTTCACGCATCCTTCCGCTGGAGCAGGAGTACGCCCGACGGGGTACCGCCACCGGATGTGACTACTGCGGTCTTGGCGTCGGCGACTTGGCGCGCTCCGGCATCGTGACGCAACTGCGTGACCGCCTCGTAGAGGAAACCGAAGCCATGGCTCCGGCCTTCCGAGAGCTGCCCACCGTGCGGGTTGACCGGGAGCTCGCCGTCGAGCGCAATGCGGCGACCGCCGTCGAGCCAGTCGTAGGCCTCTCCGAATCCGCAGAACCCCAGGCCCTCGAGCCACGAGATGGCGTTGAAGGTGAAGCCGTCGTAGACCAGCGCCAGGTCCACTTCTGACGGCTGCATGTCGGTTCTGGTCCACAGGTGCGCGGACTGGCCTATGACCTGAGGTTCGTGGGTCAGCGTGTCCTGGTCCCACGACACCCGCTCGAGGATCTGCGTGCCCACAGCCTCGATGCGTACGGCCGGGTGAGGGAGATCGTCGGCGACTGACGCCGCAGAGACGATGACGGCGATGGATCCGTCGCACGGCACGTCGCAGTCGTAAAGCCCGAACGGCGAGGTAATGGGGCGCGCCGAGAGGTAGTCGTCCATCGTCATCGGTTCGCGGTAGATGGCGTTGGGGTTCAGCGCAGCATTGCGACGCCCGTTGACAGCAATCAAACCGAGCATCTCTCGCGGAGCGCCGTAGCGGTGCATGTATTGCGTCGCGTTCATGGCGATCCAGTTGGCGGCGGACATCGCGCCGAAGGGCGCGCGCCACTCGCGGAAGGGTCCCGAGACCCGCTCTGCCCGCTCGCCACCACCACCCGCCATGGCAGCCCTGGCGGCCAGGACCGCGAAGGTGGACTCCCAGACCGTGCGGAAACACAACACGTGACGGCAGAGCCCGGAGGCGACGGCCATGGCGGCGGCAATGACAGACCCACCCGGCCCGGGAAGGTCACCACCACCGTTGATCCAGGTCGGGTGGATCCGCAACGCCTCTTCGATTGCGCTGGCACCACCCTCGCTCATTCCCCCGCCGCTCATCCCCGGGTAGGTCGACAGCCCATCGATGTCGTCGATCGTCAGACCGGCGTCGGCGATCGCCTCCAGGCTGGCGTCGACTGCCAGCGAGAGAGGGTCCACCATCAGCCGCCGGCCGAAGGTGGAGCGACCGATTCCGCTGAGGACGGCCCGGTGCTCGAACCGCTCCTCACCGAGCGGCGCGCGCGGAAGGGGACGAACCGGCTCGGCGACGCGCTCGACGGGATCGAGCCTGCCCGTCAACGCGAAGAGGGGGAGCCACACGTCCTCGAGCTGTACGAACTGGACCGCGACTTCTTGCCCGATCTGCACGTCGGTGGGTTCGCAATTGACGATGTTCGTCGTGAGATGGACCCGAGGGTCCTCGGCCAGGGCGACATTTGCGATCACGTACGGCGGATCGAAGTCCGGTAGCCAGCGGTGTTCGTTGACCGTGAAGCCGACGATCGTGCCGCGGCCCGACATCGGGGCCGGCTTCGACGACCGGCTCCTGCAGTAGGGGCAGATGGGCACCGGTGGGTGAACGAGCTCGCCACAGTCGCTGCACTCCTGAATGCGGAGCACGCCGTCGGCGCCGGAGCTCCAGAACCACTCGTTGGCCGGTGTCAACTCGGGAAGCGGGCGCATCAATGGGTCTGCTCCGCCCTACGGCCACGCCCGGACCGGGCGAGGCGCTCCGGGCGCGTATTGACATCGACGTCGCAATCGAACACATCGTCCATGCTACGTGGCCTGGCGAATGGTGCCAGTGCCCGGACCTCGCCGTCGGGGTTTGCGTCGACCCACTGCGAAACGAGCTCTTGACCTGCGGTTTCTCACCTTTCCAGGAGCAGAAACACCCCTGTTCGGCGCCCGCCGTAAGATCCCGCGATCATGCCTCCAGCCCCGACAGAGTCCGAGACGCCCGATTCGGGCCTGCGACAGATCGGGCACTGGATCGCCGGGCAGGCCGTAGCCGGCACGTCTGGTCGAACAGCTCCCGTCTACGACCCGGCGAAGGGCGCACAGACGGCCGAGGTGGCTCTGGCTGCCGCCGCCGAGGTGGATGAGGCGGTCGCGTCTGCGGTCGGAGCGTCCGGCGAGTGGCGGAGTTCCTCGCTCACCCGCCGGGCCAGCTTGCTGTTCCGTCTGCGCGAACTGCTCGATGCCAGCCGTGACGAGCTTGCCGCCGCGGTCACCCGTGAGCATGGAAAGGTTCTGGAGGACGCGAGAGGCGAGGTGGCGCGCGGCATCGAAAACGTCGAGTTCGCCTGCGGCATTCCCAACCTGCTGAAGGGATCATCCAATTCGGAGATCTCGACGGGGGTCGACATCCGCACCGTTCTGGAGCCTCTGGGAGTCGTCGCCGGCATCACCCCGTTCAACTTCCCGATCATGGTGCCGTTGTGGATGATGGCCAACGCCATTGCCTGTGGCAACTGCTTCATCCTGAAGCCGTCAGAGAAGGATCCGTCCGCATCGCTCATCTTGGCCGACATTGTGCAACGAGCGGGATTCCCCGACGGCGTCTTCAACGTGGTGCAGGGCGATCGCGAGGCGGTCGAGGCGCTTCTCGCCCACCCGGAGGTGGCGGCGATCTCGTTCGTCGGCAGCACCCCGGTGGCCCGCCATATCTACGAGACCGGTACGCGCCACGGCAAGCGTGTCCAGGCGCTTGGCGGTGCCAAGAACCATATGGTCGTGCTGCCCGACGCCGACCTCGACGCAGCGGCCGATGCCGCCGTGTCCGCCGCGTACGGATCGGCCGGAGAACGGTGCATGGCGATTTCGGTCGTCGTTGCAGTCGGGCCGGTAGGGGACCCGCTCGTGGACGCCATCTCCAGCCGGATTCCCGACATCGTGGTCGGCGCGGGTGACGACCTTTCGACTTTGATGGGTCCGCTCATCACCGCTGAGCACCGCGACCGGGTGCAGGCGTACGTCGAGCGCGCGGCGGACGAGGGCGCCAAGGTCGTCGTCGACGGTTCTGACTGTGATCGCGAAGACGGATTCTTCGTCGGATGCTCGCTGCTTGATGACGTCAAGCCGGGCATGCGCGTCTACGACGATGAGATCTTCGGTCCCGTGTTGAGCGTCGTACGCGTGCCCACGTTCGATGAGGCCATCGCACTCGTGAACGACAATCCCTACGGCAACGGCGTCGCCCTGTTCACGCGAGACGGGGGAATGGCGCGGCGCTTCGAGCGGGAAGTGCAGGTCGGGATGATCGGCATCAACGTGCCGATCCCCGTTCCCGTCGCCGCGCATTCGTTCGGCGGCTGGAAGGCCTCGATCTTCGGCGACTCTTCCATCTACGGTCCCGACGGCATCCGCTTCTACACGCGACCAAAGGTCGTCACCTCCCGCTGGCCCGAAGCCGGCCCGAGCACCGTGCAGCTGCACTTCCCCACGAATCGCTGACCACCGCGAGCCAGCGCCGATTTGGGCGCGCCGGGAAGGGATAGCTGCGGTGAGCTGGGAATTCGGGAGATTCGAGTCGGGCGGAGCGGCTCCTTCTATGACATTGACGTCATAGTCAGAAACCAATATCCTTTGGACTATGCCGACCGATTTGGATTTTCCCGTCTTCGACGCTGACAACCACTTCTATGAGACCAGGGATTCGTTCACCAGGCACTTGCCGGATCGCTTCAAGGGTGCCATCGACTACGTCGAGTTGCACGGGCGCACGAAGATCATGATCCGCGGGACCGTCAGCGAATACATCCCGAACCCGACCTTCGAGGTCGTGGCACGACCCGGTGCCCAGGAGGAGTACTTCCGCAACGGCAACCCCGAGGGCAAGTCCTACCGGGAGTTGATCGGCGAGCCAATGCGGAGCATCCCGGCCTTCCAGCAGCCCGGGCCCCGGATCGAGGTGATGAACGAGCTCGGCGTTGACCGCTCGCTCATGTTCCCGACGTTGGCCAGCCTTCTGGAGGAGCGCATGCGGGACGACCCCGAGCTCACGCATGCGGCGATTCACTCCCTGAACGAGTGGATGTACGAGGAATGGCAATTCAACTACGAGGATCGGATCTTCGCGACGCCGGTCATCACCCTGCCGATCGTCGAGAAGGCGATCGAGGAGCTCGAGTGGGCAGTGGAGCGCGGAGCGAAGACCGTGCTCATTCGCCCGGCCCCGGCCCCGGGCTTTCGTGGTTCGCGCTCGTTCGGCTATCCGGAGTTCGACCCGTTTTGGCAGGCTGTGGTGGATGCCGACATTCTCGTGTCGATGCACTCCTCCGACAGTGGATACGCGCGGTACACGAGCGACTGGACTGGCCCCAGTGAGATGCTGCCTTTCAAGCTCGACTCCTTCAAATACATGACCGGCGGTCACCGGCCGATTCAGGACACCATGGCGGCGTTCGTGTGCCATGGTGTGTTCGCACGCTTCCCTGACCTCAGGGTCGCCTCCATCGAGGCGGGTGGAGAGTGGATCAGGGCATTCGTCGACCACCTCGGCGACACCTACAAGAAGATGCCCAACGCCTTCGACGGCGACCCGGTCCAGCAGTTCAAGCACAACGTCTACGTGAGCCCTTTCCACGAGGACGACCTCGGGGAGATCATCGACGTCATCGGGGCGGACCACGTCCTGTTCGGGTCGGACTACCCCCACCCCGAGGGCCTGGCCGAGCCGCGCAGTTACGTCGACCACCTGCCGAAGGGCCTCACTGGTGAAGACCTGCGGAACATCATGGGCGGCAACCTCGCCCGGATCATGCGGGTCGAGCAGGCCGCCGCGGTCTGATCTCGGTCGCCCGGGAGCCTCTTCGGCCGGCTATTCCGGTGCGGCTCCGCAGAGTGCATCGAGCCGTTTCTAACAGTAGGGTCACCGTCTGAATGACTTGCCAAGGAGCCTGCGCACATGCCTGATTACAAATTCGTCACGTACGAGAAGCTCGACTCGGGGAAGGTAGCGCGCATCATGCTCAACCGCCCCGAAGCGCGCAATGCCCAGAACCGCGGCCTCCTGGTCGACCTGAACGACGCATTCATGGAGGCGGAAGCGGACGACGAGATCCGCGTCGTGATCCTCGGAGGGATGGGTCCGATGTTCTCCTCGGGGCACGACATGGGGTCCAAGGTCTCCATGGAGGAGGGCATGCCGGGACCGAATCAGCACTACACGAGGAAGATAAACGGCGCGACGCGTAAGGGTGCCGAGAGCCTCATGCTCCAGGAGTGGCACTACTACTTCGAAAACACGCGCCGCTGGCGCAACCTGCGCAAAATCACCATCGGGCAGGCACATGGAGATGTCTACGCCGCCGGGTTGATGCTTCTCTGGGCGTGCGACCTCATTGTCTGCGCCGAGGGCACCCGGTTTGCCGACGTCGTGGGCACTCGCCTGGGGATGTGCGGCACCGAGTATTTCGCCCACCCATGGGAGTTCGGGCCGCGCAAGGCGAAAGAGCTTCTGCTGACTGGTGACTCCATCGATGCCGAGGAGGCGTACGGCCTGGGCATGGTCAGCAAGATCTTCCCCGCCGACGACCTGACCGAGAGGACGCTCGAGTTCGCCGAGCGCATCGCTGTGTTGCCGTCGGTGACGTCCCTTCTGGTCAAGGAGGCGGTGAACCAGAGCGTGGACAACATGGGTTTCTACAACGCGCTGAACGCGTGCTTCACTCTGCACGAGCTCAATCACTCGCACTGGGCTCAGGTCAACGACGACGGCTACCCGGTGGCCAAGGAAGACAGCGGGCTCCCGAACTGGAAGGACGCGCCGCCGATTGTGCCGGCGGTGAAGGACAAGGTTCGCGCCGAGTCCTGACCGGCTCGCGGGTGGCGGTGACTCCTGCTGAGGGCGCCGGTTGCCGCTACTCGTTGAGGGATCAGTCGTGACGTGACGGCGGGGGACGTCGTTTCGCCGGCCGCCGAGCGGGCTGATGCTGAAGGGGTCACCCGACGGGCTCCCTTCTCGGACAATCCACGGGTGGGTGCACGCGGGCAACGAACCAGGCAACGCATTCTGGACGCCGCGCTCCAGCTCTTCGGAGACGAGGGCTTCCACCAGTGCAGCATCGCCCGCATCAGCGAGCGAGCCAGCTGTTCACGGGTTTCCTTCTACCAGTACTTTTCCGGCAAGGAGGACGTGTTCGGCAGCCTGGCGGGGCAGGTCGCCCGTCAGATCAGCGCCTCGACGGAAGCTCTCGACCCGCTCACGCCCGACGGCAGCGGATGGGACGGCCTGCGCGCCTGGGTCGGTCGGTACGGCGACATCCACGCACGCTACGGACCCATCTTCCAGGGGCTCCCGACGACGTTCATGGATGACCAGGGGCTCACCACGGCGTCGGCCCGCCTGATCGACCAGAGCGTGTCCCGGATCCGATCGAAATTGTCCACCAGCGACCTCTCCGCTCGCCAGCTCGACCCGCTGATCGGGCTCCTGATCGCCTGCCTCACGCGGACGCTCGACGACGCCGCCAGTCTCCGGGCCGCGGCTCCTGAGACTTATCCGAGGGAGCGGATCGAGGTCGCCTTCACCGACGTCATGCACCGATCACTCTTCGGTCGGTCTCCCTTCAGCGCGCACGCTGGCAGTCGCCTTCGTCCCCCGCGCGTCGAATTCGGGCCGGAGGTCGGCGCCATGATGGCGAAGGAAGAGGCGATCCGGAGTGGGACCGACAAGCGTGCGGCACTCAATGCGCTCGTGCAGAATGGTCGTGAGGTGTTCGTCCGGCGCGGGTACCACGCCACCCGCGTGGATGACCTCGCTGCCGCCGCCGGCGTCTCCCACGGAGTCTTCTACCGCTACTTCGAGAACAAGAATGAATTGGCCATCGTCCTCACGGTTCAGGCCATGCGAGCCGTCGGCGATGCCTTCGTGGGCATTCCTGATCCGGTCGCCGGCAACGGCCCGGAGTTGCGTCGCTGGTTCCGCCGCTACAACGCCGCGCAGACCGGAGAGGCGGCGATGATACGCGTGTGGGTCGAGGCTGCTCTCGAGGACGCTCGTATGCGATCCCTCTCTGCCTCGGCGCTGGATTGGGGGCGTCGACGTCTGGTGCGCGTTCTCGGGGCACGCGGTTCGAGCACGGGCGACGTGGACGTGGAGGCGGTGGTAATGGTCGCCCTCTTGGGCGCCTTCGGATCGCGCCCCGCGCGGTGCCGCCGCCGTCGACGCGGCGGCCAGCATCGTGGAGCGAGGTCTGCTGAGCGGCGGAGGCCCGTGAAGTTCGTAGCATCGCGGGGGCCAGCGTCGGGCCTTTCTTTGATGCTCCGTCCCAGCTCAACGACCATTTCGTCCGAAGTGCACGAGAACGTCGGCATCGTTAGTATCTGAATCGACGTCAATGTTAGAAATGCCCCCGGCGGAGCCGGGCCGGTGCTGGGAGGGACGCAGGAATGCTCCAATTCGTGATCGCCGGTCTGGTGTTGGGAGGGATCTACGCGATCTGCTCCGCCGGCCTGGTCATCACCTACACGTCCTCCGGCATTCTGAACTTCGCCTTCGGTGCCATCGCCTTCTTCATCGCCCGCTTCTACTACTTCCTCAACACGCAACATGGCTGGGCCATCATCCCCGCCGCCCTGCTCTCTATTCTCGTGGCGTCGCCGGCGTTGGGGGTGCTGCTGTACGCCGTCCTGTTCCGCCACCTGCGCCTGTCGTCGCCCATGATCAAGGTGGTTGCCACGATCGGACTCCTGGTGGCCATCCCGTCCTTAGCCACGTTGATCTTCGGCAACCAGGCGATTCAGGCCGCGCCCGGCCTGGCCCCGCAACCCGTTGCCGTGTACCAGGTCTTCGGTGTTGCGGTCACGCTGGACCAGCTCATTGTCTACGCGTGCGTGGTCGTGACCGTCGTTGCCGGCGCGCTGATCCTGCGTTTTACCGACGTCGGCCTCAAGGTGCGCGCAATGGTCGACTCCCCGGCGATGACCGACCTCTCGGGGACCAACCCGAACTTCATTTCGGTCGGCGTGTGGGCCGTCAGCACGTTCTTCGCCGGTTTGGCCGGCGTGCTCGCCGCCCCGATCGTCGGGCTCGATCCCGACAAGTTCACGGTGCTCATCGCGGCATCATTCGCGGCCGTGGTGGCGGCGCGTTTGCGAAACCTGCCGGTTGCTGTGGCCGTGGCGCTCCTCATGGGTATCGCCACCTCCCTCATTGAGGGTTACCTGCCGCCGTCGAGCTCTTGGACGACCGAATTCATCGACGCGGTGCCGTTCATTGTCGTGGCGGTCGTGCTCGTCTACGAGCTCATTCGGCGAGGGAGGGTCGGCGAGTCTGACAGTTGGGGAGGGGCGCTCGATCGCGCAATCACGCCGCAGGGCGAGAGCCGCCTCGCGGGCTCCGCCAGCAGCGTGGTGGAGTCCGCGTCGCTCGGATTTCTCGGCAAGTACGCCGGGCCGGTGCTCCTCATCGCTGCCGTTGGCGTCGTGCCTCTCATTGTGCAGGGCTACTGGGTGGGCGTCATGGCCGCCGGCTTCGCCTACGCCATCATTCTGCTCTCGTGGACGATCGTCACGGGCGAAGGCGGCATGCTCTGGCTCTGCCAGATCACCTTCGCCGGTGTGGGCGCTCTTACCACGGCCCAACTCGCCAACAACCATGGATGGCCGGTTCTCCTTGCAGTGCTCGCCGGTGGTGCCGTGGCGCTCGTCATGGGAATCGTCGTCGGTCTCTTGAGCATCCGTCTCGGAGATCTCTACGTCGCGCTGGTGACGCTGACCTTCGGTCTCCTGATGGAGAACCTCGTCTTCACGCTGCCCAGCTTCGTCAACCAGGGATTGGGGCTCACCCTCAACCGGCCGGGGTTCGCCACCTCCGACCGCGCCTTCGCGTATCTGTGTCTGGCTGTGTTCGTCATCATCGCGCTCTTTATCGTCAACTTCCGAAGATCGACCACCGGTCTCGCGCTCAACGCAGCCCGCTGGAGCGAAGCGGGTGCCAAGACATCGGGGATCAGCGTCGTGCAGATGAAGGTCATCGCCGGCGCCCTCGCTGCGGGCATCGCTGGGGTCGGGGGAGGGATGTTTGCCTTGTCGCAGACGACGTTCCAGCCCAGCGAATTCGCCACGTTCGAGGGTGTCGTCTGGCTGGCCGTGCTCGTGACGATCGGCGTCCGCTCCAATGCCGCCGCGCTGCTGGGCGGCGTATCCCTCGCATTGTTGCCCGCGATCACGCAGAACTACCTCCCGACATGGACGTCCAACGTGACGCCGGTGCTCTTCGGGCTCGGCGCGGTGTCGGCGGCCAAGTACCCCGATGGTGTGTTGGCCGAGCAGAGCCGGCGGCTGCGACGTTTGGTGCTCCACGTGCGCCCGCAACAGGAGGATGTCGAGACGCCGGACCTGGGTCTCGCAACCGCAGGCGTCGGACAGGTTCCGGCCACCCGCGTGGCGGAGCACATCTCGTGATGTCCGCCCCGAAGTCCGACACGCCGGCGGTCCTCGGCGAGCCGGCTCTGGCGGCGAGTGACGTCACCGTCCGCTTCGGAGGTCTCACCGCACTCTCGGAGGTGAGCATCGAGGTGCAACCGGGGAGTATCGCAGGCCTGGTCGGGCCCAACGGCGCAGGGAAATCGACGCTCCTCGCCGTGTTGTCGGGGCTTCTGCGACCCAACCACGGGCGGGTGCAGTTGCGCGGTGAGGACGTGACCAATACGTCGTGCCGGGCGCGGGCCAAGAAGGGTCTGGCCCGAACCTTCCAGCAACCCGAGCTCTTCTTGGGACTGACGGTGCGTGAGCACCTGATGCTGGCGTACAGGGCCCGGGTCGCCCCGCAGCGTCTGTGGCGCGACATGTTCGACCCGCGGTCGCTCCTTCCTCCTTCCAAGAACGAAGACCAGCGGGTGGACCAGTTGCTCGAGCTGTTGCGCCTCACCAGGGTGGAGAAGGCGCCGGTCGCGGCATTGCCACTCGGCATTCTGCGCCTGGTCGAAGTGGGCCGGGCGCTGGCCACCGAACCGCGAGTGCTACTGCTGGACGAGCCCCTTTCGGGACTCGACATCAAGGCGTCGGAGAATCTGCTGATGGTCTTCCGACAGATCGTCGACCAACCGGGCCGTGACGTCTCGCTCATCATGGTGGAGCACGATGTCGCCGCAGTCCTCTCGCTTTCCGACACCGTGTTCGTGCTCGACTTCGGCGAGCGCATCGCCGTGGGGAGCCCGGAAGAGATCCGCAACGACCCTGCGGTCAGGGCCGCATACCTGGGCGATGCCGAATCCGAAGAGGGTCCGCCCGCCCAGCCGGCTCCTGCCGGAAGAGGCTCGGCATGACCGAACCCCTCCTGACCGTTCAGGACCTTGACGTCCGGTACGGATCGTCGAGGGCCCTCTTCGGCGTCTCCCTCACGGTGGAACCGGGCACCGTTCTGGCCGTGCTGGGTGCGAACGGCGCGGGCAAGAGCACGCTGGCCCGCGCCGTGTCCGGGTTGGTGCCGCCCACCGCAGGACGCGTGTTCTTCGATGGGCAGGAGATCACTGGACAGCCGGCACACCGCATCCGGAAGCTCGGACTGACCTACATCCCGGAAGGACGCGGCATCTTCCCGGGCCTGACTGTCGTCGACAATCTGCGGATGGCAGTCGGCCAAGAAAAGCGGCACGAGCGCGGTGCCGCAATCGACCGGGCCATCGAACGTTTCCCGGTGCTCGGGCAGCGCAGGACGCAGCGGGCGGGGAGTCTCTCGGGCGGGGAGCAGCAGATGCTGGCCCTGGCCCGGGCCCTCGCCGTCTCACCGAAGCTCGTCATCGCGGACGAGATGTCGTTGGGTCTGGCGCCGATCGTGACCGAGTCCGTCTTTCAGGCCCTGGAGGAAGCGCGCAGTTCGGGCATCACGATCGTGCTCACCGAACAGTTCGTCCACCGCGCGCTGGCCATGGCGGATGCCTGTGTCGTCCTCATGCGCGGGCAGGTGGGCTGGTCCGGTCCTGCCTCGGAGGCGGGCCAAGAGGTCATCGACCGCTACCTCGGAGATGCCGAGCCGGCGACCCCCGCCCATGTGGGCGGCCAGATAGAGTAACGACCGTTCGGTCCAGTAGCGGCGCAGGCTCGCACTGAGATGCCGACGAACCGGAACCACACTGGAGGAACGATGCGGAAACGCCGGACGATGATGCCGGTGGCGCTGTCCATGTTGGGCGGACTGCCGCTGCTGTTGATCGGTACGACGGCCATCACGGCGGGTGCGTCACCCGCTCCGATCACCATCGCCTACATCACCGACCTCACCGGTGAGGGCGGATCCGAGAACGGGACGTCACCGGCGGGATTCGAGGCCCGGCTCGACCAGCAGAACGCCGAAGGCGGAGTCAACGGCCACAAGCTCCTGCCGCTGATCATCGACGACCAGACGAACCCAAGCGAGATCGCGACCGCAGTGCAGAGCGCCATCTCGAAGGGCGCCTTTGGCATCGTCTCCCAGAGCCCGTTGATGTTCCTGGCCGCCAAGTACCCGCAGCAGGCCGGAATGCCGGTGACCGGCACGTACGACGACGGACCGGAGTGGGGCCAGCAGCCCTACACGAATATGTTCGCCGCCGACAACGGCAGTGTCGATCCGAAGTATCCGGTCAACACGCAGTTGGGCGACCTTTTCAAGAAGCTGGGCGGGACCGTCCTCGGCGCGTACGGCTACAGCATCTCGCCGTCGTCCAGCCGGGCGGCCATCGGCACGGCGGATTCGTTCAAACATGCCGGTGGCAAGGTCGGTGTGCTCGACACGACGGTGCCCTTCGGCGGTGTCGACTTCACCGCCGAAGCATTGGTCGCCAAGAAGGACGGCGTCAATGCGATCTCCCCCGCCATGGATGCCAACTCCAACTACGCCCTGGCGACTGCGCTACAGCAGGCGGGCGTAAAGGTGAAGGCAGCCATCTACGCCACCGGCTACCAGCCCGACGTCATCCATTCAACGGACTGGAAGGTCCTGCAGGGCGGCTACTTCCTTTCGCTGTTCCGACCCTGGGATCTTCCCAACGCCGCGACGCAGCAGATGCAGGCGGCCATGCAGAAATACGCGCACTTCACCAAGACCGAGTTTCCGAATTTCGGCCAGTACGAGTCGTGGGCCGGCGCCGATCTCATGATCAAGGGGCTGCAGATGGCGGGTGCCAACCCGACCCGTGCCGCCGTCATCAAGGATCTGCGGGGCCTCAAGTCCTACAACGCCGGCGGCCTGTTACCGGTCAGCTTCAACTATTCGACCGATTTCGGGCACAATCCCGCCAAGACCTGCGCCTGGGTGATGAAGGCGGTCCCGAACGGGTTCACGCCGATGTCGTCGCAGCCTTCGTGCGGGACCGACCTGGCGGGGACGTCGACCGCGAGCTAGCGGCGCGCCAAGACGAACGGCAATCCGCCGGCGCGCACAGTGCACACGGCGCGTCGGCGGTGCGCGTCGGAGCCAGTCAGCGGAGCCGCCACTCGGGACGTTCTCGGATCCCCTGAAAGGTCTCCTGGCCCTCGGCGATGTTGTCGAACAGCGTGCCGAGCGCCACGTACGTCGAGACCTGCGAGAGTGCTTCACGCCGCGTGACCTCGTGGGTCATCCAAATCGCCCGTAGCGTGCCCTGAATCGCCATCACGGGCGCCGATGCGATTGCCCGCGCCACCCACGTGGCCCGCTCGAGCAGCTCGACCTGCGGCACCACCTCGGAGACGAGGCCCATCTGGTGGGCCCGCTCCGCCGACATGCGTTCCCAGGCTCCCAGAAGCATCATTCGGAGGACCTCGCCCAGAGGCAATTTCTGCAGGAGGTGGACCGACTCGAAGCCCGCCACCATGCCGTAGGTGACATGCGGGTCGAAAAAGGTCGCATGATCGGCGGCGATGATGACGTCCGACTCGCCCAAGAGGTAGAGCGCCCCGCCACAGGCAATCCCGTTCACAGCGGCAACGACGGGCTTCCAGAGGTCGTTCATCTTCGGGTTGATGTTCACGCCGGGGTCGTTGTACATGAACGGCGTGGAGACGGGCCCCACTTGGCTCTGCATTTTGGTCCGGTTTTCCTCGTTGGCGAGGTAGTCCTCGGCGATGGCCTCTTCCCGGTCGATTCCCGCGCAGAAGGCCTTGTCGCCCGCTCCGGTCAGGATCACCGCTCGAACGTCGTCATTGGTCCGAAGATCCAGCCACACGCCACGTAATTCTTCCTGCATCTGCTGGTCGAAGGCATTGAGCACCTCGGGACGATTCAGTGTGACGGTCGCGACACCGTCGTCCTCGTCGTACAGCAGCGTCTCAAACTCCATGCAGGACTCCCCTTGCCCGAGCGCCTGGCCGCTCGCAGCACCACACTAGCGACGGTGTCTCTCGCGCTCCGATGGGTCAATCGTTCCGCGGAAGGTCGTGCAGGACCGTCACGCGCTGGTCGTCGAAGCTCACCAGGTGCTGCAGGGGAGCGGACTCGGGGAGAGCATTCTCGTAGCTCCACGCAACGTCTGACAGGACAGTGCCGTTCGCGACCGCGTTCCAGTACGTGGCGGTGCCCTTGTACGGACAGTATGTGCGTGTCTGACTCGGCGTCAGCTCGACGCGTGCGTGCCGACGGTCAACGTACAGACGCGGCTCGAGCGCGGTCTCGTAGACAACCATCGTCTCGGTCGTGTCGACCAGTGTCGTCCCCGCGACCTCCACGCGCAGCTTGCGATGGGAGTGCACGCAGTCCACCCGATGGTAGGGGTTCCGTACATGCCCGAACATCTGGTCGTCCTCTTCGAACCAGGCGTCGACGGCATCCCAGAGCACCGTCACGAAACCGGGGATGTCCGTGCTGTCCTGCGCCGGAACCCCGTCGACGTCGTCTCGCGGGAAGGCGAGGCAGGGCGGTTGTCCCGGTCGGTGCATGAGCCGGGCGCGCTCACTCTCCACGACGGTGCGGCCATCCTTGGTCGCCGTCACGCGCCGGCGGAACGGTTCGATGTACGAGACGTGTTCCGGTACGGGGGCGGTGAAGCGCCCGGCGGGCTTGGCGCTGAGCGGCCCCCGGCCCGTCGTGAGGCTCACAGTGCACTCCGGGCGTCCATTGGACCTTTCGCGCCGCTCGGAAGCGGTCGCACCATGGCATCGACGGTGAAGGAGGCCACCAGCGCACCACCCAGGTCGTAGACGCGGTTCTCCGCGTGCGTCGTACCGGATCCGGCGAACGTCGAGTGATGGTGGTAGAGCAACCAGTCGTCGACTTTCACCGGACCGTAGAGCGACAGGTTGATGCTGTTGATCGCCATGGAGAGCGTGCGGTGGGCCTGATCCTGGCTGACGCCGTGGTGGGGTCGCAGCGCGGCGGCAATCGACATGTGGCCCGTGAACTGCGCCAGCAGGCCGGCGTGGAGGGCCGCATCATCGGGGACCTGGCGGAAGCGAACCCAGGCATCGGCCGTCGGCGGCCCGGTCGGCTCGTCCGGATCGTTCGAATAGCTGCCATCGACCACCCTGATGTCGCGCCCGGTCACCCCCATATCGTACGGGGGGCACTCGTAGGGCCCCCGAACGTCCGGTGCATCGACCGCGTGGCGGACGACGTCGTCAGAGGGTGTGTCGAGGAGGATCGTCCCCGCGGCGCAGAGTCGCGTTCCTTGAAGCACCTGGATCGAGAGGGCGGCGAACGTGCGCCCGGAGCTGAGCTCCTGCAACTCGAACCGGAGCGGCTGTCGCGCGTCCGCCGCACGCAACAGGATCATGCTGGCCGACATGACCCGACGTCCCGCGGTATGACGACTGGCGGCCACGATGGCCTGCCCGAGCATTTGGCTGCCCTCCACGACGGGCCGCCGCTCGTCACTCCGGGCGACACCGAAGAAGGTGAGCCCGTCGTCACCGGGACGGACGTCCATGACGTCGACGAGGTGCGCGGCGTCGCCCCAGAGCGGGAAGCGCTTCACCGTCACGTCACGGGCGGCATCTCCCTCGACCTCGTCGCTGACCTCAATCCGGACACGGTCCTGATCGAAACCTGCGTGGCCGGCCAGCTCCCGGAGCGGCTTCGCCGGCAGGACGCAGCCGGCCAAGCCTTCCGAACCATCGAAGTCGATGTCGGCGAGGGGGAAATAGAGGACGGGGAGCGCGCCGGGAACCTCGGCACACAGGCACCGATCGGACTGCGCCACCATTCGACCATCCCACCAGGCGCTCGCTCGATACGGGTAGCGATCGATCTTCATGCCCGAGAGGAAGGGCTCAGCTCATCCGGCGGGGCGGGGCGCGACCGTCACCGACGAGATAGCGACGGCGCCCTGGTGGAGGACCGTGTCGACGACGCCGATGAGATCCTCAATGCCGACGAACGAGCCGCTCATGTAGTTGCGTGCGAACCACAGGGGCATCACCTCGGCCGCCAGATCCTGATCCCAACCGTCAGCAAACCCTGGCACCGAGTCGCCTTCGCCACCCAGGCACTCACCGACGATGACCCGGCTGAACCCGACCGTCGGGTGCTCGGCTCTCCAGGCTTCGACGAGCTTGTCGAGGGCCGCCTTGCTCACCGCGTATGCGCCCAGGCCAGGCCACGGAGGAGTCACCGACGCGCTCACCGACGACAGGTAGACGGCAGTGCCGGAAGAGTTGGTGAGATGAGGGAGTGCCGCCGCCGTCACCAGTGCTGCGCCGATCACGTTCGTGTCGAAGACATGGCGCCACGTGTCTGCGTCCATGTCGGCGAGACGGACGAGGGGGCCGACACCGGGCGCATACACCAAGGCATCGATGCCGCCGAGTCCTTCGGCCGCCTCGTTCAACGCGGATCCGCAGGAATCGGCGTCGGTCACGTCGCAGGTGATGGCCAACGTCCCCGGGCCTGCTTCTTTGGCGGCTCCTTCGAGTCGCTGCTGCCGGCGCGCGAGCAAGGCCGTCTCGGCACCACGCCGGGCGAGCCCGATACCGATGCACCGCCCGAGTCCACTCGATGCTCCTACCACGACCGTGCGCACTGCCCCTCCTCGATTCGGCTGACGGCGATGTTAGACAACTTTGGCCGTGTTCGACTCAACGGGCGCCCGTCGACCCGGTGCCCCGTCGCGGTGACAGGGTGATCAAGCAGTCACCGCGGGTGGCCCGGGTGGGTCTTCGCTCGAAGGGTAGATTGACGTGAGTGTTAGATCCTGGCTGGACCGGTTCCTTCGCTCGCCATCCTCGCCGCCTGGTCGGTGAGAGCGACGCGACCCCGCCCCGGGGGGTCAAGGGGACGCGGGGCCGAGTCGCTCTCTTGAGGCTGCCATCTCGTCGTTGCAACACCGTTTCGATTGGCGCGCTGCCCTGTTCGGAATCCGTAAGAAGGCCGTAAGTGACCCGCGGTCCTGATCCTCGGAGGTCCCCACCCGGGCACCGACCGACCAGCCTTGCGGTGGAGCACCTCGGGGCGGCAGTCCTCGGACTGGGCAATCGGCTGCCGCGGTTGTCGTGGCAACTGCCTCCTGGCGCGACCAAGCAGGAGGCGTACACCGTCGAGATCGACGGCCGCTCCTCCGATCGGGTGGAATCCGATGCCTGTGTTCTGCGTCCCCTGGCCGGGGAATCCATTGACGTCGCGGCAACGGATCGTGTGGCGCGTAAAGGTCTGGACCGACGGCCGCGAGAGCGACTGGTCCTCTTCGGCCTGGTTCGAGACCGGGCTGCTCGACGCGGCGGACTGGACCGCTCGTTTCATCGAGCCCGTGGAGACCGAGCGCTCGGCCCACCTGCTGCGCCACACGTTCGAGCTCGGTGTACCACCTGCGCAAGCCAGGCTCTACGCCACGGCGCACGGGATCTACGAGACGTTCCTCAACGGCCGGCGCGTCGGCGACGTGGAACTGGCGCCAGGTTTCACCAGTTACCCAACCACGCTCCACGTCCAGGCATACGACGTCGGAGCGCTGCTCGTGCGGGGCCACAACGTCTGGGAGGTCGTCCTCTCGGACGGCTGGTGGCGCGGCCGAGTCGGCTTCTTCCAGTCCGTCGACGGCTTCGGCAGCACGCTTGCTTTTCTCGGGCAGCTCCACGCCGACGAAATCGTCGTCGCCACCGGCGGCGATTGGGAGTCCTCCAAGGGAGCGCTGCTGGCCGCCGACCTCATGGCAGGGCAGTTCGAGGACCACCGGACCCGGCCCGAGGCCTGGCAGCCCGTGACGGTCACCCACCACGACCTGGGCTCCCTGGCCTACTCCCCGGCACCGCCGACGCGCCGGGTACAGGAGCTCCGACCCGTTGCCGTCACCCGACCCAGTCCCGATCGCCAGGTGGTCGACCTCGGGCAGAACATCAACGGCTGGCTGCGCCTGAGCGACGTGGGGCAGCGCGACACGGAGCTGACAATCGTCTACGGCGAGGCCCTCGACCCGTCGGGCGACGTCACGCAAGACCACCTTTCGCCCGACCTATTCGGAAATGGCATGCAGGTCGGCATGGTCGATCGAGTCGTCGCGGACGGCAGCCCTGGGGAGGTATTCGAACCGCGGCACACGACACACGGCTTCCAGTACGCCGCGCATCGAGGGCCACTCCGGCCGACTCACGCCCGACGACGTCACCGGCGTGGTCGTCCACACGGACCTGAAGCGCACGGGCTGGTTCCGCTGCAGCGACGATCGGCTCAACCGGCTGCACGACATCACGGAGTGGTCGTTCCGCGACAACGCCTGCGAGATCCCAACCGACTGTCCCCAGCGCGAGCGGGCCGGCTGGACCGGAGACTGGCAGTTGTTCGTGCCGACCGGGGCCTTCCTCTACGACGTCGCGGGCTTCTCCGTCAAATGGCTGCGGGACGTGGCGGCGGAACAGCTCGACGATGGGCGGATCACCAACTACGCGCCGGACCCGCTACGGCAACGGGTGGGGAGTACGGTGCAATGGCCGCAGATGCAGGGGTCGTCCGGCTGGGGTGACGCCATCGTGATGGTCCCGTGGGAGCTCTGGCGTACCTACGGCGACCACGACGTGCTGGCCGAATTCTGGCCATCCATGGTCGTCGTGGGTGGATTTCGCGGCGCGGGCGGCGCGCACGCACCGTCACCCGAGCCGCGAGGCGGCTCGCCCGGAGCCGGCGCCGCACGAAGCGTTCATCTGGGATGGGACCTACCACTGGGGCGAGTGGCTCGAGCCGGGTGCGCAGCCCCACGACCACGTCAAGCTGGACCAGGGCTCCGTCGCCACTGCGTTCCTGCACCACTCCGCCGCATTGGGCGCCCGCATCGGCCGCCTGCTCGGCCATGACGCTGAGGCAAGGCGCTTCGACCACCTGGCGGCGAACGTCTTGGAAGCGTGGCGGACGGAGTTCATCGGACCGGGCGGCGCCCTCACTCCGGACACCCAGGCCAACCACGTCCGCGCCCTGGCCTTCGGCCTCGTTCCCGACGAGTTCGCGCGCGGACAGCCGAGCGGCTGGTGGAGCTGATCCACGCCGCCGGCACCCATCTCGGCACGGGGTTCCTCGCCACGCCCTACCTCTTGCCGGTGCTGGCGGACACCGATCACGTCGACGTCGCGTACGGGCTGCTGTTGCAGGACACGCCGCCTTCGTGGCTGGCCATGGTCGAACGTGGGGCGACGACGGTTTGGGAGTCGTGGGAAGGCATCGACGAGGACGGACGCCCGCACGACTCGCTGAACCACTACAGCAAGGGGGCAGTGATCTCCTTCCTGCACAATTACACCGCCGGCATCGCTGTCCTCGACGGCCAACCCGCCTACCGCCGCTTTCGTGTCGAGCCCCGTCCCGGGGGCGGGATCACCTGGGCCGAGGCGGTGCACGACTCGCCCTATGGGCGGATCGAGTCTTCCTGGCACGGCGATGGGTCGAGGTTTCACCTCACGGTGACCGCACCGCCAGGGACGGTGGCCGAGGTCGTGCTGCCCGATGGCTCCCTCCGTGAGCAGGGACCGGGCACCGTGGCCTATGAGTCCCGGCTCACTTGAGGGTGCCGGGGGGTCTCGGCCCTCGGCGCCGACTCCGGATTGCTCAGGATGCGAGCGCTAACATGACTTCTCGCACCTGAGGTGTGCCGAAAGGGGGAGCATGTCCAAGATCGCCATCATTTCGGTGGACGGGCACGTCAGGGCCTCCCGCACCGACTACCGGAATTACGTCGAGAAGCGATTCCTCGACGTCTTCGATGACTGGGCCAGATCGGAAGAGGCGGCTGGCGCGCCCGAAAGTGGAAATCTGAGCGCGGGACTGGACCCGACGTCGCAGTGGGATTCCGACCTCCGCGTGAAAGACATGGAGAGCCAGGGCGTTGTTGCGGAGGTGCTCTTCCCGAACGGATTGCCCTTCCAGGCGAGGCCGGCAGACGACGTGGGCGCGTTCTCCGACCCCGAGATCGATCGGCAGGCCCGTCTGGCCTACAACCGCTGGCTGGCCGACTTCTGCGCGCAGACGCCGGGGCGCCGAGCCGGACAGGCGCTCGTTTCGTTCGACGACGTCGATCTGGCCGTCCGGGACATTCGCTGGGCCAAGGAGCACGGCCTGGGCGGTGTCATGATGCCCGCCCTGCTTCCCGGTGGGACCTTCTTCTTCGATCCGGCCCTCGATCCAATCTGGGCCGCGTGCGTCGAGGTCGGACTGCCGATCAGCCAGCACGGGGGTTCGGGGACGCCGACCTACGGCCCCCCGGGATTCGCCGCCATCATGACCTTGGCCCTGGAACACTCCTTCTACTCGGGCCGCTCCCTCTGGCAGATGATCCTCGGTGGGGTCTTCGAGCGCTTCCCGGAACTCCGGATGGCATTCGTCGAGACCGAGGCCGATTGGATCGCTCCGACCATTCGCAAGCTGGACCGCCGCCTCAGCTGGGGCGACGACTGGACTGGTTGGGCCGCCACGCTGCAGCGCATGCGCCAGTTCAGCGACTCCGCCCGCGACTACTGGTCGGCCAATTGCTTCGCCGGCATCTCACCTTTCACCGACGATCAGGTTCCGCTCGAGGAGCTCGCTCGGCCGAGCGCCGAGTACCAACCATTCGCCATCGGCTGTGACAACGCCATGTTCGGGGTCGATTACCCGCATTTTGAGTCGGTCTTCCCTGACACGAAGGTCCAAGTCGACGCGCTGGTGCATCACCCGAGCATCACCGCAGAGGTGTCCCGCAAGATCCTCTGCGAGAATGCCGCGCAGCTGTACGGCTTCGACCTGGCGCTCCTGGGACCCGCCATTGAGCGGGTCGGCTTTGAAGTTGACGCGTCGCCCGATCCCGATCGTCGCTGACGTCGGCCTCGTCTGGTTCAGCCCAGCGCATTGCGCCGGGCCACCTGACCCAGCCAACGGGCCGACGGCTTGACCGTCCGTACAAAGGTCTGGCGGTCGACGGCGATCGAGGCCGAATGTCTTGGAGAAGCCGGCGTTCCACTCGAAATTGTCGAGAAGAGTCCAGTGGATGTAGCCGCGCACATCGACCCCGTCCTCCATTGTGCGCGCGAGTCCCTCCAGCGCGGCCCGGGTGTACGCAACCCTCGCCGCATCGTCATCGAGTGGCCATACCGTTCTCGGTCACCAGGACGGGCACCCCCGCATGTTCGGAGGCGAGGCGGACCGTATGAGCGAGCGCTTCGGGGTACACCTCCCACCCGGTCTGCATGGTGGCTACCCCTTTCGGCACAGGGAGCTGGCCATCTGATCCGACGCGAGACCGAGAATACGTCTGTACACCCACGAAGTCGTCGTCGGCCGAGACCTCGAGCCAGTCGGTCTGCCCCAGTCGACGTGCCTCGAACCACCGCTCTTCTCCGCCCTCTGCGGCCTGGAGGTCGACAAGGGCAAGGGTCCAGCCCGCCTTGACACCTCCGTTCGTCGACTTGACGGCCTGCACGGCCAATCGGTGTGCCTGGGCCATCTGTTCGAGGTCGGCCGCCACGATCCCCATCCGATACGCGCGCCGGGTCGTAGCCGCCGATTCCGCCCGATCCCTCCTCGAGGGGCCGAGTCGCCGGGGGGCGATCTCCCGTACCCATGGCCAGAACACCCGTACTCCGCATCATCGCCATGAGGTTGGGTTCGTTCAGCGTGCACACCCACGTCAGGAGATCGCCGAAGTGCTTCGTCGCTCGCGCCGCGTAGTCGGCGAAGCGGCCCGGTGCATCCTCTGCTCTCCACCCGCCTCTTCCGGCCATCCAGCGGGGGACGGTGAAGTGATTGTACGTGACTACGGGCGTGACGCCATGGTCGAGGCAACTCTCCATCATTCGTGCGTAATGGTCGAGGGCTGCAACCGAATAGAAGCCCGGCTCGGGTTCGATCCGCGACCACTCGAGGGAGAAGCGATATGCATTGAGGCCCAACTCCGCCAGCATCGCGATGTCCTCGGGGTACCGGTGGTAGTGATCACAGGCGTCGCCGGATGGTTCGTTGAACGTCGAGTTCGTTGCCCACTCCATCGGCCACAGGTCGGCGTTGACGTTTCCCCCCTCGACCTGATGGCCGGCTGTGGCCGCACCCCAGAGGAAGTCGCGCGGAAAAGGGCTCATTGCAATCCTCCTGTACAGCGGCCGACCCGGCTGTTTGCAGTGTGGCACGCCGAAACTCTTTATGCAAAGCTTTGCATCGAACGAGAGCACGCTTCCTCGCTCCATCGGGCGGTGCCCGGCAAGTACGAACGGATTCGCTGCGACATACCGCGTATGCGGTTCGTGGCGGTGGATCGAACCTCGTTCGAACGAACCCGAAATCGAGCGCGGCGCATGGTGGAGAAATCGGCCGACGGAACGAGCTGTCTGTGGCTCGGTACGTCTAGCGTGCGTTCATGGCCGAACCGCGACGGCTGAGTTTCGACCCGATCGCCGAGGCGGAGCGGCAATGGGGTCTGCACGGCTGGCCGGACCAGGCATCTGGCATGGCCGTGGTGACCTCCATCATGCGGCTGCAGCAGATCTTTCTCGCCCGCGCCGACGCCGTCCTTCGTCCGCTCGGGCTCACGTTCGCCCGCTACGAGGTGCTGATGCTGCTCTCGTTTTCGCGGCAGGGGGCCCTGCCGCTGGGCAAGATCGGAGAGCGCCTGCAGGTCAACGCCGCGAGCGTGACCAACGCGGTCGACCGCCTGGAGGCGGACGGGCTCGTGACCCGCCAATCGAATCCCGACGACGGGCGGGGCCGGCTCGCTCGCTTGACACCCGCCGGTCGGAGGAGTGGCGCAGCCGCCACCGAGGCCATGAACGACCAGGTCTTCAGGGATATCGGCATGGAGCCTTCGACGGTCGACCACCTCTTCGAGCTGCTGGCGGGGCTCCGCAATGCCGCCGGCGACTTTCGAATGAGGCGCTGGAAAGTAGTTTGACGTTGAAGTAATATCGCAGTGTGGCAGACCGAGAGACCTGGCAGGAGCAATTCGACCGCTCGCCCAAACGGCCGGCGCGGTTCGAGACGATGTCGGGCGTGCCGGTGGATCCCGTCTACGGACCCGAAGGCGCAGAGCTGCCCGGGCAGTACCCCTACACGCGCGGGCCCTACGCCTCCATGTACCGCTCCCGTCTGTGGACGATGCGCCAGTTCGCGGGGTTCGGCACGGCCGCCGACACGAACGGGCGCTTCAAGGAGTTGCTGCGTGCCGGCGGTGACGGGCTGTCGACAGCGTTCGACATGCCGACATTGCTGGGCCGTGACTCCGACGACCCCTGGGCCAAGGGAGAGGTCGGGCGGGCTGGAGTCGCCGTCGACACCCAGGACGACATGGAGACGCTGTTCTCGGGCATCGATCTGGGGAATGTCTCGACGTCCATGACGATCAACTCGGCGGCCGCTCCCATCCTCGCCATGTACGTGGGCGTCGCTGACCGGACAGGAGTCGAGCGGGCCGCCCTCTCCGGCACGCTCCAGAACGACATTTTGAAGGAGTACCAGGCGCAGAAGGAGTACGTCTTCCCGCCTCGGCCCTCTGTGCGGCTGGTGACCGACGTGATGCGATTCTGCTCGGCCGAATTGCCACGCTGGCACGCCGTCTCGGTGTCCGGCTACCACATCCGCGAGGCGGGATCGACGGCGGCGCAAGAGCTCGCCTTCACGCTGGCGAACGGGTTCGCCTACGTGGAGGCCGCCCTGGCCGCAGGCATGGCGGTCGACGACTTCGCGCCGCGGCTCAGCTTCTTCTTCAACGCGCACAGTGACTTCTTCGAGGAGATAGCCAAGTATCGGGCGGCCCGTCGCATTTGGGCCCGTTGGATGCGGGAGCGCTACGGGGCGGCGGACGGACGATCCTTACAACTGCGCTTCCATACACAGACCGCAGGCGTCTCGCTGACCGCCCAGCAGCCGGAGGTGAATCTCGTCCGGGTGGCGATCGAGGCGCTGGCCGGTGTCCTTGGCGGGACGCAGAGTCTGCACACCGACTCGTTCGACGAAGCATTGGCGCTTCCCACCGAGCATGCGGCCCGTCTGGCTCTCCGCACGCAGCAGGTCATCGCCGAAGAGACCGGCGTCGTTCACGTGGCCGATCCCCTTGGCGGCTCCTGGTTCGTCGAGTCGCTCACGGACGAGCTCGAGCGGCAGGCCGAGGACATGTTCGCGCATCTGGACGACGCTGGGTCGGGTTCGATACTGCAGGGAGTGTTCGCCTGCATTGATGATGGCTGGTTCGTCGCAGAGATCGCCGACGCGGCATACGGCTTCCAGTCCAAGATCGCCAAGGGCGAGTGGACCATGGTCGGGGTGAACGGCTACATCGAGGACGACGGCGTCGCGCCATCCACTCTTTCTATTGGAGCCGACGTCGAGTCCGAACAGTTGGAGCGGTTGGCCGCCATCAAGCAGGCGCGAGACGACGACGCGGTCCGCCGTTCGCTCGCTCGTCTCGCGAAGGATGCGTCGGAACCGACGGTCAACCTGATGCCCGCCCTCATTGAGGCGGCGGGCAACCACGTGACCGTCGGCGAGTCGATGGGGGCGCTCGAATCGGTCTTCGGCGCCTACGTCGAACGCCACGTCGCCTGAGCACATCGTCACCTGCCCACTGCCACGGGCTGTGCCGCGCCCACAACACCCACCGCCGTCATTCGAGAGTCGATCGACCCGCTCTGTCGCGGGCTGGACTCGGCGAATGCATGCACGTTCTCAGTCCTGTACATTGGAATTCTCAACCCGCTTGACCAGGAGAGATGCATTTGAACCGGTGAGAGTCGGTGTGGCCCAAGAGGAGAGCGCAATGGCCGAAGACGAGAAGTTCGAGGCGTCCCGGGCAATGCGGCGCGCCATGTTGGGATCCGAATACGTCGACGCCCAGACGACCGACCCCAATCCGGTGATGCGGGAGTTCTCGGACTATCTCACGTCGACGGCATGGGGAGTATGGACACGCGGCGGCGCCCTGAGCACGCGGGACCGGAGTCTCGTGGTCCTGGCGATGACGGCCGCTCTGGGCCGCATGGACGAGTTCCGTCTGCACGTCAGCGCAAGGTCGCGAACCGGAGTCACCGATGACGAGCTCGACGAGCTGCTCTTTCAGATCGCCGCCTACTGTGGCGCTCCTGCCGGGGTCTCCGCCCGGCGATCCCTGCTGGCCGTACGCGCCCAGGAGGAGAGCGACGAATGAGCGTCGAGACGATCGGCTTCGTCGGTCTCGGCAATATGGGCAGCGTCCTGGCGGGGAATCTCGTCGAGGCCGGCCACGAGGTCAAGAGCCACGATGTTGCGGGGTCCAGTCGGAGCCCGACGGGAGCCGAGTTCGTCGGTGACCTGACGGAGCTGGCGCGCCGTGCCGATGTCGTCGTCTTCAGCCTTCCGGACGGCGGCATCTCGGAGCGAGTCGCACGAGTCGATCGCGGAGGCCCCACAGCGACGGGCGACCCACATTGTCGACACCTCGACAGTTGGCGTCGCCGCCGCGCAGGCGAACGACCGTCTTCTCGCGGAGGTGGGAGTCGCCTACGTGGACGCGCCCGTGTCTGGCGGGGTAGCCGGGGCACGGGCGCGCACGCTGTCGGTCATGTATGCGGGCTCGGACGTAGCCTGCCAGGCGGTCGAATCAGTCCTCGCCGGGCTGAGCGACGGGCGACGGCGGGTTGGCGACAGGCCCGGGATGGCCCAGGCGTTGAAGCTAGCCAACAACTTCCTGTCGGCCACGGCTCTGGCGGCCACGAGCGAGGCCGTTGCGTTCGGCCTGTCCGTCGGTCTCGAGATGGAGACCATGCTCGAGATCATTGACGCGTCGAGCGGGCAGAGCGCGGCCAGCCGGGACAAGTTCCCGAACCATGTGCTGACCGGTCGCTACGCCGCCGGGTTCGCCAACTCGCTGATGTCCAAGGACTTGAAGCTGTACATGGGCGCGGTCGCAGCGCAAGGTGCGCCATCGGTGCTGGGGACCGTCACTCAATCGATATGGGAGCAGTTCGCGGCCGCAGAGCCAGGGGCTGACTTCACCCGCATCTACCCGTTCGTGGCCGGGCGCTGAGACCGATGGCCTGCGTACGGACGACTCGAGAGGCGGAATGGTTCGGCTGTCGCGTAGCCTCCTGCACAATCGTCGTCGCCGATTTTGAGTGGAGGGAGAAGTGATGCGAGTTGTGGTTGATTTCGATCTCTGCGAGAGCAACGCGCTCTGCATGGGCCTCGCCCCCGAGGTGTTCGAGGTACGGGACGACGATCTCCTTTACGTGCTCGACGAGAACCCGCCCGAGGCACTACGCCAGCAGGTTGAGGCTGCTGTCCGGACTTGCCCCAAGAACGCCATCTCTATCGTGGACTGAGACGAGCCCCTTGGGCTGGCGCTTACCCTTGCACAGTGGTGGTGCCGGGCAAGTCAGTCCCGCACCAGGGCTGGCTCGAGACCGTCACGAAGGAGGTCTTCTCGGCCTTCAGGTACCAGCCGCACGACTTCGGCAGGTCCTTCCCGAAGTTGTTGGTGTAGTTGATCGACTCTGGGAGCAGCCCGTTTCCGTTGTAGCTCGTGACGCCGCGCAATGCCTTGATGACAGCGGCATGCGACGCGGTGGGACCGGCCAGCTGCAGGCCTTTGATCATGAGGTCGGCCCCCAGCCACGACTCGTACTGGCTGAACGACGGGAAGTCCGTGCTCGAGAAGTGGGCGTACTTCTCGAGAGCCTTCTGCATCTGCTCCGTACCGGCATTGGGTAGCGAGAAGGGGCGGAACTCGCTCTCGAAGTAGCCGCCCTGTACGGCCTTCCAGGCGGGGGTGCCGATGACCTGGGGGTCGTAGCCTGTCGGGAACACCATTACCTTCGGCTTGACGCCTTCCTGCTGGAGCGCGGTGGCCAAGGCGTCGTTCGAGTTGTCGTCCAGACCCGCGTAGTAGGCGTTGCAGCCGGCCTGCTTGGCGGCGAGGGCCTGCGTGGTCATGGCCACGGAGCCGAACGGGATCGACGTGTCGAGCACCCCCGACTTGCCCCCGGCGTGTACGAACGAAAGGTTCGTGCCAACGGCGGAGCGGCTCGACGAAGGCGAGATCCCGTAGCCGTACGAACAGTCGACCGTGCCGCCGTGCGCCTTCATGAATGCGCCGATGGCCGTGTTGACGGGGTACTTGTCATTCACGCTGCCGACGTCCGAGGCGAACATGTTGGTGAAGGGTTGCTCGCCCCACTCCGGCCCGTCGAAGAAGCCGCCGGTCACTGGCAGGCCCGCTTGCTGCGGGTACTTGTCGGCGAGGAAGAACAGGGGGCTGGTGGACACGATGCCCGCCGGGTTCTTGGAGACGGCGTCCTGGACCGCGGTCGCGACCTCGGTCGGGCTGGTCTGATCGTCGAGGACGACCCCCTTGATTTTGTGGCCGTCGATCCCGCCCTCGGCGTTCTGCATCGCGATGCGGGCATTGAAGCCGGCCGGCGCGTTACTGAACTCGGACGAACCTTCGCCCGTCAACGAGGTGATCATCACCAGTGTGATCGGTGAGCCTGAGGCGGCAGCCGCTCCAGCGGTCCCCGCCGCCAGGCTCGTCACGCCGGCGCCCGCAGTCAACGCGAGCGCCGCCAGTGCGAACCTGCCGCGAACCTTGCCCGATGTCGTACCCATGGTGCAGTCCTTCCCTCCCCAAAAAGAGCCACCCGACCCCCGTCGGGTCCATAGGCATACACGCTTGGGGCGCGCCGTGTGTGTCAGCCCGCCGCGACCTGGAGTAACGCATCGGCGACCTTCTCCGGCTCGGTGATCATCAAGTCGTGTCCCGTGTCGATATCCCAGAGCCGCCCCTCGGCCCGAGCCTTCGCCATGAGGTCGGTATCCCTGGTCGCCAGCGTCGAGGTGCAAACGATGTGGTACCGCGGGATGGCCCATAAGGCGGCCTCGTTCGTGAGCTCCAGCGGCTGCTCGAAGCACTTCCAGGGATGGGCGGTCAGCCTCTCGGCCATCCAGGCCAGATCGTCGGGATCCGTGACGCCATAGAGCAGGCCAGCATCAGGCGCTGGGAGCAGGACGAGCTCTATGCCGTCGACGGTCTCGCCGAAGGGGCGGACGGCGTTGATGACCGGTCCTGCGACGTCGGCGAGAGACTGGCCGTTGAGGGGATTGGCGGCGTCGAGGAACACCAGGCGCCCGACGCGGTCCGTCACCGTGTCGGCTGTGCCCGTGATCACCATGCCGCCGTAGCTGTGTCCGACCAGGATCACGTCTCGCAGGTTCTCGAATGCGAGCACCGCTGCAACGTCCTCGATGTGACGGTGCAGATCCACATCAGCATTCAGCAGGTGGGCCCGCTCGCCCAGGCCGGTCATGGTCGGTGCGTAGACGACGTGTCCCTCCGCCTGCAGGATGCGGGCTACTCGCTGGTAGCACCAGCCGCCGTGGCCGCCACCATGCACGAGCACATAGGTCGCCATGCCCCACTCCTCCTGATCGGCGCGGTCGCGTCAGCGAACGAGTCGCCGTTTCGGTCAACGTAACACTGCTCGGAAACGGCCGGTGGTGCAGAGGCGGTGGACGAAGTGCGAAGCGCGGTCTTCCTCGAGTTCGACTGCATCTGCGGCGATGAGTGGATGCCAGTGAACGGCACCATTGTGGTTCAAGAACCCGGGAGATTTCCGGGGCTCGCCATCTAGGTGGACCACCCGTTGCGCTTCGCTGAGCCCAATGAGGCAACGACGAATCCCTCAGGGGACCTCAAGGTCACCAGAACAATCCTCGGGAGCCGGACGCATCGTTCGTGCAGCGCCATGAATAGCAGCGCGGTTGCGGCACGACGATCTCGACTTCAGAGCCGAAGCGACCCGAGGAGGGTTGGTTCATCGAGTCGCCTGAGTAGACCGCCTGCCATTCGTATTGGCCGGTCGGCAGGCTGACCGCGTTGGAGTGAGGCACCTGGCCGGCGGTGACCGTGACGGTGCCGGCGCTGGCGGCCATCATCCATTGCAACGACCAGTGGCCGTTCTTGGCGACAAATTGCCTTGTGTACACCGAGTAGGTGACCGTTCCCGTCGCCTGGGCGGCATTGGAGCCGATCAGCACAGCCGCATCAGTCAGCGAGGTCCCGGCGAAGACCGTCACGGCGGGGCTTCCCCATCCGAACTGGCGCCCACTGTGGCCGCCGTTGACCATCAGCCTCGTCTTGAGTCTCGTGGACGCCGGTGGGGTCGATGTCGACGTGACCGTGGCGACTTCCCCCGTGGTGCCGCAGGTGCTCGTCGAGGTCGCGTTGTTCGTGTCGCCCGAGTAGCTGACGCCCCAGTAGTAGGTGCCGGCCGAGCTCAAGGTGACCGGCGAGGAGGCGGGCAGCGTCCCAGGTGTCGAGATGGTCTCGGCGGTGCCGCCGCCACCCGAGGCCAGTGTGGTGCAGCCCGAGTCGGTGTAGACGTTGTAGGTGACGGTTCCCGTAGCCGTCGAGGCGTTGGTTCCGCTGAGGGTGGCCGTGTCGGTCACGGCCGTCCCCGTCGGCACGCTGATGCTCGCCCCGCTCTGACCGCCGCCCGAGAGCGAGGTCGACAAGGAGGTGGACGCCGGTGGGGTCGATGTCGACGTGACCGTGGCGACTTCCCCCGTGGTGCCGCAGGTGCTCGTCGAGGTCGCGTTGTTCGTGTCGCCCGAGTAGCTGACGCCCCAGTAGTAGGTGCCGGCCGAGCTCAAGGTGACCGGCGAGGAGGCGGGCAGCGTCCCAGGTGTCGAGATGGTCTCGGCGGTGCCGCCGCCACCCGAGGCCAGTGTGGTGCAGCCCGAGTCGGTGTAGACGTTGTAGGTGACGGTTCCCGTAGCCGTCGAGGCGTTGGTTCCGCTGAGGGTGGCCGTGTCGGTCACGGCCGTCCCCGTCGGCACGCTGATGCTCGCCCCGCTCTGACCGCCGCCCGAGAGCGAGGTCGACAAGGAGGTGGACGCCGGTGGGGTCGATGTCGACGTGACCGTGGCGACTTCCCCCGTGGTGCCGCAGGTGCTCGTCGAGGTCGCGTTGTTCGTGTCGCCCGAGTAGCTGACGCCCCAGTAGTAGGTGCCGGCCGAGCTCAAGGTGACCGGCGAGGAGGCGGGCAGCGTCCCAGGTGTCGAGATGGTCTCGGCGGTGCCGCCGCCACCCGAGGCCAGTGTGGTGCAGCCCGAGTCGGTGTAGACGTTGTAGGTGACGGTTCCCGTAGCCGTCGAGGCGTTGGTTCCGCTGAGGGTGGCCGTGTCGGTCACGGCCGTCCCCGTCGGCACGCTGATGCTCGCCCCGCTCTGACCGCCGCCCGAGAGCGAGGTCGACAAGGAGGTGGACGCCGGTGGGGTCGATGTCGACGTGACCGTGGCGACTTCCCCCGTGGTGCCGCAGGTGCTCGTCGAGGTCGCGTTGTTCGTGTCGCCCGAGTAGCTGACGCCCCAGTAGTAGGTGCCGGCCGAGCTCAAGGTGACCGGCGAGGAGGCGGGCAGCGTCCCAGGTGTCGAGATGGTCTCGGCGGTGCCGCCGCCACCCGAGGCCAGTGTGGTGCAGCCCGAGTCGGTGTAGACGTTGTAGGTGACGGTTCCCGTAGCCGTCGAGGCGTTGGTTCCGCTGAGGGTGGCCGTGTCGGTCACGGCCGTCCCCGTCGGCACGCTGATGCTCGCCCCGCTCTGACCGCCGCCCGAGAGCGAGGTCGACAAGGAGGTGGACGCCGGTGGGGTCGATGTCGACGTGACCGTGGCGACTTCCCCCGTGGTGCCGCAGGTGCTCGTCGAGGTCGCGTTGTTCGTGTCGCCCGAGTAGCTGACGCCCCAGTAGTAGGTGCCGGCCGAGCTCAAGGTGACCGGCGAGGAGGCGGGCAGCGTCCCAGGTGTCGAGATGGTCTCGGCGGTGCCGCCGCCACCCGAGGCCAGTGTGGTGCAGCCCGAGTCGGTGTAGACGTTGTAGGTGACGGTTCCCGTAGCCGTCGAGGCGTTGGTTCCGCTGAGGGTGGCCGTGTCGGTCACGGCCGTCCCCGTCGGCACGCTGATGCTCGCCCCGCTCTGACCGCCGCCCGAGAGCGAGGTCGACAAGGAGGTGGACGCCGGTGGGGTCGATGTCGGGGCGGTGCCGTCGCCAGGATTGTCACCGAGGTCGAGTCCGTCTCCGACGTCGACGTTGAAGGGCGCCGAGAAAAGGTGTGGGTAGCTGAACCCGCTGGTCCCAGGGTTCTCGGCGAAGATGCCGACGACGCAGGTGTTGGGCGCCACGTCGCAGGTCCCGACCATGGTCGCACTGCCGAGCGTGCCCGGATCCGGGAGGTCATAGACCGTGTAGGAGGGGACGTCGAAGGAGCCGTCGGAGGTCTTCGTCACGGAGGTGAAGTCGATCGTCGCCGCCTCGCAGCCACTCGACGTAGTGGGGAGGTTGGCCACGAGGCCACCGGGGTCGGTGCACTCTTCGAAGTAGAAGGCGCCGGTGGGGTTCCCCGCCGTCTGGCCCGGCACCGCGTTCGCCACGAGGTTGGCGTTGTTCAGCACCGAGTTGGCGGTGCCGGTGATCTCGATCGTCTGACCGCTGGCGTAGGGCCCCGGCGTCACTGTCCCGGTGGTGGCCAAGGTGGTGATCCCGTCAGAGCTGACGAGCGAGGCCTCTCCGGGCGCGCTGCCGACGGCAATCAGGACGCCCGAGAAGGCGACGACCGCCACCGCGATCCCGATCCACGTGCGAGTCATTCTCCGCTTCGTCTTGGAATTGGGGGTCTTCTTCGCAATGGTCATCGAACCACCTCCACGCAAATTCGACCGCCGGTCACACGTACCAACGGGCTGTGTGCGGACGTCGAGCACCCGGCTAAAGCGAAGGATGCCACACGTTGTGATGCGAGTCCTGGGGCAAAAGTGTGAGATCGGAAGCGGAGAAGAAGCTCTCACTAGGGCCGATGCAGCTCCATCCGGATTGGTGGACCCTTTGAAAATCTTCCGGCGGTCACGCTTCTGTCACGTGTTGTTCGCGCGGCGATCGAAAGAGTGGCCGGCTTCTCGCGAAGTGGCAGAGCAGCCGCGGCGCAGACAGCGTGGAACGCTTCTCTCCCCGGCAGCACGGGCATGGCGAGCGAGCAATACGGTGACCGGTTGATCCGGTCGTTCGCGCTCGCAGGCCTTCGTCGCCATTGCGTTCTCGCGTTGCGTCCCCGGCGGCCGTTCGTCGAGGCCCCCCACGGGGAGTGAGCGGGGTCGCACCGTCGCCGCTCCGGGTCAACTTCGCCGCCGCTCGCTCGGAAGCAGCTCGTGCCAGCAGGGCCGAAAGTCTCTGGTGGTGCCTTGTATGGTAGCGGTAACATCCCTGGTGGCATAGGATGCCGCTCCATGCGCCGCACCCGCTTCGACGACGGCTGGACCGTCGGCACCAAGGCGAACTCCTTTGCGGAGCTGATCGCGGGAGCCGGCTCGGCGCCGCTCCCGGTCACGCTGCCCCACGACGCCATGATCGCCACCGAGCGGTCTCCTGCCGGGCAGGGGGCGACCGCCTATTTCCCTTCGGGCTCGTGGGAGTACAAGAAGTCGTTCGAGCTGTTGGTGGGTGACGGGAGCGCCGTCTTCCTGGAGTTCGACGGCGTCTACCGCGATGCACTGGTGCGAGTGAACGACACCGTGGTCGCCCACCGGCCGGGCGGCTATTCGGATTTCACCGTCCAGGTCGATCATCTATTGCGGTTCGGTGAGCCAAACGAGGTGAGGGTCGAGGCACGCGCCCACGACGACAGCCGGTGGTATTCGGGAGCCGGCATCTATCGCAGTGTCTGGTTGCTGCGAGCCGGACCGGTCCATCTGGTGCCCGGCGGTCTACAGCTCGCCACGCCGCGAGGTCGATGACGACGTTGCAATGCTGGCCGTGAGTGCCGAGGTGCGGAACCAATCTGGGGTGATGTCGAACGCCATCCTCCGCGTGGAGATCCTCGATGCGGACGAGAGATGCGTCGCCTCATCGGAGGCACCGGTCACGACGGTGCCGGGCGATGTCCTCACCGCCTGGCAACGCCTTTGTGTCCCCGCACCACACCGATGGGATCCCGACGACCCCTACCTCTACACGTGCCGGGCCTGCTTGCGGGAGGGAGAAATGGAGGTGGACGAGGATTCGACGACGTTCGGGATCCGGACGTTGACGGCCGACCCCAGGCGCGGATTGCGCATCAACGGGGAACCCGTCCTCTTGCGAGGTGCCTGCGTCCACCACGACAACGGCCTGCTCGGTGCGGCCACGATCGATCGCGGCCGAAGAACGCCGGGTCGAGCTCCTCAAGGAGGCAGGGTTCAACGCGATCAGGAGCGCGCACAACCCCTTGAGCAAGCCGATGCTCGCCGCCTGTGATCGCCTCGGGATGCTCGTCATGGACGAGACATTCGACATGTGGACGCAGCCGAAGAACGAGCACGACTACGCCCTTGCGTTTCCCCGACTGGTGGGAGGCGGATGTGGAAGCCATGGTCCGCAAGGACTTCAATCACCCGAGCGTGATCCTGTACAGCATCGGCAACGAAATCCCGGAGGCGGGGACGCCGATGGGTGCACGCGTCGGCCGTGCGCTGGCGGCGAAAATCCGGTCGCTCGACACCACGCGGCTCGTCACTGAAGCCGTCAGTGGGCTCCTCGTCGGCGGTGCCGAGCTCTTCGCCCAGCTGGCCGAGAACCGACAGCGCGGCGCGACGGAACCCGACGAGGAGACGGGCGTGAACACTGCCATGACACAGCTGGCCGATCGACTCAACGACCTGATGACCGCGCCGGTCGTGGCCCAGAACTCTGCCCAGACCGCCTCGTATCTCGACGTGGTCGGGTACAACTACATGGAGACGCGGTTTGCCATGGACGGCGAGCTCTATCCGAATCGCGTGATCGTGGGCAGCGAGACGCATCCCCCGGCGATTGACACCGGTTGGGCGGCGGTCCGCCGACATGCGCACGTGATCGGGGACTTCACGTGGACCGGCTGGGACTACCTGGGCGAGGCCGGGATCGGCCGCACCGTCTACGGCCACGATCCTTCGACGCCCGGCATCCAGTCGTTCCTGGGCGAGTACCCGTGGCGGACCGCCTGGTGTGGCGACATCGACATCACGGGTCACCGCCGACCTCAGTCGTTCTACCGCGAAATCGTCTTCGGACGGCGCGCGGACCCGTACCTCGCCGTGCAACGACCCGAGCACCACGGCAACGTCGGCACGGGCACGCCGTGGTCGTGGGGCGACGTGGTGTCGAGCTGGAGTTGGGCCGGGCACGAGGGCGCGCCGGTGACGGTGGAGGTCTACGCCGATGCCGACGAGGTCGAGCTGCTCGTGAACGGCCACTCCGTGGGCCGGCAGCCGGCCGGCGCGGCGCACCGCTTCCGGTCGGCATTCGAAACCACTTACGAACCGGGTTTGTTGGAGGCTGTCGCGTGGTGCGACGGATCCGAACGCGGTCGCATGGCCATCCGCTCAGCCAAGGAGGATGTGCTGCTCGACGCCGACGTCGACCGCCCGGTCATCGCGGCCCATCCCGGAGACTTGGCCTTCGTCGCCCTCAAGCCTGGTCGACGGGGACGGCATCGCCCACGTGCTGCGCGACCGTCGCGTCGACGTGCAGGTCAACGGGCCCGGGGTGCTGCAGGCCCTGGGCAGCGCGAACCCCGCCACCGAGGAAGGCTTCGCGGGGACGAGTTGCACCACCTTCGACGGGCGTGCCCTGGCCATCGTACGGCCGACCGGCCCGGGGCGGATCACCCTCCGCGCCACGGCACAAGGCTCCGACCCGCAACAGGTCGAGATCGATGCCCGCTTCTGAGCTGCGAGCGGGTCGGCTGTGACCTGGGAGCTCCGCTGGCATCCGTTTCGCGGCCAGTGGGTCCTCTTCACGTCACATCGGGACGCCCGGCCCTGGATCGGCGAGATGGCAGTCCCGGTGGAACCACCGATCCCCGACGACAACGCGCTCGGCGCCCCTCGGGACGAGGCTGCACGGCACGAATCCCGACTACCGGGGGGTCTACGTGTTCACGAACGACCTCCCGGTGTTCGCGCCCGACGCGCCGGTGCCCGTCACCGAGGACGACGTCTACCGGACACGGCGAGCCGCCGGGACCGCCGAGGTCGTCTGCTACCACCACGACCCCGCACGCTCCATGGCCGACCTCACCGACGACGAGATGGCGGCCATCGTCACCACCTGGCGCGGTCGCACGGAGGTATTGCAGAGGCGGGACGACGTGGCGCATGTCCTCATCTTCGAGAATCGCGGCGCCATGGTCGGCACCTCGAATCCGCACCCCCACTGTCAGATCTATGCCGGCTCATTGGTGTACGCCACCATGGCCCGTGAGGCGGAGGTGGCGCGCGAGCATCTACCAGCGGACGGGGCGCTCGCTGTTGGCCGAGGTCGATCGACCGGGAGGCGGCCGGGGCCCGCATCGTCTGCGAGGGTGACGCGGTTCTTCGCCTGCGTCCCGTGGTTCGCACAGTACGCGTACGAGGTGCACATCCTGCCCCGGCGGCCCGTGACGTCACTGGTGGACCTCGACGAGGACGAATGCCGTTCGCTCGGACTCGTCCTGCGGGACGTGGTGCGGCGCTACGACGCGTTGTGGGGTTTTCGCCTGCCCTACGTCCTGGCGGTCGCATCAGGCCCCCGTCGGCGACCATCCGCACTACCCGTTCCATCTGGAGCTGCACCCGCCGCTCCGGGCCCCGGGTCTGCGCAAGTACCTGGCGGGTCCCGAGGTGGGCGGTGGCTCCATGACCAACGAGTCGGACCCCGACCAGAAGGCGGAGGAGCTCCGTGCCGCCCTCGCCTGAGGACGCCCGCCGGCTCCTGTGCGCGCTCGGCGAGCACGTGCGCGACTTCGTCGTCGGCTCCCGGGGCATGGACATGGCTGCGGTGACGGGGGAGACGGTGGCCGACACGATCTACGCCGTCGACCGGGTGGCGGACGACGCGCTCCTGCAGTGGTTCGAGGAGCATTGGCGTGACGTCGTGGTCGTCTCAGAGGGGCTCGACGAGCCCGCCCAGGTCGGAGGCTGGCCACGCCTGGACGGTGATCGTCGACACCATCGACGGCACGCGAGGGTTGATGTACGACAAGCGGCCGGCCTGGTGCCTGGCCGCGGCGGCGCCGCCGGGCGGCGGTCTGGCGGACATCGTCGCGGCGGCCATGACCGAACTCCCGACGGCCAAGCAGGGAGCAGCCGATCAGTTGAGCGCCACCCGCGGCGGTGGGCTGCGGGCTGAGCGCGTCGACCTTGCCCGCGGCGGGCGACACGCGCTGGACGCCCGACCTTCCGTGGCGACGGACCTCGGTCACAGCTTCAGCGGTTTGGCGAAGTTCTTCCTCCCCGGCAAGACCGCCCTGGCCGCGCTCGAGGCCGAGCTGTTCCGGAGGCTGGGTGAGACCCAGGTCTTCGACGACCAGTACCTCTCGACCGGCGGGCAGCTCCACGAGCTGATCACGGGCCGGGATCGTTTCGTCGCCGACCTGCGCCCGCTCGTCACGGACGATGGTCTGGCCTGCCATCCCTACGACGTCTGCACGTCCTTGGTGCTCGAAGAAGCGGGTGGCATCGTCACCGATCCCTGGGGCGATCCGTTGGCCGTGCCGTTGGACAACGTGACCCCGGTCGCCTGGGTCGGCTACGCGCAACGGGGCACTGGCAGCGCGGATCGGCCCCGTGCTGAGCGGCAGTGGTGGACGAACTGCGTGCGGGGTAGCGCGCCCGGGCGTCTCGACCTCCTCGGTGGGGTAGCGGACTATTCGGGAGCACTCGTGCTCGAAATGCCGACACGCCAGCGCACCGAGGTCGTCACCCATCCCGCCGACGCGTTGGTCGTCGGCCCGGTCACCTTTGCCGCGCGCGATCTCGAACGCCTGGCCGGCCTCCCCTTTGCTGCACTTCGCGGGGAGCTGGCCGCGTGCCCGCGCTGGACGCAGTACGTCGTCGGTGTGGCCGTGGTGCTGGTGCGCCACGGGTTGATCGAGGTCCCGCGCGCCCGGCTCGAGATCACCTCGGACCTCCCGATATCGGTGGGAGTGGCCTCGAGCGCGGCCCTCGAGGTGGCGACGGCCCGAGCCCTCGGCGCAGGGCACGTCGAGCCCATTCGCCTGGCGGCGCTGTGCCAGGAGGCGGAGAACCACGTGGTCGGTGCGCCTTGCGGGATCATGGATCAGGTCGCCGTGGTGTCCGGCACGGCCAAAGCCGTCCTGCCGATTCTGTGCCGGCCGGCGTCGGTGGCGGATCCGGTCGCGTTGCCGGCTGGCCTCGAGATCGTCGGCTGGCCGACGGGTGCTCCCCACAATGTGGGCGGCGTGCCGTACGGGCGAGCCCGCGCCGCCGCCTTCATGGGGAAGCGCATGGTGGAGGGCGCGGTCGGGGCGCACGTGGCCCTGGGTGAGCGAGCTGCCCCGTGCCGCCGTGGAGACGCTGCCGGAACGGCTCGAAGGCCGGGACTTCTTGGGGGAGTGGGGCGAGACCGACGACGACGTCACCGTGGTGCGACCAGGGGAGTCGTATCCAGTGCGGGCCGCCACGTCGTTCGGTGTCGAGGAGCACACGCGGGCCGTGGCTGCGCTGGCAGCGATGCGCGACGGCGAGCCGGAGCGTCTCGGGCCGCTGATGGAAGCCAGTCAGGACGGGTACGACGCCATGGGCCTGGGCCACCCGAACGCGACGGCGATCGTCAAGGAGGCGTTGGCCCGTCCCGGCGCGTTCGGCGCGCGTTCCAGTGGGGGCGGCTGCGGTGGCACCGTCGTGGTCCTGTGCGCGGAGGGCGCGTTGGACGACGTGGACGGGCTCATTCGCTGATGGCGCCGCGGCGTCAGTGGTGGACCACTGGAGATGGATGTCGGGTGCGTTCTCTTCATTGTCGCCGTCGGTTGCTCCGACTGGCACGAACCCGTGGCGTCGGTAGAAGGCCCGCGCCCTCGAGTTCGATCGAAACGTCCACAGGTCGAGCTTCCCCTCGCTGGACTGCTTGGCGTGCTCCAGCAGGGCCGAGCCGCAGCCCATGCCCGTTCGGTCGGGGTCGACGTAGAGCTGGTCGACCCAGCTCCCTTCCAGGACGAGGAGCGCCACGAGCCGCCCGCTCTGGTCCATGACCCAGGTGCCGCCCCTCGGGATTACCCGCGATGCGAACCAGGCCAGCACTTCTTCGGGGTCGTGGACGGGAGCCGGGATGGCGGGGATGGATGCCATGCGGGAACGGACCCAAAGGCCGGCGACGGCGGGAGCATCGTCCGAATCTGCCCGGCGGATGGTGCTGGCGGGCACTTGTCTTGCCACCTCGCCAGCCTGCCTCGTCCCGGCTCGGTCTGCCGTCGGGCGTCCGGCAGACGTCGGTGGGAGAACTCGTTAGCGTCGGGGAGGGAAGGCGCGGCACCGTGGACGAGAGTTCGAAGCAAGGTCACCTCACGCAACTGGTCGAGGACGTTGATCGCCAGGCATGCCCTGAGGTCGGAGCCGGTCCGGCGAGCCTTTCTCGCCGTGCCCCGGCATCCGTTCGTTCCCGGACTCCGTTCACTGAGGCCTACAGAGCTGATCGAGCCATCCCGACGCATTTTGACGAGCGGGGCGTCCCGGTGTCTTCTTCGAGCGCACCGGCCATCATGGCGATCATGCTCGAGCTGCTCGACGTGGCACCGGGCCAACGTGTCCTCGAGATCGGAGCCGGGACCGGCTACAACGCGGCCCTGCTCGCCCATCTGGTGGGTCGAGCGGGAACCGTGACCTCGCTCGACATCGACGAAGAGGTGGCACGAGAAGCGTCGGACCACCTCGCAGAAGTCGGTGCCGACGATGTCGAGGTCCTCTGCCAGGACGGCTGGTTGGGTGAGGACCGGGGCGCCCCGTTCGACCGCATCATCGTCACCGTCGAGTGCTGGGACATCTCGCCCCATTGGGTCCGCCAGCTCAACGATGGTGGCGTGCTCGTCCTTCCCCTGGCGCTCGGGCCCGGGCTCACCATGGCAGTCGCCTTCGAGAAGGTCGGGCAAGTCCTCACGAGCACATCGATGGCCTACTGCGGATTCATGCCCCTCCGCGGACCCCATGCAGGTCCGGACAACCGGACGCTGGTCTCTCGGTGGGACGAGACTGTTCCCCGTCGGGAGGAGTCCACGTGGCTGGCCGTGTTCTCCGACGCGACCGGGAGCGCAGTGACGTTCTTCGAGCGCTGCTCGCCGGCGGCGTGACCAGAACGGTGACGGCTCCTCCGCTGGTTGCGGGCTGGAACGTGCGCCTCTTCTCGAAGAGCCCGACCCCATCCATCTGTTCGAAATCGGCGTCGCGCCACCTCGAAACGCCGTGGGGCTCTTCGACGCGCGCGCGACGGAGCCTGGCCCTGGTCGAAGGCGAGTCGATCACCTCATTCGGGGCCGACACGTGTCTGGAACGCATCGCTCACTCATGTCACGGCGGGCGAGCCTCTTCGATCTGCTGGCGCTCCGCATCACCGCCAGACCGACGAGATGGGGCCGACACAAGGAGGGCGTGGTCCTGCGCCGACCCGTCTTTGACCTGGTGATCGAGGGGCTCGCCGATGATGGGGGCGGTCGAACGATCCACGAGTGAACGGGGCTCGTGCTCCGCGCCCGGGCAGGGCCTCATGTCACGTGGCCGCGTGGTTCCCTCCGGAAGATTCCCTCCGGAAGACGAGCAGGGCACTCGTCTCGAACTGGGGCCCATCGGCGAGTGACGGCAGGGCCGCCTCGATCCTGGCGAAGCCCGCTTCGGCGCTCTGCTCGCTCATGTGTTCGAACAGCGAAGTGGGACGCATCCGCAACCTCTCGAGGTCCTCGGCCAGGCTCGCGGCGCGAAGCCACGTGACGTCGTCACGCGAGTCAAGGGTCCACCCGCGCCGGCGAAGACACGTCGGACTTGTTCCTCCGACTGATAGAGCGCCTGATGGATGTCCATCCATTCGGGCACGACGCGTAACCACCAGACATCAGGCGTCCGGTCGGAGAAATTCGCCTGGACGAAGAGCGTGCCGCCCGGCTTGACGACCCGGAGCAACTCCTGGACGGCGCTCTCCTGGTCGACGATGTGGTGCCAGACGAAGAACAGGAGGGCGGCGTCACACGAGGCATCCGGCAGGGGGATGCGCTCCGCCGACCCCGCCGCATACGTGACGGCGGGATGAGCGGCCCGGGCTATGGCCTGCGCGCGCATTTTGTCCGCCGGCTCCACGCCATGCACGGGGCCACCGAAGGCACTGGCCAACGATGGCGTGATGCGCCCGATACCCGAGCCCAGATCGAGCCAGGCCAATGGCCACGCGTCCGGCAGGTGACGGCCGAATGCCTCCGTCCAGGTGCGCAGCGCAGCGGGCGACATCTGCCGGCCGACGGCGTAGACGGCGTGTTGGCGCTCGTCGTAGTCGACCTTCTGCATGCGCCGAGTGTAAGGAGCCCTGCGGGCGGGGACAGGCACCGGCCGACCTCGTCCCATGCTGCGGTCGGCCGGTGCTCCCCCTGGCCCCAGCATGCTCAGGCGCTCTTCACCACCTCGTAGGTCACGAACGGGAGGCCGTCGCCAATGGCGGTCAGGTCGAGGAGGCGCAAAGCCCTTTTCTCGCTGGTCGGTCCGAAGAGGCGCCTGCCGGCTCCGAGTACGACCGGGAAGATCACCAGCCGTAACTCGTCGACGAGGTCGTGCTCCAGGAGGGACTGCGCGAGCTGGTAGCTGGCATAGACGAGGAGCTCGCCGTGGATGTCCTCCTTGAGCTTCGAGACCTCGTCGGCAACGTCGCCCTTGATGATCGTCGAATTGGACCATTTCGCATTCTGCAAGGTGGAGGACACGACGAACTTGGGCATGTTGTTCAGCTTGTCCGCCCACTCGCCGCTTCGGGAGAGCCAGCGCGATGCGAACCATTCGTCGCTCACTCGGCCCAGCAGCAGGGCGTCTGCCCTCAGCGCTTCGTCAGTCAAAACCTTGGACCAGCTTTCGAGATCCTTGCCCCCGAACTGGCCGAACCAGCCACCGCGCGCGGATCCCTCTTGGCCGTCTGGGTCCTCGACAATCCCGTCGAGCGAAGCGTTGGTCGTGATGACGATCTTTCCCATTTCGGTCTCCTTTTCGGTCGGTGTTGTCACCGTCAGCGATACAGACACCGCAACACGGCGAATCTGGGCGCTCCCGTGCCGCCCAGTTCTGCCGTCGACCGGTGTCTATAGGAAGAATGGAACGACGACGTGTGTCAGGAAGGGGTAGGCGACGTGGGCACAGAAGACCTGATCACGAGAGCTCGGGACGGCGATGGCGAGGCGTTCGAGGAACTGACCCAGCCCTATTGCCGGGAGCTCCAGGTGCACTGCTACCGGATGCTCGGCTCCTTCCAAGATGCCGAGGACGTGCTGCAGGACTCACTCCTCGCTGCCTGGCAGGGCCTTGGCGACTTCGAGGAGCGCGCGTCCCTTCGGACCTGGCTGTACAGGATCGCGACGAACCGATGCCTCAACGCGCGCCGCTCAGCGGGCCGGCGTCGGGCAAAGGTGTGGGACGTGCCCGGGGTTGACCCGCCAGAGCCGACGCGGCTGGGCGAGGTTCCCTGGCTCCAGCCATACCCCGACGCCCTCCTCGAGGGTGCGGTCGGTTTGCCCGCAGGCCCTGAAGCCCGTTACGAACAGACCGAGTCGATCTCGCTGGCGTTCGTCACCGCTCTGCAGCTCCTGCCTCCACGGCAGCTGGCCGTGCTGGTGCTGCGTGACGTGCTCGGTTTCCATGCCAACGAGGTGGCCGACATCCTCGATTCGACCGTGGACGCGGTGAACAGTGCCCTCAAGCGGGCCCGATCCGGCCTTCAGATGAAAATTCCCTCGAGCGGCGGTCAGCTTCAGGCGCCCACTTCTCACTCCCCTTCGGAGGACGCGATCGTGGCTAGGTTCGTTGCGGCGTACCAGGCCTCCGATCTCGACTCGCTGCTGACCCTCCTGACGGACGACGTCTTCCTCTCCATGCCGCCGCTGCCCTTCGAGTACGAGGGCCGCGAGCCGACGTCGCGCTTCTTTGCCAGCATCTTCGACTCGGGCCGCACGTTCGACCTCGTGCCGACCCGAGCGAACGGTCAGCCCGCGCTCGGCGCGTACGTGCGCGATGCAACCGGTGTCAGTCACGGGGTCGGCCTCTTCGTCCTGACCCTCACCGGCGACCGGATCTGCGCAATGACTCGCTTCGAGAACACCGTGCTCCCATGGTTCGGGTTACCCCGCTCGATCCCGAGCCCATAGCGAAACCCGCAGCTTCAAGCTGGAAACCCTGGGTATAGGGCACCCCGTGAGAGATACCTGTTTGCCCGGCATGTCGTGAATTCCCTGCAGCAGGCCTTGGGGACGAGACGGATCGCTCCGAAAACGGAACGACTGACCCGGAGCAGCCGGAGGCTCCACAAAATCGACCATTACACCTCGCAGCCCTGGGCGACACTCCTTCTCGGGACGATCTTGGTCTCGGCGGTTGTCCTCGGAGCGGTTCTCGGATTCCCCACCACCTGGAGCACTGCATTCGAAGTGGGAGCATCCTTCATCACACTGATGATGTTGGTGATCATTCAGCACACACAAGGCCGCGAACAAACGGCAACACAGCGAAAACTCGACGAGCTGCTCAGAGCGCTTCCCCAGGCCGAGAGCACGCTCATGATGCTCGAGGAGGAATCAGACGAGACGATCCAGGCGGTCGAGGAGGGCCAGCGAATGACGAAGGAGCATTGACTCGGGAGTGCGAGCACTCGCTCACACTCTGTCGTCGTCGCCGGGCCAGGTCCAACGAGGAACTTCGCGAAGCGGATGGAGTTGTTCGTCCGTTTCAGCGTTGGAGTTCTGCATTGCGACCCGCGAGCCGAATTCGACGTGCTCCTCGATGGCCTGGCGGAACGTGTCATCGCCGGGGAGGTCCGACACGTCAAGGGCTGCCATGTAGAGCTGAACGAACCGCTCTCGCTGTGCCTCGGTGATGCGCAGGCCCCGGTGGACGTCGATCAGATGTGCGAAGCCAAGCTCGCGTGTGAAGCGATCGGGACCACCAAAAGACTCGGCGGTAAAGGCGGTGAGGTGAGCGACGTGCTCGGGCTTGCCGGCTCCGAAGAGAGGCTGCAGCAGCGGATCCTCGAGGACGCTGCGGTAGAACGTGTCCTCCAGGTGGTGGAGCGCCTCTTCGCCACCTGCGAATTCGTACAACGACGGCATTTGGCAATCGTACGGAGCCGGATCCAAGCGGTCCACGGAGGGGCACGACATCAGGGTCTTGGGGGCGCTGCTGACGGCGTCATCGACGGAGGCTCAGGTGGGACGCGCCGTGCTGGCGCGGACGACCAGTGCTGCCGGGACGACGACGTGCCGCTCCACCGGATCGCCGTCGGCCAGCGAGAGCAGAAGTTCCACGCTGCGGCGACCCACCTCGCCGAAGTCCTGGCGGATCGTCGTCAGCGGTGGCAGGAAGTAGCCCGATTCAGGTGTCGCATCGAACCCGACCACGCTCACGTCCTCGGGCACCCGTCGGCCTGCATCGTGGAGTCCCCGGATCACCCCGAGCGCCGTCTGGTCGTTGGCGGCGAAGATGGCGGTAACCGCCGGGTCACGGGCGAGGCGCATGCCGGCGTCGTAGCCCTTGGCGGCCCCCCAGTCACCGGGTACGGACATCCCGCGCTCTGCCGGGTACGTCCGGAGCGCTTCCGACCAGCCCCGCATGCGCGCCGTGGCGTCGATCCAGCTCTGTGGCCCGGCGACATGATGGACCGTGCGGTGTCCGAGATCGAGGAGGTGCCGCGTGGCGAGGCGGGCTCCCTCGAACTGGTCGATCGTGACGGTCGGCGTGCCGATGGCCGGATCTCCTCCCACCACGACGAGGGGCATGTCGCCATCGAGCCGGGTCGCGGCCTCGACGCACGCGTTTCACCGGGGCGACCACGATGACTCCCTGCACATGTGACGCCCGCAGCCGGTGGAGCGTGGACGCCATGTCGGTGCCGCTCCTGCCGAGCGTGACGAAGCTCAGCAGATGACCGGCTTCTCGCGCCGCCGCCTCAATGCCGAAGAGCATGTGCGATGGACCGAACTGCTCGGTCTCGACGGCCATCACCCCCAAGGTCCGGGATCGTCCGCCGGCCAGTACCCGGGCCGCCGTGTTGGCCTGGTAGCCCAGAGCGATCACCGCCTCTTCGACGCGGAGCCGAGTCTCGTCGGCGACGCCGGCGAACCCGTTCAGGACGCGGGAGACCGTCATGACAGAGACGCCGGCTTGGGCGGCGACGTCGGCCATGACGGCGCGTCGCGGTGGCATGTCGGTCGTCATGCCTCGGCGTAGTCGAACCAGTCGTGCGTCGCCGTGAGGTCGAGTTGCGAGGTGCGGTCGAGCACGTTGCCGGTTTGGGTCCGGTCCACAAGGTTCGACGATCGGAAGATCGGTACGCCGGGCGAGTAGATGAAGGAGGATGTGACGAGGAAGAACTGGTTCCCCACCCGGCACACGCTCGGATCGGGCTGGAAGCCCGGGATGACCGGATTGCGGTAGGTCATTGCGGAGCCCCCGCCACGGCTTCGGCGTAGCCGGCCCGGATGGCGCCGGCGGTCGACGGTGCCGTCCGGCTCGACGGTCTCGCCGCGGCCGAGTCCCCACGACTCCGCGACCAGCGACGACGTCGCGTCCGTGGTGGACCGCGGCGGCCTGGACCGCCGCACCGGCGGCGACCAGCTCGTCCTCGGCCGGGACCCGGACAGGACGTCCGGTGAGGTCAGCCACGACGCGCCTGTAGGCGGCACTGCGGGCGGCACCGCCGACGAGGAACACGGTTCCATGGGCCGTTTCGGGGCCGAGCGCATCGGCCCCGGCGAGCAGATTGCACACCACGCCCTCGACGGCGGCCCGGGCGAGTTGGGCCGGTGTCACGTCGGTGCGCAGGCCCGTCAGGACGCCCGTGGCATCCGGCCTGTTCGGCGTCCGCTCGCCGTCGAGATGGGGGACGAGCACGAGCCCACCCGCGCCGGCGGGCGCCTCGAGCGCCAACGCGTCGAACCGCGCCTGGTCCACCCCGAGCAGACGGGCGACAGCGTCGGTCACCTTGGTCGCGTTCATAGTGCAGACGAGCGGCAGATAGCGGCCACTCGCGTCCGCAAAACCGGCGACCGTTCCGGTGGGGTCAGCTGTCGCTTCGGTGGAGACAGTGAACGCGGTGCCACTCGTTCCGAGGCTCAGCGCCAGGTCGCCCGGCCGGAGCCCGAGGGCGAGCGCAGCCGCCATGTTGTCGCCGGTCCCTGCGGCCACCGTGATCCCAACGCCACGCCATTCCCCGGCGATGGCGTCGGGCGCCAGCACCTCTGGGAGCGCCGCCTCCCAATCGACGTCGTCGCTGACGAGACGCAGGAGGTCGCTCCGGTAGCGGGCTTCCCGCGGCGACCAGTAGCCCGTACCCGAGGCGTCTCCCCGATCGGTGGTCCGTCGGCCCGTGAGCCGGAAGGTGAGCCAGTCGTGCGGCAACATGACGGTCGCGACGCGCCGGAAGGTCTCGGGCTCGCAGCGGTGGAGCCAATGCAGCTTGGCGATCGTGAAGCTCGGGAGCGGGACGCTTCCGCACGCGGCGGCCCAACCTGCCTGACCACCTGGCAGCGCGGCGAGGAGCATGCCGGTGTCGGGTGCGGATTCGGTGTCGTTCCAGAGCTTGGCCGGGCGCAGGACATCGCCGTCATAGCCGAGGACGACGAGGCCGTGCTGCTGCGCGGCCACTGATATGGCGGATGGCGCCTCTCTGGCAGGGAGGGCGGCATCGGCGCAGGCCGCGTGAAATGCGTGTTCCCACGCCGCGGGATGTTGCTCGCTGCGCGGCGGAGTCGTCGGAGGGTGTGCCGCACGGCCGGACGCCACTACGGCACCGGTATCGGCGTCACGGACCTGGACCTTGCAGGCGGACGTGGACGAGTCGACCCCGACCACCAGGGGCATTAGCGGGCCCCGAGCAGCAATTCGGTGACGAGCTGGTCAAGGCGTTCGTGCCCGTAGCCCTGTTCCGCCAGCGCGTCCTCGTCGTAGGTGCCTTCCAGCAGTTCGTCGAGGCCGCCGGCGGGAGTCGTCGGCTCGGCCAGCTCGGCCACCTTGGCCACTCGGAGGGCCCCCTGGATGTCCGCGTCCTCGTGGAAGCGGCGCGCCTTGTCCGCCAGGATGAGGTACGTGCGCATGCAGCCACGGGCGAAGTCCCATACGCCGTCGGCATCTTCGGTGCGGTAGGGGTGCGCGTCGAAGTGCCGCATGCCGTCCCATCCGGAATCCTCCAGGAGCTTGACCACATAGAAGGCATCGCGCATCCCCTCGGAGCCGAATCGGAAGTCCTGGTCGAACTTGCCGATCCGTTGCGCGTTGAGGTCGATATGGAAGAGCTTGTTCTGCCAGAGGGCCTGCGCCACTGCCTGCGAGAAGGAGAGGCCGCTCATGGTCTCGTGCGCGAACTCGGGGTTGAGTCCGACCATTTCGGGACGATCGAGCATCTCGATGAAGGCGAGCGCATGACCGACAGTCGGAAGGAGGATGTCGCCGCGAGGCTCGTTCGGCTTGGGTTCGAGCGCGATGCGAAGGCGAAGGTCCCGTGTCACGATGTGCTCGCAGACGAGATCGATCGCTTCCTTGTAGCGGTCGAGTGCGAGACGCACGTCCTTGGCCGCCTCCGCCTCCATGCCCTCACGCCCACCCCAGAGCACGAACACGTCCGCGCCGAGCTCGGCGCCGAGCTCGGTCGCCTCACACGCCTTCTTGACCGAGAGCCGCCGCACCCGCGGGTCGTTGGCGGTGAACGCTCCCTCCTTGAAGACGGGCCGCCAGAAGAGGTTCGTGGTCACCATCGGGACGTGCATGCCGGTCACGTCGAGCGCGCGCCGGAACCGCTTGAGGATGTCGTCGCGCTCGTTGGGCGAGGAGCCGTAAGGGACGAGGTCGTTGTCGTGGAAGCTCACGCCGTAGGCGCCGAGATCGGCGAGGCGATGCACCGAGTCGACCGGATTGAGCGGCGCCCGCACTTCAGCCCCGAAAGGATCCCGGCCGGGATTCCCCACGGTCCAGAGCCCGAACGTGAAGTGGTCTTCCGGTCGCGGGGTGAAGAGCTCGGTCATGGTCCTCCTGTCGTGGCTCCGCCCGGGTCCCCCCGCCTTGATCTCGGCGCGTTGTCCCAGGCAGCGGCCGATGATAGCGTTATCAGCGCCAGAAATCCTCTCGGAGCGGAAGGGACCCATGCCTCGTCTCGGCGCCAAGGGCCGCACACAATGATCCGCTGGGGGGTCATCGGGCCGGGCAGCATCGCCACGGGATTCGCGGAGGCGATGCAGTGGGCCGAGGGCGGCGCCATCACGGCCGTGGCTTCTCGTTCGGCAGAGCGGGCCGACGCCTTCGGTGACCGGTTCGCTATACCGACGCGCTACGGCGATTACGACGCGCTCGCCGCCGATCCCGACGTCGACGTCGTCTATGTCGCCACGCCACACTCCCGCCACGAGGTCGACACCATCGCCCTCCTGCGGGCGGGCAAGCACGTCCTGTGCGAGAAGCCGTTGGCGCTCAACGCCCGCCAGGCGAGAAGGATGGCCGAGGAGGCCCGGAGCCGCGGGCTCTTCCTCATGGAAGCGATCTGGAGCCGGTTCCTTCCCGCGTACCGGTCCCTCGTCGACGTCATCGGGGCAGGTCGCATCGGCGAACCGATTCTCGTCGAGGCCGATTTCGGGTTCCGGCGGCCAGTGGATCCCGATCACCGGCACTTCGCTCGTTCCCTCGGCGGCGGCGCGCTCCTCGACCTCGGGATCTACCCCATGCAGCTCTGCACGCTCGTCCTGGGCCCGATCGAGCGGGTCGTGTCAGACGGCGTGGTGGGCGAGACCGGCGTCGACGAGGTGGTCACCGCGTTGCTGCACCACCCCGAAGGAAGGCTGGGCGTGGTCAAGGCGGCCATTCGGGTCAATCTGACGTGTACGGCTCGGATCGCGGGGACCGAAGGAGTCATCGATCTTCCGGCGATGATGCATTGCCCGAACTCGCTCACCGTCTCGAGCGCCGCCGGCATCGACCGCATCGACGCGTCCTACGAGGGGAACGGGCTCCGCTTCGAAATCGACGAGGTGCACCGATGCCTGGCCGAGGGCCGGACTGAGAGCAATGTCATCTCTCTGGACGAGTCCATCGCACTGGCCACGACGCTGGACACCATCCGAGCCGACCTCGGCGTGGTGTACCCCGGAGAATGAGCGAGAGATGGAGGTCCTCTACCGGAGCCGGTAGAGGACCTCGCCGGCATCGGGCACGACAAGGGCGTCGGGGTCGGCCAGCCAGGTCGTGAGGTCGATGGTGTCGGGCGCGAGGTAGCCGAGGTTGGCCTGTCGGACCAGGGCCTCGGGGATGCCGGTGGCGAGGGTCACGTGCACACGCTGGTGCTCACCCGTCGCCCGATCGTAGGTCCCGGCGCCGAAGAGGTGGGTGGAGTGCGCCAGCTCGCCCAGCGGTACGCCGCGGTAGCGGTCCCAATGAGCGAGGAAGAAGTCGCGGCAGTGGTAGCCGATGTCCGTCAAGCCGAGGGTGCATGGCCGCGATCTCGGTAATGTGCGGCGCGTACAGGACGACCTCGCCTCCATCGGCGACGACAGGCTCGACCTTGTAGAAGCCCTTCGCTCCGGTCCACAGGTCCGGGTAGCGCTCGGGGACCAACGAAAGGACACGCTGCACTGGCCTGTCGAGATACTCGACATGCGACTCGGCCGCGACGTCCGCCGCGACGGCCCACGCCTGCTCGGGCTGCCCGAAAGCCAGCGACTCCAGCCCGCCGCTGACGTGTTCGACGACGACGCACAGTGCATGGCGCTCGCCGGGCACCAGCCTCGCCGCCGCATCCACCAGGGCCCGCACCGGCGTGATGCCCCGGGTCCCGATGATCTCGCTGCTGGTGATCAGGGCACCGAGCCAATGCGTGACGTCGATCATCTCCTGGCCCGACAGCCCGGGGAACAGATACTTGTTGCCACCGGAGAACCCGATGACCTCGTGGGGGAGTACCGGGCCCACAAGCAGCGTCACGTCACTCTCGACGACGAGCCGGTTGATGCGCACCTCGATGGAGTCGTGGATCCGTCCTCCGGAGAGCTCTCTCACCAGCTCGCCGGGCAGCGTGCCCACGTGGACGAAGGTGCTCGTCGTCCCACCAGGCGTGGTTGCGGGTGGGAATGGATGCCGGCCCGACAAGCGCCGCGAGGGCAGCGTCGGACATGGGGGCATGCGTGCCGAGCGCCACGACCGCGACGCAGGAGCTCGCCCGGCCGCCGACCCCTTCTTCGACAGCCTGGAGGAGGAGCGGCAGCGGGCATTGACGGGTGCCATCGGGAATGACCACGCACAGCGACCGGCCGAGCCAGGTCCAATCCGGCGACCTCCGCCCGCACGAAGGCGCCGGACCACGCCGGGGTCGAGGATCTGACCGGGCCCACCAACGGCGACCGTCACCGTTCCGCCTCCAAGAGCACAGGTCCCTCGATGAGTCAGCCGCCCCAACGCTGATGCCACCTCGGCGGTGAACGCGGCGTCGGCGAGCGATCCGAGCGCGAGGTGGCTGAGCTCCTGCAGGTTCTGGCGGTGGGAGGCGGCACAGAGCGCCTCCGCGATCGGGTCCTCCAGTTGCGGCAGGCGCACGCCGCGCACCGCGACGCCTGCGGTTGCCGCGATCCAGATGGCGGCCACAACGGCGAACCTCGTGGTGGGGAGCGTCCGTTCCCTGCGCGCCGCGACGACCGGAAGCAGGCGCTGGGGCAGTTTGCTCGAGCCGTCGGCCCCGACCTGCGCGCACCTGTGGCCGAGGGCCGGGTTGGCGAACCGCCGCAGGGCCTCGTCGGCGAATGCGGCCGGCTTCTAACGTGGCAGGGAACTCGGCGGCCTCGAGGGTGTCGTCGACGAGGCGCCGCACGAAGCGCGCGATGGCCGAGTCGGCCACGGCGTCGGCGATGGTGTCGTGGCCGAGCAGCAGGCCGCCGTACGCCGCGGCCGAATGCGGGCCGTTGAGGAGCCAGAGCTTGCGCCGCTCGTAGGGGGTCACGTCGTCGACGAGCCGGACGCCGACGTCGCCCAGTGGAACCAATCCGGCGACAGATTGCATGATCCAGGAGCGGTGTCGCTCCGTGGTGACTGCAGCCAGGTCGAGCAGGCCCAAGCCGTCGGCGATGTCCTCCACGTCGCGCTCGGTCGGCGCGGGCACCATCCGGTCGACCACCGAGCTGGGGAACAGAACCTCGGCCTGCGATCCACGGTGCGAGGTGAGCGGTCGATGCGCTCGGCGGCCTCGAGGACGCGTGTGCGGAGGACGGTGCCGTTGTCGAGGAGGTTGTCGAGCGGGGCGAAGACCGGAGGGTCCAACCCGTCCCGCCGGCACTGGGCCAGCGCCAGCGCGATGAGCCCGGGCGTGGTCGCCGGTGCGTCCGACGGGTCTGGCGTCTCGAGGGAGGCACTCGTAGCCCTTCTCGGTGATGGTCAGCGTCACCAGCCTCGTGGCCGGTGCGGTCACTGCGTCGAGCGCGGCGGCCACCCCGGTCTCCATGGAGGCCAACGCGCCGATCACCTGGAGCGAGGTGTCTTCGCCGGGCTCCCGCACGGCGACGGTGAAGAGCCCGTCCTGTGGCTCGAGTTGTTCCTGCGCCCGCCGGCTCCTGACGGAGACGCCCCTGATCAGCGCGGGCCGGCCAAGGCGGAGGAGCGCGTCGGCGTAGACGGCGAGGTGGGCCCGGGCGAACGCTCCGAAACCGAGGTGGGTGATGCCCGGAGCGGCGGAACGGTCGTAGTCCGGCAGGGCGGCCGCCCGTGCCTCGTGCAGCGTGCCGGCGCGCAGCCGTTGCCGTTCGCCGACCGTCATTCGTCCCCTCGACAGCGACAGGACGCCGTGTAGGGTCGGGCGTCGTGCGGCGCGAGCAGCGAGCAACGATCCTCGACGTTGCGGCACGAGCCGGCGTGCACGCGGCAACGGTGTCGCGCACAATCAACGTGCCCGAGAAGGTTGCTCCGGAGACACGCCGGCGCGTCGAGGTGGCGGTGCGGGAGCTCGGCTTCGTGCCGAACCGCGCCGCGCGCGGCCTCATCACCGGACGGACGGGAAACGTGGCGGTGATCGTCCCCGACATCACCAACCCTCACTTCGCGTCCTTGGTGCGATCGGTGGAGCGCTCGGCGCGGCAGAGCGACCTGCAGGTGTTGCTGGTGGACACCGGCGAGCACCCGGACGAAGAGGTGCGGGCAGCGGAGTCGCTGTCCCGGGAGGTCGACGGCTTCATCGTCGTCTCTCCGCGCCGCCTCCATCGTTCGCTGCCCGCCCTCGGGCCGATACCGGCGGTCTTCGTCAATCGCCCGGTACGACAGCACGCCTCGATCCTGCTGCGGACGGCACCAGCCGTGGCTGACGTCCTGCGGCACTTGGCCGGTCTCGGGCATGCACGGTTGGCCTACCTCGGCGGACCGAGCGGGTCGTGGGCGGCGGGGGAGCGGCGCAGCGCGGTCCGGAGCACGGGAGGGGCGACCGGGATTGAGGTGGTCGAGCTCAGCGTCTCCGAGCCCACGTTCGAGGCCACGGCCATGGTCGTGCCGGACATCGTGGCGAGTGGTGTGTCGGCCGTCCTCGCGTTCAACGACCAGATGGCCCTCGGTGTGGTCGCCGGACTGCACGGGCGCGGCATCTCCGTTCCCCACGACATCAGCGTCGTCGGGTTCGACGACGTGCCGATGGCGGCCATGGTCGCGCCTCCGCTGACGACCATCAGCTTGCCGACGGGCGAGGTCGGTGCGGTGGCCGTCGCCATGCTCAGCAACGGCCCCTCCACGAAGGAGCTCTTCGGGCGGCTGGTGCTCCGGCACTCCACGGCACGCGCTACGTAGCGTCACGCCAGCGCCGTCGCAGGTCGTGTGCGGCCATTTTGGGCCGCCGGTCGCGGGTGAACACACCCTTCTTGTTCCCGTCGACACGCATGAACGATGGTCCGGTGGCAAAGTCGGCGAAATTCCAGACGTGCTCGCCGACGACCGCGTCGGTGCGATCGAAGACGCGGTGATAGGTCTCCAGGAGCGCCACTTGGTACTCCTCGCTCCACAGTCTTCCCTCCACCGAGTGCAGGCCGGGCATGGTGTCTGCCCCGTATTCCGTCACGATGATGGGCTTGCCGTGCAGCGCCGCCCACGCCTGGAGCTCGGCCTCCAGGCCCTGCTCCGCGGCGCGGAGGTCGCCTGGTTCGACGTACCACCCGTAGTAGCGGTTGATCATGACGACGTCCGCCAGCGCGGTCACCGTGCACGTGTCGGGCAGCGCGAACATCATGTTGACGAAGCCGACGGGCCGGCTCGGGTCAGCACTCCTCGCCGCCTCGAACAAGGGAGCGAAATACGCCCGCGCCGCGTCAGTGTGCGATTCGGGCTCGTTGGCCAGGCTCCAGAGGACGACACACGGATGGTTCTTGTCCCGCGCAATGAGCTCCTCGATCGCCTGGCGATGCGCGTCCAGGGTGGCGGCCCCGATCGTCTCCTCCGAATAGGTCGTCCTGGGGCCGCCAAGAAAGAGGCCGCCCCCCACCCCGAGGTTGAGCCCGACCGCAGCCGTCTCGTCGATGACCACAATCCCCTCGCGATCGGCATGCTCCAGCACTTCCTCGGCGTAGGGGTAGTGCGATGTGCGGAACGAATTGGCTCCGATCCACGCGAGGAGGGAGAAGTCGTGCACCATGGCTGCGTCGTCGTGACCGCGGCCGTGAACATCCAGATCCTCGTGCTTGCCGAACCCCTTGAAGTAGAAGGGCTCGCCGTTGATGAGGAACTGCGTGCCCTCGACCCGCACGGTGCGGATGCCGATCGGGAGCACGTAGCTGTCGACGACGATGTCGTCCTCGACCAGTTCGGCCTCCAGTTCGTAGAGGTACCCGCGCCCCGGCCCCCAGAGCTCCGGCTGCGGGACGGAGAGGGCACCGTCGGCACCGGGCGCGGCGGCGACCTCGACGCCCTGGGCGTCCCGGAGACGAACACGGACGGTCGCCGCGCCGGCATCGACGACCGCCACCGCGTAGTGGACCACCCCCGAGCCCCCATCGACGTCGGTCACGACGGTCAGGTCGTCAATTCGAGAACGCGGTGTCGTCGAGAGCCAGACGCTGCGGTGGAGCCCGGCGTAGTTGAAGAAGTCGTGATACTGGCGCTGGCGCCGGGTGCCGTCGGGCATGACCTCGACGACCCCCGGGGGAATGGACTGCCACGAGAGCTCGTTGTTGACGGCGACGGTGAGCCGGGTCTCCTTGCCGGGTGTCACGAAGTTCGTCACGTCCGCTTCGAAGGGGGTGTAGCCGCCCTCGTGCTCGACCACACGGTCGTCTCCGAGCCACACCGTGGCGCGGTGGGTGGCCGCGTCGAACCGGAGCACGACGCGCCGGCCAGCCCAACCGTCAGGGATGAAGGCCCGCCGCTGGTACCAGACGTCGCCGACGTGATCATGCAGCGCGGGGTCCACGAGGACATCGTTGAAGCTGCTCGGAACCGGCATCCGTCGCGCCGCGGGGAGGGCGGCGCGCCACCACCCCTCGGTTCGGCCCACCCTGTCCGCGTCGGCCGTGAAGCTCCACAGGCCGTCGAGCCGCTTGGTCTCACGCGTTGCGGTGTCCTGTGGCCGCAGCATCCCGTCTCCCGTCGTCTCGTTAGCTGTCGTGAGGGCGACCGGCGATGAGTCCCACCACCTCGTCGGCGATGGATTCCGGCGCGCGGCCATCGGTGTCGATGATGGCGTCGGCCACCTGCCGGTAGAGCCCGGAACGCATTTCGGCCATGGCGGCGAAGGCCTCGGCCGGGCTGTCTTCGAGGAGGGGACGGTGATCGCCGGAGCGGACCCGGCCGGCCAACGTCGACGGGCTGGTCCGGAGCCAGACGACGAAGCTGTCGACGAGGGCGGCGCGCACGGCGGGATCGAGCACGGCCCCTCCCGGGGCGGCCAGCACCGTCGGCGCGGGGTCCCGCAGGACCTCGAGCACCACGTCCGATTCGAGGTACCGGTAGGCGGCCTCGCCGCCCTCCTCCCAGAGTTCGCGGACTGTCTTGCTCATGCGCGCGGTGATGACAGCATCCACGTCGACGAGCGCCCGCCCGGTACGCTGCGCAACCAGCGCGCCCACGGTCGACTTTCCCGACCCCATCAGGCCCACGAGCACCACTGTCTTCACTGTCCGACCCCGAAGGCCCGGCGTGCCAAGTTGTAGGCGAGATCTTCGGCGGTCTCGAACGCGTCCTCTTCCTCCAGGCGGTGCTCGGCCACCAGCCCGGCCAGGTAGCCGGCCTGGAGCCGCCGGGCCACGTCATGGCGCGCCGGGATGCTCAGCAAGGAGCGCGCATCGTCGTTGAACCCGACGGTATTGGCGAACCCCGCCGTCTCGACGACCGAGTGGTAGAAGCGCCGGATGCCCTCGGGACTGTCGAAGAACCACCATGGCGGTCCGAGGCGCAGCGCCGGGTAGTGCCCGGCGAGGGGCGCCAGTTCGCGGCCGTAGGTGGACTCGTCGAGTGTGTACACGACGACCGTGAGTCTGGGCTCGTTGCCGAACCGGTCGAGGAGTGGCTTGAGCCCGCCGACGTAGTTCACTCGCGTGGGGATGTCGGCGCCCTGGTCCGGGCCGAAGCGGGTTGCCACGGTCGGATTGTGGTCCCGCCACGCGCCGGCATGGATCTGGAGGACGAGCCCGTCGTCGAGGCTCATGGCTGCCATTTCGACCAGCATCTGGCCGCGGAACACTTCGGCGTCGCCGGGCCGTCCCTTTCCGGTCGCGATGCGTGCGAACAGATCCGCTGCGTCCCGAGGCGACAGGTCGGACGTGGCCGGGGTGGCATGCCCGTGGTCCGATGCGGTCGCTCCCGCCGCGACGAAAGCGGCGCGCCGGCTCCGCAGCGCGTCGAGATAACCGGTCCAGCTCGACGTGTCGGCACCGGTGAGCTCGCCGAGCGCAGCAAGGCGGCCGCGGAAGCCGGACCGGTCGGGGTCGACCACGTCGTCGGGGCGGAAGGTCGGCGCGACGCGTCCCGACCAGCCCGATTGGCGGAGCTGCGCATGCGACGCCAGTGGATCGAGGGCGCCGTCGGTCGTGGCGAGGAATTCCAGACCGAAGCGCTCGAAGAGCGCGCGTGGCCGGAAGTCCTGCTGCGCCAGTCGGGTCGAGATCTCGTCGTAGACCGCGTCGGCGTTCTTGGCCCCGAGCGGTTCCTCCACGCCGAAGATCTCACCGAGCGTGTGTTCGAGCCACAGCCTGGACGGTGTGCCACGCAACAGGGTGTAGCGCGTCGCGAGCTCTCGCCATATCCGCCTCCCGTCGGATTCCGCCGTCGAGCCGTCGTGCGGTTGCACCCCCAGCGCCTCGAGAGGCACGCCCTGGCTGTAGAGCATGCGGAGGACGTAGTGGTCCTTGGTCACGAGCTCCGTCGCTGGGCTGTCGAAGGGCCTGTCGTGGGCGAGCGCAACTGGGTCGCAGTGGCCGTGGGGGCTGACGATAGGAAGCGCCTTCGTGCTCTGGTACAGCGTCCGAGCGATCCGCCGGACGCCGGGATCGGCCGGGAGAAGGCGGTCCGGGTGGAGCATCGCTGCAAAGCTTTGCATGACCGTCTCTCTGCCGCCACCGTCTCTCGTTGTGCCTCCGGCGGTTCTCCTGTAATATTGACGTCGAAGTTGAAAACCAGTCGTTCGCCGAGCTCTGAAGCGCCGGCAGGACGGTCCCGTCATCACGGAGGTGGCCATGCCAAAGCCCATTATCGACTTTCCCGTCTTCGACGCCGACAATCACATGTACGAGACGACGGACGCCTTCACGAAGTTCCTGCCGCCCGAGTACTCAGGGCTCGTCAAGTACGTCGAGGTGAACGGTCGTACGAAAATCGCCCTTCGCAATGTGATCTCGGACTACATCCCGAACCCAACGTTCAACGTGGTCGGTCGCCCGGGGGCTTCGGAGGAGCTCTTCAAGAAGGGCAACCCGGAGGGGAAGAGCCGCCGCGAGATCATCGGTGATCCGATCCGCTCGCCCGAGGCGTTCTTCTCGCCCGAGCCCCGCCTCGCGCTCATGGACGAGCTCGGCCTCGATCGAGCGCTCATGTGGCCGACCCTGGCCAGTTTGCTCGAGGAGCGTTTGGCCGACGACCCCATCGCCACGCACGTCGTGATCCACGCGTTGAACCAGTGGATGCACGAGCACTGGACCTTCAACTACGAGGGTCGGATCTTCGCATCTCCGGTCATCACGCTGCCCATCGTGGACAAGGCGATCGAGGAGCTCGAGTGGGTGGCGGAACGGGGTGCCAAGCTCATTCTCATCAGGCCGGCGCCGGTTCCCGGCTACCGCGGCTACCGCTCGTTCGCCTTGCCCGAGTTCGACCCCTTCTGGCAGCGGGTGACCGAGCTCGACATCACGGTGGGCATGCACGCCTCCGACGACGGGCTGACCCGCTACTACAACCAATGGGAGGGCAACCACGGGGGTGAGCTTCTCCCGTTCGCCGGAAGGATGTCGGCCTTCATGGACATCGCGCACACCCAGGGCCGCGGCATCTTCGACACCGTGGCGTCACTGATCGGGCACGGCCTGCTGTCCCGGTTCCCAACTCTGCGCATCCTCCCCGTGGAGAACGGTGCGGCATGGGTGCGTCCGCTGATCGAAGCAATGGGCCGCTCCTACGCGCACGAGCCCTCAATCTACGACGAGGACCCGCTGATGGTGCTCAAGCGCAACGTGTGGATCCACCCCTTCCACGAGGAAGACCCCCGCGGCCTCATCGACCTGGTCGGAGTCGACCGCGTCGTCTTCGGATCTGACTACCCGCACATCGAGGGCATGTCCGAGCCGCTGTCCTACGTCGACGAGCTCCAAGGGTTGTCACACGACGACATCGCGAAGGTCATGGGCGGCAACCTCGCCGACATCATGAAGATGCCCTTCGCCGCCTGAGCGCGGCGGCATTCAGTCGCCGTCGTCGGCGGTGCGAGCGAAGCGCGCTGACGCGACGTAGCTCCGTTTGGCCGACCTGCTTGACCGTGCGCCGAGTGGTGCACGCTCCACACAGCCCTCTCCCAGGCCCGTTTCTGTAACGCTTGTCGGCGTTCGATGCAGGTTGGGGCGAGAGGGACGGAGCAGGAAGCGGTGGCGAACGCGACGGGTCGGCGGTTCTCCTGGCTGACCAAGGGCATCTCCATCACGCTCGGCATAGTGCTGGCAGGAGTGGCCGCCTACGCGGCGACGAACTGGATCGTCGGGCTGTCGAGCAACTCGTCGGGTGAGGCGCAGTCCGCCACGATCTCCAACGTGACCATTCGCGCTGTGGCCAGCCCGGCGGCGGACAACCTGCTCTCGCCGGGTGGGTCCGGTGACGTGGTGGTCACCATCGCGAACGCGAACCCGTACCCAGTCACCATCACGGCCATGCAGCTCCCCACCAGCACCACCTACGCCACGGGGTACACGACCAACGCGTTGACCACCACGCAGTCCGGCTGTGTGGCGTCGACGCCGAGCGACGTGACGTGGAGCTTCTCGACGACGACGAGTGGCAGCAGCCACACGCTGACGACTGCGCTCACGGTGGCTGCGAGCGGCAAGGCCAACAACCCGCTGACCGTCACGCTGACCAACGCGGCCACCATGGGACTGTCCGCACCGCTGGGGTGTGCCAACACGTACTTCTCCATGCCGTCACTGACCGGCATAAGCGCGACCGGTGGCGGCAGCGCGGCCGCGACCTCCAGCCCCGCTACCGACGGCTGGACGAGTTGACCGCTCTTCGTGCTCCCGAGCGCAGGGTACGAAGGCGTATGTCAGACGTAGTCGCTGCGACGTAGCCACAGCAGCGTGGCCCAGCCCCAGATCGGCGGCAGGTACGCAGTGCAGAAGCGTTCGATGAAGACGGCCGCCACGGCCTGGTCCTGCGGGATGCCCGCCGCGCTGAGTCCGGCGATCAGTCCCACTTCGATCACCCCTGCGCCGCCCGGGACGGGGACCGCGCCGCCGATCATGGCCGCCAGAGTGAGGACGACGATGAGCGTGGCAAAGCTTGCGTGCTCGCCCACGGAGTGCAGGGACGCCCCGAGGCAGAGGGCGATCAGGACCTGGCTGCCCAGTGATCCGCCCAGCACGTAGGCGATCTTGCGCGGTTCGACAGCGATGGCCTTCACGTCGTTCCAGATCGTGACCAGGTGCGGCCACGCTTTTGCCGCCACCAGCCGTCGCACACGAGGCACGAGCGTCGCCACCGCGACCAGGATCGCAATGACGAGGACGACGATGAGGATGATCCAGACGATGCCCTGGTGAGATCCGCCGTCGCTCGACGTGGGTTTGTGGAAATCGCCGACGGCGAAGGGGAGGCAGACCACGAACAGTACGCCTTTGACGAGCCAGCTCGCGGTGCCGGCAATGGCCCCCGAACTGATGGCCGCCGGCGCGTCCAGGCCCTGTCGTTGGAAAAAGCGCACGCGTACGCCGAAGACGGCGGCGTCGCCGCCGACGAACGATGTGAAGAGGTTGGAGGTCTCGAGGGCGACACAGCGCCCGAAGGGGAGCGGACCCATGACGGCGCCGGTCAGCGCCCAGGCACCGGTCACGACGGGGAGCTGAGCCAGGACGAAGGCCGCCGCCACCCAACCCCAGCTGGCTCCCCGGATGACGCCCAACGCGCCCGAGGCCTCGGTGAGGACGCCGATGATCAGCCAAAGTCCCACCAGGCTGCCCACGACCATCAGCAGATTGGGCCAGCTGACGCGTTTCGTCTCGACGAGCTTCGGCACCTCCACCCCGGCAGCGGTGGCGAGGTCCTCGCGCAGCATCTTGAGGTAGCCCTTCTGCGACTGGGCCATGCGAACGGTCTCGGGGTCCAGCGTGGAGCGCTGCAAGCGGGTGAGGACAGCCTGGATCGTCTCGGAGTCGAGGACCCGGCAGGTCGACGCCACGGCGCGGTCGATGCCGGCCACCACCGCGACAGCCGCCACGGCCGCAGCCAGGTCGCCATCGGTCCGCGATGCAGGGGCCGACGACGAGGCGCGCCGGAAGTCGCGCAGCACCGGGCCCCGCGCGGTCGCAAGGACGGTCTCGGGACTGAGCGCACCGTGCGAGATCCCCGACGCGCGGAGCAGCAGCACGGAACGCAGGAAGCCGTCGAGGTCGTCGTCGCTGACCCTGTCTCCCTCTTCTTGCGAGAACCGGCTCCCTTCGGGCAGCCGCGTGACGAGAGCGGCGTCACGGGCCGGTCCGCATCGCCCCGCCGCCACGATCTCTGGGACCTGCGCCCCGGCGTGTGCCGCCAGGAAGGTCAGGTATGCCTCATGCTCCACCTGTTGCAGGCGGTTGAGGAGGAGTGTGGGACCCGAATCCCGGTAGATGCAGAAGCGCCACACCTTGCGAAGCCACTGCGCGTCAGCGGCATCGCGCCCGTAGACCGCAAGTTCGAGCGCCCGGCCCTCCGCGTCCATGCCCGTGAAGGACGCCACGCCCCACTCCTGACGAGACATGGAGGTCAACCCGTGGACTTCGACCTGTAGGTCGCGGACCGCATCGGTCACCTCGGCCGCGGACGGGAGACCGTTGGGCGCGCCCATGGCCAGGTGGCAGGCGGCCGCCGTACCCCACCCAACGGTCACCGCGGCAATGACACCAAGTGGGAGGCCGTAGGCGCCGACCACCGCACAGAGCGCGGCGATCGCGATCGCGCCGATCACCAGGCGACGCATCGGACGGCTCAAGTACGGCAGGCCTGCCAACGCGACCGCCGTTGCCACGGCCAGCTGGAGGATTGGGAAGCGCGGGTTGAAGCCGGCGAAGTCCGGAATGGGCGGACGGCCGGCCGCGGGACCGAGCAGCGCATTGAGCAGGAGGCAAAGGAGCAGGGCGGCCAACCCGGAGACGCCCATCTGACGCACGGCCGTCAGCCGCGGTACGAGGAGGCCGACCAAGAGCAGCGTCACAATGACCCCGATCGACCCCAGGAACCACAGCGCCGTGATCAGCCAGTGGATACCTGAAGGCGGGGGAGTGATGAGCTCGGTGACATGGATCTCCACGGAGGTGTTGGCCTGGACCAGCGGGACGCAGATCACCACGAGCACGGCGGCGATGCCGACGCGGACGGCGTCGGAGGCCCGGCGCCGGGTCGTGCCGCCACCATGGGGCCCCAGCAGGAGGGAGCGGACGCGCTGGCTCCAGGGGGTGTGGCCAATGTCTTCGGGAACGGACGCCAAATCGGTGCTGGTGAGCGTGGGTGAACCCATGATCTTCATGTCGGACGCTGATGTCGCTGCCTTGCGCCCTGAGGCGGCACTAGGGGAGATTGCACCGCCGCAATCTTGGCCGTTCCGGCCCTCCCTGCCTGGGAGGGAGCCCAAACGCTGTAAAGGCGATTGACTTAGTCAGGTTTTGCATCTAGCCTGTCGGGATGCTTCCTCCGGCCCCCCGTCGCCCGCTCGCGGCGGTCGCCGGTGCGGTGACCGCGGTGCGCCGCCCGCGGCTCGACCCCTGCGAGGTGGCGAACCGCCTCGCCCCCGCCGTCCACTGGCCGGGAGCGGTCGACACGCAGAGCCGCTCGTGGCGGCTGATGGCCCGCACGCCGGACTTCGATGCCTGGCTGATCGCCTGGCCCAAGGGTGGGAAAGTGGAGCTCCATGACCACGGCGCTGCGACCGGTGCAGTCAGCGTCATCAGCGGCGCCCTCGTCGAAGCGGTGCCCTGGCGCGATGACACGGGACGGCTCACTCTGGTCCGCCACCAGCTGCAGACGGGGGCAACGCTTGGCTTCGGTGCCGGCCACGTCCACGATGTGACCAACGAATCGGACGAGCACGCCCTCAGCCTGCACGTCTACAGTCCGGCTCTGACCTCCATGACGTTCTACGAGCTGACCGAGGATGAGCTGGTGGTGCGGGACGTGGCGTGGTCCGCCGACGGCAGCGGGGAATTCGAACATGGCAAGGAAGGGCGGCCCGAAGACGCGGAGGCGATGGCCGTCCCTTGACGGTTCACAGCGCTGACGATCTCCTGGCCTCGGCCCGGTCGAGGATCAGTCGCGTCGAGCCCGACGAGCTGGAAGAGCTCCTCGCCGACGGCGCCCTGGTGGTCGACATCCGTCCCGCGGCCCAGCGTGCCGCCGAGGGGGAGCTCGGATTCGGCCTCGTTGTCGAGCGCAACGTGCTCGAGTGGCGCTTCGATCTGACCGGGAACCACACATTGCCCGAGGTCACGGACTACGACCAGCCCGTGGTCGTGGTGTGCTCGGAGGGCTACGCCTCGAGCTTGGCGGCGGCGTCGCTGCGGGACCTCGGTTTCACCGGGGCCGGCGACCTGCGTGGCGGCTACATGGCCTGGCGCCGCCGGAGCGACGCCCCGGCCGACGTCGCCCCGGACGACCCGGGCACCACCATCTGACCCGCGGGGGAATCCCTGACCCCCGCCCGCCCGTACATCCGTCGACGGCGCGTCCCGCGGCGAGAGCGGGAGGCGTCGTCACTTGTGCTGGACCCGGAGCGGAGCGAACGTATGGACACCCCGTGACGACCATCAACGCCGAGCTGGGCACGGCGGAGCGTCGCCGCGCCGTGTTGTTGTCGCCGGGCGTTCTCGGCCTCGCAACCGCGACCGGCCTCGTCCTCTTCGAAGCGATCGACGCCCTTCTCGGCGCGCACGGCCTCGGTGCCACCTTGCACGCCGGTTGGTCCCAGTTGGTCGCTCCGGCCTTCGTCCTCCTCGTGCTCGCTGCCGTGGCATGCGAGCGGCTGTGGCCGGCCGAACGCCGTCCGTTCCTCGCCCGAGGCCACGTACAGGACGCGTCGTACTTCCTGCTCTACATCCTGGCCATCGCGCCGTTCATGACCCTTCTCAGCGTTGGCAGCGCGGTCATACTGCGCAGCCACGCCGCCTGGCTCCAGGCGACGTGGACGGCCCAGTGGCCGCGGTGGACCGTCGTCGTCGTCACGTTGCTGGCCATGGACCTGTGCAATTGGTTGGCCCACTGGGGCGACCACCACGTTGGCGTACTGTGGCGCGTGCACGCGCTGCACCACTCGCAGGAAGAGCTGAGCGTCCTCACCTCGTTCCGTGCCCACCCGCTGATGCACACCACCGGTTTCGTTCTCGCCACCGTGCCCGTGCTCCTGCTCACCGGCGCCCACCCGCTGGCGCCCGTCCTCATCACGGTCTACGTCTGCCTCGGCACCCTGCCGCACACAAACGTCCGCTGGTCCTACGGGCCGCTCGGTCGCGTCCTGGTGAGCCCGGCCTACCACCGCCTGCACCACGCGATTGACGAGCAACAAGAAGCAAATCTCGGTGTCGTGCTCACGGTGTGGGACGTGCTCGCGCGCCGGGCGCGCTTCCCGGTCGGGGGCGCCGCCCCGTGTGCCACCGGGCTGGCGGGACGGCCCGTGCTCGTGGAGCAAGCGGGCGGGAAGCCGGGCCGCGCCGCCCCTGTGCGCCTGCTGGCGCGACAGCTGGTGCAGCCGTTTACGATTTCGTGAAGCGCGCCGCGGCCTCGCCGTGCAGGTGCCCCCGCGGCAGGCGCCGGCCGGCGGCCACGAGGACCAGCGCCTGTGCCGGCCCCGCCACCAGGGCGCCGGCGCCAACTGACCAGTCCAGGTCGTCCGCCCGCAGCTCCAGGTCGCTCAGATCGACTCCGAACACGTTCGGCGTGCCCTCCGCCGCCACGAGCGCGAGCACCGCCCGGATGGTCGCCTCGGGCACGCGCCGCGGCAGCGGCACGGCCTCCTCAATGTCCAGCGCGTGAATGACGCAGTGGGTCAGCGCTCCCTCGCCGCCGCCTCCCGGCGGCTCCCACCCGTGCAACATGGGGGAACGGAGATCGTCCAGAAGGGTGGTCGCCGGCAGCCCCCCGTCGCGCGCTGCGATCTCGTCGGACAGGCGGGTGAAGTCGCCGCCGGCGGCTTCGAGTTCCGCCACGAAGGCGGGGCCGTCGTAGCGCGCCGGCATCGTCATGTGCGCGACGACTTCGCGTGTGCGCCATCCCTCGCAGAGCGACGGCGCGTCCCACACGCGGGCGCCGGCCTCCTCGAGCAGGTCGGCCAGTGCGTTGTACTCGTCGGCGATGGTGTCGCGCCTGTCGAAGGTCCTCGTCACGGGGTCGTCAGCTCGGCAAGATACGAGGCGAAGCGATCGAGCGAAGAGAGGAATCCCGCCTGCGCCTCGGGCGCGAGGAAAGCCTCGGGCACGTAGGTCTGGTGGATCCTCACCTCGGTGCGGCAGGGACCGAGGGCCACGAACTCGGAGCGCACCCGCATGCCCGAGTGCGACTCGGTCCAGACGAGGAGCTCGGGCGCGCGCACCTCGTCGTACACCGCACTGGTCGGGTACTCGCTGCCATCGCCCTCGTTGACCATCACGGTCGCAAAGACGCCGCCGGGCCGGGGATCCACGGTCATGCGCTCGCCGGGCGCGCTCACCCCGGCCGGGCCCCAGAAGTGGGAGAGATGGTCCGGATCGGTCATGCACGCGAAGACGATCTCCCGTGGCGCGTCGAAGACCCGGCTGAAGTGCAGGTCGCCGTGTTCAGTCATGGGGGTCCCCTCTCCGAGGTGTGTCCGCTTGCAGGTCGGCGAGCAGTGCGTCGAGCTTGTCGAAGCGCTCGTCCCATAGGCGCCGGTTCGTCGTGATCCAGTCCAGCGCGCCGTCGAGCGCGCCGGCCTCCAGGTGGCAGGGGCGGAACTGGGCGTCCCGCCGGCGCGAGATGAGGCCGCTGCGCTCCAACACCTTGAGGTGCTTGGAGATCCCCGGGAGCGATATGGCAAAGGGGGCGGCCAATTCGGTGACCGTGGCGTCACCGCGCGTCAACCGGCTCACGATGGCGCGCCGTGTGGGGTCGGCCAGTGCGGCGAAGGCGGCGTCGAGCGTGTCAGTGCTCTCGGTGGTCACGGAGATTAGTTAACCATATGGTTATTTAGCTGTCGAGTTAAATACGTGTGGCCCGCTTGAACGCGTGGAAACCGGTTCGTCCTGCCCGCATCGGGCCTGGCCGCCGGCGGGTAGACCGCCCCCATGGATTCCGCCGTCGGCGCATTGCGCGCCTCAGTCGACCGCCTGCACACGCTCGCCAGTGGGCTGGATGATGCCCGGGTGACGTCGCCCTCCTATTGCGACGACTGGTCGATCGCCCAGGTGCTCTCGCATTTGGGTTCGGGTGCGGTCATCCTTCAGCGGAGCCTGGAGGACGTCAGGGCGGGGACGACAACGCCCGAGGACTTCAACCCATCGGTGTGGGACGAGTGGAACGCCAAGTCGCCCCGGGCCCAGGCCGACGATGCGTTGGCCGCCGACGAGGCCGTGACCCGGGCGATCGAGGCGGTGGACGAGAGCGAGCGGGCGCGGCTGGTCTTCCACCTGGGGCCGATGAGCCTGAGCTTCGATGACTACGTCGGCATGCGGCTCAACGAGCACGCCTTCCACACCTGGGACATCGCGGCCGCCCTGGACGCAGGCGCCCACCTGTCCGACGACGAGGCTGCCCTGGTTGTCGACAACCTTGGCCGCATTGTGGCCTTCAGCGGGCGCTCCGACGGGCAAGAGCGAACCATCACCGTTCACACCACCGATCCCGAGCGGGACTTCGCGCTGCACTTCTCCGCCGACAGCGTGGAGTTGCGCGCGGGCGAGCGAGAGGGTCCACCGGACCTCGAGCTGCCTGCGGAGGCGTTCGCCCGGCTGGTCTACGGCCGCCTCGATGCCGCACACACGCCCGCCTTCACGGGAGACGCGGCGCTGCTCGACTCGCTGCGCGCTGCGTTCCCCGGGTTCTGAGTCGTCGGCGCGGCGACGCGCCGCAGGGCTGGAGTGCCGGCGGCGGGCAGCCGCGCCCCCAGTCATAGGCATTGCAGGATTCATGGGTCCGCCGCAGTGAGAAATCGAGGGCACCGGCGTTACCGAGTCATTGCAGCGATCGGTCCGTCCCCATGGCACATGAGGGCGGCCCGGTGCGGAACGGCACAGAACGGTGGACCACATGCCAGGCGAACAGCCGCAGAAAGATGTGATGGCACAAGGGCGCGAAGGGATCGTCGCCGACGGAAGCCGCACGGGCCCGCTCCGACTCTCGCGGCGTCAGGTCATGGGACAGATTTCCGTCGTGACCGCGGCTGGCGCGGTGGCCTGGGCGGTGCCTGAGATCCTCACGGCGCGGCCGGCTGCGGGCGCCGCGCTGTCGAGCCCCCTCGGCGATGGCGTCTCGATCGGCGGCTCCACCGACCGCCTCGCCACGAACGGGCCCGAGGCGGCGACGGCAACCGTGCACGCGTCGCCGGCCGCCGCCACCGCGGACCCGCTCGCCTTCACCGGTCTCAACGTGCAACGGGACGCCGAGGTTGGCGCTGCGCTTGTCGCCGGCGGTTGGGCCATGCAGCACTGGGCCAGCCGTGAAGCCAAGCCGGCCGGGACAGCGCCCTCCGGATCGCAGCAGGCAGGCGCCGCGGCCAGCGACTGAGCCGGGGCGGTCGAGCGCACCATTACTCCAGCGGGCGGCGCGTTCGGGGCGGGAGTCCCGCCACCCGCCGCGCTCGGTCGCGCAGCCGGTGCCCGAGAACGACGTGGCGCCAGAGCATGCCGGCGCGTCGGGCCCGACCCTCTGTCAGCGCGTAGTTGAACTCGTAGTCGCTCAGGTCGGCTTGGCACAACGGCCAGGTGACCGCCAGCAGCCGGCGCACGGCGTCGCCGCGGGACCCGCGGGTCGGGAGGGGGAACAGCCCAACGGGCACGTCGAGGCCCGCCCGGCGGGCCATCGCCAGGGCCGCGCCGACCACTGGCTCGCATCGCGCGGTCCGGGCCACGTCGAGGACGCGGTCCCAGTCGATGGCGATGTCGTGCCTCTCGGCGTGCCCGACGATCATGGCCAGGTCAGCCATCCACACCAGTCGCACGAACCGGTGGTGCGGCTTCCCGGCATGTGCGGCCAGCACGACGATCTCCTCGGCGGGGGGCAATCCGAACACGCTGGTGCCGGCGCACTCGAGCGGCTGCCGTTGCCCCCAAAGCCTCTCGGAATCGAGCGCCGTCGCCCGTTCTGACGGTTCTTCCAGCCCGTAGTGGACTTCGAGCAAGAAGGAAGGAATGTCGCGATGTTTCAGCACGGTGTCGTAGTGGCCGCCTACGCCGGGGCGCGTCACTCGCCACCCGGCTCGGCCCAGGGCGTCGAGGGCGCGATGGTGATCCGCCCGCGGCAACAGCAGATCGATGTCGTCCATCGGACGCAAGCCGGGTTCGGGGTAGCGCGCCGCGACGGCCGGGCCTTTGAAGACGACCGGCTCGAGGCCGACGTCGGTGAGCGGGCGCACGGCGAGCGCGACGGCGCGAGGAAGCAGCAGGACGGCCTCCATCCTGTATGCCTCGGCCAGGTCGCCCAACGTGGAGCGGTCGGGGCCGAGTGCGTCCAACGAGCCTGCGGCGCCGAGCGCCCTCCACAACAGCGCGCCGATTCGCTGATCCGAGGCGGCACGTACGGCCCTTGCCAGGTCGGCCCCTCCGGCGAGCGCACGTTGCACGCCATCCGGATCAGGATCGCGGCGGCAGGCTTCCCAGAGCAGGGCGGCAGTCTGCTCGGTCGCGTTTCCCGCCCGGTCGCTCATGCGCTCATCATGCCGTCCCGTCGTCGCGGACCACGCTCTCGTGCGTGGAAGCAAATAACCGTTGCAGTGGCGGCCTGAGACTTCCACGACCGGTTCTCGAGTGCCTCAGCGCCGCGACGGCGCCCAAAGCCCTGGCCGGAGAGACCATTCGCCCGGTGACTCTGTGAATCGGAGGTAAACTGAGTTCCCTCACGTCGGGCGAATGTGGGAAATGGCGGCAACAATGCAGAGCGAAGAGACACAGGGGGATGGGGAGTCTCCGGCGAACCCGGGAGAAAACCGCGTCTCGAGACGTCAGGCGATCGGGCGGATGTCGATGTTCGCCACGGCCGGTGCAGCCGCCTGGGTCGTGCCCGAAATCCTTACTGCGAGCGCGGCGGGCGGTGCGACGCTCTCCGCTCCTGGGGTTGTGACCCGCCCCGCCACCTTGCCGGTCGCCGGGGAACCCCCGTCGACCCCGGGCTCCCCGGCGAACTCGCTTGCCTTCACGGGCCTCAATATCGAACGCGACGCCGAGGTCGGCGCTGCGCTGATTGCAGGCGGATGGGCCCTGCACCACTGGGCCAGTCGCGCGTCCGCGTCGATGCCGCCGACGGAGGGCCCGGGCGCGCCTGCCTGATCGATGGAGCTCGAGCGCGACTGGGTGCATCGCACCGCGAACCTGAGTGCGCTGTCGTACCGTTTCGCGGTACGCACCGACGACGTGCGCGTCGGTCGCCAGATTGATGCGGCGCTAGGCGGGTTGTGCGATCACCTCGACACCGCATACGTCGAGCACTGGTATTCGCTGACGGCGGCCGACGAGTCCGGCGGCACGCTCGATGTGGCGCGCGACGGCGAAGTGCTGGCGCGCGGGCAACAACATGGCGACGCCCTGGGCTGGGTGGTCTGGGACGTGAATCGCGCCGCAGCCGATGCAGGGGGCGACCACCTCTTGTTCCACAGCGGAGCGGTCGAGGCCGGCGGAACTGGCGTGTTGTTCCCGGGCGCGTCGGGGTCGGGCAAATCGACCCTCACCGCGGGGCTCGTCCGCAGCGGGCTCGGCTATCTCACCGACGAGCTGGCCGCCGTGCACATGACGAGCGGAAAGCTGGTGCCCTATCCCAAGCCGATCACCGTGAAGCCAGGGAGCTACGCCGCGCTCGCCGACATCGGCCCCGACGCCAGCCTGGTTCCCGGGTCACGTCCTTGGGCGGGCCGGGAGTGGCAGCTGGCGGTCGGCGAGGGCACGGGACGTGCAATCGGGGCACCCTGCGTCCCCGGCTTCGTGATCGTGCCCCGCCACGAAGCCGGCGCCAAGACCACGTTGACCTCGCTCTCGGACACCCAGGCCTTCTTCGGCCTGGCGGTAAACGCGGTGAACCTCCTCGCGCACGGGTCCGCCGGGACCCGTGTCCTCGGCCGTCTGGCGCAGCAGTGCCAGTGCTTCTCGCTGATCTTTTCGGACCTCGACGAAGCATGCCTCCAGGTCCTGGAACTCGTGGGCGCCGAGGCCCCCGCAGCGGCAGCAGCGCGGGCAGGGGCGGGCCGTGTGCCCTGACCCGGCGACTCCGGGACGGACCGAAGGGGTCTCGCGGCCCCTGCGCCGGGAAGACGCCGCCGCGGTCCAACTGGACGACAACGTGGCCCTCTACGACGACGTCGGCCAGCTCCTGATCATGCTCAACTCGAGCGCGGCCGCCATTTGGGAGTGCTGCGACGGCACCACGACCGTGGACGACATGGTGCGTGAGCTGACGGCGGCACACCCGGACGATGCCGACGTGATCGGTGAGGACGTGCGCCTGACCGTTCGTAAGTTCGTCGAGCTCGGATTGGTGGCCGACGCCGAAGGTTGAAGGAGTTGCCGCCGTGCCGGGCGTTGGGGAGGATGGGGCGTGCCCATCGCCCACCTCACGAGTGACAGCGGCCCCGACGAGGTGGCCGCCGCGGTCGGGCGTGACGGCGCCGCCATCGTCGACGGGGTGGCTTCCGAGGAACTGTTGCGCCGGATCGAGGCCGAGCTCCGGCCCTACCTCGACGCCACGCCGACCGGACCGGACGACTTCAGCGGCGACCGCACGCGCCGAACCGGCTCGTTGATCGCGCGTTCGCCCGGATGTCGGGAGCTGGTCATGCACCCGCTGGCGCTGGGCACGGCCCGCACGTTCCTGGGGCACGCCACCAACATGCAGCTGCACCTGACCCAAGCCATCGCCATAGGCCCGGGAGAGACGCCCCAACCCATTCACCGCGACCAATGGGCCTTCGACTTCTTCCCCTTCCCGGCAGGCTACGAGGTCCAGTGCAACACCATCTGGGCCATGACCGACTTCACCGAGGAGAACGGCGCGACCCGCGTGGTCGTGGGCAGCAACGGGCAAGAGGACCGGCTCGCCTTCGGACCCGACGACACGGAGCCGGCGGTCATGCGACGCGGCTCGGTGCTCTTCTACTCGGGGAGCGTCTACCACGGTGGCGGGGCCAATCACTCCGATGCCACCCGCATCGGGCTGAACATCACCTACAACGTGGCCTGGTTGCGTCAGGAGGAGAACCAGTACCTCTCGGTGCCGCGCGAGGTGGCCGAGACGCTGCCGATCGACCTGCTGCGGCTGATGGGCTACGACCGCGGGGCCTATGCGCTCGGCTACATCGACGATCTGCGTGATCCGATTGAGGCGGTCAAGCCCGGCATCGGTTCGTCGGGGTTCGGCGCCAACACATAGGACGCGTCGGGTGCCGAGAGGTGCACGCCGGCCCGTGTCCGATGCATCGCTTCCGAGGTGGGCACCACTACCGTGGGGCTCGTGCCGGTAGAGATCCGCCAAGCCGCGGCCCACGATCATGACGACATGTACGCAGCGTTCAGCCGCATCGTCAGTGCCGGCGAGGGGTTCCCCCAGCAGCCACCACTGACCCGGGAGGAGTTCGACGACTACTGGGTCCGGCCTGCGGCGGCCGTCTCTGTGGCCTGCTTCGGCGGGTACCTGGTCGGTGCCTCCTACATCAAGCCCAACTACGTCGGCCGGGCGGCCCACATCGCCAACGCCGGCTACTTCGTGGTCGCCGCCTACCGGAGTACGGGAATCGGGCGGTCTTTGGTGGAGCACTCGCTGCGCGAGGCGCGGCGACTCGGTTTCGACGCCATGATGTTCAACCTCGTCTTCGAGTCGAACCCTGCCCGCGCCATGTACGAACAGCTGGGTTTCGCCGAAGTGGGGCGCGTGCCCAGTGCCGTCGCGGGGGAGGACGCCGTGATCTATTGGCGCAGCCTGGAGGACATTGTGCTGCAGGACGGACAGGCTGCCGTCGGCTTGGAAGGCGTGGCCGGGTGAGCGGGACCGATGTCACAGTGGATCGGGCCGGAGCGCACGTCGGGATCGTCCGGCTCAACCGCCCCCCCAACAACTACTTCGACACGGCGCTCATCGTTCGCGTGGCCGAGGCCTACGAGGAGCTGGATCGATCGGGGTGGTGCCGGTCGATCGTTCTGGGTTCCGAGGGCCGGCACTTCTGCGCCGGGCTCGACTTCTCGGCCAACGCGGGCCAGGACATCGCGGCGCTGTACAGCGCGGCGCTGCGCCTGTTCGCCGCGCCGCTCCCCGTCGTCGCGGCGGTGCAGGGTGCCGCCATCGGCGGTGGCTGCGGGCTCGCCCTCTCGACCGACTTCCGCGTGGCGACGCCCCGGAGCCGCTTCAGTGCCAATTTCTCCCGCTTGGGCTTTCATCACGGCTTCGCGCTGACGGTGACGCTGCCGGCCGCCGTCGGCCGCCAAGCGGCGGCGGACCTGCTGCTCAGCGGGCGGCGCGTCCGCGGCGAGCAGGCATTGGCACTGGGCCTGTGCGATCGCCTGGCCGGCGAGGACGACCTGCTCGCCGACAGCATCGCGTACGCCGACGAGTTGGCTGCGGCGGGGCCCCTGGCGGTCCGCTCCATCAGGGCCACGCTACGCCGCGGCCTGGTCGAGGAGGCTCGGCTGGCGATGGAACACGAGTACGCCGAGCAGACCCGGTTGCGCGACACGGCCGACTTCGCCGAAGGCCTGCGCGCCAGCTCAGAAATACGCGACCCGGTGTTCCGCGGCGAGTGAACGTGGGCGAACCCATCGCGCACGAGCGCAACACCTCGTTCACCTGGAGCGAACGCGCAGGTCCATTCGGCGCACTCACGACAGAACAGGCGGCCCAGTACGACCAGAACGGGTTCTTCGTGCTGGAGGACGCCCTCGCGCCGACCGAGGTGGACGCGCTGGTCCGGGCGATCGATCCCTTCGAGGAGCGCCAGGCCGAAGCGTTGCGCGAACTGGAGGGCGGTCGGTTCTTCATAGCCCGCGCCGACGAAATCACGTTCACCACGCATCTGGTGACGCAGTCGCCGCTCCTGAAGGAGTTCACGCGCTCAACGCTTCTCACTGGCGTCTGTGCCGACCTCGTCGGGCCTGACGTCCGTCTCTATTGGGACCAGGCGGTCTACAAGAAGCCGGGGACCGAGTCGCCGTTCCCGTGGCACCAGGACAACGGGTACGCCTTTGTGGAGCCGCAGCAGTACCTCACCTGCTGGGTGGCGCTGACAGATGCCACCGTGGAGAACGGGTGCCCATGGGTGGTCCCCGCTCTGCACCGGCGGGGCACGCTCGCCCACGAGTACTCGGACATCGGCTTCGTCTGCCTGCGCGACCCCGAGGACGCCGTCGCGGTGCCGGCGCGGGCGGGGAGCATTGTGGTGTTCTCCTCGTTGACGCCGCACTCGACCGGTCCCAACCGGACCGGAGACGTCCGCAAGGCCTACATCGTGCAATATGCCCCGACGGGGGCCGAGGTCGTGCAGCCCGAGCCGGGCGGCGCCGAGCGGCGCCTTCCCGCCGCCGACGGCGGGCGTCAGTACGAGGTGTTGCGCGGGGGCCGACGGGTCACGCGCTAGGCACACCACCCGACGGCGGCCGCCCGCCCTTGCCCGGGCCACCGCGTGGACCCTTGCCCATCTGCTGCAGTCGGCCGATCGTGATGCTCGACGCGCTGACGGAGCCATCGCTGTCCTTGGTGCCCTGCACGCCGATGAAGTCACCGACCTTCAGCGCGGCCGCGCTCGATGTCGTGCCGCCGCTCGGCCCCGGGTCGGCCTTGAAGGTGGTGCTCGAGGAGAAGACGACGGTCATCGCGGTCTTGGCGGTCGTCTCCACCGTGATGTCGTCGCCGTTCAGCGCCGTGATCTTCCCCGAGACCGTGGGCCTCGCCATGCCTCCGCCCGCGGGTCGCCCCGGTGCGGCGGCCCCGCTGTTGCCCGGCGTCGTGGTGGCCGCGCCGGCTCCGGCGCCGTTGGCCACGCCGAGGCTGAGGACGGCGGCCAGTGCCCCTCCGGCCACCAGGGCCTGGCGCGGCCGGGACCACCGCCAACGCGAGCCGTGGCGCGGTCGGGGGAGTTCGGTCCCGTCACCTCCGGGCGGATTCTGCGCTGTGGTGCCCGTCATGTCGTCTGCTCCTGCTCTGCGTGTGCAATCCGGCGTTCTGCCGTGTTCTCAGCGTGCGCGAGCCGCGTGTGACCGCACTGCATGGGCGCTGGGGACCGGGTCAGAATCGTGGACCGCCCGCCGGGAGGCCGGATTCGCCGCAGTAGGGTGAGGTGTCCGGGTGACCGGAACAGCACCAAGGGGGCCCCAATGCCACACACCGCGCCCGTGCAGGACTGGGCGACCGACTTCGACGTGCTCGACCCGCGCTACGTCAACGACCCGTTCAGCATTTGGGACGATCTGCGCCAGAGCTGCCCCATCGCCCACACTGACCGCCGCAAGAGCAGTTGGTTGCCCACCCGCTACGAGGACGTGACCGACATTGCGCACGACATCGCGCACTTCAGCTCGCTCAAGGTGGCGGTCATCCCCGGCGACGAGGACGAGGACCCCAACGCCAACTTCGACGGGCCCAACCTCGAGTACGGCTTACCGCCGATTTCGGCGGATCCGCCGCTGCACACCTGGACCCGGCGGCTGCTGCTGCCCTGGTTCTCGCACCAGCGGGTCGACGGCTACGTCCCGCTGACCCGGGAGCTCTGCCGCGGCCTGCTGGACCAGTTCGTCGACAAGGGCCATGCCGACGCCGCCGCGGACTATGCGCAGCAGATTCCCGTACGCGTGATCGCCCGGATCCTCGGCGTGTCCCCCGACCTGTCCGACACGTTCACCGGTTGGGTGCGCGACGTCCTGGAGTTCGCCGATGATCCTGAGCGCCGCCAGCGCGGGGGAGAGGGTCTGCTCAACTACTTCCTGGGTCAGCTCGAGGAGTGCCGCCGGAACCCGGGCGATGACCTGCTGAGCGAGCTGCTCACGACCGAGGTCGACGGGCAGCCGGTCGACGATGGCATCGTGCTCGGCATGGCGGCCCTCGTCCTGATCGCCGGGATCGACACCACCTGGAGCGCGATCGGTTCGTCGTTGTGGCACCTGGCGGCGCATCCCGACGACCGCAAGCGCCTGGTGGCCGAGCCCGAGCTCATGCCAACGGCCGTCGAAGAGCTGCTGCGGGCCTACGCACCCGTGACGATGGCTCGCGTCGTGACGGAGGACATCACGTACAAGGGCTGTCCCATGAAGGCCGGCGACAAGGTCTTGATGAACTTCCCGGCCGCCAACCGTGACCCTGAGGCCTTCGAAGAGCCCGACGCCGTGCTGCTGGACCGGGCTCACAACCGCCACGTGGCCTTCGGCTCGGGGATCCACCGCTGCGCCGGTTCGAACCTGGCCCGCATGGAGCTGCAGGTGGCCCTCGAGGAGTGGCTGGCCCGCATCCCGGATTTCGAGCTCGCCGAGGGCCAGGAGATCACCTGGGCGGGCGGACAGGTGCGGGGGCCACGTATCCTGCCGGTGGTATTCCCATGAAGATCCGTGTCGACCCCGAGAAGTGCCAGGGCCACGCCCGCTGCTACGGCCTCGCGCCCGAGATCTTCGATGTGGACGAGTACGGGCAGGCCTCGGTGATCTTGGACGACGTGCCGCCCGAGCTGCAGGAGAAGGCGCGGCTCGCCGTGGCCAACTGCCCCGAGTACGCCATCGAGATCATCGCCGACTGACCCGCCTGTCCCGAGCGGGCGCGCCCCCCATCGGCGCGCCGGGCTCGGAGCCGTGGTCTCTCAGAGCGATGCCGCCAGCACCAGCCCCTCGTCCTCGGCCACCTCGGCCTCGGCCTCGCTGGGCCGGCCTCGCCGGATCAGGGTCACGGCGCTCACTGCAGCCACCGCCAACACGATCGCGCTGAAGGTGAAGGCCGTCGTGTAGCCGTGGATGGACCCGGCCGTGAGCGAGGCCGCCGACTTCCCGTGGGCCGCCACGTAGGACACCGTGGCGCTGGTCGCGATGGTGTTGATGAGGGCTGCGCCCAAGGTCCCCCCGGTCTGCTGCGTGGTGTTCACCAGTGCGCTGGCCACGCCGGCGTCGGCTGGGTTCACCCCGATGAGGGCCGTGCTGCTCATCGACACGAAGGAGAGGCCCATGCCGAGGCTCACGATCACCTCCGCCGGCAGCACCACGCTGATGTAGGCGGAGTGCACGTCGAGCGTGGTGAACAGGGCCAGTCCGGCCGTCGCCAACAGCAGGCCGCCGGTCATGACAGCCCGGGGGCCGAAGCGGGGCAGCAGCCGGCTGGCGAACGTGGCGCCCCCGATGATGCCGAGCGAGAACGGCACGAAGGCGAACCCCGACTTCAGCGCCGAGTAGTGCAACGTGCCCTGGAAGTAGTAGGTCAGCGACAGGAAGGTGCCCAGCATCGCCACCCCGACGAGCAGCGAGGCCAGGAAGGAGCCGCCGCGGTTGCGCTCGAGGACGACGCGCAAGGGAAGGAGGGGATGGCTCACGCGCTGCTCAATCACCACAAACGCCACGAGGAGCACGGCGGCCACGGCGAACAAGACCACGGTGGTCGAGGCGCCCCAGCCATCCGTGCCCGCCTTGGTGAACCCGTAGACGAGGGCCAGCAGGCCGCCGGTCACGGTCACCGCACCGGGCAGGTCGTAGCCGTGGTTGGAAGACGCCCGGCTCTCGGTCACGTAGCGGAACGCAGCCACCGCGGCCACAATGGCGATCGGCACGTTGATCAGCAGGGTCCAGCGCCACGAGGCGAACTCGGTCAGGAAGCCGCCGAGGATGAGGCCGATGGCTGCGCCGCCGCCGGCGATGCCGCCGTAGACCGCGAAGGCCCGTGCCCGCTCCTTGGGCTCGGTGAAGGCCACCGTGAGCAAGGACAGCGCGGCCGGTGCCATGACCGCGGCGAAGGCGCCTTGGAGGGCGCGGGCTCCGAAGAGCATCGCCGAGTTCTGGGCCAGGCCGCCGAGGGCCGACGCACCGGCGAACCCGACGAGGCTGACGACGAACATCCGCTTCCGCCCGAAGTAGTCGGCGATGCGCCCACCGAGCAGCAGCAGCCCGGCGAACGACAGCGTGTAAGCGGTGAGCATCCACTGGCGGTTCGCCGTGGAAATGTGCAGGGCCCGCTGGGCCGACGGGAGGGCGATGATCACCACCGAGGCGTCGAGGACCACCATCAGTTGGGCCACGGCGATGATGGCCAGGGCCCGGAAGCGCTTGGGATCGAGGCCGTTACCAGTTCCGGTGGCCTGATCTGGGAGTTCGAGGGTTGAGGTCATAGTGGTCTCCGTGTCCAACGAGGTCCGTTCCGTGCATCCGCCCTGCCGCCTTGACCAGGAAGGTCTGGTTTTCCCGGCTGGGATGGCTTACAATCGGAATCGGAGTTCTGGTTCCACTTAGACTATACGGAACCTGAGTTCCGTTTGTCAACGGGGGGAGGAGAGATTTGTGGACCGAACTTTGAATGGTCAGGCGGGGCGTGACGAGGCCGCCGCTGCCGTCGTGCGACCGCTGCGGGCGGATGCCCAGCGCAACCGGGCCCGGATTCTCCATGCCGCCGAGAACGTCTTCGCCGTCGAAGGGATCGACGTCCCGGTCGACTTGATCGCCGAGAAGGCCGGCGTGGGCGTGGGCACGCTATACCGCCACTTCCCGACGAAGGAGAAGCTGTGCGAAGCCGTCCTGTTGGATCGCCTTCTTGCGCTCACCGTCGATGCCCGGGCGTTGGCGGATGCCGACGACCCGAAGGCGGCGTTCTTCGGCTTCCTGACCCACTTCGTCGAGGAGGGTGCGGCCAAGCGTGATCTCATCGTCGCCGTCATGGGCGCGGGGATGGAGCACGACGAGTTCTCCGAGGCGGTGAAGGGCGACCTGAACGACGCGATCGGTGTGCTGCTCCAACGGGCGCAGGCGGTCGGCGCCGTACGCCCGGACGTGACGCCGGACGCGGTGCTCGCGCTCCTCGGGGCCACGTGCCAGGCGACGGTCCACACCCCTGCATCGCCGGCCCTCGATCTGCTCACCATCGTG
>CAWKKE010000015.1:0-10735 GCA_963850185.1 uncultured Acidimicrobiaceae bacterium
CGTGATGTCGTGATCCCCCGCCGGTCCGGGGTGGAGCCTGAAGGGCCCCGCCATGTCAGATACCGATGCGCTGTGCCAGCAGCTCGCGGTGGTACGAGGGATCGCCCAGCAACAACTCGGACGACTTCGCCCGCTTGAAGTAGAGGTGGGCGGGGTGCTCCCACGTGAAACCGATGCCGCCGTGGATCTGGATGTTCTCGGCCGCCGAGTGGAAGTAGGCCTCTGAGCAGTACGACTTGGCCAACGACGCCACCACCGGCAGCTCGTCGGAGTCCTCGGCTGCGGCCCAGGCGGCGTAGTAAGCGGCCGACTTGGCCGACTCGACCTCGAGCAGCATGTCGGCGCACTTGTGCTTGATCGCCTGGAAGCTGCCGATGGGCCGCCCGAACTGAATGCGGGTCTTGGCGTACTCGACCGAGGCGTCGAGCACGTGCTGCGCGCCGCCCACCTGCTCGGCGGCGAGCGCCACGGCGGCGAGGTCGAGCGTCTTGGACAGCCCTGCCTCGGCTCCCCCGTCCACGCCGATCAGGATGGCGGGCGTGTCGGCGAACTCGAGCCGGGCCTGCTTGCGCGTCTGGTCCATGGTCGGCAGCGGCGTGCGGGTGAGACCCGCCGCATCGCCCTGAACGGCGAAGAGCGTCACCCCCGCCGCGGTCCGGGCGGCCACGATGATGAGGTTGGCCAGGTGGCCGTCGATCACGAACATCTTGTGGCCGTTGAGCACCCAGCCGTCGCCCTTCTTGGTGGCGGCGGCCTCGATCCCGGAGAAGTCCCATTTCCCGTTGTCCTCGGTGATGGCCAACGTCCCGATCGTCTCGCCCGAGGCGATGCCGGGCAGGTACGACTTCTTGGCCTCGGCGTCCCCGGAGGTCAGCAGCGCGTTCGCAGCGAGGGCGACCGACGAGAAGAACGGGGCGCACAGCAGCGCGGCGCCCATCTCCTCGAGCACGACGAGCAGCTCCACGTACGTGAAGCCCGACCCACCGAACTCCTCGGGGATGGTCAGCGATTGCAAGCCCAGCTGGTCGGCCATCTGGCTCCACACGGCGGGGTCGTAGCCGTCGGTGGAGTCCATGAGGCGGCGCACCTCGGACTCGGGCGACTTCTCCGCCAGGAAGCGGTGTACGGCGGTGCGCAGCTCTTCTTGCTCGTCACTGAAAGCGAAATTCATGCCAGGGCTCCCTCTGCCTCATGCCGGCCGGCGGTGCGTCGTACCAGCGTGTCTACCAGACGAGGGAGCGATGCGACCAGATGTGCGACGCTTGGGAGATGGGACAGCTGGAGCAGATCTGGAGCGACGCGGCCGCCGAGGTCCACCAGATTGTGGTGGGCCCGATGGACAACAACGTGTACATCCTGCGCTGCCGGCGCACCGGCGACGCCATGCTGATTGACGCCGCCAACGAACACGAGGAACTGCTCGAGATCTGCAAGAGGCTGGGCGTGAACCAGGTGGTGGAGACGCACGGACACTGGGACCACATCCAAGCCGTGCCGGCGGTACGCGAGGCCGGCATCTCCGTGGCCGTGACCAGCGCCGATGCGGGCATGCTGCCAAGCTACGACCTCATTTTGGAGGACGACGAGCAACTCGGGGTGGGCGACCTGCGCATCAAGACCCTGGCCACGCCCGGCCACACCCCGGGCTCCATCTGCTTCGCCGTGCAAGGGACCAACCTGCTGTTCACGGGCGACACACTCTTCCCCGGCGGCCCCGGCAACACATCCTTCGAGAACGCCGACTTCGGCACCATCATTCAGTCCATCGACCGCAGGATCTTCGCCGCCTTCGACCCGGACACCCTGGTCCTGCCCGGTCACGGGGGCGCCACCACGGTCGGAAACGAGGCTCCCCACCTGGACGAATGGGTCGAGCGAGGTTGGTGAAGGCCGCCGCGCCGGGTCAGCCGGAATCGTCGCGGCGGACCGTACCGGAATACCTGACTAAAACGGTAAGCTTTTAGCGAGATGAATCTCCTCGAGATCCGCAACCTTCACGTCTCGGCCGAGGACGGTGCCATCCTCCGCGGCGTCGACCTCACCGTAGGGGCCGGCGAGATCCATGCGCTGATGGGCCCCAACGGCGCCGGCAAGTCCACGCTGGCCGGCGCGCTGCATGGGGCACCCGGCCTACACGGTGACCGCCGGCTCCATCGTGCTGAACGGCGAGGACGTGACCCACTGGGCCACCGACGTGCGCGCCAAGGCCGGTCTGTTCCTCGCGTTCCAGTACCCCGAGTCGATCGAGGGCGTGTCGGTGACGCAGTTCCTGCGCCAGGCCATGGCGGCGCGCAAGGGCACCGAGGAGGTGTCGGTGCTCGAGGTCCGTGTGCTCATGACCGAATGGATGGAGCGCCTCGGCATGGACACGTCGTTCGCCAGCCGGCATCTGAACCAGGGATTCAGCGGCGGCGAGAAGAAGCGCAACGAGATCCTGCAGATGGCGCTGCTGGAGCCGCTCGTCGCCGTGCTGGACGAGACGGACTCGGGGCTGGACATCGACGCGCTGCGCGTCGTCGGGCGCGGCGTGCGGGCGGTGCGCGAGGCCCGGCCCGAGCTCGGCGTCCTGGCCATCACCCACTACACGCGGTTGCTCGAGGAGTTGGTGCCCGACGTGGTGCACATTCTGGTGGACGGCCGGATCGTGGCGAGCGGCGGCCCCGAGCTGGCCTCCCGGGTCGAAACCGAGGGCTACGAGGGATGGCGATGACGACACCGACGCCGTCGCCCGCCCCGCTCAACGTCGAGGCGTTGCGCAAGGACTTCCCGCTCTTGAAGCGCACGGTGAACGGCCGGCCCGTGGTGTATCTCGACTCGGCCTCCTCCGCGTTGCAGCCCCAGGCCGTCATTGACGCCATGAGCCGCTACTACGAGACGACGCACGCCAACGTGCACCGCGGCGTCTACGCCACCGCCGAAGAGGCCACCGCTCTCTACGAGCGGGCGCGCCTGGTGGCGGGTCGGTTCTTCGGCGCCCCCGACGCCGCGCACGAAGTGGTCTTCACCAAGAACACGACCGAGTCGCTCAACCTGGTCGCCCAGTCCTGGGGGCGTGCGAACCTGCGGGCCGGCGACGCGGTGCTCCTGACCGAAATGGAGCACCACGCCAACATGGTGCCGTGGATGATCCTGTCCGAGGAGCTCGGCGGCCTCGACCTGCGCTACATCCCCGTGGACGGATCCGGGCGGCTGGTCCTCGACGACATCGAGTCGTTGGTCGACGGAGTGAAGGTGGTCGGGGTCTCGTGCATGTCCAACGTCCTCGGCACCATCCCGCCGGTCCGCCTCATCGCCGACGCCGCCCACGCGGCCGGCGCCCTCGTCGTGGCCGACGGCGCGGAACTCGTCCCGCACTCGCCGGTCGACGTGCGCGAGCTCGGCGTCGACTTCCTTGCCTTCTCGGCCCACAAGATGATGGGCCCGACCGGCATCGGCGTGCTGTGGGGCCGGGCCGATCTGCTGGAGGCGATGCCGCCCTTCCTCGGCGGCGGGGGCATGATCCTCGACGTCAAGCTCGACGGCTTCAAGGCGGCGCCGCCCCCCGCCCGCTTCGAGGCCGGCACGCCGCCCATCGCAGAAGCCGTCGGCCTGACCGCGGCCATCGCGTATCTGAACGACATCGGGATGGATCGCATCCGGGCCCACGAGTCGGCCTTGACCACGTTCGCCTTGGGCCGCCTCGACGAGAAGCTCGGCTCTGACGTCACGGTGTTCGGACCTCCTGCCGGCCCCGATCGCGGCGGCGTGCTCTCCATCGCCTACCGGGACGTGCACGCGCACGACCTGGCCCAAGTGCTCGACCAGTTCGGCGTGTGCGTCCGGCCGGGCCACCACTGCGCCAAGCCGCTGATGCGGCGCCTCGGCGTCCAGGCCACCGCGCGCGCCTCGTTGTCCCTGTTCAGCGATGAACACGACATCGAGGTGCTGATTGAGGGATTGCTGGAAGCCGGTAGATTGTTCGGCTAATGGCCGACCTCGAAGAGCTCTACCGAGAGATCATCCTCGACCACTACCGCTCACCCCGGAACCGTGGCGAGCTGGAGTCGCCCCCCGCCCACCGCGTCGAGGGCTTCAACCCTCTGTGCGGCGACGAGGTCGTGGTGTCGATGGTCGTCTCGGACGGGAAGCTGTCGGACGTGAAGATCGGCGGCTCGGGCTGCTCCATCAGCCAGTCCTCGGCCTCCTTGATGTCGGCCGCTGTCAAGGGCAAGCCCGTCGACGAGGTGCGCCGGCTGATCTCGACCTTCAAGGGAATGATGTCGATCCACGAGGCCAATCTCGGGCCGGACGAGACGGATGGCGCCGGCGGCGCCGAAGTCGTGTCGGGCGAGCCCGAGGAGATCGACCTCGACAAGCTCGGCGAGCTCGCCGCTCTCCAGGGTGTGGTGAAGTTCCCGGTCCGCATCAAGTGCGCGACCTTGAGCTGGAATGCCCTCGCTCAGGGCCTCGATGAGGTGGCGGCCGAAGTTTCCTGACTGGCGTTCGGTGTGGTTGCTTTCTTTGCCCTCCTAATCCACCTCAACTTCTGGTTTCTCACTCACCGCAAGCCCGCCTGATACCGGCGGGACCGCCTGGGACAACACCGGCTGACGAAGAAAGACCGGTCGGCCCAAGCTCACTTTCTTGAGTCGAAGTGCGTGCTTCTCGACCAGCCACCAGCTGGCGACGGCGAAGGCGAGGGTGAAGGACGCCGTCAGAGCCATGAAAGGCCAAAACCCAAGCCGTTCGGCGCGGAGAGAGACGAGCAACATGGTCAAGGGATAGCCGTAGATGTACACGCCATAGCTGTAGTCGTTTTTCGATCCGATCGAGTAGCAGGGCAAGTGCGCGCCCAGCCAGAGCAGTGGGTACGCAAGAAGGAACACGCCGAACTTCGACGGGTCGACAGTCCATCCCTGGCCACCGGTGGGAAGATAGAGCGTTGCGACGAACGCGATCATGCAGACGACGGCCAGGAGGGCGGAGTCGGGAATCCGCTCTCTGTAGAGATAGATCAGCGTGCCCCCCAAAAACGCGAGGGACAACACAAGGAGGTTCAACGGGACGTAGTTGCTATGGCCGTTGAACATTGAGTTCAGTCTCGGGACCAAAGTCGTCGTGAGCAGGGCACCGAAGATCCCGAGTGCGATGAGAGCAACCCACCCACGGTGTCGCAGCACCCCGACGAAGGACAGCGCTGCCAAGAGCAAATAGCACAAGAATTCGAAAAACAGAGACCAGAGCGACACGTTCGCCAGAAACAGCTTGCCGTTGGCCACGTTGTATTGGCTGAGCTTCAAGAGCCCGTTTGAGTAGAGGTAGCTGAAGGGTCCCGGCCGGAGCTTGAGATAGCAGGCGTAACCGCAGTGTGGCAAGGGATTGATGGCCAACGCAATGGCGCCGAATGCAAAGGCGGTCACCAGCAAGCACAACCAAAGTGCAGGGAAGATGCGGAGGAACCGCTGCCAGAGGTAGCGGCCCACTCCGTTTCTCGACGCACTCCCCGCGATCAGGTATCCGCTGATCCCGAAAAAACCGTAGAGAGCGAGCGTGCCCAGCGCCGTGCCGTTGACAACCACGTTGTGGAAGCCTCCCCAGCCGAGGTCGGATGCGTGGGAATAGACAACACAAAACGCGAGGACGAGACGCAGAAAGTTCAGACTGTTTCTTTTTGGGTCAAGAGCTTCGCCGATCGCCCTGCTCCGCACGATCTCGAATAGTACTAACCGGTGGCCCGGACAGCTCTCGGGTTGCGCTGCACTCGGAGCGTCAGAGCGTGCACCATGCGGCGGAGAGAGACGAATGCCGTGCGAGACACCAAGCCTTTGCAACCGATACCCGGGGTTGCCGTCGACGCTCATTTTGCAGTCTTTCAAATCGACGATCTCTCCCGACAGCTATGCCGGGTTCGCTCAGCTCGGAGCGCAGGGGACCGGGTCGAACGAAGGCGGCGGCACCGTCGTCGGGGTGGTGGGAGCGGCTGGCGTCGAGGTACCCGGGCTGGCTGGAGCCACCGTCGTCGTCGTGTCTGGCGGCGGCTGCTCGGGGTAGCCGTTGGCATCGGGCGGCGGGTTGGTCGGCGTCACGAGGCTGGAGCCGAAGATGTTCACCAGCATCTGCTGGGCCGCCGGCTGGTCCACGGTCAGCACATCCCCGAGGCCGTCGAAAGCATTCGAAGACACCGTAGGCAGCGTCTGCGTCTGCAGGCTGTTCGGGTTGAACGAGTGGTACGTCAGCGCCAGCCCGATCAGCTCATTGAAGCCGAACCCGTCGTCGATGATGACGCCCTCGTGGATGGTGCCGATGAAGGCGTTGACCGTCAGCGGGCTCACCTTCGACTTGGCCGCCGTGATCAACGACTTGAGGAAGGCATCCTGGCGCTCAATGCGACCGAAGTCGCTCGTCCCGTCGTAGTGCCATTCGCCGTCCTGGTAGTAGTCGTAGTGACGCGGAGCGCGCCACGGCCAGGGCCTGGGTGCCGTTGAGCAGCTGACAGCCGGGTGTCGTGATGTTGAGCCCCGAATAGGCGTCCTTGGCGGGATAGGCAAAGTTGAGGTAGATGCCTCCCAGCGCATTGACGGAGTCCTGGAATCCCGCGAAATCGACCTGGACGACGTGGTTGATCGGGATCCCGAAGTTGGCCGTAATGGTCTGCACCAGCTGGTTGGCGCCCGAGTTGTAAGAGGAGTTGATGCGGTTATAGGTGCCGAACTGCGCCTTGTCCGACCCGAGCATGGACACGACCGTGTCGCGGGGGATGGACAGAATCTGAATCTGCTTGCTCGACGGCGTGACGCGCCACAGCTGCACGACGTCACTGCGCTGTCCGGTGACCACCGAGGCCGAGCCGTAGGCCGAGCCCTCGCCGACCCGGCTGTCCGAGCCGATGACGAGGATGGTGAAGGGCCCGCCGTTCGCGGCCGCCACCTCGGCGCTGATGTGCACCTTGTGGATCTGGTCGTAGCGGTACCGCAGATAGCCGTAGCCGCCGCCGACGACCGCCACCAAGAGCACGAAGATGCTGAGCAGCGCCACGACGGCCTTCTTGCCTCTGCTCCACTTGGGCTTGCCGCTGCCCCGTGCCTTGTGCCGGGCGCGATCGGAGTCGATGCGGTCGCCCAACGCACGCAAGCCGGACTCGTTGGCCACGCTCTCGGCCGCCGGCCCGGTGCGCATCTGACGTCCGAGCGCGGCCAACCCTTCCTGGTTCGCAGGCTTGCCGCGGCGACGCTCGGGGAAGCGATCAGGGTTGTCGCCCGTTGGACGACCGTTCGCCATGGAGAAGAACGGTAGCAAGCACCCTTGCGCAGGTGGCGGCAGGCGCTCAGCAGGCCGCTCGGGCGGGCCGGCCGCGGTGGGTCAGGGTTTGCCCTGGTACCCGGCGTAGCCGGTCTGCTCGAGCTGCAACGCCAGCGCGGCATCGCCTGTAGCAACGATGCGGCCGTCAACGAGGACGTGCACGAGATCCGCCTCGAGCTGCACGAGGAAACGACTGAAGTGGGTGATGGCGAGCAGGCCCACGCCCCATTCGGTGGTGTCGTGCTGCAAGCGGCGCGCCACTTCGCCCAGAGCGTCGACGTCGAGCCCCGAGTCGACCTCGTCAAGGATGCAGACCGCGGGCCGGATGACGCCTAACTGGACCATTTCGGTGCGTTTGCGCTCACCACCGGAGAGGTCGACGTTGAGGGGTCGGCGTAACAGGCGCGCATCGAGGCCGACCGCCTTCGCTTCCTCCTCCATTCGTTGCTGCAGCGTGACGGTCGGCTCCGCTCCGACTTCGCTCACACTGCCGCCGACAGCCGCGGCGGCCAACAGCGAGTGCAGGCTCACCCCGGGCACCTCCACCGGATGCTGCAGAGCCAGGAACAGTCCGGAGCGAGCGCGCTCCCAGGCAGGCAGCCCGACCAGCTCCTGTCCATCCATGGTGATGGAGCCCGACGTCACCTCGGTTCCCGGGCGCCCCATGAGAGCGTGGGCCAAAGTGCTCTTCCCCGAGCCGTTGGGGCCCATGATCACGTGGACCTCGCCACTGCGCACCGTCAGATCGACGCCGTGGAGGACCTCCTTGCCGCCCGCGGTGGCGTGCAGACCCCGGACCTCGAACACGTGGGCGGCGGTCACGGGAGCACCACCGTCACGGTGCCGTCCTCCAGCTTGACCTCGTACACGGCGACGGGCTGCGTCGCCGGGAGCGAGCATGGCTGGCCGGACCTGAGGTCGAACATGCTGCCGTGACGGGGGCACTCGATTTCGCACTCTGCCGCCCACACCTCGCCCTCGGACAGCGAAAAGTCCTCGTGGCTGCACTCGTCGTCGATGGCGTAGAACGCGTCGTCAATCCGCACCAGCGCGATCCTGTGGCCGGCGACGTCGAAGCGCCGCGCCTCGCCCGAGACCAGGTCGTCCATCGCGCAGAGCGCCACGGCCTCAGACACCGGCGGGCAGTGCTCGGCCGCCCAGCGCAACGTCGAGACGGTCGTGGACCTCGCGCTGCAGGAACGGAATCACGGCGGGCACGGGCGAACGGTCGATGATGGCGTCGAAGAAGCCTCGCACGATGAGCCCCTCGGCCATTTCGGGCGTCACGCCCCGCGACTCAATGTAGTAGCGCTGGTCCTCGTCGACCGGCCCCACGGTGGAGGCATGGGAGCAGCGGACGTCGTTCTCCAAGATGTCGAGGTTGGGCACGGAATCGGCGTGCGCCCCCTCGTCGAGAACGAGGTTGTGGTTGGTCTGGCGTGCGTCGCTGCGCACTGCCCCGCGGTGCACTCGGATCAGCCCGCTGTACACCGAGCGCGAGGTGCCGGCGACCGCACCCTGGCACAGCAGCTCGCTCGTCGTGCGGGGCGCGACGTGGTCCTGCAGGGTTCGAATGTCGTGCACCTGGGTGCCGTCACCGAGATAGGCGGAGAGGATTTCGCTGCGCGCCTCCTTCCCCTCGACCGAGACATCGGCACGGACCCTGTCGTACGAGGCCCCGAGGCCGACGGTGAAGGTCCGCAACGTCGAGTCGCTCATGCCACGCCCCGCCAGGCGGGCGATCGACCAGGCCGCGCCGCCCAGGATCTGCAGGGACACGTAGGAAAGCGATGCGCCGTCCGCTGCGCTCAGCTCGCTCACCGGCACCACGAGGCTGCGGTCGGTGCCCTCGGCCCCAGCGAAAACCTCGACGACGGACAGGGTCGACCCCTCCCCCACGCGCACGCTCGTGCGAGGAAAAGCCGACGCGCCGTCGCACCAGTGCACGATGAGCACGGGGGCGCCCACCTGCACGCCCGGAGGAACGTCGACGAAGACAGGATCGGGGGCGAAGGCGTCGTTGAGGCGCACCAAGGCGTCCCCGCCCTGTTGCACGGAGCCCAGCATGGCGGATGACCCAGGCACATCGTCTGCCCGCCCGAAGCCGAGGCCCGTCGAACCCGTTCCCGCCCGCTCCGCGGCGTTGAAGGCGCTGGCAACTCCGTTGTGCACGAGCACGCTCCCGGTCACCTCGCCCAGTGCGGTGGTGAGCGCAGCCAGCAGTTGGTCGCCGGCCGGGGCCGGCCCGTCGTGCGCCGGGGGGGCGAAATCATCGAGGACCAGGGTGTTGATGGGTGTGTAGCGCCAGACCTCTTCACCCTCCGAAGGCAGCGAGCATGAAGCGAGCGCCTCGTAGCCGGCGGCCCGTCGCTCGCGGAGCCATCCGGGCCCGGGCAGGCCCGCGGAAGCCTCGGGGGTGAAGGTGTGCAGGGTCACGTCCTCTTTCAGGATTGCCAATCTGGCCCATGCACTCTACCGGTCCCCCGTTGGCCCTCCCACCAGGCGCATTATCCTTCACTCCATGGAAAAAACCGTCGATTTCGAGTCACCGGTGCTGCGCATCGAGCACGACGAGGCAGAGGCGGTGGCCACGTTGTGGCTGGACCGGGCCGAGGCGCGCAACGCCATGGGAGTCGACCTGTGGCGGGACCTGCCCCGGGCCATGGCAGTGCTGTCCGCAGACACGAACGTGCGGGTCGTCGTCGTCGCCGCCCAGGGCCCGCATTTCTCGGTCGGTCTGGACCTCAAGGCGATGGGCGGCCTGCTCACCGGCGGCGGAGGCGGCGAGTCCGGTGGCCGCACACCCGCGTCCATGGCGGCCCGGGCCCGCAGCGGCCGCACCGAGGTGCTCCGCCTGCAGGACGCCATCACCGCCGTGGCGCGCTGCCCGAAGCCCGTGATCGCCGCCGTCCACGGCTACTGCATCGGCGGCGGCGTCGACCTCATCGCAGCCTGCGACATCCGGCTGGCATCGTCGGATGCCATCTTCTCGGTGCGCGAGGCGAAGGTGGCGATCGTGGCCGACCTCGGGAGCCTGCAACGGCTGCCCGCCATCATCAACGCGGGCCACCTGGCCGAGTTGGCGTTCACCGGCAAGGACATCAGCGCCCAGCGGGCCAAGGAGATCGGACTGGTGAACGACGTCGCGGCTGACGTCGAGGGCGTGCACAAGGCCGCGTCGACGCTGGCCGCTGAGATCGCTGCCAACTCCCCCCTCGCCGTCCAGGGCACCAAGGCCATTTTGGCGGCCAACGAGGGTCGGACCGTGGCCGAGGGGCTCGACTACGTGGCCACCTGGAATGCCGGGATGCTGGCCTCCGACGATCTCACTGAGGCCATGATGGCGTTCATGGAGAAGCGATCTCCGAAGTTCACGGGTCGCTGAGCGAACTCGCTCGGCGGGGCGGATCGGGTGGCTCTTGGCAGGTCCCGGCGTCCGGCTGTCCTAGAGATTCAT
>CAWKKE010000016.1:0-62500 GCA_963850185.1 uncultured Acidimicrobiaceae bacterium
AGGAGCGACGTTCCACACCCACGCCGGCGTGCTGTCCCACGACGACGTCATCGGGTCCGCCGAGGGTTGCCGGGTGACCGGCTCGACCGGGCGCAGCTTCTTGGTGCTGCGTCCCACCCTGAGCGACATTGTGCTCAAGATGCCCCGGGGCGCCCAGGTGATCTACCCCAAGGACCTCGGCGCCATCCTCATCGCCGCCGACATCGCACCGGGGCAGCGCATCCTCGAGGCCGGCGTCGGATCGGGCGCCCTCTCCATGACCGTCCTGCGGGCGGGCGCGTCCATCGTGGGTTACGAGTTGCGGGAGGACTTCGCCGAGCGGGCCCGGGCCAACGTGGTGGCCACGCTCGGTCCCGATGCGCCCTACCGGATTGAGATCCGGGACGTCACCGAGGGCATCGACGAGACGGACCTCGATCGGATCCTGCTCGACATGCCCGAGCCCCACAAGGTGGTGGCGGGTGCGGCCAAGGCCCTGCGGCCCGGGGGCATCCTCTTGGCCTACCTGCCGACCATCAACCAGACCGCGCTGCTGCGCCAGGCGCTCGACGAGGAGGGGGCGCCCTTCGGGCTCGCCGAGACGCAGGAGGTCATGCGCCGAACGTGGCACGTCGAGGCCCGCTCGGTCCGCCCCGACCACCGCATGGTCGGCCACACCGGGTTCCTCACAACGGCGCGCCGGCTGGACGGTTGAGCATGGACGAAGGTGTCGCCGCGTACATCGAGGCCCTGCCGCCGCAGCAACGACCGCTCTTCGACCGGCTCCACGCCGTTGTGCTCGACGAGCATCCCGAGGCAGAGGTGGCGCTCGCCTATGGCATGCCGGCCTACCGGGTGGGCACGCGGCGGCTCAACATCGGGGTCTGGAAGCACGGGGTGTCGGTGTACGGCTGGCGCGGCGACAACGACGGCGGATTCGTGGCGCGGTCATCCCGCTCTGTCCAGCGGGAAGGCAACGATCAGGATCCGGCCACGTGATGCCGCAACGATCTCGGACGAGGAGCTGCGGGCACTGCTGGGCGGGGCACTGGCGCCCTGAGGCGAGTGACTAGTCGCGCTCGATGAAGATGCACTCTCCGGGGCACTCCTCGGAGGCTTCGACCACCGCGTCCTCGAGATCGGCGGGCACCGCCGCCATCCCGGCCGAGCCGCCGGGCTCGTTCTTGACGTCGCCGTCTTCCTTCACGTAGGCCAGGCCGTCGTCGAGCAGGGTGAAAACGGCAGGCGCGATCTCCTCGCAGAGCCCGTCGCCCGTGCAGAGATCCTGGTCGATCCAGACCTTCATGTACCTGACTCTCTCCCTTGTCGCAACCGCCCGACGGTCCTGGGGACCGTAGTGAGGCACTCCGCGACACGTCAATCTGGCCTCGCGGTTCCCTCCAGCGTACTCGTCGGGCCGGCTGACCCGGTGCACAGGGGCACAGGGGGCACGGCTGCGATGCCGCCAGATCGCGCGGAGGCGAGAGCTAGGGTGAAACCGGTGACTCAAACTCCAGACGAAGCTGCTGCCCAGGCTGAGGCGCTGCGCGCCGAGCTGGCAGACGCGGAGGACGAGATCCACGCGCTTCGGCGCCGGTTGCAGGAGAGCCCCGGGCGCGTCCAGGCCCTGGAGGAGCGCCTCCTCGAGTCCAAGGGCCAGCTGGCCCAGGCCACCTCGCAGAACGAGAAGCTGACCTTCACGCTCCAGCAGGCCAAGGAGCAGCTGGCCGCGCTCCGCGAAGAGGTCGAGAAGCTCACTCAGCCGCCGGCGGCGTACGGGACGTTCCTCGGGATCAACGAGGACGGCACGGTCGACGTGTTCTCGAGCGGTCGCAAAATGCGGGTCAGCCTGCACCCCGACATCGACCCGGGCGCGATCCGCAAGGGCAACGAGGTCGTGCTCAACGAGAGCCTCAACGTGGTCCTCGTCCGCGACGGGGAGTTCTCGGGCGAGGTCGTCACCTTGAAGGAACAGCTCGAGGACAAGCGGCGGTGCGTGATCTTCGCCCGCGCCGACGAGGAGCGGGTGGCCGAGCTCTCCGAGGACATGCTGGGCGTGAAGTTGCGCGCCGGCGACTCCCTCCTGATGGACACCCGCACCCAGCTGCTCATTGAGAAGCTGCCGAAGCTCGACAGCGAGGAGCTCGTCCTCGAAGAGGTCCCCGACATCACCTACGCCGACGTAGGCGGCCTGGACACCCAGATCGAGGCCATCACTGACGCGGTCGAACTGCCCTACATGCACCGCGACCTCTTCTTGGAGTACTCGCTGCCCGCTCCCAAGGGCATCCTCCTCTACGGCCCGCCCGGCTGCGGCAAGACCCTGATCGCCAAGGCCGTGGCCAACTCCCTGGCCAAGAAGGTGGCGTTGAAGACGGGCAACGACAACGTCAGGAGCTTCTTCCTCAACATCAAGGGACCCGAGCTGCTGAACAAGTACGTGGGGGAGACGGAGCGCCAGATCCGCCAGGTCTTCCAGCGCGCCCGGGAGAAGGCCGACGAGGGCATGCCCGTCATCGTCTTCTTCGACGAGATGGAGTCCCTCTTCCGGACGCGCGGCACCGGCATCAGCTCCGACATGGAGTCGACAATCGTGCCCCAGCTGCTGGCGGAGATCGACGGGGTCGAGTCACTGCGCGACGTCATCGTCATCGGCGCGTCGAACCGGGAGGACCTGATCGACCCGGCGATCCTGCGGCCCGGCCGGCTCGACGTGAAGATCAAGATCGAGCGCCCCAACGAGGAGGCGGCCGGCCAGATCTTCAGCCGCTACCTCACCCCGGCCCTGCCCCTCGATACCGACGAGGTCAAGCGGCTCGGCGGCGGCGACCCCTCCAAGGCGGTCCAGGCGATGATTGAGCGCACCGTGGCCGAGATGTACCGCGAGGACGATGACAACCGCTTCCTCGAGGTCACCTACCAGAACGGCGACAAGGAGATCCTCTACTACCGGGACTTCGCGTCGGGTGCCATGATCGAGAACATCGTCCGGCGGGCCAAGAAGCTGGCCATCAAGCGGGTCATTGCGGGGCAATCGGGCGGCATCCGGACATCGGACATGCTCGAGTCGATCCGCCAGGAGTACAAGGAGAACGAGGACCTTCCCAACACCACCAACCCGGACGACTGGGCCCGGATCTCGGGCAAGAAGGGTGAGCGGATCGTGTACGTCCGGACGCTGCTCACCGAAGACCGTGAGGTGCACGGAGGCCGCTCGATCGAGCGGGTCGGTACCGGCCAGTACCTCTAGAAGTTAGGGTCGCGCCGTGGCCATTACGAAGGTCTGCGGCATTGAGACCGAGTACGGCATCCATTCGCCCGGTCCCGAGCAGAACCCCATTGCCGCATCGTCGGTGCTCGTCAACGCCTACGCCGCCGACGTAGAGCAGCAGATCGGCTGGGACTTCGAGGACGAGACGCCGGGCAACGACGCCCGCGGCTTCGCCCGGGAAGGCTCCCTCGCCCCCATGGTGGAGACGCACCTGGCCAACACGGTGCTCACCAACGGGGCCCGCTTCTATGTTGACCACGCCCACCCCGAATACTCGAGCCCCGAGTGCCTGACGCCGCTGGAGTGCCTGATCTACGACAAGGCCGGCGAAGAGGTGCTCCGCCGGTCCATGGTGGCGGCGGCGCTGCGCATCCCCGACCAGGCTGCTCCGATCGTCTACAAGAACAACTCCGACGGCAAGGGCAACTCCTACGGCTGCCACGAGAACTACATGATGGACAGGGCCGTCCCGTTCGCCAAGGTGATCGAGGGCGTCGTCCCGCACTTCGTGTCCCGGACGCTCTTCACCGGTTCGGGCAAGGTCGGCACGGAGACGCCGGCACTCGACGCGGACACCGTGCACTACCAGTTGTCGCAGCGCGCCGAGTTCTTCGAGGAGATCGTGGGCTTGGAGACCACGCTCAAGCGGCCGATCGTCAACACGCGTGACGAGCCCCATGCCGACCCCAAGCGCTTTCGGCGCCTGCACGTGATCGTCGGCGATGCCAACCTCTCGGAGATCGCCACCTTCCTCAAGGTCGGCAGCACCGCCATTGTGCTGGCCATGGTCGAGGACGACGCCGGCCCGACGCGTGACCTGTCCCTCTCGGACCCCGTGCGCGCACTGCACCAGGTCTCGGCCGACCTCACCCTCACCCGCCCGCTGGCCCTCACCGACGGGTCGACGGCGACCGCCCTCGACATGCAGTGGGAGATCTTCGGTGCCGCCCGCAAGTACGCCGAGGAGTTCGGCCTGGGCGCCCTGGGCGACGACGGCGAGGTCGGGGCGCTGGTGATGGAGCACTGGGAGGCCGTCCTGTCCGGCCTGGAGACGGACCCGGCCACGCTGGCCGACACCCTGGACTGGGTGGCCAAACACGAACTCCTCCTGGCCTACCAGGAGCGCCACTCCTGCGGCTGGAAGGATCCCCGCGTTGCCGCACTGGCGTTGCAGTATCACGACCTGCGACCGGACAAGTCCGTCTTCCGGCGCCTGGACATGCAGACGCTCGTCACGCCGGCGCAGGTGGCGTACGCCGTCTCCGAACCCCCTTCCGGCACCAGGGCCTGGTTCCGGGGCAAGTGCCTGGCCCGCTGGCCGGACGCGGTGGTCACCGCCAACTGGGATTCCCTCGTCTTCGACGTCGGCGCAGACCCGTTGCGGCGCGTCCCTATGATGGACCCCCTCAGAGGAACAGCCGAGCACACCGGCGCCCTCCTGGCAGAGAGCACAGGACCGGCGGACCTGCTCAACCGGCTGAACTCGTAGGCGAAGAACGCACGCACCACAGGACGGGGACACGGAACGATGGCAGAACAGGAACAGAAGCGGAAGGGCTCGGGAACTCGGTCGACCGAGACCGAGGCGGAAGTCGAAGAAGCCGCGCCGGCCAGCTCCGAGCGCGGCGAGAAGATCAAGGCAGACCTCGACGACCTCCTCGACGAGATCGACGAGGTGCTCGAGGACAACGCCGAGGAGTTCGTCCGCAACTACGTGCAAAAGGGTGGGCAGTAACCCCCGGTGGCGCTTCCCTTGTTTCCCCCGGAGCGTGATCCGGGCCCGGACTTTGTCGGCCTCCTACGCATGACGTCGGGCCAGGCCGACACGCCGGCGCGCTCGCTCGACTCGTTGACGCCGGTGCAGGCCCCGCACGGCACGACCGTGGTGGCGCTGCGCTATCTCGACGGCGTGGTGATGGCCGGCGACCGGCGCGCCACAGCCGGCAACATCATCGCCCACCACGCCATGCAGAAAGTCTTCCCGGCCGACCGCTTCTCGGCGATCGCCATCGCGGGGACGGCCGGCATGGCGATTGAGATGGTCCGCCTCTTCCAGGTACAGCTCGAGCACTACGAGAAGGTCGAGGGGGCCACCCTGTCGCTGGAGGGCAAGGCCAACCAGCTGGCCCAGATGGTGCGCCAGCACCTTCCCCTCGCCATGCAGGGTCTCGCCGTCGTCCCGCTCTTCGCCGGCTTCGACACGGCCCGCGACCTCGGCCGCATCTTCAACTACGACGTCACGGGTGGCCACTACGAGGACACCGACTTCCAGGCCACCGGCTCGGGCGGGCGCGACGCTCGCAGCACCATCAAGCTGGGCTGGCGCGAGGGTCTGGGGCGCGACGAGGCCGTCGACCTGGCCATCCAGTCCCTCTACGACGCGGCCGACGAGGACTCCGCCACAGGCGGTCCCGACCTGGTGCGCGGCATCTACCCGATCATCGCGGTGGTGGACGCCGCCGGCTATCGCGAGGTACCCGAGGACGAGGTGGCCGAGCGCTTCGGCGCGCTGATCGCCCGCAGACAAGCGGAGCGTGCATCGTGAGCATGCCCTACTACGTGGCGCCCGAGCAGGTCATGAAGGACCGGGCCGAGTACGCCCAGAAGGGCATCGCCCGAGGCCGCTCGCTCGTTGCCACGACGTACGACGTCGGCATCGCCATCGTCGCCGAGAACCCGTCGCGCTCGCTGCACAAGATCAGCGAGATCTACGACCGCATCGCCTTCGGTGGTGTCGGCAAGTACAACGAATACGACCAGCTCCGGGTGGCCGGTGTTCGCCATGCCGACACCAAGGGGTACGCGTACAGCCGCGAAGACGTCGACGCCCGATCACTGGCCAACCTCTACGCGCAGTACCTCGGCAACGTCTTCACGCACGAAATGAAGCCGCTCGAGGTCGAGATCCTGGTCGCCGAACTCGGCGAGCACGAGAATCAGCTGTACCACATCGCCTACGAGGGCACGATCACCGACGAGGACCGCTTCGCGGTGCTCGGGGGCGATGCCGAAACCATCACTGAGCGCGTCGGCGCAGCGTGGCAGGCAGACTGGGACCTGGCGGCAGCCGTCACGGCGGCGACCACGGCGTTGGCCGGCCCGGACCGGACTCTGGGTGCCGGAGACCTGGAAGTGGCCATTCTGAGCCGCGGAAACGGGCGCCGCACCTTCCGACGCATCGAAGAAGGGGAGCTGGCACAACTGCTGGCATAGGCAGCTGTACGGTTGATCCGGTGGAGCGCCGCATCTTCGGCATCGAGAATGAGTACGGGGTGACCTTCACGCTGCGCGGACAGCGTCGCCTCAGCCCGGACGAGGTGGCGCGGTATCTGTTCCGGCGAGTGGTCTCTTGGGGACGCTCGTCCAACGTCTTCTTGGAGAACGGTGCCCGCCTCTACCTCGACGTCGGCAGCCATCCCGAGTACGCCACGCCCGAGTGCGACAAGATCAGTGACGTCGTCGTGCACGACAAGGCGGGGGAGTGGATCCTCGCCCAGCTGGTCACGGGAGCGCAGGCGCGTCTGCGTGAAGAGGGCATTCGTGGCGAGGTCTACCTCTTCAAGAACAACACGGACTCCGTGGGCAACTCCTACGGCTGCCACGAGAACTACCTGACCGAACGGAACGACGAGTTCAATCGCTATACCGAAGTGCTCATCCCCTTCCTCGTGTCGCGCCAGATCTACGCCGGCGCCGGGAAGGTCCTCCAAGACGGCGCGGGGTGCCGTCTTCTGCCTGAGCCAACGAGCCGAGCACATCTGGGAAGGCGTCTCGTCGGCCACCACCCGCAGCCGGCCGATCATCAACACCCGGGACGAGCCGCACGCGGATGCCGAGCGCTTCCGCCGCCTGCACGTGATCGTCGGCGACTCCAACATGAGCGAGTACGCCACCTTCCTGAAGATCGGCACGACGTCCATCCTCTTGGCCATGCTGGAAGACTCGTCGACGGTGCTGCGCGACCTGACCTTGGAGAACCCCATCAGGGCCATCCGGGAGATCAGCCACGACATCACCTGCCAGCGCCGCGTGCGTCTGGCCAATGGCCGTGAGATGCGTGCCCTCGACATTCAGAACGAATACCTCGAACGCGCCTTGAAGTTCCGGGACCGGCGCGGCCTCTCGCCCGAGGAGGACCGTGCCCTCGACATGTGGGAGCACTGCCTGAAGGGTCTGGAGGCGGATCCGACCTCCCTGTGGCGGGAGTGCGACTGGGTGGCCAAACACCGTCTGGTCGAGCAGATGCGCGCCCGTCACGACGTGTCCCTCTCACACCCCAAGGTGGCGATGATCGACCTGATGTACCACGATGTGGACCGGAGCCGAGGGCTGTTCTACAAGTTGCAGCAGCGCGACGAAATGGAGCGGACGTGCACGGACGACGCCATCACGGAGGCGATGACCAAGCCCCCCGAGACGACGCGGGCGAGGCTGCGGGGCGCCTTCGTCAAGCGGGCCAAGGAGCGCCGTCGGGACTTCACGGTCGACTGGGTCCACCTCAAGCTGAACGACCAGGCTCAACGCACCGTGCTCCTGAAAGACCCGTTCAAGTCACACGACGAACGGGTGGAGCGACTCATCCAGTCCTTGTAACTGCACCGTAGAGTGAAGGCACATGTTGAATCTCGACCCAGGCAAGCTGCTCGTGATCGGCGTGGTCGCCATCATCCTCCTGGGCCCTGACCGCCTGCCCCAGGTCGCCCGCCAGCTCGGTGGCGCCTGGCGATCCTTCAACGAATTCCGGCACCGGATGGAGTCCGAGGTGCGCAACACAATGCCGGACCTGCCCCCGACCTCGGAGATCGCCCGGCTGGCCCGCTCGCCGTCGGCCCTGCTGAACCACCTATCGAACATGTCCTCGGACGAGACGCCGGACGGGTCGTACGAGCCACCGACGTTGCCCTCCGAGAACGGGACCGCTGCTGCGGCCGCGGCCGATGCGGCCGGAGTCGTTCCCGGCGTGCCCGCTGCTGCGACCCAATGGGGGGCAGACCCAGACACAGAGACCGCAACGCCAACGCCAACGCCGACTCCAACTTCGACGCCATCTGCTGCGACACCGACACCGGCGCCGGCGTCGAACCACGCCGAACGGCCGCTTCGGGCCCCCCAGCCCTCCGGCGTGGTCGTTCCCGGCGACCCGACCCTGAACTGAGCGACCCAACGTGGTGACGCTTCCCTTCACGGGCAAACGGAAGAACCGTCCATCGCCGGACAGCATGACGCTGGGGGAGCACCTCGGCGAGCTCCGGCACCGCGTGATCGTCTGCGTCATCGCCTTCGTGATTGCGGCCACCGTCGCCGTCATCGCCTATGAGCCGATACTGAACTTCCTGCTGCATCCGCTGTGCAGTGTGGACGCAACGACCCAGCACCACACGGCCAAGGGGGCTTCGTCACTCTTGGTGGCGTCGAACGGGAGCTGCAATTTGTTCGTGACGTCGCCTCTCGACGGCTTGTCACTGCGCGTGAAGATCGCCCTCTTCGGTGGTCTCGTCCTGGCGTCGCCGATCATCCTGTTCCAGATCTGGCGCTTTGTGACCCCCGGCCTCAAAGCGAGCGAACGGCGTTACGCCATCCCGTTCGTGGTGAGCGCCTTCGTGCTCTTCCTGCTGGGGGCGGCCACCGCGTACATCACGCTCCCGCACGCGTTGGGATGGCTCAAGTCCGTGGGTGGCCCGAACCTACAGGCGATCTACGACCCGATCCCGTATCTGGGCCTGATCCTCTTGATGATGACCATCTTCGGATTGACCTTCGAGTTCCCGGTCGTTCTTGTCTCGCTCGAGCTGGCGCGCGTCGTGACACCGGCGCGCCTTCTTCGCTCGTGGCGCTGGGCGGTCATCATCATCGTCATTGTCGCCGCTGTCTTCACCCCGAGCTCCGACCCCTTCTCCATGTTCGCGCTCGCCATCCCGCTCATCGTCTTCTACTTCCTCTCCATCGGCATCGGGAAGCTGCTCGGGCGTTGACCGCCCCCCAATGGCCCGTCTCGGGGACGGCCGGGGCGGCGGAGTTCGAGGCCGACCTGCCGTTCGCCCTCGACGAATTCCAGCACGAGGCCTTCCATGCGCTGGACGCGGGGCACTCGGTCCTGGTGTCCGCCCCCACGGGGTCGGGCAAGACGCTGGTCGCGGCGTATGCCGTCCACCGGGCCCTGTCGGCCCACGGCAAGGCGTTCTACACGACGCCGCTCAAGGCGCTCTCGAACCAGAAGTACGGGGAGCTCGTCGCCTCCTACGGGCAGGAGCACGTCGGTCTCCTCACCGGTGACACCACCGTGCGCCCGCGGGCGCCGGTCGTCGTGATGACCACCGAAGTGCTGCGCAACATGCTGCTGGCAGGATCCGACCTCCTCGAGGGCCTGCACACGGTGGTGCTCGACGAGGTCCACTTCATTCAGGATCCCTACCGGGGCGGAGTCTGGGAAGAGGTCCTCGTCCTGTGCCCGGCCGAGGTTCGCTTCGTCTGCCTCTCCGCCACGGTCAACAACGCCGACGAACTCGGCGGGTGGCTGCGCTCCGTGCGCGGGGACACGTCGGTCATCGTGGAGCGGCAGCGTCCCATTGTCCTGCGCCACCACTTCGCGGTCTACCGACGGGAAGACGATGAGACCGTGCTGTGCCCTCTGCTGCAGGACAACGGACAAGCCGGCGGCGAAGGACTCCGCATCGACCAGGCGGTACGAAGAGCTCTCCAAGGAGGCCGGTCGGCACACTGGCAGGGCAGGGGGAGGGGGCCGCGCTTGCCCTTCCGCGCGCCGCGGCGCACCGAGATGGTCGAGGAGCTCGGCCGGAACGAGATGTTGCCGGCCATTGTGTTCATCTTCAGCCGGGCGGCCTGCGACGATGCTGTGCACCAGGTCGTGCGCGATGGCGTCCGCCTGACCGACTCCGCCGAGCGCGCCGCCATCCGCCAGGTAGTGGAACGCCGGGTGGAGCCCTTGGACGACGACGACCTGCGGGTGCTCGGCTACGACGAGTGGCTCGAAGGGCTGGAGCGCGGCGTGGCCGCACACCACGCCGGCCTGGTCCCGGTCTTTCGCGAAACGGTGGAGGAACTGTTCGCGGCGGGGTTGCTCAAGGTCGTCTTCGCCACCGAGACGCTCTCGCTCGGGATCAACATGCCGGCACGCTCGGTCGTGATCGAGCGCTTCACCAAGTACGGCGGAGCCGGCCGGGCCACACTCACGTCGGGCGAGTACCTGCAGCTCACCGGCCGTGCGGGGCGCCGGGGGCTCGACGAGGAAGGTCACGCGGTCGTCGCCTGGTCCAGCGAGATCACGTTCGCCGAGGCCGCCCGCGTGGCGTCGGCCCCTCCGCCCAACCTGCGGTCCGCCTTCCGGCCCACCTACAACCTCGCGGTCAACCTCGTCTCCCGCTTCGACCGGGAGACGGCCGCTGCCGTGCTGCAGCGCTCGTTCGCCCAGTGGCAGGCCCGTACACCGGACCTGCTCCTGCAGCAGCTCGAGCACCGGGTCGCCGTCCTCGAGCAGATGGGGTATCTCGAAGGCTGGAGCGCGACGCCTTCGGGTCACCGCTTGTCCCGGATCTACCACGAAGCCGATCTCCTGATCGCCGAGGCGCTCGGCGCCGGCGTGCTGGCCGGTGCCGAGCCCGCCGTGCTCGCCGGTGTCCTCTCGGCGGTCGTGTTCGAGCCACGCCGGGCCCGTCGACTCCCCGGGCAACAGGGGCCGCGGCGGGAGAAGCAGCGCAAGCCGCTGCAGGACCGGCTCGGCGACCAGCGCCGTTCCGAGCTGGCCTGGCGCTGCGATGCGCTCGCCGTCCTGGCCGAACGCATCCGGATGATCGAGGAGGTGCATCTCGTTCCCCGCACCCGTCAGCCGGCTCCGGGCCTGGCGACCTCAGTGGCCTCCTGGGCCCGGGGCGCCTCGTTCTCGACCGCCCTCGCCGTGGCCGCCCGAGACGTCGGGGAGCTGGCGCCGGGTGACTTCGTCCGGACCATGAAATCGGTGGCCGATTTGGCCCAGCAGGTCTCCCACTCCGCCGTCGACACAGAGGTCGCAACGGCCGCCCGAGAAGCCGTGAACATGGTGCTCAGGGGCGTCGTGGCCGGGGGTCTACCGGGCGTCTGAGCCCATCCGCCACCGTCGCGTCACCCTCGTTCTATGGTTACCCGGGCATGTTCCCGTACTCCGAAGAGCGGTTCACGGCCGACGAGGAAGCCGTCCTCCGGCGCTACGTCACCAATCTGGATCAGCCGGTATTTGCCCTGGTCAACCTGCCGGAAGTCGTCAAGGGAGCGCTCTTCGCACGCTACTCCCGATCACCCAAGAGCCTCCGCCGGCTCTTTCTCGACGAGTTCGTCGGGGAGCTCGACATCTCTGGAGATGCCACTGTCGATGCGACCGTCGGGCTGGCGCGCGCCGAACAGCTCTACGAGAAAGTCTTCGTCGAATACGGCGACGACTCGGTGGCCCAACTCGGCGGCGTCCACCTCGCGTGCGAGCAGGCGTCCAACGTGCTGTCGAAGATTCTCGAATGGGGACGCCTCATGGCGTATCTCGAACAGTCGACGCGCTACATCGCGTACAACCAGCGACTCGAGAACGGTCAGTACCGCTACTACCGCCCTCCCGAGATCCTCGACTCGTTGCACGGCGCCCGCTTCGTCGGAGAAATGGACCGCGTCTTCGACACGTACGGCGCCCTGATGCCTCAGATGCAGGCATGGGTCGCCGAGCGCTTTCCGCAACAGGCCGGCGACAGCGATTTCGTCTACCGCCAGGCCACTCGCGCCAAGTCGCTCGACGCGCTGCGCGGATTGCTGCCCGCGGCGTCCCTGTCGAACATCGGGATCTACGGGACGGGCCAGTCGTACGAACAGCTCCTGCTACGCATGCGCGCGCACCCGCTCCCCGAAGCCCGTCACTATGCGGACATGATGTTGGTCGAGCTGCGCAAGGTGATCCCGTCCTTCCTGCAGCGTGTCGACGTCCCCGCGCGGTGGCGAGTGGTCCGACTACCTGGCGTCGACGCAGGAACGTACGACCCGCCTCGTGTCACGACTGTGGCCCGAACTCGGCCCGCTCGACTCGCCCGGTCACGGCGAGGAAAGTGAGCCCGAGGTCACGCTCGTGGACTTCGACCCGGACGGGGAAGAGAAGGTCCTGGCCGCAGCCTGTTTCTCGCACCTGGGCTGCAGCGAGCGTGAAGCAGCACGCCGGGTCCGCCTGCTGGGCCATGAGGACCGCGTGGCGTTATTGGCGGCGTATGTGGGCGACCGACGCAACCGCCGCCACCGGCCCGGGCGCGCCTTCGAGCGCACGGACTACCGCTTCGAGCTCGTCACCGATTACGGCGCCTTTCGCGACCTGCAGCGCCACCGGATGCTCACCATCGAGTGGCAGCGTCTGGGTATCTCACTCGGATACGACATGCCCGAACTCGTGGATGACGCGGGCCTCGCCGAGCGTTACGACGAGGCCATCGATCGCGCGGAGGAGCTGTACCGTTCGTTGGTGCCGGACTTTCCGGAACAAGCGTCGTACGTCGTCGCGCTCGCGCACCGCATCCGCTACGTCATGCAGTTCAACGCGCGCGAGGCGATGCACCTCATCGAGCTCCGGTCCGGAGTGCAGGGTCACCCTGCGTACCGAAGAGTCGCCCAGCAGATGCACCGGGCGATCGCCGAAGTTGCCGGCCACCGCGCCCTGGCCGAGGCGATGACGTTCGTCGACCACGGAGCCACCGACCTCGAGCGCCTCGAATCCGAGCGCCGGGCCGAGCGCCGGCGATCCGAAAAATCTGCAACGCATTGACCAGGAACTACCGCCGTTCCCCCTGGTGGGAGCAGCCTTCCTCTCCTTGACGACCCCACCCCCAACTTGCCTAGGGTGTCGCAGTCCCCGAGGCCCCTGAGCACGCTGCGGATGCGCAAGGGCGCGAACGCACAGCTGCAGGTGGGGATGTGCTGTGAGAGGCGGTGGTTGGCCCTGGGGGTCGAGTAGAGAACGTGTCGCTTGCCTGGCCCCCCAGGTCTGTGAGATGGCGCCAAAGACCCCAGGGCCCTCCCGCCCCTCCCTCCTGATTTCCCCCCGCCGCCTTGGGCGGGGGGTTCTCCTTCACAGCGATTGAATGGTCCCTCGAACCGTCTATGCTCCCGCGGCACAATGCCCAGTAAGAAGAAGGTCAAGGCCGAAGAAGTGGTGGTAGAGGCCCCCGAAACGGAAGACGAGGACGTCGTCGAGGACGAAGACCTTGACGCCGACATCGACGACGCGGAACTCGAAGCAGACGTTCTCGAGGACGAAGATGACGACATCGCAGACGTTGTCGACGTCGACGAGGAAGATGACGCCGAGGTTGACGAGGTCGACGAGATCCTGACTCCGTCGCCCGCCGCGGTGGTCGAGAAGTCGGGTGAGGGCGAGGACGAGGAGGAAGAGGAGGAGCCCGACGACGAGGACGTCGAGGCCAGCCTCGACGTGATCCTCAAAGAACGGCTGGTCGTCGAGGACGAACCCGAGGACGAAGAAGCGACCGACCAGGAGGACAAGACAGAAGGCAACGAGCGCGTCCTGCCCAAGCAGCCCGACGAGTTCGTTTGTCGTTCGTGCTTCCTGGTCAAACACCCGAGCCAGCTGGCAGACGCGAAGAAGATGCTCTGCCGGGACTGTGTCTGAGCAGAGTGATCCCTCTGGCGGGCAGTCGCACAAGAGCCCGCTCCGCCGCGGCTTCGACGTGTGTCTCGGTACACCGATCGGTGTCGCAGTGTCGGTAGCCGAGGAGATTCCGGAGCTCCTCGCAGAAGGACGCCGTCGGCTCGAGCTCCAGCTGGGCAACGCGCTCTTCGTAGGCCGTTTCGTCGTGAACCAGAAGCAACGGGAACTCTCGGCGCGGCTCGACTCGCTCCTGGGCAACGGCGGCTCACAAAAGGACGACGGCGATGCCGCCGGCAGTGCCGCGCCACCGCCGGCGGCCAGCCCGGAACGACCTGCGCCCGACCCGGCCGCCGCGGCCATCGTCGCGGGGGCGCTGGCCGACTACGACACGCTGAGTGCCTCACAGGTGGTCCGCCGGCTCGAGAGCCTTGGTGCCGAGGAGCTCGACGCCGTGCGGCGCTACGAGGCCTCCACCCGCAATCGACGGACAATCCTGAACCGGGCCGGTCAGCTGCTCGACGAGCAGTCGAGCGGGCCCCGGTAGGGGCGATGGAGCTGGCCCGACCAGCCCGGGCCGACGACCGACAAGCCTGCACGCGCCTGCTCTCCCATGCCCTGGTCGCCGCCGAGGCCATGCGGGGTGGAGCCGCCCTCGTCGGCGACGCCACCACGGTCACCCTGCTCGACCGCTGGACGCAGCCCGGGGACACCACCCATCTTCTGGTAGGGGAGTACGAGGGGGTGGTGGTCGGCCTGCTGGCCGTCACGGCCTCCCCAGGCCCCCGTGGCCTCACGAACGGGCTCGTCGAGTGCTGCTACGTGGAGACTGGTGCCCGCGGGGTGGGCGTCGGCACGGAGCTCATGAATGCGGCAATTGCCTGGTGCGCCGAGGAACGATGTTCCGCAGTGGATGCGCTGGCGCTCCCGGGCGACCGGACGACGAAGCAGCGGCTGGAGGCGGCCGGATTCTCGGCCCGCCTCCTGACTCTCAGCCGCCGGTTGGACTGAACCGGCGCTCGGTGTTCACCCGTCGAGGCGGCGGCGGGGGAATGCGGAGCCCGAGCAACTTGGCCAGGGCGGGGACCGCACCGGCGGCGTTACGCGCCGCCTGCTTCGCCACTTCGTCGTCGGGGATCCCCGACGGCTTGACGGTACGGCGCACCGGGGACGCGACGACGGCGTCGAGAAGGCGCATCCACTCTTCGGGAGCCAGATCGGCCGTCATGGCCTCGCCGGCAGCGGCGGCGAGCCGGACGGCCAGATCGGCCGGGCAGCGCGTGCCGGGCTCGGGGGGGCGAATGGAGGCTTCGACCGCCTGTAACACCCGCCCGTCGTTGAGCGCGTTCGTGATGCGGGCCAGCCACTCCTCCCGGAGGGCAGTCGTTCGCTGATCCAATGACTCCTGGAGCGCCTTGGCCATGGCCCGGCCCTCCTCGTCGAGGTTGACCGTGCGCGAGGCGGCGACAACGGCACGCAGCTCGCGCAGCCGGTACTCCTTGCCCGAGGCCTGCGCCACGGAAGCACGGTCCTTCCAGTCGGCCAAGCGGACCACCGGCAACAGCTCGTCGGCGATGGTCAGGAGCGCATCGGCCGCGACCGGAGGCTTGCCCGCGGCCTTGTTGGAGGTGTTCTGCGCTTCGATGGCCTGCCGCACCGCTTGCAGGCCGCCCCGCAAGAGCTGCTCGGCCACAGGGATCTGTTCGGGCCGCAACGCGGCGAGCATGGCGTTGCGGTGCACGGTGGACGTCGGCGCCGCGGGGCGCTCGCCCCGGGCAGGGCGTCCATCACCTTCACCCGGACGCCGGGCGCCGGGTCGACGAGGACCTCCCGAGCCGCGCGGCGGTCGATCGCCGCCGCGCTCGTCCCGGCGCGCCTCTCCGTCGGGCCCGCCGCGATTCCCGCCGCGACGGTCCCCGCGCTCGCCATCGTCGTCGCGATCACGGCGTCGCTTGTTCGAGCCCGGAGCCAGGATGACCGAGACGTCCGGTGCCCGCCTCGGCGTGCCCTTGACCTCAATACGACCGTCCGCCTTCTCGGGCGAGCGAGCCGGCTTCGCGGGCGCGAGCGAGAGAATCTCGATGCCCTCGAGGCCGATTTCGACATCGGCCCGCAACACCGCACCGACGGCCTGTCCGGGCGGCACGAGAGCAGCCTCGACGGTGCCCTTGGGCTGGCGCGCACCGGCGGCGCGCCAGGTCCATGACCCGTCGCCCGTCTGGCTCGTCAATTCAATGTCGATCCCGCGTGACATGCGGCGGACACGCTACCTCGCCTGGCGCACCTCCCCGATGCCAGGACGCGATCGGCATCCCGTAACATGGGGTTCAGGACGTCCGCTGGACTGCGGGAGCCACCGGGACGAGCCTCCCCACCCGTGATGCGGTGTGGACGAGCCGTGCCCCTTCAGGAGGATCCACATGAGTGAGGACACCGAGCAGCCAGGGCCGGAGCCCGCTGCCGGCACACCCGAAGACGCCGCACCACCCGCCGAGGCCGTGGGCGCCGAAGGCATACCGGCCTTCCCGGACGAGCCGGTGCCTCAGGCGCCCGTCAGCGCAGGGGGGATTGCGCCAACACCCGAGCCGAGCGAGGGTGCAGGCGACGAGGCGCAGCCGACCCCACCCGCCTTCCCTCCGCCGGCTGCGAGCTCGTCATACCCTCCGCCAACGCCCGGATCATGGGCGCCACCGCCCGCCGCGGCGGACACCGGTCCGACCACGGCGGTCACGCCGGTGGCGGTGCCGTTCTCCTACCCGCCGTCTGGCGACGCCACCTACCCCGGATCCACCCCTCCCGGCTCCGGCCGTGGCAGGCCGGGCAAGGTGCGCACCTGGCTGCCCGTGGTGCTCGTGGCCGCACTCGTCGGGGGCGGCATCGGCGCGGGCGTCACCGCCCTGTCGGACAACAACAACAGCGACAGTGGATCAAACGTGACCATCCACGAGAGCAGTGCCGCACCCGGGGCGGCCGTCCTCAGCGGCAACGTGACGATCCCCGAACTCGTGAGCAAGGTGATTCCCGCCGTGGTGTCCATCGACGTGAAGTCGAACGGGAACGAAGACGAGGGAACCGGCATGATCATCACCTCGGACGGCGAGGTCATCACGAACAATCACGTCATAGAGCTCTACAGCCAGGGCGGCAACACCGGCAGCATCACGGTCACCGAGTACGGCCAGACCAAGCCGTTGCCCACCACGCTCGTCGGCTACGACCAGTCCAAGGACGTGGCGCTTCTCAAGATCACCAACGCGTCGAACCTCCCCACCGTCACATTCGGGAATTCGGGCAAGACCGTGGTGGGCGACGCAGTGGTGGCGATCGGCAACGCGCTCGGCCTCGCGGCCGGCACGCCGACGGTCACCCAGGGCATCATCTCGGCGCTCGGGCGGTCTGTGACCGCCGGGGGAGAGGGCACGCAGACCGAGACGCTCCAGAACATGATGCAGACCGACGCCGCCATCAACCCCGGCAACTCCGGCGGTCCACTCATCGACACATCAGGTCAGGTCATCGGGATGAATACGGCCGTGGCGGGGACGACGAGCGACGGGACGTCGTCGCAGAACATCGGCTTCGCCATCCCCGCCGCCTCCGTGGAATCGCTGATCTCCCAGCTTCAAAAGGGCGGACAATCCGGGAACGGCGGCGGCTATCTCGGAGTCGACATCACCACGCTGACGCCGGCGTTGCGCCAGCAGTACGGCTTCACGCCGACGAGTGGTGCAGTGATCCTGAGCGTCGTCTCAGGGTCCCCGGCAGCAAAGGCCGGCTTGGTGCAGGGCGACGTGATCGTCAACATCAACGGCACGAACATCACCTCGTCGGACGACTTGCAGAAGGTCGTGCAGGCCGCCAAGGCGGGACAATCTGTCTCCATCACCTATTACGTGGGCGACAGCAAACGGACGACCACCGCCATCCTCGGCAGCCAGGCCGAAGCTCAGCAGCAGCAGGGGAGCAGCGGCAACACTGGTGGTAGTACCAACCCGTTCGGTGGGGGCGGGTTCCCCGGCTTCGGGAACTCCGGCAGCACCGGAGGGACGCCCTAGTCGCTGACGGCGCTTTACGGAATGTCGAAGTTCCGGTCGGGGTGGGCCGGCGGAACGTTCATCGAACCGTTCGGGGTCCACCCGCTGGCCTCGATGTCCTCGAGCACGTGCGCCATGTTGTAGGTGTCCTCCTCATAGGAGAATTTCCCGCCCCCCGCATAGATGAGGCGCGAATAGCCCGATTGCCGGAAGGGCGTTCCGTCCGGTCGCGTCCGCGGCATGATCTGGGTCCACTTGACCACGACGTCATTGCCCTCGATCGCCGTGAACTCAATGGGGAACTTCCAGTCCTCCATGCCCAGCATGGAGTCCACCAGCCAGTGTGCGATGGCGTCGCGCCCCTCGATACGCCCCCAGGCGCCGTCGATGTACACGGCATCCTCCGTGTAGAAGTCGGCCAGGACGCCGAACGCGTTGGGCTCGAGCCCCTCGTCGATGCGAGAACGCAGCGCGTGGTAACGCTCCACGGTGGCGTGGACCTCCTCACGTGGAAACGGCATCGTCGTCTCTCCCTCTGCTAGGTCTCGACCGCACGGTAGGCGATCCGGCACAGGTCGAGCTCCGCCAGGGCGCCCGAGCGGTCGGCAAACCCCTGGACCTCCACCGATTTCTCGGGCTCGAGATCTTTGTAGATGCTGAAGAAATGGGCGATCTCGTTGCGCAAGTGCTCCGGCACGTCGTCGATGTCGTGAGCGCCGTCCCACTGCGGGTCGTGCTCGAGGACGCAGATCAGCTTCGCGTCCACGCCTTTCTCGTCGCTCATGGAGAACATGCCGAGGATGCGCGCCCGCACGACGCAGCCCGGGAAGGTGGGGTCAGCAACGAGGACCAGCGCGTCGAGCGGATCACCGTCGCCGGCGAGGGTGTCGGGGACGAACCCGTAATCGGCCGGATAGGTCGTCGCAGTAAACAGGCGACGGTCCAGCCGAATGACGTGCATGTCGTGGTCGTACTCGTACTTGTTGCGGCTACCCGTGGGGATCTCGATCACGACGTCGATCGCGTCGTCGGACGCAGCGCTCACGGTTCCTCGCGCCGCTGGCCGGGGTCGATCGGGCTCATGATGCCCACGCCGTTGCCGTCAGGGTCGCTCACCACGGCGTAGCGGGCGCCCCAGAAGGCGTCGTAGGGCTCCTGCTGGACGGGCACGCCATCAGCGGCGAGAGCCGATACCAGCGCGTCGACCGCGGCGCGGCTCTCCACCTTGAACCCGAGGATGGCGCCACTACGCCCGGACGCGCCCTGATTCCACCTGGCTGCGAACGTCACGCTGTCCAGATCCACATCGAGGGGCGTGGTCTCGCCGTGCCGGGCGGAGACGTGCTGGGTATCCCAGACCGGATCGGCCTCGTCGCCGAAATCGAGACCCAAACGGGAGTAAAAGGCGCGGCTGGTGGGCACGTCGCTCACGACGAGATTGATCTGGTCCAGGTGAATTGCCGCCACCGCGCCACCGTACCGCCCACGGGTGGGCGGCCGCCGCGGAGGAGAATTCGACGGCCTGGCCCCGGAGTCAGCCCCCGAAGCCCCCGCCCCCGCCGATACGCGCCCGGAACGTGCCGCCTCCACCACCGAGACCGCCGCCGCCGAACCCGCCGCCGCCCAGCCCTCCGAGCCCGCCAAAGGTGTTCGTTTCGGTGTTCGACGACGGCACTGCCTCGGCGTAGTCCGCCAGCACCACGCTCTGCCCGGGCGAGAGACCCGAGACCACCTGCGTGTACTGGGCGCCGACCATTCCGACCTTTATGACCTTACGGGTCAAGGTTCCCTGGTCGAGCTCCGTCACATAGCTGACAGAGCCCGCCGTCTGGACGGCCGAAGTGGGTACGGCGACCACGTTCGATGCCTTGCCCGTCGAGATCGTGAGGTTCGCAGCCGAACCGGCGTGTTGGACCCCCGCCGAGGCCGGGAGTGCCACGACGACGGGGTAGCTGTACCCCGATGAGCTCGACTGCACGGGTCCGACTTGGGCCACGGAGCCGGCAAGGTTTCCGTTGTCGCCGTCCACCTCCACCGAGGTGGTCTGGCCGACCTTGACGGAGGGGACCTGCGAACTGTCGAGTGTCGCCTCAGCCTCGTAGGAGTTCGTCCCGATGATGGTGATGATCTCCGTGCTCGATCCGGCGCTGACCGTGTCGCCGACGTTGATGCCCACCGAGACAACGGTCCCGGCGATGGGACTGGTCAGCGTGGTCTCGTTGAGCGACTGCTGCGCCTCGGTCAACTGGGCTTGCGCCGTGTCGATCTCGGCCTGGTCGCTGGCGATCTGTTCGGGCGTGTCACTGTCGGTCGTTCCCGACCCGCTGCTGGCGCCGCCGCTGCCGGCGGTGCCGGCGGTGCCGCCCGTGATGTCAGCGGTCAAGGTCGCGTCGTCGGACGTCGAGGGGAGCGCGGCGCTCGACTGGGCGGGGGAGGAGCCCGCTGTGCCACCCGGGCGACCTGTCCCGCTGGTACCCCCCGATGACGACCCGCTGCCCGAGGCCGCATTGAGCGCCTGGCCCAACGCTGTCTCGTCCTTCGAGACCGTCGTCTGATCCTTGGAGACCTGCTGTTCGTCGGTCGACACCGTCTGGAGCCCTGCTTCACAGGTTGCCTGGCCCGTCGGCGTGCTGGTGTTGGCGGTCGTGCATTCGGATTGGGCCTGGGTCAGATCAGCCGCCTCTTTCTGCTGATCCGTGTCGAGGGTCGCCTCGTCCTGGGTCAACGTCGTCTGATCCTGAGTGATGGTGGCGTTCGACGCGGTTGCACTGGTGGAGGAGGGAACTGTGGTCGTCGTGCTCGACGGCGTCGTCGTCTTGGACGTGCCGACCGCCGACGCGGCGCCAGAGGCTGCGGTACTCGAGGCCGATGAGGCGGTCGACTCACTCTCCTCGTCTTCGACCAGTTTGGCCTGGACGGCGTTGAGTGCCGACTGGTCCGAGGACACCGTCTCACCGAGTGCGGTGGTGTCGAGCGTGGCCAGCGTCTCGCCGGCCGTCACGGCCTGTCCGGGTGCGACCGTGACCGTCGCCACCTGCCCGCCCACCTGAAAGGAGGGTGCCACGTCGTCGACGGGTTCCACATTGCCCACGACGGTGAGGTTCGTTCCGATGTCGGCGCGGGTAACGCTCGCGGTCCGGTAGCCCGCCGAGCCGGAGCTGACCGACGCCCAGGCAGCGACGGCACCACCGACGATGATCACCGTGACGAGGCCACCGACGAGGACCGCGCGCCGGTGGCCCGACCGGCCCCAGCCCGACTGCGACTTACGCACTGCTGCCCCCGGCCGCTCCGGGCCCACCCGCACCACCGGGGAATCCGCCACCGCGGCCGAAGCCGCCGAAGCCGCCTGTGGTGCAAGAGCCACTTGCGCTGGCCGAACTGATCCGCACCGTGGTGGCGGTGACGGCCCCGTTGGTAGCGGCAGAGCCGAAGGCGCTGACACAGTCACCGACGGCAAGGTCGGTAGATGCGGCAGTCTGGGTCGCACTCACCGTCGTCGTGCTCGACGTCGTCACGGTGAGCTTCTCCATTTTGGGCGTCACCGGCTTCTTGGTCTTGCTGGAGCTCTGTGAGCCCTTTGATCCGTTCTTGGTGAAATTGCCCAGCGCCAGGGTGTTACCCGAGACACTCAACGTGGACCCGCTCGCCGCCGTGACCTTGCCGGTCACGATAGAGAGTGAAGCCAATTGCTTGCGGAAGCTGCCGGCCCCCGAGCCACCCCCGGGGAAGCTGGGACGGGTCTGGGTTCCCCCGCCCTCGCCCGAGCTCGCTCCGCCAGCTGCCCCGCGGCGAAACCCGAAGCCACCGGGTCCGCCGGGCGCTCCGCCGGCGGCGCCGGAGGCGCGGCCGCCAAATGCATTGCACGTCCCGCTCGACGTCGGCGTCGTCACGGTGATGCTGCGCGCCGCCACGGTGGTCTTGGACTTCTTCGAGGCCGTTCCGGTCACAGAGATGCAATCGCCGGCGGCGACCGAGCTGACCGCTTCGGTCACGGTCTTGGAGAACTGGGTGGTCGCCGTCCACCCGACGGTGGTCTGTCCAGTGCTTACGTTCTGCACCTCCATGGTCGAACCACTCAGCGCCGCGACGCTCCCCGATGCACCGGTCGGCTGGTTCGTTGCTGCGCCAGCAGGTGCCGCGGCCATCGCCACCACCACGAGGGCAGTGACGCCACCGCCGACGAGTTGCGCCCAGCGCGTCAGGTTCGTGCGTTGGCGAGTCGGTGTCTGCATCTGCATCGTTCCTCTTTCTCTTTCCTTGTTGCGATCTGAAAAATGGACAATGGACTTCTATTCGCTGCGCAGCGCATCAATCGGCGCCAGGGACGCAGCACGGCTGGCGGGGTAGACGCCGAAGAGGACGCCGATCGCCAAGGCAATGGCCAGGGCACCTACCGCAGCCGTCGCACTGGTCGTCATGGGGTCGCCGATGAGGCCCGGCAGATAGAGGACTCCGAGGATCCCGGCGACCACGCCGAGGATCCCACCGAGGATCCCGAGGACGGACGCCTCGACGAGGAACTGACGCCGAATCACCCGTGGCGTCGCGCCGAGCGCCTTGCGCAGCCCGATCTCACGGATGCGCTCGGTCACCGAGACCAACATGATGTTCATGACGCCGATGCCTCCGACGATGAGGGAGACGGCGGCGATGCCCCCGAGCAAAATGGTCAGGGTGTGGTCCACCGAGGTGTCGGCGGCGATGAGCGAGGCCTCCGACGTGATGGTGAAATCGGCGTCAGAGGCAGTCGTGATCCCGTGCAGCTGCAGGAGCAAGTGGTCTGCTTCCTGGTAGGCGCCCGTAAGGTCGGACGCCGACTGGGCCTGAATGGCGATGGAGCTCACCGAGTTGCGCGAGGTTCCCCCGAAGATGCGCTCGGCCCCCGTCGAGATGGGGATGATCAGCGTGTCGTCGGGGTCGGACGTGCTCGAAGAAGAGCTCGACGACGCTCCCGTGGAGGTGAGAACTCCCACGATGGTGACCGGGACGCCGTCCACGTCGACGGTCTGGCCGACCGGGTCGCCGCGGGTGAACAGCTCCGATGCGGTCGTGGCACCGAGCACCCCCACCGCCGTGTGATCCTCGACATCCTGGTTGTCGACGAAACGGCCCTCGGCCAGGGTGCGGCCACGGACTCCCAGCCAGCTCGCCGTCGTGCCCTGGACACTGGTCGTCGCGGTCTCGGAACCAGCGGTCAGAACCTCGTCATCCGAGCTGATGGGCGCGACAGCCTTGATGTCGGGGGCATCGACCTTGTTCTCCAGCGCGGAGACGTTCGTCATGGTCAGGGTCGAGGCCGAGCCGAGCGCTTGGCGGATCCCGGTGGTCGAGGTGCTCGAGCCCGGCGTGATCGTGAGCACGTTCGAACCGAGTGCATTGATCTCAGAGGTCACCTGGCTCGAGGCACCTTCCCCCAGGCCCACGGCGATGATCACGCCTGCGATGCCGATAAGGATGCCGAGCACGGTAAGGGACGAGCGCATGCGGTGGCTGCGCACGCCGTTGACACCGGTCCGGAGTGTCTCGAGCCAATTCACCGGATGCTCTGGCTCTCAAGGTGGCTCTCGTCACGCTCGGAGAGCAGGCCGTCACGGATGCCGACGACGCGACCGGCGGCGCCGGCGACGTCAGAGTCGTGCGTGATGAGCAGAATCGTCCTGCCGGTCTCGTACAGCTCGCCCATGAGTCGCATCACGTCCGCCGCAGACTTCGAGTCGAGGTTGCCGGTGGGCTCGTCAGCCAGAATGAGGTCGGGCTCGGTCACGAGAGCTCGGGCGACCGCCACGCGCTGCTGCTGACCCCCAGAGAGCTCGCCCGGGCGGTGATTGACTCTCCCGGCAAGCCCGACCCGCGCCAAGGCCTCCATGGCCCGCTCCTTGCGCTCCGAGCGCGCGACGCCCGCGTAGGTCAGAGGGAGCTCCACGTTCTGCCACGCCGTGAGCGAGGCGAGGAGGTTGAACTGCTGGAACACGAACCCGATGCGACGGTTCCGCACCTCGGCCAGTGCGGTCTCGCTCATGTGGCTCACGTCCTCGCCAGCCAAGTGATACCGCCCGGAGGTCGGGACGTCGAGACAGCCCAGAATGTGCATGAGCGTCGACTTGCCCGACCCCGAGGGCCCGATGATGGCGACGTATTCGCCCTCGTCGATGCTGAGGCTGACCCCGCGCAGGGCTGCGACCGAGATCGACCCCGTGCGGTAGACCTTGGTCACCCGCTCGAGCTCGATCACACGGTCGCGTGCGACGTCGACCGTGGGCGTCCCCATGGGCTCAGTGATCATCAGCCGGCTCCGGCGACGCCGCCACCGCGGGTGAAGCCGCCCCCACCGAATCCGCCGCCGGCTGGAAAGCCGCCGGCGCCACCGAAGCCCCCCGCACGGGTCCCCGTCCCGCCGAAGAGGCCACCCGAACCACCACTCGGCGTCTTGAAGCTGATCTGGCGCTCGAGAACCTTGTCGCCGGACTTGACGCCGCTGAGGATCTGCGTTTCGCCGCTCTCGGCCTCGCCCACCGTCACGTTGGTGACGACGTGGCTGCCATTGACCACCCTGGTGACGGTGGCCTGGCCGCTGCTGGTGTACGAGATGGCGCTGGTCGGAACCTCGGTCACGTCGTTCAACTGCTTGACGATGATGCTCACGTCTGCCGTGGCCCCGGCGTAGAGCCCGCTCGGGTTCCCGGTCACGTCGATCACGACGGGGAACGTCGTGACGTCGGATGACTGGCTGCCGATCAAGCTGATGGAGCCGACGGTGCCGTAGACAGTCGAAACCGCTGCTGCGGTGGTGGAGGACCCGCTTCCGGCCCCAGCCCCGGCCCCGAACGCGCCGGAGGCAGCCGTCGTTCCACCCGTCGACGAGGTGCTCCCGCTCAAGGAAATGTCGACCTGGTCCCCGTCGCTGATCTGGCCGATCTGGGTGTCGTCCACCGTGGTGTTGACGATGTAGGAGTCAGTGCCGATCACCACGATCTGGCCCGAGGACGAGTCGGACCCCGTCGACGATGAACTGCTGCTCGACGATGACGCCGACGCCCCGCTCTCGCCACTGGCGCCGGCGGCTGCCGCAGCGCCGCTCGACCCGGTGCTGCCGGCCGAACCAGAGCCGGACCCCGTGACCTGTTGACCAACCGTCAGGTCGGTCGAAGCGACCGTCCCGGCGATGGTCGAGGTCAGCGACGCGTCGTTGAGGTTCGTCTGCGCTGTCGAGAGCGATGACTCGGCTGACGTGACCGACGACTCGTCCGAGTCGATCTGGCTCGTCGACGCGCTGGAAGCCTCGTCGCTCGCCAATTTGTCCTGCGCCGCCGTCAGCTGGGCCTCGGCGGCGTTCAGTTGCTCGTTCAGAGCCGTGGTGTCGACGGTTGCCAGGACCTGTCCGGCCGTCACGGTCTGTCCCGCCTTGACGTTGACACCGGTGACGACCCCCGAGACCGCGAAGTTGAGGTCGGCCTGACTCGCCGGCTCGATCGTGCCCGAACTCGTGACGGTCTGTTGGATGGTGCCCGTCGTGACCGGCACCGTCACCGTCGTGATCGTGAGGCCACCCGCTGTCGACGAACCCGAAGTCAGCCACAGGGGCAACGCAATCGCCGCGGCGACGACACCAACGACAGTGCCGATGATCGGCCACCGGTAGCGCCTCCAGACGGATGGCGGTTCGGGAGCGAGGACGTTCTCGTCGTCGAGCGGCAGCTCTTCGGTGAGGTCCACCGGGGTTTCAGGGGCCTCGACGTCTCCGGTATTGGCCATGGGAGCAAGTCCAGATCAGCGATTTCACAGTGAGCCGAATTCCAGCTGTGAGCCCGCTTGGTATTGCGTGTAAGACCGAGCTAAGCCCCCTGGTCACGGCGATTTCAGCCAGGAACCGTGCCTCACAGCAGCGACGCAGGGGGCGCACGCCTGACCCGCATGCACAGAGGGCACGCTGTTTGCAGCTGAAGCGGCACCGGGAGGTCGTCTCCCCCCGCCCCCGGTCCTCCCGGTGCCGCCCGGCTCCCCTGGAGCCCGTCCCTCTGCCCCCAGATGTTCCCGATCCCACCGGCGACCGAACCCCCGAATGCCGGGGGAGAGGCATCGCCCGACTCCAGAATCTCCGACCGAGCTCCTCACTGACGCTCAGGTCAGCTTCCTTGGAGTGCCCTGGGAACCGCCGGCGATCATGACGGCACCGCCGAAGTGACTGCATTGACCCGTCGACCCCGGCGCAGCGTCGTTGTCGTTGCTGCCTTTTTCTCGGTCTTGCGCCGAGCGCGATCCTCGCCGGCCGTCCCAGCCCCGCGCCGGAACTCGAGACAGCGCCGAGAGAGATGTGGTCCCGTTGGCACCGCAAACGCCTGACCAGGACTCCCCTTCCGAGATATCCGCCGATAATGTTCATTATGTTAAGTCCTAGAGGAATCCGAGGATTCCGTCACAGGTCGTCCCGCTGGCGTCACCCTCCTCCGGGGGGCGACTCGTCCACGGCGGTGACGAAGGGGCAGCCGGGTGACGGTCCGACGTTCGACGGGCCGATGCCGTGCAATCCACAGATGCCTCGGCGCCGTCAGTCCGGCTGGACGGGATGCTCGGGTGCATGGCACCACGATGATCGATCTCCGCCGACAGATCCGTGGCCGTCAGGCCCAACCGATGACTTTGAACGGCGCCAGCGGAGTTCTCCAGCGTGCGACCGGCGGCGGCGCTGACGATGGATGGCCCTGGAGGAACCAAAGGCACGCCGGCGTCGGGCGAGCGACGCCCCGGCTCGACGCGGACCAGCCGGGAGGGACCGCGCATCCGTCTGAAGTGTCCAAAAAAGGGTCTTGCGTTGGAGGCTCGAATTCGTTAAAGTGACCGGCGGTACGGCCCCTCGGTTAAAGGTTCAAAGTCCAGGCGGACGAGAAGGCGAAATACCAGCTGAAGGGCTTGTTGGAGAGGTCTAAATCGTGTACTGTCCCCGGAATGTCCGGGGACTTTTGCGCGGGCGCTTTTGCGCGTGTTTTGGCGGAGAACGGACCGTGGTGAGCGCGGCCACTCCCCCGTCCGACCCCGAGGTGGCCGCCGAGCAGGCCGCCCTCAATCATGCGCTGGCTTCGTTGGGGACGATGCGGCAGCGAGCCGAGAGGCTTCTGCAAGACCTGATGGCCGCCGGCAGCCCGGACCTGGACTACGTCGCCGCGCTGTCGCGGAGGGTCTCCCTGCTGGCGGACAGCCCACGACCGCTGCTCTTCGGGCGCATCGACGAGGAGGACGGGCCCACCTGGCGCATCGGTCGTCGCCATGTCGAGGACGTCCGTTCGGACCCCGTCGTCATCGACTGGCGGGCCCCGGTAGCCGTTCCCTTCTACAGAGCCAGCGCCAAAGACGCTCTGGGACTGACCCGCCGTCGCCAAATCATGGTCGATCGTGGCTCGGTCATGGCCGTGGCCGACGACCTCTTCGGCGACGCCGGCGACGTGGCCGGCACCACCCGGCTGCGTGGCGGCGACGCCCTGCTGGCCGAGCTCGAGCGGGCTCGCACCGGCGAGATGCTCGACATCGTCGCCACCATTCAGGCCGAGCAGGACGAGATCATCCGGGCGCCCCTGCGGCAGCTGCTGACGGTGCAGGGGGGACCCGGTACCGGGAAGACCGCGGTCGGGCTGCACCGGGCCGCCTTCCTGCTCTACAACCATCCCGAGCTGAGTCGGGAGGGCGTCCTGGTGCTCGGGCCGAGCCGAGCGTTCCTGCGGTACATCGCGCAGGTCTTGCCCTCGCTCGGGGAAGAAGCCGTCGTCCAGACGACCATCGGCGACATCGCCCCCAAGGCAAAGGTCCGCGCCGAGGAACCGATGACGGTTCGACGGATCAAAGGAGACGCCCGCATGGGTGAGCTCCTTCGGCGCGCCCTCGACGGCAGGCGGCGGCCCTTGGAGGAAGACGTCCGCTTGCGCGTCCGCTTCGCCCGGGCGACCCTGGACCGGCAACGGGTCAATGATCTTGTCGCCTCCATCGTCGCTCGACCCGCCCCCTACAAGGCGGGCCGGCTGGCACTGCGAGCCCGCTTGGTCAGCGAGGCACGGACAGCCTTCCGCTCCTCCGGCCGGCTCGGCGCCGACGAGGCCTGGTTCGAGGGCGAGCTGACGTCCTCCGAGGAGTTCGGGTCCCTTGTGGACACGCTGTGGCCCTCGGTCTCACCCAACACCTTGGTGCGAGACCTGCTGTCGTCACGCGAGCAGCTGGAACGCTACGGCTCCGACCTCTTTGCCCCCGAGGAGGTGCAGCTGCTCCTTCGAAGCCGTGGCTCGACCGTCAGCTCCACTGCCTGGAGCGCCGACGACCTGGCGCTGCTCGACGAGGCGGCGTTCCTCACGGGAGGTCGCACCCGCTCCTACGGCCACATCGTGGTGGACGAGGCCCAGGATCTGACACCGATGCAGTTCCGCATGATCGCCCGACGCGCCCCGTCGGGCTCCGTCACGGTGCTCGGTGACCTGGCCCAGGCGACGGGGCCCTGGACCTACGCGGACTGGGACGAGGTCCTCAGCCACCTGCCCCGGGCCGCTCCGCAGCACCACGACGAGCTGACGTTGGGCTACCGGGCGCCGGGCCGCGTGCTGGACTTCGCCTCTCGGCTGCTCCCCGTCGCCGCACCGGGCGTCCAGCCCACCTCGTCCATCAGGCCGGGGCGCACCGACCCCACCGTGCAGCGGGTACCCGAGAGCCGACTGGCGGCCGCGGCGCTGGAGGAGGCCGCCGCGCTGTCCGAACACCATGCCCTGGTGGCGGTCGTCCTTCCCGAGGACCTCGCGCCCGAAGTCACCCGCCTGGCGCGGCGGGACACACACGTCGGGGTGCTCGAGCGCGACGCCATGGCCCGGCCGGTCACCATCGTCCCTGCCCCGGCGGCCAAGGGTCTCGAGTTCGATGCCGTGGTGGTGGTCGAGCCGGCAGCGATCGCAGGTGACGACCGTCGAGGCCTTCGGCTGCTCTACGTCGCCCTGACTCGTCCCATCCAGCACCTCAGCGTCGTGCACGCCCAGCCGCTCCCCGCCGCCCTCCTGGGCTGAACGGAGCGCATTCCCCTACCATCGGGTGCATGGCACTCGACGTCGACGGCAAGGTCGCCCTCATCACCGGAGGGAGCAACGGTATCGGCGAGGGCGTCGCCCGCCACTTGGCCGGCCGCGGCGCACACGTGGTGATCGCCGACATCGACGGCGCACGAGGCAAGGCAGTCGCCGACGAGCTCGACGGCCGCTTCATCCAGACCGACGTGACCGACCCCGCCGCGAGCACAGCCGCCGTTGCGCTCGCCGTCGAAGCGTACGGCGGCCTCCACATCGCCCACCTCAACGCCGGCGTCACCTCCTGGTGCGGCATGGGCGACGACTTCGATGCAGAGGCCTACCGGCGTTCGATGGCGATCAACCTCGACGGGGTGGTCTACGGGATTGCGGCGTCCCGTCCCGCCATCATGGCGAGCGGCGGCGGGACCATTGTGGCCACTGCGTCCATGGCAGGTCTGGTGGTCGCTCCCTTCGACCCGATCTACGCGGCCAACAAGCATGCAGTCGTCGGTCTCGTCCGCTCGCTCGGCCAGTCCTACGAGGCCGACGGCATCCGCATCCACGCGTTGTGCCCATCGTTCGCCTACACCAACATCATCAAGGGATCCGAACAGACGCTGCTCGACATGGGGTTCCCGATCATCGACGTCGCCGACGTCGTGGCGGGGTTCCAGCGCATCCTGAATGCCGAGTCGACCGGTCAATGCTGGTACGTGGTCGCCGGGCGCGAGAGCGAGCCATTCCAGTTCCGACGTGCCCCGGGGCCGCGCCTCGACTGAAGGGTCCCTCCCCCGCTCCGATGGGTGGATACGATTGGTGATCGACGACCGGGGATGGGTCCCCCCGGGGGTGCACCACCCAAACCGCCGTAACCGACATGGCTGATGGCTCCTGAGCGGCGGCACGGGAGGCCCTGCCATGGACGAAAATCAGCGCTTGCGCGACGACGAACCGGATCGACCAACCGGCGACGCACTCGACCGACCCTCTGTCCCGCGCCTCGGCCTGTCATCCACCGCGCTTCTGGCGATCTTCGTCGGCGGGGCGCTCGGCACCGTCGCCCGCTATCTCCTCGACGCACACCATCCGGTCCCACAGGGCGCCTTCCCGTGGGTCACGTTGGCCGTCAACCTCTCGGGCTCGTTTGCCATCGGCCTGCTTGTCCCCCTGACCGAGCGCGGCGCACGACGAGCCCCCTGGGCGCGCCCCCTCCTCGTCGTCGGTTTCCTGGGGGGATGGACCACCTACTCGACGCTGGCCGTCGAGGCAGCGTTGCTGGTCAAGGACGGCGACATCGTGACTTTCATCGCCTATGTCGCGGCGACGGTGATCGGCGGTCTGACGCTGGTCGTGGCCGGCAGCGGGCTCGGCCAGAAATTCGTGCCGGCATGAGCAGCTCCTCCCCCACTCTCGCCCTTGCCCTCGTCGTCGCCCTGGCGGGCGGCGCGGGCGCGGTCCTGCGTGCGTTGGTGATCCACCACGTCGCCGTGCGTCGATCCGATCCACTTCCGCTGGGCACCATGCTTGTCAACGCGTCGGGCTCACTGGTCCTGGGCGTGCTGACGGGGCTCTCCATCTACCACGGGCTCGGCTCCCACCTGCTCGCCGTCATCGGCGTCGGTCTGTGTGGCGGCTACACGACCTGGTCCACCGCGAGCTGGGAGACGATCAACCTGCTCCACACCGGCCACCGCACGGAGGCCGTCGTCTACACCATGGGCAGTCTCGTGATCTGCCTCGCCGCCGCCGGGGCCGGCCTCGGGCTGATGGCGCTCGTCTAGCGCGTCACTCCTCGAAAGCCTCGGGGGGCGGGCAGTTGCACACGAGGTTGCGGTCGCCGTAGGCCTGGTTGATCCGGGCCACCGGAGGCCAATACTTGGCGGCCGTCTGCCCGGCCGGGTAGACCGCGGTCTGACGGTCGTAGGCCCGCTCCCACCCTGACACCAGCGCAGCAGCCGTGTGTGGAGCACCGCGCAGCGGACTGTCCTCCACCGCCCAGCGACCCGACGCCACCTCGTCGATCTCGGCCCGGATGGCAATCATGGCGTCGCAGAAGCGGTCGAGCTCGGCGAGGTTCTCGCTCTCGGTCGGCTCCACCATGAGCGTTCCCGCCACCGGGAAGCTCACGGTGGGCGCATGGAAGCCGTAATCGATCAGCCGCTTGGCGACGTCGTCGACCGTGACGCCGGTCGCCTTGGTCAGGGCCCGCAGATCGAGAATGCACTCGTGGGCCACGAGGGCGTGCTTGCCCGTGTACAGGATCGGGAACGACACCGCCAGGCGCGCCGCCACGTAGTTCGCCGCCAGGACGGCCGACTTGGTGGCATGAGCCAAACCCTCTCCGGACAGCATCCGGATATAGGCCCAGCTGATGGAAAGGATCCCGGCACTCCCGAAGGGCGCCGCGCTGACCGGCCCGATGCCCTCACGTTGCGCAGAGCGCGGGTGCAGCGGATGCGAAGGGAGGAACGGCACCAGGTGCTCGGCCACCGCCACGGGACCGACCCCGGGTCCGCCGCCCCCGTGCGGGATGCAGAAGGTCTTGTGCAGGTTCAGGTGCGAGACGTCCCCGCCGAACTGTCCAGGCTCGGCCAGTCCGAGGAGCGCGTTCAGGTTCGCGCCGTCGATGTAGACCTGACCGCCGTGCTGGTGGACCAGCGCACACATGTCGCTGATGCCCTCCTCGTACACCCCATGGGTCGAGGGGTACGTCACCATGACGGCCGCCAGCCGCTCGCTGTGCTCCTCGCACTTCCCACGCAGATCGTCGAGATTCACGGTGCCGTCGTCGAGGGACGCCACCACGACGACCCGCATGCCGGCCATGACGGCCGAGGCGGCATTGGTCCCGTGCGCGCTCGACGGAATGAGACACACGTTCCGTTCGTGCGCGCCCTGTGACCGGTGGTATGCCGCAATGGCGAGAAGCCCGGCCAACTCTCCCTGGCTCCCCGCGTTGGGCTGGACCGACACCTTGGCGTAGCCGGTGACGCTGGCCAACCATTCCTCCAGTTCGTCGATCAGGGACAGGTAACCCGGCGTACTCTCCAGAGGCGCGAACGGATGGACGTCGGCGAACCCGGGCAAACCGACCGGCTCCATCTCCGTCGTCGCGTTCAACTTCATGGTGCACGACCCCAGCGGAATCATGCCGCGGTCCAGCGCGAAGTCCTGGTCCGAGAGGCGACGCAGGTACCGGAGCATCGCCGTCTCGGAGTGGTGCTCCGAGAAGACGGGGTGATCCAGAATCGGACCCCGGCGCAGAAGCGCTTCGGGGAGCCGACCGTCGCCGCGCGCTCCGCCGTCACTGGCCCCGAAGGCCCCGAGCACCGCTGCGACGTGGTCATCAGTGGTCGTCTCGCCGCACGAGATCCCGACGTAGTCCTCGTCAATGAGGCGCAGGAGCACCCCGCGCGTGCGGGCGTCATCGACGATCGCCGCCGCCCGACCGCTCGCCTCGACGACCACGGTGTCGAAGAAGCTCTGATGGACGAGGCTGAAACCGGACTGCTCGAGCCCGGCCGCCAGGTCGGCGGTGCGGCGGTGGACGCGGTGCGCAATGCCGCGCAGGCCGTCGGCACCGTGGTACACGGCGTACATGGAGGCCACCACGGCCAACAGCACCTGGGCCGTGCAGATGTTCGACGTCGCCTTCTCCCGGCGAATGTGCTGCTCGCGCGTCTGCAGGGCCAACCGGTAAGCCGGGCGCTCCTCCGCGTCGATCGAGAGCCCGACGAGGCGCCCGGGCAGGTCGCGCTCCAACCCACTCTTGACCGCCATAAAGGCGGCATGGGGCCCGCCGTACCAGAGAGGTACGCCGAACCGTTGGGAGGAACCCACAACCACGTCGGCGCCCCACTCCCCCGGCGGCTTGAGCAGCGTCAGCGCCAACAGGTCAGCGGCAACCGTCACCAGCGCACCCTTGCCGTGCGCCTCGGCCGTCAGTGCCTCGAAATCGCGGACGGAGCCCGAGCAGCCGGGGTACTGCTGCACCATGCCGAAGTAGTCGCCGCTGGGTGCGCCCGCACCCAGGTCGATCACGTCGAGAGTGAGGCCGAGGGGCCCGAGGCGCGTGGCCAGTACGGCGATGGTCTGGGGCAGGCAGTCGGCATCGACGATCACCCGGTTCGACTCGCTGGCGGCGCGGCGGCGCATGAGCGTGACGGCCTCGGCCACGGCGGTGCTCTCGTCGAGCAGCGACGCGTTGGCCGTGTCCAGTCCGGTGAGATCGGTCACCATCGTCTGGAAGTTGAGGAGAGCTTCCAGTCGTCCCTGGCTGATCTCGGGTTGGTACGGGGTGTAGGCCGTGTACCAGGCCGGGCTTTCGAGCACGTTGCGCCGGATGACGCCCGGCGTGATGGTCCCGGAGTAGCCGAGGCCAATCATGGGCTCGGCGATGGTGTTGCCGGCGGCAAGCCGGCGCAGCTCGCCCAGCACCTGCTGCTCGGAGACGGCGGGGGGCAGCTGCAGCGTCGCGAGGCTGCGCACGCTTCCCGGCACCGCGGCGTCGACGAGGGCCTCCAGAGTCTCGTAGCCGAGGACCTTGAGCATCCCATCTTGTTCCTCGTCCGAGGGGCCGACATGGCGTCGCACGAATCCCTCGAAGGGCTCGAGTGCCTCGGATCGGTCGCCTGCATGCTGCTCGGTCACGGGGATCTCCTCACGTGTTCCGCGCACGGCGCGGCACTGGTCGGACGTCCTCCCCGCTCTGTCACTGGACCTGAGAGCCACGCCGTGACCTGCACGGCTTCCACCTTCGGTGCGGACGTCGGGCGCCCGCTTTCCAGAGTTGCCTCGCCGGAGCGGTATGTCGGCCTGAGAGTTTCTCGGGGAGAGTTGCTCCTCCGGCGTCCCCTCGACTGCCTAAGACGGGGACTCTGGCGCTCCGGTTCAAACGGCGTATTCAGTTGTGTCTGGCACACTACCGGACCCGCCAGCGCCGATCGGTTGCGCAACGTCCACTACTCGCTGTCCTCCTCCGGACGGATCGGCCAGAGGGGAGGACGCACGAGGCGGGCCGGGATCTGCCGGCCCCGCTGCACGACGGTGATCGGGTCGCCTTCGAGCAGCCGAGCGTCGGCCTCCACGAAGCCCAGGCCGATCCCCCGTTCCCGCATCGGCGAGAAGTTGCCGCTGGTCAAAATGCCGACCTGTTCCTCGCCCTCACACAGCAGCGAGCCGTCCCGCAACGGCTGACGCCCGTCAGCGACAATGCCGCGGAGGCGCCGAGCCGGGCCGTTGGCCTTCTCCTCCTCCAATGCGGCCCTACCGGTGAAGTCCCCCTTGTCCCAGCCGACGACCCAACCCAGGCCGGCCTGGAGCGGGGTGATGCCGGGACCGAGCTCGTGCCCGTGCAGCGGGAGACCCGCCTCGAGACGCAGTGTGTCACGTGCCCCCAGACCCGCCGGGGCAACGCCCTGACCCAAGACCGCCTCCCAGAAATCGGGCGCCACCTCCGCCGGGACCGCACACTCCACGCCCTCCTCGCCCGTGTACCCAGTCCCGGCCACGAGGCACGTGACACCGGCCCACTCGAAGCGCTTCACGGCGAACCGATGGACCGTCGCGGCCTCCCGCGACATCTGCTCCAGCCGCGAGCGCGCCTCGGGTCCCTGGATCGCGATCACTGCCCTCTCGTCGGTGACGTCGATTCCGCCGATGGCCTTGATGACATCAGTGGTGTTCGAGGCGTTGGGCATCACGTCGAACCGCTCGTCGTCGATCCACCACACGATGATGTCGTCGACCACGAACCCGTCCTCGTCGAGGAGGTGCGTGTACTGGGCCCTCCCCGGATGGATCCGCGTCAGGTCGTTGCTCAAAGAGTGCTGCAGGTGCTCGAAGGCATCGGCGCCCCGGACGCGCACCGTGCCCAGGTGGCTGACGTCGAAGGCGACCGCCGAGGTTCGGCAGGTCCGGTGCTCGGTCACGGTGCCGGACGGGTACGCCAAGGGCATCTCCCAGCCGCCGAACGGAACCATCTTGGCGCCGAGCTCCAAGTGCGACGCGTGCAGCGGCGAGACCCGGAGCGGGGTGTCGGCGTTCATGCGGCCAGACTAGGCCGCTCCAGAGAGCAGCCCGTGGGACGCAATGAGTGAGGCGAAGTCGCGCTGGTACACAATGGAGATGGGCACTTCGGGGTAGAGCTCGCGCATGCGCCGCACCTTGCGGTTCTTGCGCGTCACGAGCCGCTGGTCGGCCGTGGTGAGCTCAATGAACACGCCGCGGCGAGGCAAGTAGAAGTCCGGGCGGAATCCGGCTATCGGCGAGCCGAGACTGTCCCAGGCCAGTGGGAACTCCACCGGCTCGTATTCCCACCGTTCGCCCGACAGGTCGAGCATGGTCGCGAAGAGTCGTTCGGACGGATGAGCGAAACGGACCTGCCCTGCGGGCACGCACGCCGGATGGTGTATGCGCCCGACACGCGCTCGGGTCCGCCGAGGTCACTCCCCCGAGGCCCGCGCGACCTGTACTCGTGTGGCACGCGTCCTGGCCGGCGCGGCATTGGCTGCGGCGTCCAGGCTCACGATGTCCGCGTCCAACTCCTCGACCACGCCCGCCAGCGGCACAATGTTGAACACACCCTGGCCGCCAGCCAGCAGATCGACGACCTCGCCGTTGGACCGGGCCAGCACCGAGCTGGTCCCCGTCAAGACGAGATTGGCCGACGCCAGGTCTGACCCGAGGTCCTCACGCAGACACTCGACGGCGCGGCGCGCCGACTGCAACGAGATCCCGGCGTCGAGCAACTGCTTGATCACCTTGAGCTCGAGCACGTCCGAATAGGCATAGACCCGTCGTGAGCCACTGCCCCTGGCAGTCGCCAGCGACGGTTGGAGCAGGCCCGTACGGGCCCAATAATCGAGCTGCCGGTACGAGATCCCCACGAGCCCACACACCTGCGGCCCGTGAAACCCCCCGACACGGGTTACGGCATCGTCGACCATCACACCTCCCTGCAATCCCACTCCTGCGCGTACCACTCCGAGGCGTCACTCTAGTGCACGACGGACGACACGGCAGTAGTTACGGGGGCGTTGTTCGGGGGGAACTTCTGACGCCGCCGGGCCCGCCGCCAGGGCCACCGCGCTCCGACTACGAGCGGCCAGGGCCGGTGCCCGGAAGCACAAGGAGAGGGCCTCAGGACAGGGCGAATCCACCTCCGCCGAGGTCGGCCCTGCCCTCCGAGGGGCTCGACGGCTCGGCATGGAAGCGCACGGGGATGCGCCCGGCCCGCCGGGCGTCGGCGCCGGCTTCGACGGCCAGCCGCATGGCCCGCGCCATGACGACCGGATCGTGGGCTCGGTTGACCGCGGTGGCCACGAGGACCCCGTCGCAGCCCAGCTCCATGGCCAGGGCCGCGTCCGAGGCCGTCCCGATGCCAGCGTCCAGGATGACCGGGATGTCGACGGCTTCACGGAGCAGGGCGATGTTGTGGGGGTTGCGGATGCCCAGCCCGCTGCCGATCGGTGAGCCCAGCGGCATGACCGCCGCGCAGCCGACCTGCTGCAGGCGAAAGGCCAGGACCGGATCGTCCGTCGTGTACGGCAGGACGACGAAGCCGTCCTCGGCCAGCTGCTCGGCCGCGCTCAGCAATTCCACCGCGTCGGGGAGCAGGGTGCGGTCGTCTCCGATCACCTCCAACTTGACCCAGTCGGTGCCGAATGCCTCACGAGCCAACTTTGCCGTGAGCACCGCCTCGGACGCCGTGGCGCAGCCGGCCGTGTTGGGCAGTACGCGCACGCCCTGGTCGTGCAGGAGGGACAGCAACGCACCTCGGCCAGTCGTCTCGACGCGTCGGACAGCGACGGTCGCCATGGCCGTTCCGGACGCGAGGAGGGCAGCACCCAGCACCCCGAGGCTGGTCATGCCGCCGGTGCCGAGGATGAGGCGCGAGTCCAATGCCTCACCGGCAATGCAGAGGCTGTTGTCGGACGGGACGGGTGCCGCGGGACCGGCGTCGTTGCGGGTCACGGAACGACGATACCCCGGTGCCCGCCTATGGTGGCTCGGTGCCGGACCCGACTCCCCCCACGGCGTTGACCATTGCCGGATCCGACTCGGGCGGTGGTGCCGGTGCACAGGCCGATCTGAAGACCTTTGCCGCATTGCGCGTGCACGGCACCTGCGCCCTCACTGCGGTGACCGCACAGAACACGGCCGAGGTGCGAGGCGTCGTTGCCCTGGAGCCCGCGTTCGTGCAGCAACAGATCGAGACCGTCCTCGACGACTTCGCCGTGCGCAGCGTGAAGACGGGGATGCTCGCGACGGCCGCTACCGTCGCCGCGGTGTCCGACCTGGCGCGTCGCGGGCTGCTTCCCCGCCTGGTGGTGGATCCGGTCCTGGTCTCGTCCACCGGGCACCGCCTGCTGGAACCCGCGGGCGTCGAGGCCTATCTTCAGCAGCTGCTCCCCCACGCGTTAGTGGTCACGCCGAACCTGCGCGAAGCGGCCGTGCTGGGCCACACCGACGTCGAGTCCCTCCTGCCGCTCGAGGCACGGGTCGAGGTGGCCGAGCGGATCAGGGACACCGGCGCCGGCTACGTGGTGGTGAAGGGTGGACACCTCACCGATTCGGCGGACGATGTGGTGGCAGGGCCCGACGGAACCGTCGTCCTGGCCGGAGAGCGAGTCGACACAGGGAACGATCACGGCACCGGCTGTTCGCTCTCCGCCGCGATCGCGGCCTACCTGACCAGGGGCGCGACGGTGCCCGAGGCCATCAGGCAGGGCAAGCTCTTCGTGGCGCGAGCATTGGCCGGCGGCGCGGCATGGCGGCTCGGCGCTGGGCACGGCCCCCTCGACCATTTCGGGTGGTCGGGATCGCCGTAGGCTTTCAGGTGCCATGACCCTGCACGACACCGAGCTCCGGGCGGACGGGGGCGAGGCACCCGAGCCGCAGCGACCTCCGGTACCCGGAGGAATCTCCATGCGGCCGGCCATGATCGTGTTCGGGCTGGCCGCGCTGATCCTGGTCGTGTTCGTCACCATTGCGATCGTCACGTCGCAGGCCCCGGCACCGGTCAAGCACAACGGAGCCGCCGTCGGCGTGCCCGGGGCCTCCCTGCGAGCCGTGCCGGCTGCCCGAAAGCTGTCGCCGATCGTGAACGGCGGCGACCCGCCCAACAACATTCTCAATGCGGTCTCCGTGCCGTTGGGCTCGGTTCGGATCTCCCACCAGAACAACACCGCGGGGGCGGGCCAGTACGACCAGCAGGTGACCTTCCGGTCCAATGACTCGCAGGCCGCGCTGCTGGCCTTCTTCTCCGCCGACATGAAGCTCCAGGGCTGGCAGATCTCCAGCCAGGGTCCGGCGAGAAACGACCCGCATGCGCTCGAGGTCCTCGGCAAACTGGCGGGCTCGGACGGCTATTACTGGGACATGGGGGCTACCGTCAGCGCCACGACCTTCGCCCCGGGTGGCCCCGCCCGCGGGACCACCGACTTCACGGTGCGGCTCTTCCAGGAGCAGGACGCCGACTAGGACGCACGACGCGCCCGCCCGGCGGTCAGTTCGACTCGGCCCCCACGACCGCGCCTTCAGTGTCGGCGCGGAGCAAGTCGGACGGTGCGGAGGGCTCCGCCAGCAGGTAGCCCCAGACGAAGAAGTTGATCGGGTACAGCAGGTAGCCCACGCGCGGATCGGGGGCGAGCAGGATGAGCGCCGACATCACGACTCCGGCGATGATGCAGACCTCGGCCGCGGTGCGGGGGGTGTGGCGATAGAGGTGGCGTGCCAGGAGCACGGCCAGCACGATCCCGACGGCGAGTGGCAGGGCCCGGCTCAGCGACGGGAACTCGCTCACCAGTACGTGACCGGGCAGCGCACTGGCGGCAGTGGTCGGGATCTTGCTCAATCCGAGTGGGAAAAGAACGACGTCGTCGATGAGCGCGAACGGGCCGCGTAGGGCGAAGGGGAAGATCGTCGGGACGGCGACGACGATCATGCCGGCGAGCATTGACAGCGGTCGCCGCTCCCCATTGCGCCCACGGGCAGCGAACAACGCCAACGCAGCGAGCGGCCAGGCGGTGAACTTCATGGCAGAGGCGATGCCGAAGACGACACCCGAGAGAAAGGGTCTCTGCCGCTGAGCCAGGACGATGGCCAGGAGGAGGAATGCGACGACAGGGATGTCGTCACCTCCGGTGGCCAGTGGCAACGAGGCCAGGGGGAGGATGATGAGCGCCTGGACGGCGCGGATCTTTCGTCGCCCGTCGACCTTGCAGAGGGACAAGGCGACAGCGGCCACGGCCAGTGTCGTCAAACAGAAGAAGATCCGCGCGTCGCTCAGTCCGTTGTTCGGCCAGATCTCGCTGGGAATGCCGGCAACGGCCATGAGCGGCAGGTAGGGCAGGAATCCCTCGAAGTCAGGTTGCCCCGGGGGGTGGTACTTGGCCGGGTGATGGAGGCGCACCGGGACGATGTACGGATCCGTGCCGTGGACGAGGTCCTGCCCTCCGATCTCGACGGTCACCACCTCGGGCTGGAGGTGTGATCCGGCCACACCGTCGAAGCGCCACAAGATCTCGAAGCCGAGCGGAATGGCCAGCGCGCCGGCGAACACGCACACCGCCACCACGATCCGCGTCAGCCAGGCACGCCTGTGTTGGCGTTTCGTCAGTGCACCACCCGGCTGTCGCCGGCGGGTGCGGCGCACTGCCCCGGCCAGGACTGCCGACGCGACGGCACCGAAGAGGAACGGGAGCAACGCCATACGCCCCCACCCCTGGTACAGCGCATTCGTCGACGTGTAGATGGTGAGAAGCGCAAAGAGGGCGCTGACCCCGTAGAGGAGGGCGTCGCCTAATTCTGGGGTGATCCGCTTGAGGCGCCCCCAGACGCGCCACGACAGCTCGCTGAGCTGGGCGGTCGACGTCGGGATCGGGAACGTGGAGTCAGTCGTCATGGCGTCGCAAGAGCCTCGCACACGGCCGGATGGGTGCAAAGGAACCCCCCCAATGATCCTAGAGGTGCAGCTCGCGGCGATAGAACGCCAACTCGGCCTCCAAACACGCCGTCAACGTGTCAGCCCGGCGGAAGCCGTGACCCTCCCCCTCGAAGAATGCCAGCTCGCAAGGGGTTCCGGCGGCATCGAGCGCGGCGCGCATCCCTTCTGCCTGCGCCGGTGGCACCACTGGGTCCTCCGTGCCCTGCAGCAGGAGCACGGCGCCCTGCATGGAGCGCGCCCGGTGGACGGGCGATCGCTCCACGTAGAGCCGGTGCGAGCCCGGCAGCGGCCCGATCAGTCGATCGGCGTAGTGGGCCTCGAAATCGTGGGTGGTCGCCACCAGCCCCAACAGGTCGGTGACCCCGTACCACGACACGCAGGCCGCGAACCCCTCCCCTGCCGCCAGCGCGTTGAGGGCGGTCATGCCGCCTGCGCTACCACCTCGGATGGCGATCCGCCCCCCGTCGACATCCTCACGCGCCGCCAGGTACAACGCCGCGTCGAGGCAGTCCTCCGAATCTGCCACACCCCACAGGCCCCACAGGGAACAGCGATAGTCCCGCCCGTACCCCGAGCTGCCCGCGTAGTCGACGCAGGCCACGGCAAAACCCCGGGTGGTGAAGAACTGGAGGGTGGGATCGAACCCCGCTTGGCAGGAAGACGTCGGCCCACCGTGGCACCAGGTGACCAACGGCGGTGCGGTCCCCACGGGCCCTTCCGTCCCACCCAAGGTGGGACGGAACAAGGTGCCGTGAACGGGGCGCCCCGTACGCCCCGTGAGGCTGAATGGCTGCCCGACCGCGACGTCGTCGCGCTGGAGCACGACCCCGGCGCGGGGACGCACCGGCCGCGCGCCGCCGTCCGGGGTCCAAACCCACACCATGGACGGTTCGTCGGGCGTGCTGCCGATCAGCGCCAACCCGTCCCCGTGTGCGCAGAGAGCTGCGATGGAGACACACGGCTGCGCAAGCTCTGGCGGGGGCCCATCGCGTCGGGGAGCCAGCGACACCAGGGCATCCCGTCCCGACGCCGTCATCCGCGCCACGAGGGACCCGTCGGCCATCTCCACCATTGTCTGCTGGCTGAGCACCCAGTCCGGCCCGTGGAACTCCGCCCGCTGACGGGTCATCGGTGTGCTCTCTTGGTTCGCACCGAGGGACCCTGGCTGGAGATAGGGCTGCCACCAACCGTGGCGATCCGAGACGTAGCGCAGAGTCCCGTCGCGGTTCCAGGCTGGCTGGCCGACCGACTCCGCCGGGCCGCCGGCGACGCGCTGCGCGGAACCGACCGCCTGCAGCACGTCGTGCTCGTGTTGGGTGCAGGCAACCCGGCGCAAGGGCTGTACCAACACGATCGAGGCGTCCCACGGCATGTCCGGATGGTCCCAGGCCACCACGGCCAGCCGCTCACCGGTCGGATGCGGTCGAGGGGTGCCGAAGAAATCGTGGCCGGCGAGCAGCGTGCTCTCGCACGGAAGCGAGACACGGGTCGACAAGGCGACCACGCTGCGCAGCGGCCGGGGCGATCCATCGGAGTGGATCTCGCGCACGGCGAGCACCCACTCGCCGTCCGCCGTCGCGCTCAGTCCTCCGTGTCGGTGCACCTCCCCTGTCGGAGGCGCCGCGCCCAGGGCCACCGGTGCGATTCCGCCGGCGGCCCCCTGCGCCCCCGCGCCGTCGCAGAACCACACTCGTTGGTCGGACTGGTCCACATAGGCGAAGGCACCGGAGCACCGTCCCGGCACGAGACAGAAGGCCCCGCCGCCGTACTCGTTGACCCGGCTGCGGATGCTGATGCCCGGCGGCGAGTGGTCGGACATGCCACCACCGGCATCGGAACGCACCGCCACGGTCCGACCCGCCTCGGCCGGACGTGACTCGAGCCAGTAGAGCGCGTCGTCGTCCGAGCAGATCTCCGACAGCGAGACCTTGGCTCGGGCCACGTCACCTGCCGCGAGCGGCGAGGACCAACCCCCATAATCTGCGATCGTGGCCATGGTCCGAACGTACCCGTTGCAACGGCAAGGACCGGAAAACGGCGGCGCGGCCCTCTACAGTGAACCCGTGCGCTTTCCGGCCTATCTGCTCTCCAAGGCGGGGGCGGTCATCCGGCCTGCGGTAGTCGAATTGTCCGACGCCGACCTCCCTGAGGGCGAGGTCCTGGTCCGGGTGGAGTGGTCCGCCATCAACTTCAAGGACGCCATGGTCACCCGTCCCGGGAACCGCGTGGCGCGGGTCTTCCCCCTCGTACCCGGAGTGGAGTTGACGGGCAGCGTCGAGGAGAGCACGAGTCCCGATTTCACTCCCGGTCAGCGCGTCCTGGTGCAGGGCTACGACCTCGGCGTGGACCGGCACGGCGGGTTCGCCGCCTACGCCCGGGTGCCGGCGGATTGGGTCGTACCCTTGCCCGACGCCCTGACCTGCCGCACAGCCGCGATCATCGGGCTTGCCGGCTGCACCGCTTTGCTGTCCCTACGCCGTCTGGTGCACCACGGCACGTCCCCCGAGGATGGGCCGATCCTGGTCACCGGTGCATCGGGCGGCGTGGGGAGTGCCGCCGTGGCCCTGGTGGCGCACGCAGGTTTCGAGGTCGTGGCCTCGTCGGGCAAGACGACGGAGCATGAGTATCTCAAGGACCTCGGGGCCAGTCGCGTCGTGGGACGGGAGTTCACCGAGGACGACGGCCGGACTCTCGGCCCTCAGCTCTGGGCCGGCGTCGTGGACTGTGTGGGAGGGCGAGCGCTGGCCGAAGCCCTCCGAACGGTTCGTTACGGCGGAGCGGTCGCGGCGAGCGGGCTGACCGGTGGCAACGACCTGGCGACAACGGTCTATCCGTTCATTGTGCGCGGCGTCGCCCTCCTGGGGATCGACACCGTGTCCACACCCATCGACGAGCGGCGCGAGCTCTGGGACGATATGGCCGATTCCTTCCCGTTGCAGCACTGCGAGGAGATGGTCAACGAGGAGATCGGGCTGGACGGGCTGACCGCTGCACTCGACCGAGTGCTCGATGCGGCCGTGCGCGGCCGGATCCTCGTCAGCCCTGGCTAGGCGCGTCGACGGTCAGGAGCTGGCGTAGACAGGCGAGACCCTGATGGTCCCGCTGTTGCAGGGTCCGATCGCCAACTGGAACGTCGACGAGGCCGTCGACGACCCGGGCATCGTGATGGAGGCGGACTCAGAAGTCGGGCAGCTCGTCTCCGAGCCGACCGGCACGTCCGAGTACTGGTAGGCGAATTGCGCGGAGGAGGACGGCGCCACCGTCACCGTGGACGGAGGCGCATTGGCTGCGCTGGAGATCGTGACCGACAGCCCGTTGACCATCGTCACAGTGAGCGGCGCACCGCTCCCGGAGAAGAGCGCCACGGTGGGGTAGCCGTTGGCCGTACACGACGCCGTCCCCGTGTTGGTGACGGTGATCACGCCGGTGATGGTACCCGCCGCCCCTTGGCCCTGAGCGGGCGAGGCGCTGACGTGCGTACAGGCAGTCGAACCGACCGCGGTGCTCGTCGTGGAGGCGGCGGTCGTCGTGGTGGTCGACGACGACGTCGTGGTCGACCTGGCGGCATGCGTCGTCGTCGTGACCTTCTTGGGCGTGCTCGAGTTGCTGCTGCACGCCGCGAGGACCACGGCAGCGCCCGCAACGAGTGCGAGCGCCCAGCGGCGGCGCGTCACCCTTCGAAATCCTCAGGGCGCACCGAATCGAGGAACTGTCTGAACTGACCGACCAGTTCGTCGGGTGTGTCGTCCTCTTCCTCCTCTGCGTCAAGGGCCAGGATGATCCCCTCCGACTCCATGAGCTCGTCGGACACGAAGAGTGGGGACTCTGTCCGCACGGCGACCGCCACTGCATCGGAGGGCCGGCTCGAGACGATCGTCCGCTCCTCGCCACGCACCAGATGCATTTCGGCATAGTAGGTGGAGGCCCGCAGCTCGGTGATGATCACCCGCTCGACGCTGATATCGAGCGCACCCAGCATGTCCTTCATCAGGTCGTGCGTCAGTGGACGGGGCATCGTCACGCCCTGAAGGGCGTAGGCGATAGCGGTTGCCTCAGGGCTCCCGATGAAGATCGGTAGTGTGCGGCCCTCCCCCCCGGTCTCCTGCAAAAGGAGTACAGGTGTGTTCGATTGCAGGTCCACTCGGACGGCACGGAGGAGCACACGGACCATGACTGAAATGTAGCGCCCGATCCCGGGCGTCCGTCACCCCCCCAGATGGCGCCGGAGTGCCTGGCGCAGGAGGGTGGCCCGCATGGACTGCCCGAGCGCAGCCAGCTGATCGGCCCCCTCCACCGCCCGCTGCCGGGATTCGGGGTTCCGCTGGCGCAAAAGAGGGATGACCACCTGCTCAATGAGGCCCAGCTCGCGGTCGGCGGCGTTCCGGTAGAGGCGCAGGTGCCGCGGCTCAATCCCGAAGGCCCGGAACGCAACCGCCAGGTTCGCCACCGTGAGAGCGTCCTCGTCGTACGTCTCGATACCTGCCACGGTGACGGACTCCACCAATCCGAATCCCTTGAGACCCGCCACCTCGTCGGGCGACAGCCCGCTGGCCGCGCACAGCTCGTCGACCGAGAGGCTTGCACCGGTCGCAACGGCGGCGGAGGGGCTCGGCGCGACGTCGGCAGGGATCTCGGCGCTCTGAGGCTCACCCTTGCGCGCGCTCGCGTCAATCGGCGGCGGCCCGGCCGGCGGAGGCTCGGCAACGTCAGCCTGTCGCGGCAAGGACGTTCCGTTGGCGCGGACCGTCGTTGCCGCAGGCGTCGGTGACACTGGCGGCGTCGGCGGCCTCGCGGTGCGACCGCCCAACGTCGCGGTGGCATCGGCGCGTCGTTCGCTGGCGGTGCGGCGCGGGGCGGCGGTTGCAAGGTCACGCGGCACGGCGGGCGGAGTCGCTGGCTGCGGCGCGGCCTCGACTTCCGGGACCACCTGCAAGCCCGCTCGCGCCTGCTTCTCGTCCGGCAGTTTGGCGGCGCGACGCGATGCGTCCGCGAGGATGCGGGCCATCGCCTCTTCGTCGGCCTTGGTCGGCTGCTCATGGGCGGGGCCCGGTGCACCGCCGGCGACCGCCACTGCTTGGGCGGCGCGGGCCGTCTTGCCGTTCGGCTGCTCCACTGTCACGTCGTCACCGAGATCGCCGTCGGCCAGACGGTCCCGGATGACCTTGAGGGGGAGAAAGTGCTCGCGCTGCTGGCGCAAGACCCAGCGGAGGCGCTCGACGTCGTGCTCGAAGAACTTGCGGTACCCCGACGGCGAACGCTCGGGATTGACCAGACCCTGGCTCTCGAGAAATCGGATCTTCGAAATGGTGACGTCGGGGAACTCCTCCCGCAGGAGGGTGAGTACGTCACCGATAGAGAGGTACGTACGGCTGGTCACTCGTTGCCCGCCACCAGGTAGACGAGCTTGAACTTCCCGATCTGCACCTCATCGCCTGGCGCCAGTGCCACCTCGTCGATGCGCTCCCGGTTGACATACGTCCCGTTCAACGAACCCACGTCTCGCACGGAGTAGCCCTCGTCGGTGGGCGTGATCTCCACGTGGCGCCGAGACACTGTGATGTCGTCGAGGAAGATGTCGCTCTCGGGGTGCCGTCCCGCCTTCACGACGTCCTCACCGAGGAGGTAACGCGCACCGATGTTGGGGCCGCGGGTGACAACGAGGACACCTGCGCCGTGCGGGATCTCGACGGAGGTGACGTCGGGGTAGTCCTCTGCTGTCTCTCCCTCGTCGGCCGGGTGGAGCGTGATGGTGGCGTCATCGCCGTCCGCAAGCAGTGCGGTACCGCACGACGAGCAGAAGTTGACGCCCTCGGGGTTGCGATGCCCGCAGTTGTGACAGAACACGCCGTCCACGGTACCCCACGCCACGAGCGACTTCTCCTGTCCTCATCAGACCCCTGAATGCCAGGTCAGTCAGCCGTCAGGTCGCCATAGGCGACCGCGTCAAGAAGGCTCCCTGTGTCAGCACCGGCCGCGAGCTCCAGCTCGCAGAGCCATCCCTCGCCGTAGGGATCCTGGTTGATCTTTTCCGGCCCCGCCGTCAGCGTGTCGTTCACCGCCGTGACGGTGCCGGCCACAGGCGCGTAAATCTCCGACACCGACTTCGTCGACTCGACTTCGCCGAGCTGTCCTCCCACTTCGACTGCGCTCCCGACCGCGGGCAAATCGACAAAGACGATGTCACCGAGTGCGTCCTGGGCGTAGTCCGTGATGCCCACGCGGACTCTCGTCCCTTCGAGGCGGACCCACTCGTGCTCCGGCGAATAACGGAGGCCTTCGGGGATGTTCATGCGGGGGGACCATACCGGACCGCGGACGCGGGCCGCAGCCCCGAATTCACGACAACATCCGAGCGATCCGCTCGGTGTACAGCGCCACCAAGCCCTCGGATGCCGGCGAGTTCGCTCCCTCCGCCCAGACATGCGTGACCGGGTCGGTCGGATCAGGCACGACCAGGGCCCATCCCTCGTCGGAGACCACCTTGATGCCGTCCACGAGGACCAGCTCGGCCCCCTCGTCGGTCAACTGCTCCATGAGGGTCCGCATGATCAGGCCTTTTTGCTCCATGGGGGTCGCCACCTCCCCCTCCAGGATGGGCATGGCCGGCGTGTCGTCCACGATCTCGGCCAGGGAGCCCTGGCTTGCCTCGAGGAGTGACACCACCCGGACCAGTGCGGCGGCGGCGTCGAAGGCAGGCAGGAAGGCCGGGAAGACGTACCCTCCGCGCTGATCGGAGGCGAAGGACACACCACCGGACGCCGCAGCTTCGAGCAACCCCGACGGCGACAAGGGCGTCAGCATCAACTCGATCCCGTACTCCCGGCACCGCCGCACCGTGCGATCGCTCGCGGTGACCGGGAGGGCCACCCGACCGATCTCCCCCGCCTCGCTCGACAGCGCGATGAACGCCATGATCGCCTCGTCGTCGGACAGCACGCGGCCCGTGCCGTCGATCAGGGTCAACCGTTCGCCTCCCGGGTCGATGACCGCGCCAAGGTCCGCCCCCGAACCGCGGACAGCATCCGCCACTCTCGCTTCGCTCACGACGCGGTCGAGCGAGATCATGCCCGGCGTCTGCGCGTACGGGTTGATGCTCAGGACATCGGCGCCCACCTTCGAGAGCAGGTTGGGCATGACGAAGTTGGCGGCGCCGTAGGACAGGTCGAGGACCAGCTTCATCTCCCGCCCCGCCTCTCGGCGCAGTCCGAAGGCCTCGACGACGTCTTCGGTGTACAGCTCGATCGTGCGTGGCGAGAAGTCGATGTCCCCGATTTCGCCCGCGGTGACCCGCCGGAACTCCTCGCGGTGGTACATGCGCTCCACCCGGCGCTGATCACCCTCCGAGAGGTCGATGCCGCGTTCGTCGAAGAAGCGGATCACCACGGACTGCGGGTCGTCCGGGCTCAGACGCACCGTGAGGCCGGCCCGGTTGCCGCGCATGCGCACGTGCTGACGCGTCACCGGCACCGTGGCCAGCTCGAGGTCGTTGACGTTGACGCCGACCGAATTGCACCCCACCATGAGCGCGCGCTTGAGCACCCGGGCGATCCGGCTCGTGTCGCGCGAGGCGGTGATGAACGTGCCCTTCTCGAACCCCGAGGCCCAGGCCTTGGCGAGGCGGACGGCCAGCTCGGGGCTGATGTCCACGTTGGCGATGCCCTGCACTCCGTCGGGGCCGAACAGGGTCCGCGACCCGCCGGATTCCCACACAATGGAGGCGTTGACCTGGGCGGCGGCCTCGACGACCTTGTAGGGGTAGACCTTGACGTCGCTGCGCACCTCGGCGTGGGCGCCCACGAGGCAGCCCTCACCGACGACCGCCCCGGGCTCAATACGGGCACCCACCCGGAGGTCGCACGACCGCCCGAGCACCGCTCCTTCGACCCGCGTGGCCGGTCCAAGGTAGGAATTCTCCCCGATGACCGAACGCTGGAGCTCGGCCCGGGCCGCCACCTGGGCGTTGGCACCCAGCGTGGAGTAGGCCCCGATCACCACGTCCTCGTCGATGGTGCAGTTCTCTCCGACGAAGGCAGGCGAGTCGATGCGCGCCGAGGGGTCGATGGACGAGCCCTTGCCGATCCAGACGCCGGGGCGGAGCTCGAATCCAGCGACGTCCACCTCGACCTTTCCGTCGAGGATGTCCTCGTGTGCCTTCAAATAGGCCGCGGTCGTGCCCACGTCCTCCCAGTAGCCGTCGGCCACGTAGCCGTAGAGGGGTAGGCCGGCATCGAGGACGGTCGGAAAGACCTCTCCGGAGAAGTCCACCGAACGGCCGCCCGGAATACTGTCGAAGATCTCGGGCTCGAGGACATAGATGCCCGTGTTGATGGTGTCGCTGAAGACCTGGCCCCAGCCCGGCTTCTCGAGGAAACGCTCGATCGTCCCGTCTTCACGTGTGATGACGATCCCGAACTCGAGGGGGTTCTCGACCGCACACAACGCGATGGTGGCGAGCGCCTCGTTCTTCTCGTGATAGTCGATCACCGCGGTCAGGTCGATGTCCGTCAGGACGTCGCCCGAGATCACGAGAAAGCGCTCCGTCAGTTGCTCCCGCGCGTTGCGCACCGAACCGGCAGTGCCCAGGGGCGATTCCTCGGTGGCGTAGACCATCGAGACGCCGAGCTCGCTGCCGTCACCGAAGTAGCTGCGGATGGCGTTGGGCAGGAAGGCGAGCGTGACGACGATGTCGGTGATGCCGTGGCGCCGCAACAGCATCACGATGTGCTCCATCATCGGACGACCGACCAGAGGGAGCATCGGTTTGGGCAGATTCGAGGTCTGCGGGCGGAGCCGGGTGCCTTCGCCGCCGGCCATGATCACGGCCTTCATACGGTGCTCCGGCGCGCTGACCGGCCCTCGCGCAGGGCGCGGTCGGGCCGGCGCGATGTAGCTCCCGGCCGCCCACCAGGCCAACGCCAGCCCGACCAGGCCCGTCACCCAGCCGATGACCCGGATGGGCTCCTGCCAGCTCGCCGTCCCGTCACCGAGAAGAAACGTCGGGTAGGCGAACATCAGCCCGAATGTGCCCGCCTTGCCCACCCACAACACGTCGATGCGCGCCGCGCCCATGGCGGCCAGCAGGAGCACCATGGCCGACACCAGGACCTCGCGGGCGATGGTGGCGATGCCGAACCAGAGTGGCACCGCGCCGTAGATCAAAATGGAGATGACCGCCGTTCCAACCAGGATCCGGTCCGCGGTCGGGTCCAGTACCTTGCCGAACGTGGACACCTGGCCATAGCGCCGGGCCACGAAACCGTCGACCCAATCCGTCGCCCCGAGTATGGCCAGGAGGATCGCGGCCGCCGTCTGGCGGTGTGCCCCGAAGAGCAGCCACACGAAGAGCGGGATGCACAGGAGGCGCACCATCGTGATGACGTTGGGAACGGTGAAGATCCGGTCCAGGCCGTCGTCGTCCACGCTCCCGAGTCTACGGAGATCGCCGCGACGGCCCCGTCCGCCGTGTGCCAGAGTGGCGAAGTGCCCCGTTTCGAACCGTTCCAGGGCCTGCGCTACCGACCCGAGGTTGCCCCGCTGGCCCAGGTCATCGCGCCGCCCTACGACGTGATTTCCGCCAGCGAGCGTTCGCATCTGGCTTCGCGGCACCGGGCGAACGCCGTGCTCGTCGAGTTGCCCGAAGCCGACCTCTCCGGTGGGCTCGACCGCTACATGGTGGCCGCCGACCTGTTCGCCCGCTGGCAGGCCAAGGGCATCCTCATGGCGGACCCGGGGCCCAGCCTCTACCCGTACCGGATGACCGACCCTTCCGGGCGCGCCACGACGGGCGTGATCGGAGCCCTCGGCTTGGCCGATCCCGGCGAGGAGAGCGACATCCTGCCCCACGAGCAGACGCTCCCGAAGCCCAAGAGCGACCGCCTGGACCTCCTGCGCGCCACGCACGCCAACCTGTCCCCCATTTGGGGGCTCTCCATGGCGGCCGGCGTGACGGCCACGTTCGACCCGACGGACGACGACCCGGTGGCCGACGTCTATGACGAAGACGGGGTCAGGCACCAGCTCTGGCTGCTCAACGACGCCGATACCGTCGCTGCGGTCGGTGCCGCCGTCGCAACGGCGCCCGTGGTCCTGGCCGACGGGCATCACCGCTACGAGACCGCTCGGGCGTACCAGGCCGAGCGCCGGCAGGCCAGCGGCGGTGCGCCGGGGCCCTACGACCTGGTGATGGCCCTGGTGGTGGAACTCGCCGAGGACCAACTGACCGTGGGCGCCATCCACCGCACCATCAGCGGACTGCCGGAGGGCTTCGACCTCGTGGGCGCGCTGGGCCCGTGGTTCGACGTCGTCCGGGCCGGCGAGGCCGACGACCGGACGCTCGGAGCGCTGGCCGGTTCCAGCTCCCTCACCCTGGTGACGGGGGGCCAGGCCTATCTGCTCCTGGCGCACCCCGAGGTCCAGGAGCAGGAGGGCAACGACCTCGACTCGAACCTCATCGCCTCCGTGCTCGCCGCGCTCCCACCCCATGAGGTCATGCACCGTCACAGCCACGCCGAGGCGCTGGAGGCGCTGCGCGACGGCGAGGGTGAGGCGGCCTTCCTCCTGCGCCCGGTCACCGTCAAGCAGATCGACGAATGGGCCAACGAACGGCGGAGGATGCCACCCAAGACGACGTTCTTCAGTCCCAAGCCGCGGACCGGCATGGTGTTCCGGTCCCTCGACCTGCCCTGAGGTGACAACGTGCACGACTCGGTGACCGTCCGTATGGCCGCCCCGCCTCAGCGGGTCTGGGACCTGGTGAGCGACGTCACGAGGATCGGGAGCTACAGCCCCGAGACGTTCGAGGCCGAGTGGATCGAGGGCGCCACCGGCCCGGCCGTCGGCGCCCGCTTCCGGGGTCACGTGAAGCGCAACGGGGTCGGGCCCGTCTACTGGACGACCTGCACCGTGTCCGAGTGTGAGCCCGGCAAGGCGTTCGCCTTCGGCGTGGGAGCGGCCGGCAAGCGCCCGCTGAACGTCTGGCGCTACGAGATCGCCGCGGCCGAGGGCGGCAGCGACGTCACGGAGTCCTTCACCTTGAGCCCCACCTTCGGGCTCCGCCTCTACTGGACGCTCTGGGGCTGGTCCCGGGGCAAGGTCAACCGCAACGGCATGCGCACCACGCTCGAACGGATGCGGGACGAAGTGGAAACGAAGCCTGCGGCCTAGTCGTGGAGGACCGCCTCGGCACCCTGCTCCATCTCGAGCTGGGCGACGCGACGCCCGAGAAGGGCGCAGCGAGGGCACACCACCTCGTAGGACGCAAGGGGGTGGACAGAGTGACCTGGTGGGCGAACGACGCCTTCGAACGCACCGATCTGCCCGTGCGCATCCGTGATGGCCGGTCGCTCCTCGTGGTCGAGGCGGACGAGTCCTACGAGGTGCCGCCACCGACCCCCGAGGTCTCACAGAGCCACTGCTTCCGCCGGCACCCCCGCCCCAGCCAGGGCATCCTCACGGGCGGACCGACGCTCGGCCTGATGATCGTGTGGATCAGCCCGCGGACCCCGGACCTGGCGGCCGGCCTGCGTGACTGGGGCGACTTCGTCCACATCCGGCACATCGCCGCGGCCGCCATCCCGGGCTTCACGCAGATCTCGGTCTACGAGAACACGGGCGGGGAGGATCCTCGGTACATGCACTTCTACGAGTTCGACACCGCGGAGGCCGAGGCCACCTTTTCCACCATGGTCGATCACGTGGCGCCCCGCCTCGGGGGCATGGAGAGCACCGCCTACGTCGAGTGGGCCGACTGGCGGCCTCCCGGTGGGCGGCTGTTCTACTGCAACTCCTTCACCCGTCTGGGCGAGGTGTCGCCCTAGTCGACCGTCCAGCTCGAGCCGGACCGGAGCAGCGCCTCCACGTCGCCCAGCCCCCGCTTGCCCTGCGCCTCGGTGATCTGCTCGGACATCTGGGTGCCGTACTCGGGACGTTCGACGGCCCGGAAGACCCCGATCGGGGTCGGCTCGTAGGGGCCGCGGGCGAGGCGGGACAGTGCGAAGGCGAGGCCCGGGTCGTCCCGCTTCTCGTCATGGACGAGGAGGGCGTCGAGGCCCACTTCCGCCACGGAGACGATCTCGAGGCTGCCGTCGGCACGCTGGATCACGCCACGCTCCTCACCCTCGGACCCGAACACGATCGGCTGGCCGTGCTGCAGCGGGATCAGCATGTTCGCCCGGGAGTCGCGGCTGGTGATCTTCTCGAAGGCGCCGTCGTTGAAGACGTTGCAGTTCTGCAGGACCTCCACGAAGGCGGCGCCGTTGTGCTGATGCGCCCGCCGGAACGTCTCCTGCATGTGGGCGCGGTCCATGTCGTGGGTCCGGGCGACGAAGGTGGCCTCGGCGCCGAGGGCCAACGACACCGGGTTGAACGGCGTATCCACCGACCCGAACGGCGTCGACTTGGTGACCTTGGCTACCTCCGAGGTCGGCGAGTACTGGCCCTTCGTCAGCCCGTAGATCTGATTGTTGAACATCAAGATGTTCAGGCGGACGTTGCGGCGCAGCGCATGGATCAGGTGGTTGCCCCCGATGGAGAGCGAGTCGCCGTCGCCGGAAATGACCCAGACGTCCAGGTCGGGGCGCGTGGTCGCCAGCCCTGTGGCGATGGCCGGTGCCCGTCCGTGAATGGAGTGCATGCCATAGGTGTTCATGTAGTACGGGAAGCGGGCGGCGCAGCCGATGCCCGAGAGGAACACGGTGTTCTCGCGGCGGACGCCGAGATCGGGCATCAGCATCTGGACGGCGGCGAGAATGGAGTAGTCGCCGCATCCCGGACACCAGCGGACCTCCTGGTCGCTGGTCCAGTCCTTGCGGGCAGTGACGGGGACTGCGGTGGCGGTTGCGGTGGCGCCGTTGGACTCGTTCATGACTTCCCTCCGAGCAGCGCGGTGATGGCTGCCTCGATCTCTCCGACACGGAACGGCACGCCCTGCATTTTGGACATCGTCTGGGCGTCCACCAGGTACTCGGCCCGCAGGATGCGGCTCAACTGGCCGAGGTTCACCTCGGGGACGAGCACCTGCGTGTAGCGGTGGAGCACCTCGCCCAGGTTGGCGGGCAAGGGATAGAGGTGTCGCAGGTGGACGTGGGCCGCCTTCATGCCACGGGCTCTGACGCGCTTGACGCCCGCGGCGACGGCGGCGTAAGTGGAGCCCCAGCTGACGAGGAGCAACTGGGCGTCCCCGGTCTCGTCGTTGACCTGGACCGAGGGGATGTCGGAGGCGATGCCGGCGATTTTGTCGCGACGGAGGTGCACCATGCGCTCGTGGTTGACCCCGTCGTAGGAGACGTTCCCGGTGCCGTCCGCCTTCTCCAGCCCGCCGATACGGTGCTCGAGGCCGGGCACGCCCGGCGGCGCCCACGGGCGGGCCAGGGTCTCGGCGTCGCGGACGTAGGGCCAGAAGGTCTCGGTGCCGTCGTCGTCCACGTGGTTGGGCTTGGTGGCGAAGGCGGGCTCAATGGCCTCGAACGAGCCGAGGTCGGGCAGGCGCCAGGGCTCGGCGCCGTTGGCCAGGTAGCCGTCCGAGAGGACGATCACCGGCGTGCGGTACTTCACGGCCAGCCGCACGGCCTCGATGGCGACGGCGAAGCAGTCGCTGGGCGTCTGGGGCGCCAGGATCGGGAGGGGCGCCTCCCCGTGGCGCCCGTACATGGCATGCAACAGGTCCGCCTGCTCGGTCTTCGTCGGCAGGCCGGTCGAGGGCCCGCCCCGCTGCACGTCGACGATGACGAGGGGAATCTCGAGGTTGATGGCCAGGCCGATGGTCTCGGACTTGAGATCCAGGCCCGGGCCACTGGTCGTCGTGACACCGAGCGCGCCCCCGAAGGAGGCACCCAGGGCGGCGCCGATGCCGGCGATCTCGTCCTCGGCCTGGAAGGTACGGACGCCGAACTCCTTGCGGCGGCTCAACTCGTGCAGGATGTCCGACGCCGGCGTGATCGGGTAGCTCCCGAGGAACAGGGGCACGCCCGCCATGCGGGAGCCGGCGATCAGGCCCCAGGCCAGCGCCTGGTTCCCGGTGACCTGGACGTACTCGCCCTTCTCGAAGGTGGCGGGACGGACCTCGTAGTTGGACTCGAAGAGCTCCGCCGTCTCGCCGAAGTCGTACCCGGCCCGGAAGGCCCTGGTGTTGGCGTCGGCCACCAGGGGGCGGCCACCGAACCGCTCCGCGATCCACTCGATGGTCGGCTCGACGGGTCGGGTGTACATCCAGCTGATGAGGCCCAGCGCGAAGAAGTTCTTGGAACGCTCGGCGTCCCGGGGCTTGACCCCGGCCTCCTTGCAGACCTCCTGGGTGATGGAGGTCATGGGCACCTCGTAGACCGTGTAGGCGGCCAACGAGCCGTCGGTCAGAGGGTTCTCGGCGTAGCCGGCCTTGGCCAGGTCGCGCTCCTCGAAGGAGTCGCTGTTGACGATGAGGACGGTCCCCTTGGCCATCAGCTCGATGTTGGCCTTGAGTGCCGCCGGGTTCATGGCGACCAGCACGTTGGGCGAGTCGCCCGGGGTCAGGATGTCGTGGTCGGAGATGTGCACCTGGAAAGCCGACACGCCGTTGACCGTGCCGGCCGGAGCCCGGATTTCGGCAGGGAAGTCCGGGAAGGTGGACAGGTCGTTGCCCATGAGGGCGCTGCTCGTGGTGAACCGGTCGCCCGTGAGCTGCATCCCGTCGCCCGAGTCACCGGCGAAACGGACGATGACCTGGTCCAATACCTCTGTTTCGTGTTGCGTTCCCGATGCCACGGGTTGCCTCGTCTCATGTCGTGGACGTCGAGGTTCTTGGCTGACTCCAGCGGGCCAGCGCACCCTGCCGCGTCGGCGCGCGACACCCTGCGTCCGAATTGCTCGTTGCCTGCAATCCTAACCCCGGGCCACCGACGCCCTTCTTCATACAGCCTTCATCTGAGTGCCGAGCTCCGGGCACACCTGCGCCCTCCTCGGGGATTGCCGGCGGCGGATCCAGGAGGCGACCCCGCCAAGGGTGGGGCGCCAGCAATCTGGCGCCAGTGGTCAGGCGACGGTGACCTCTTGGTTCAGGTAGACGTCCTGCACGGAGTGGATGAGGGCCGCGCCCTCGGCCATCGGACGCTGGAACGCCTTGCGGCCGACGATCAGGCCCATGCCGCCGGCACGCTTGTTGATGACGGCGGTCCGGACGGCCTGGGCCAGGTCGGTGTCGCCCTTGGAGTCCCCTCCGGAGTTGATGAGGCCGATCCGCCCGGCGTAGCAGTTGACGACCTGCCAGCGGGTGAGGTCGATCGGATTGTCGGTGGTGAGCTCGTCGTAGACCAGGGGGTCGGTCCGGCCGAAGCCGATGGCCGTGTAGCCGCCGTTGTTCTCGGGCTGCTTCTGCTTGATGATGTCGGCCTCGATCGTCACGCCCAGGTGGTTGGCCTGGCCGGTGAGGTCGGCCGAGACCTCGTAGTTGACGCCGTCCTTCGTGAAGGCCGAGTTGCGCAGGTAGCACCACAGCACGGTGAACATCCCGAGCTGGTGCGCCTCGGCGAAGGCCTCGGACACCTGCTGGAGCTCACGGTCCATGTCGTCGGACCCGAAGTAGATGGTCGCGCCCACCCCGACGGCCCCGAGATCGAAGGCCTGGCTCACGGAGCCGAACATGATCTGGTCGTAGGTGTTGGGCACGTGCAGGAACGCGTTGTGGTTCAGCTTCACGATGAAGGGGATCCGGTGCACGTACTTGCGCGAGGCCAAGCCGAGCGTGCCGAGCGTCGTGGCCACGGCGTTGCACTCGCCGGCGAGCGCGAGCTCAATGATGTTCAGCGGGTCGAAGTAGGCGGGATTCTTCGAGAAGCTGGCCGCTGCCGAGTGCTCGATGCCCTGGTCCACCGGGAGGATGGAGACGTAGCCGGTGCCGCCGAGCCGACCGTGGTTGAACAGCGTGCCGAGGTTGCGCAACACCGTCGGGTTGCGGTCGCTGTCGGTGAAGACCCGGTCGAGGTAGTCGGGGCCCGGGAGGGTCAGGTGCTCCGCCGGGAACGCCTTGGCCGTGTGGCCGAGGAGGTCGTCCGCATCAGCGCCGAGAAGCGCCTGGAGGTCAGTGCTCGAAGTGCTCGTGCTCATGGCGGTCATGCTACCGGAGGGTGCCCAAGCGTCCCGGGGCCGGCGGCGGCCCAGGAGCCTGTGGTGGGCCTGTGGGCGGACGACCCGCGAGCCTGGGTGACGCCCGCACCGCACCGTGACGACGCAGGGAATTTGCGGGGAATTGACGACGAATTCCGCTACCCCTGACGCATCGCCGCCCGATCCGACCCGTACGCTGGCCATACCCCGAGTGCGTGTGAGGGCGACGTCTTGAGCGAGCGGAGGCTGAGCGTTCTGGAATCCCGAGCGGGCAGGCCCTTGCGCCTTCGCCCGTGGGTCCTCCTGCTCGGCGCGGCCGTCGTGGTGGGCGTCGTCGTGCTGATACTCGTGACCGGCTCGTCGACACCGAAGCGTCCCGGCTCTGCCACGGCAGGTTCGAGCCCCGGCAGCTCCAAGTCGGGCGGGGGTGGCGCGACGGCCTCGTCCTCTTTCGACCTGGCGTCGACCAGCCCGGCCGCGGGCGAACAGAACGTGGCGCCGAACGCCACCATCTCGCTGACATTCTCGGCACCGGTGTCGCTGCGTGCCGCGGCACCGACGCTCACGCCGAACATCGCCGGCAAATGGGTCCAGAAGAGCCCGACCACGCTGACCTACGCGCTCGACTCTCCCCTGATTCCCGCCACACAGGTCACGGTGACCATCCCCGGCGGTACGCATGGGCTGCGCTCGGCGCAGGGGGCCACGCTCCCCGCCTCGCACACCGTCGACTTCGACGTGGCGGCCGGCGACACCCTCCGGCTCCAGCAGCTGCTGGCCCAGCTCAACTACCTGCCGGTCGGCTTCACTCCCAGCGGGCCTGCACCGGCCCGCGCCGACCTGGCCCAGGACCAGGCCGGCGCCTTCTCGTGGCGCTGGCCCGGGCTTCCGTCCGAGCTCACCACACAGTGGACCCAGGGCACCATGAACGAGATCACCAAGGCGGCGGTGGAGGCCTTCGAGACCCAGAACGGCATCGGGGTGGACGGGATCCCGGGACCGACGGTGTGGACGAACCTGATCAACGACGTCATCAATGACAAGCCCGATGCGACGCCCTACGTCTACGTGCTCGTGAACAAGGTCGTCCCGCAGAGCCTGACGCTCTGGAACAACGGGGTGGCCCAGTACGCCGGGATACCGATCAACAGCGGGGCGCCGGGCGCCGACACGACGGACGGCAACTATGCCGTGTTCGAGCACGTGCGCTACTCGGACATGAAGGGGACCAACGTCGACGGCTCGACCTACGACGACCCCAACGTGCCCTACGCCAGCTACTTCAACGGAGGCGATGCGCTCCACGGCTTCATCCGGTCCTCCTACGGCTCGCCGCAGAGCAACGGCTGCGTCGAGATGAGCTACGCCAACGCCGCCCTGGTCTGGGCGCTCACCCCGATCGGCACCCTCGTGACCGTCGAGGGGCCGGACTTCGGGACGGCGCCACCCCCCACGACCACCACGACGACGGCTCCCCCGGCGGCGACCACGACCACGGCGCCTCCCGCCCCTGCGGCAACCACGACGACGGCTGCGCCGGCTGCGCCGGCGCCAACGCCGACCCCGTAGCCGGGCCCCGAGGTCAGCCCTTGCCGGTGGCCGGGCCCGTCTTCGTCGAGGTGGACGTCTTGGGGCGCCGCCGCTGGGTGCGGCGCTCCGGGCCGAGGCCACGGAGGCGCTCCGCCACGTCGTAGGCCTCGGGGTCGGTGCGGAACACCCGCTCGAAGTACTCCCGGGCCTTGGGCACGTCCCCCGCCCGCTCGTAGAGGTCGGCCAGCAGGTACCACTGGCGGACGTGGCGCTCGGAGGGGTTGCGCAGCGCCTTTGACGCCCCTGCGGTGGACAGCATGGCAATCGCCCCGTTGAGGTCGCCCGAGTCGGCCAGCGACGCCGCCGCCACAATGCGTCCCTCGGCCAGCACGTCCGGGTCGGGCGAGCTCTGCCGCAGGTCGGCCCATAGGGCCGCCACCTTCTTCGGCTTGTGCAGCGCCCGCTGGCAGTCCATCAGGATCGGCAGGTGCTCGGCCGAGTCGCTCAACCGGCCGAACGCCTCGAGGTGGCCGGCGGCGGACCGCCAGCGCCCGCAGCGGTAGGCGGCGAGCCCGGCCAGCTCTCGCACGGCGGCCACCCCGGGCGCCTCGTCGGCGACGGGCTTGATGGCTCGCAGCGCATCTTGGAAGCGGCCCCGCTCGTAGGCGCCGTAGGCCGCTTCGGCGCGGTCGACCAGGTGCTCGCGGTGGCGCGCCGTCGCGATGTCGGCGGCGTTGCGGATGTCGGTGGCGATCTCGGGGGGCAGCGCGTGCTTGGCCGACAGGCCGGCGATGGCCTTGACGGGGTCGAACTCGACGACGTCAGCGGCGGTGGCCGCTGCCGCGGCCGGCCGGCGGCCCCTTCCCCTCGATCGCGGGGCGCGTCCACGTCAGCCCACTCGCGGGCGCCGTCGTCGCGCGTCCACTTCTCGACGGGCTTGCGCTTCGGCGCACTGCGCCGCCGCTCGCGCTCCCGCTCGTCCGAGTCGTCCCTGCTGCGTTCCTCGCCGTCACGCTGGTGGACCTGGTGGGCGCCCCGGCGTGCGACGTTGCCCCAGCCGGCGGCCTTGCGGGGCAGCGGGGGCCGCTCGTCGGTCTGGCGGGTGGGTCGGTCGGTCCCGCGGGAGGGTCGGTCGGTGCCGGACCTGCTCCGTGCTCCGGCGTCGCGGGTGGTCGTCGTCCTGCGTGTCGTTCCGGGCCGGTCCTCGCCGCTCCATTCGTCTGCGGCTCCGCGGCGGCGGGGCGCCCCCGCCCCGGTGCGAGGTGGGCCCGATCGGGCGGCGCCTGCGCGCGGTGCGGCCGACCTCTGGGTGCCCGAGCGTGGGGCTCCGGCTCGCGAGGAACCGGCGCGGGGCGGCCCCGTCCTGGGGCTGTCGCTGCGGGCGTCGGCCGGCCGGGGGCGACCCGTCTGACCGGCACGCTTCCCCGCACCGCGCGAGGGTGCCGCTCCCCCGCCGCGCGAGCTGCCGGTGCTGCTTCGGCCTGTCGCACTCCGCGCTCCGCTGCTCTTCGCCGGTCGCCGCTGGCCCCCGGCGCTCGCGGCCTGACCGCGGCGCACCGCTCCCCCACCCGAGCCGCTGCGGGAGGACGGCCGTCCGCCGGAGCCACCACCGCTCTTCCCCGCGCCGCCGGCGCGCGCCGGACGGCCGGACCCGCCCGACCGCGCCGACGGGGCGCGGCGATTCGGCTGGGAGGAATTCGGAGGCATCGAGTGATTCTAGGTGTCCAGGTTGCGGGCACCCCGGTCGCCGGTGCGCCTGCCCCAGCCCGGCGGCCTCACTGCTCGGCGGCTTCGGGTGCGCGCCAGACGTCGCGTCGGAGCTCGTCGGACGCCACCAGCGCGGCGACCACGAGACCCATCAGCAAGGTCGCCACTCCGACCCCGAGCACGCCGGCGATGCCTCCGATCACCAGGACGAGCACGGAGCACGCCGCCACCACGGGCAGGCGGCCGGCCCAGTGCGGACCGAGGCGACCCTGCAGCACCCCGGTCACGACGAGATACGCGGCGACCGGCACCGCCACCGCCAGCCCCGCCGTGGTCGCCGTCGTCGACGAAGGCGAGCCGTGCGAGGCCGCCGCCGCCAGCTGCAGCCCAGCGCCGAGCGCGCCCAGTGACTCCGAGAACGATGTAGTGCCCGTAGCCCCAGACGAAGGCAAGCTGGCGTGACAGGCGCAGGCCCTCCTCGGCCGGGTTCTCGAAGTACCACCACCAGACGGCGAAGACGAGGAGCACGGCGCCGGCGACGACCGCCACCAGCCCCGCCGAGATGCCGTGCGACAGGCTCGCACTGTGCAGCGCCACCGTCACCGCGGCGATGCACTCCCCCAGCACGATCAGCGTGAACAGCCCGTAGCGCTCGGCGATGTGCCCGGGGTGCCACGGCGTGCCACCGTGCGCGGCCCGCTCGGCGTAGGAAGGCACGAGCATCTCGCCGACGCCGAGGAGGTAGAAGACCCACAGCGCCTCCGGTTGCGGCAGGAACAGCCGCACCACCCAGCCGACCTGCAGGATGCTGATGCAGGCCGCGTAGCGCAGGGCGGCCGGCCGCGCTGCGGGGTCACCGGCGGCGGCCCGGAGCCACTGGGCCACCATGGCGACGCGCATGACCACGTAGCCGATCGTCATGACGGTGAAGTTGCCGGCGGTGAAGGCGCTGTCGACCCCGGCGGCGAGGATCAGGACCCCGATGATCTGGACGAAGGTGAAGAGGCGGTAGAGCAGGTCGTCGACGTCGTAGGCCGAGGCGAACCAGGTGAAGTTGACCCACGCCCACCAGATGGCGAAGAACACCAGCAGGTAGCTCAAGATCGCGGTGTGGAAGTGGCCGGCCCCGAGGGCGGCGTTGAGCTGGTCGGCCGCCTGGGACACCGCCACTACGAAGGACAGGTCGAAGAGGAGCTCCAGTGGCGTCGAGGCGCGGTGTTTCTCGTCGATGTCCCTCGGGCGCATCGGGAGCACCCGGAGCCGCCGGCCCGCCAGAGAGCCCCGGGTGCGGTCTGCGCTCCCGTCGGCGGCCGGCATGGGCCGCAGTATCGCAGCGGATCTGGCGGTGCTCGGTGACCAGTGGTGGGTGCTCGGCCTGACGTCTCGGCCCTGAACGTACGAAACCCCCTCGAGCCAAAGCTCAGAGGGGGTTTCGTGAGAAATCCCGGCGGCGACCTACTCTCCCAGGGGGCCTCCCCCCAAGTACCATCGGCGCGGGCGGGCTTAACTGCCGTGTTCGGAATGGGAACGGGTGTTTCCCCGCCGCCATGGCCACCGGAAATCTTGCACTCAGCGGGGCACGTCCGCCCGTCGATTCATCGAGGGACAGGGCCACGCCTGAGGCTGCGTTTCCGCAGCCCCTGAGCGTTCCAAAGCGAGCACGAGCGAGTAGGTCTCCAAGCCCTCGGCCGATTAGTACCGGTCGGCTGAATGCATTGCTGCACTTACACCTCCGGCCTATCAACGTGGTCGTCTAGCCACGGGCCTTACCAGGTTAACCCTGTGGGAGATTTCATCTCGAAACGGGCTTCGCACTTAGATGCTTTCAGCGCTTATCCCACCCGTAGGTCGCAAACCAGCCGTGCCCTTGGCAGGACAACTGGCACACGAGAGCTACGTCCGTCCCGGTCCTCTCGTACTAGGGACAGCCTTTCTCAAATCTCCTACGGCTGCATCGGATAGGGACCGAACTGTCTCACGCATGTGAATCCCGCATTACTGCGGGCATAGACTATACCTCCACCCTATTTCTAGGGGCTGGCGTGTTATGGCTTCCATGGGGGTCCACGGGCTGAGATATCAGCCTGATGAAGCCATCTCTTCGCTGTTGCTGGCGAAGAAGTCGTTACAGGGGCACAACACGCCCTTGCTACGCAGATGTCGCTCAACATCTACGGCGGATATCCGCTTCGTTTTCGAATAGTTTAGGGTTGCAAATGCATCTACTTGGCGTGCCAGCTGCAGGAACACTTCCGGATCTCTCACTCGGTCCAGCTGAGGGAGGATCGAAAGAGCTCGCCCTACGTGCTCTCTCTTGAAGATCACGTAGGGCTCGATTTCCTGGAGAATACGCAGAAGCGCTGGCCGGCTCGTGATCACGAGATCACTCATTCCGGTCCCTCGATCTCGCAGGTACCCACCGCCGCCAAGCAGGATCTGGATGCTCTCCAGACCGTGCCGAGCCGCTGTGGACTGCGAGAAGGAGATGGTGGCCCGGATGTAATAGCCGAACCGATACTCCTTCTGCTTGACGAGTTGGAAGTGAATACTCCCATCCCCATCCAGAAATCCTGCAACATAGGACGCCGTAGACACATCCATTGTGTTGGCCTTCCCTCGGTATTGCCCTGAACATAACGTTCGGTTGTTTCATTCAGGGTTTCACCGATATGAGCCAGTAAACATCCAGGGATTACTCCCTGGAGACGCAGTGTGATCTACGTTCTAAACCCAGCTCGCGTACCGCTTTAATGGGCGAACAGCCCAACCCTTGGGACCGGCTTCAGCCCCAGGATGCGACGAGCCGACATCGAGGTGCCAAACCTTCCCGTCGATATGGACTCTTGGGGAAGATGAGCCTGTTATCCCCGGGGTACCTTTTATCCGTTGAGCAACGGCGCTTCCATAAGCAACCGCTGGATCACTATGCCCTGCTTTCGCACCTGCTCGACTTGTAGGTCTCGCAGTCAAGCTCCCTTTTGCCATTGCACTCGACAGCTGATTGCCAACCAGCCTGAGGGAACCTTTGGGCGCCTCCGTTACATTTTAGGAGGCGACCGCCCCAGTCAAACTACCCACCTGACGCTGTTCCTGATCCGGATCACGGACCGAGGTTAGAGTCCCGGCACTAAAAGGGTGGTATTTCAAGGTTGACTCCACACTGGCTAGCGCCAATGCTTCAAAGTCTCCCACCTATCCTACACAAATAGTACCAAAACTCAACATCAAGCTATAGTAAAGGTCCACGGGGTCTTTCCGTCCTGATGCAGCTAACGAGCATCTTTACTCGTACTTCAATTTCGC
>CAWKKE010000016.1:67500-335320 GCA_963850185.1 uncultured Acidimicrobiaceae bacterium
CCGGGCTGCGGCCTCTCCCGCCGATCGTAGCGGGACATCCGCCGTTGCCGACGGATGCCCGCTCGAGCGGCCCGGTTCCCTCCAAGAACAGGCATCACAACGACACCAAGTGGTGGCATGCGGAAGGCCACCCGGCCTTCCGCATGCCACCCGGTGCTCGATGCGCAACGAGCTTTCCGCTCCCCCTGCCGCCAACCAGGGTTGGTGGGAGCGTGCTCTGCCCGATGATGCCCTCGAACTACCGCATGTCACCACGATGCGACGAGTGCATGATGAACCGACGTTGTTGCAGGGTCGTGACAGGGCGGTGACACCCCAATGAAGCTCGCGATACCTGCTCAGAGGCACGGCCGAGCACCCCGGTCGGGCCCTAGCCCCGGGACACCGAGGGGTTGCCCGGCACCCAGAACCGCCAGCGCTTCTCCGTCGCCACCTTGATGCCGATCCGGGTCCCGCGGCCGGGACGCCGGGGAGGCGGCGTCCCGTCGTCCAGCAGCCGCACGAGGCCCCCGGACCGCCGTCGCCGATCCGGGCCGCGAGCCGGCAGCCAGGAGATCCGCCCCATTGTCGGCGCCCGTGATCCCCAGGGCCTGGCAGAGCTTGGCCGGGTCCGTTGCACAGGTCCCGTTCGAGGCGGGCCGCCGGCCGGGCCTCCCACATCTGCTCCAGCCCGGCGACGGGGTCCAGGGCCCGGATCAGCACTCCGGCCGCCTGGCCCTCGGGCCCGCAGATCACGTTGGCGCACCAGTGCATGCCGTAGGTGAAGTACACGTAGAGGAAGCCCGGCGGCCCGAACATGATGGCCGTCCGGGGCGTCAATCCCCGATAGGCGTGGGAGGCCGCGTCGTTGGCGCCGTGGTAGGCCTCGACCTCGACGATGCGCCCGGCCCGCTCACCACGCGCCAGTACCTTGTTCAACAGCCAGGGCGCTACTGCGACGGGGCTGCCCTCCAGCTCGGCGCGCTGCACGGCGCCACCCTGGCCCACCCGGCGGCCCGGCGCCACCCCCCGGGCGGCGGGCGAGGCGAGCGGACGGCCTCAGATCGGCGTCGGGGTGCCCACGCTGCGCAGGGCGCCCGGCGTGGGGGCCGGCACGCGGGCGGCGCCTCCGTGGGTACGGGTCGGCCGGTGCGGCTCGCCGGCCCCGACGGCCATCCGGCACAGCAGCGAGAGCTCGTCGACCATCGCCTGGGTCAGGCCCGGCAGGTCGGGCACGGCCGTGGCGCACGCGTTGATGCCGACGAAGAGCGACTCGCGGTAGCTCTGCACCGTGACGTTCAGCGCCACGCCGTCGATCACCGGTCCGAGCGGGTACACCGCCCGCAGCTCCATGCCGGCGAAGTAGAGGGGGAAGTCGGGCCCCGGCACGTTGGAGATCATGAGGTTCCCGGCCCGCAGCTTGCGCAGCACCCCCGAGCGCACCCCGAGCTGGATCATCGTCTTGGCGAAGGCGGGGGGCAGCGCTTCGGTCATCTGGGTCGCCATCGGCCCGTACCCCACGGCGCGCTCCTGGCCCTTGCACGAGGCGCTCGCCGCGGTCACGGTCCGCAGGCGCTCCAGCGGGGTCTTCTTGTCGTTGGCCAGCGGCACGAACATGGCCGAGAGCTGGTTGCCTACTGCCGCACCCTCGCCGTCGTCGCGGACCGACACGGGCACGACGGCCACCAGCGGGCTCTCGAGGTCCTGGCCGTGCGCCGACAGGTGGGCGCGGAGCGCGCCGGAGCAGACACCGAGGACCACGTCGTTGATCGTCGATCCGAAGCGGGTCTTCAGCGCCCGTACCTCGCTCATGCTGAGCTCGGCGAAGGACACAGCCCGGTCCGCACCCACCGGTGACTCGAACGTGTCCGGCGCTCCCAACGGGATGGAGACCGGGCCCAGCCGGTCGTCGACCGCGCAGCGGGCCATCCGCACGGCCGTCCGGCCGACCTCGCGTGCGGCACGCAATCCCCTGATGGGGCTCCGGATGAAGGTCGGCAGGGCATCGGTCATCAGCTCTGTCCGGGAGGGCAGCCGCGCCGGGAGCCAGGGCGGGCAGGGCTCGGTCACGGCGCTGCCCTCCGGCGTCAGGTCGAGCAGCTTGGCGAGCATCTCGGCTCCGGCCACGCCGTCCACGACCGAGTGGTGCACCTTGGCGATCAGCCCGATCATGCCGTCGGCTATCCCCTCGACGACGTGCATCTCCCAGGGCGGCTGTCCCGGCGTGAGGGGACGGCTCATGACCTCGGCGACCTTCGCCCGAAATTCGGCTTCGCCACCCGGAGCCGGGAGCGCCACCCGGCGCAGATGGTTGGACAGGTCGAAGTCCGGGTCGTCCACCCAACGCGGGTGGTCCAGTCCCAGCGGTACGGCCATGAGCCGGCGACGGAACGGTTGCAGCGTGGGGATGCGGGTCTCCAGAACGGCAGTGACCCGCTCGAAGGTGTACCCGCCGGGCAGCGCCGACGGATCGAAGAGGCAGGCGTAGGCGATCTCCATCGGGGCTTCCGGTGTGTCGGAGTAGATGAACATCGGGTCGATGCCGGTCATCCGTTGCATATGTGCTTCTCCACGTGGTGAGGGCTTCCGGTGGGCACGACTGCGACTCCCGACTCGTCGCCGATGCCGCCTCCCCCCTCGGACCCTCGGAGGCGGATTCCTTCGCTCTGCAGCAATCCGGAAATCGTCGTCATCGAGATTATGCACACAGCCTTCACCCTCGGCAGCGTCGGCACAACAGTTTGTCGGGATCTTTATGTTGCGTTCACCTGGGGGTTACTTGACATGGGGGGTGAGCCGCGGAATGGCCAGATCCGCCGTCCGGGCCGCAGCACGGGCACTATCAGGATGCCGCTCCCGGCGGCCGCCACTGCGCCAGCCGCGTCCGGTCGACTTCCCGCCGGCGGACGAAGCGCTCGGCCTGTTCGGCCACGGGCCCCGGACCGGCCCCTCCCGGGGTGCGCCGGCGTGTCACCGCCACGCCGGGTTCGAGCAGTTCGGTGGCGGTCTCTCCCAGATCGGGGTGGGCCGCCACCAGCTCGACCAGCGGCACATGGCGCTCCAGCGACTCGCGCACCAGGCCGCCGATGAGCCCGTGGGCCTGGCGGAAGGGCATGCCCTGCTCGACGAGCAGTTCGGCCAGGTCGATGGCCGAAGCCGCCGGCCCGTCCGCGGCCCTCTGCATGCGCTCCTCGTTCCACGACGCCGTCTCGTAGACGCCCCGCAGCGCAATGAGGGCGCGGGTGACCTGCACCACCGCGTCGAAGATCGGCTCCTTGTCCTCCTGCAGGTCGCGGTTGTAGGCGAGAGGGAGCCCCTTCAACGTCACCAGCACCGCGTTGAGATGTCCGATGAGGCGGCCCGACTTGCCCCGAGCCAACTCGGCGACGTCGGGGTTCTTCTTCTGCGGCAGCATCGAGCTCCCGGTGGCGTACGCGTCGTCGAGCGTGCAGAAGCCGAATTCCTCGGTCGACCACAACACGATCTCCTCCCCCATCCGCGACAGGTGCACACCGAGCAGGGCGAGATCGAAGAGTGACTCGGCGACGAAGTCGCGATCGGACACCGCATCGAGCGAGTTCTCGAAGCGGCCGTGGAATCCGAGCTCGGCCGCGACGTAGTCGGGATCGAGCGGCAGAGAGGAGCCGGCCAACGCGCCCGCGCCGAGCGGCGAGATGTTGAGGCGGTCGACGGTGGTGAGGAGCCTGTCGACGTCGCGGGCCAAGGCCCAGCCGTGCGCGAGCAGGTGGTGGGCCAGCAGCACCGGCTGCGCCCGCTGCATGTGGGTGTACCCGGGCAGGTAGACGCCGTCGGCCTCCCGCGCCCGCTCGGCCAGCGCGTCCTGCAGCGCCATGATCTCCTCGGCCACGGCGATGAGCGAGCGGCGACACCACAGGCGCAGCGCCGTGGCCACCTGGTCGTTGCGGCTGCGCCCCGTATGCAACTTGGCGCCGACGTCGCCCACCAGCTCCGTGACGCGTCGTTCGATGGCGGTATGGATGTCCTCGTCACCGGGGGCGAAGACGAACTCCCCCGTGGCGAACTCCTCTTCGACGATGTCGAGCGTCTCCACCAAGGTGCTGACCTCGCTGTCGCTGAGGATGCCAGCCTTGCCCAGCCCCTTGACGTGCGCGCGCGACGCAACCAGGTCGTCGTTCGCCAGCGCCCGGTCGAAGGGCAGGCTGACGGTGAACGCCGCCACGGCGTCGGCCATGCCGGTCGATATGCGACCCTCCCAGAGCGTCAATGTTCCCCCCTGACCTCTCCTGCCTGCTCCGGTGCAACCGCCCTGCCGCCCGACTGCGCGCCCGGGACCCTGGCGGGCCGACCACGTGGCAACCCCGAGGCCCCATAGGCGCACGAACCCTTCGGCGTCGGCGTGGCGGAACGTGTCCGATGCATCGTAGGTCGCCAGGTCATGGTCGTAGAGCGCGACCGGGCTGCGCCGCCCCACCACGGCGCACGTGCCCGGTGCGGCGAAGCGCAGGCGCACCTCGCCCGTCACGTGGCGCTGGCTCTCGGTGATGAAGGCCTGCAGCGCGCTGCGCAGGGGTGAATACCACAGCCCGTCGTAGACGAGCTCGGCCCAGCGCGGCTCCAGGCGCGCCTTCTCGTGGTGCAGGTCCCGCTCGAGGGTCAGGTCCTCGAGATCGGAGTGCGCCGTGATGAGGGCCAGGGCGCCCGGGCACTCGTAGACCTCGCGGCTCTTGATGCCGACCCGGCGGTTCTCGATCATGTCGAGACGACCGAAGCCGCGGCTGCCGGCGAGCAGGCCCAGGCGGGCGATCAGGTCGTAGGCGCCGAGGGCCGTGCCATCGAGGCTGACCGGGACGCCGGCCTCGAACCCGACGATGACCTCGACGGGCTCTGAGTCGGTGACCCGGGTCAGGGTGTAGACGTCATCGGGCGCGGGCGCCCAGGGGTCCTCGATGGCGCCACACTCGATCGCCTTGCCCCAGAGGTTGTCGTCGATGGAATACAGCTTCTCCTTGGTGACCGTGATCGGGATCTCCCACTTGGCGGCCAGCTCGACGCAGTCCTCCCGGGTCAGTCCCCAGACCCGGGCCGGTGCGTAAATGCCGAGATCCGGTGCCAGGGCGCGCACGCCGACCTCGAAGCGCACCTGGTCGTTCCCCTTGCCCGTGCAGCCGTGCGCCACGGCCGTGGCGCCGTGCGCGCGAGCCTGGGCCACGAGGTGGCGCACGATGACCGGCCGCGAGAGGGCCGACACGAGCGGGTACTTGCCCTCGTAGCGCGCGTTGGCCTGCAGCGCCGGCACGCAGAACTGCTCCGCCATTTCGTGGCGGGCGTCCACCACGACGGCCTCGACCGCACCAGCGGCAAGGGCCCGGTTGCGCACGGCGTCCCAGTCCTCACCACCGCGGTCGGCCGACTGCCCGACGTCGACCGCCACCGCGACCACGTCGACGCCCTCGTGCTCAATCAGCCAGCGCACGGCGACGGACGTATCGAGCCCGCCGCTGTACGCCAGTACCACCCGGTCAGCCATGTTCAGCCCTCTTCCTTCCCATTCAATGTGATCCTGTTGCTGCTGACAATGCCCGCGACGTCCCGCAGGCGATCCGCCATGGAGGCGCCGCCGCAGGCCTCGTCCACGACGACCAGCACCGTGTCATCCCCCGCCACCGTGCCGACGACGTCCTCCAGCCCGCTGCGATCGAGCGCGGAGCCGACCACGTGGGCCGATCCCGGCGGCGTGCGCAGCACCACGAGGTTCCCCGAGTGGGCCACCTCCACGACCCACTCACCGAGCACGCGCCGCAGATGGTCCTCCGGCGCGATCTGGTGCACCGGCAGCTCGGGGAGCGCGTAGGCGGTCTCACCGCCGGGCAGCCGCACCTTCACCGCGCCCAGGTCCTCCAGGTCGCGCGACACAGTGGTCTGGGTGGCGTCGATCCCCTGCTCGCCGAGCAGCACCACGAGCTGGGCCTGATTCGTCACCGGCTGGGATTCCAACAACCGGGTGATGCGGTGCTGGCGCTGGTTCTTCGTCAAGCGGCTCGGCGCCTGCCCGCTCATGCGGATTCCTCGACGACCCAGGACAGGATCCCCCGCATGGCGGTGCGCCGGTGGGCCGCCTCGCGCCAGACCAGCGAGCGCGGGCCCTCGAGCACCTCGTGGCTGATCTCCTCGCCACGGTGCGCCGGCAGGCAGTGCAGGACGACGGCGTCGGCGGCCGCCTGCCCGACCAGGGCCGCATCGACGGTGTAGCCCTCGAAGGCGGCCAGCCTCGCGGCCCGCTCCTCTTCCTGGCCCATGCTGGTCCAGACGTCGGTGTAGAGGACGGCGGCGTCCTTGGCGGCGAGACCGGGGTCGTCGGTCACCTGCACGGTCCCGCCCCGCCCCATGCGGTCCCCGAAGGCCTGCAGCCCGGCCAGATCCTCCCCGGTGAACGCGTAGGCCGCCGGCATGGCGAAGCGCACCTCCATGCCCTCGAGCAGCGCCGCTTCGGCCAGCGAACGCGCCATGTTGTTGCCGTCGCCGACGTATGTCAGGACACGGCCGGCCAACGGGCCCAGCGCCTCGCGCATGGTGAGCACGTCCGCCACGGCCTGGCACGGGTGCGCCGTGTCGCAGAGCAGGTTCACCACCGGGACGTCGAAGCCGCTCCGTTCCAGCGCGGCCGCCATGCGCACCAGCACGGCGTGCTCGAACACCCGCGCGCAGAGCACACGGTGGTAGCAGGCCAGGGTCCGGGCGACGTCCTCGGCAGTCTCGCGCTCGTCCAGGCCGACCTCGGTCCCCTGGATGTAGACGGGGTGCCCGCCCAGGTCGACCACCGCCATTTCGGTGGAGTTGCGGGTCCGCGCCGACGGCTTCTGGAAGAGCAATGCCACGCCCTGTCCGGCCAGCGGCGCATTTGCGGGCGGGTCGAGCGCGAGCGCGAGCAACCGATCCCAGGCGCCCGGGTCGAGATCGTCGATGTCGAAGAAATTGCGCATACGCCTGACCCTCCCCTCTCTACGCCGGACGCGATCGGCTGCCGGCCAGCGCCGCGGCCAGCGCCTCACCGAGGACGCCCAGCGCCGTGTCGATTTCGTCCTGGCGTACCAGCAGGGGCGGCGCCACGCGGATGGCGTCGGGCCGCACGGGGTTGACCAACAGGCCGTGCGCCAGCGCCCAAGCCGCGGCATTCTTGGCCACCGGGGCGTCGAGCTGCGCCGCCAAGAGCAGCCCGGCGCCGCGTACCGAGACGACACCCGGCAGCCGCGCCAGCCCTGCTGCGAGGCGCGCGCCGCCCTCACGGGCGCGACGGCAGACGTCCTCGGCTTCCATCACGGCGAGGGTGGCCTTGACCGCCGCCAGGGCGAGCGGCTGTCCCCCGAAGGTCGACCCGTGATCGCCCGGCCCGAACGCAGCCGCCACCTCGGCCCGGGCCCAGCAGGCCCCGACCGGCATGCCGTTGCCGAGCGCCTTGGCCATCGTCACGACATCGGGCTCGAGACCCTGGGCCTGGAAGGCGAACCAGTGACCGGTCCGGCCGAGACCGGTCTGCACCTCGTCGAGCATGAGCAACGCGTTGCGCTCCGTGCAGAGCGCCCGGACCGCACCCAGGTAGTCCGAGCTCGGGACCATGACACCGCCCTCACCCTGGAGGGGCTCCAACAGCACAGCTGCGACAGTGTCCGGGTCGAGCGCGTTGTCGAGCGCGGCGACGTCGTCGTACGGCACATGGACGAAACCTTCGGGGAGCGGGACGAACGGCGCCTGCTTCTCGGGCTGACCGGTCGCGGTGAGCGTGGCCAGTGTGCGGCCGTGGAAGGCGTTGTCGGCGCTGATCACAACGTGACGGCCGAGCCCGGCCCAGCGACGGGCCAGCTTGAGGGCGCACTCGTTGGCCTCCGCCCCGGAATTGGCGAAGAAGACCTGGCCGCCGGCCTGCCCGCTCCCACCGTTGATCAAACGGTCGATGGTGCGCGCCACCTCGGGCGCCAACGTGTTGCCGTAGAGGTTGGACACGTGGCTGAGCGTGCGCGCCTGCTCTGCGACAGCGTCGGCCACGACGGGGTGCGCGTGGCCCAGCGACACCACGGCCAGGCCGGTGATGAAGTCGAGATACTCGCCTCCGTCGGCGTCGTAGAGCACCGTGCCCTCGCCCCGCACGAAGGTGGCCGGCGGATCGGCGTAGGTGCGCATGAGGGCCGACCGCTCATTCGGAGCATGCAGCGTCACATCAGGGTTGCTCACGGCACCACCATCGTCCCGACACCCGAGTCGGTGAAGAGCTCCAGCAGCAGCGCATGCGGTTCACGGCCGTCCAAAATATGGGCCTGGCCGACACCGGCACGCACGGCGTTGGCACACGCCTCGACCTTCGGGATCATGCCGCCCTGCACACCCCGTCGCGCACGATCTCGTCGATCACCGCGGCAGAGGCCTGATGGATCACCGTCGCCGGGTCGTCGGCCACGACCCGGAGTCCCTCGATGTCGGTCAAGAAGATCAGCTTTTCGGCTGCCAGCGCCTCCGCCAGCGCACCGGCCACCGTGTCGGCGTTGATGTTGTACGCCTGCCCCGATTCATCGGCGCCGATGGTCGCCACGACCGGGATCAGCCCTTCTGCCAGCAGGCGCTCGAGCATGGTGGGGTCGACGAGTGTCACGTTGCCGACGAAACCGAGGTCGGCGTGACGCGGTGCGGCAGTGATGAGATTGGCATCCTCACCCGACAACCCGACGGCGATCGGCCCATGGACGTTGATGGCGGAGACGATGTCGCGATTGACCTTGCCGACGAGGACCATCCGGGCGATGTCGAGCGTGTCGGCATCGGTGACCCGCAACCCGTTGCGAAACTCTGTCTCCTTCCCGAGCCTCTCCATCAGGGCACCGATCTGCGGTCCGCCGCCGTGCACCACCACGGGCAGCATGCCCACGGCGCGGATGAGGACCACGTCCTCCGCGAAGGCGGCCAGTGCGTCGCCAGGTGCGTCCGCGCCGTCCCCGTCCGCCGCGTGCAGCGCGTTGCCGCCGTACTTGACCACGACGATCTTCTCCCAGAAGCGGCGGATGTAGGGCAGCGCCTCGACCAGCACCGAGGCAGTCTTGGCTGCTGCCGCCTTTTGGGCCCGCGTGACCTTCGGCGGCACACTGTGCACCTCGCGAGCGGTCACGAGGTGGTCCGGTTCTCGTCGATGTAGCCGTAGCCCAGGTCGGTCCCGAGAACCACCGACTCGCCGGACCCGAGGCCCAGGTCGCATTCCAGCACGATGTGCCGGCCCGCCATGTGGGCAGCCACGGCTGCGGCGTCATGGGGCACGCCCACACCGCCGGCGCACACCACGGTGCTCCCGTAGGCGAGCAACACCCGGTCGATGTCGAAGGGCGTCCCGGCCGAGCCGAGCTCGGAGATGATGCGCCCCCAGTACGGGTCTTCACCGAAGAGCGAACACTGCACGAGCATGGAGTCGGCCACCCGGCGCGCCGCGATGTGCGCCGCCTCATCGCTCACCGCTCCTCGCACGTGCACGTGGGCCACCTTGGTCGCCCCTTCCGCGTCGTCCACCATCTGCTCGGCGAGAGACCGGCAGGCCTCGTAGAGCGCGGCCGTCAACGCGGACGGGGACGGGCTGGAGCCAAGTCCGTTGGCCAGGACGAGCACGGTGTCATTCGTAGACGTGCTCCCGTCGACCGTGATCGTGTTGAAGGACGCGGCAACCGCCTCCCGCAGCGCGGTCTGCAAGGTGGCGTGGTCGACAGCGGCATCCGTCGTACACAGTGCGAGCATGGTCGCCATGTTCGGCGCCAGCATGGCGGCGCCCTTGGCCATCGCGCCCACCGTGAAGCCGTCGCCGGAGACGACGACCTCCTTGGGAACCGTGTCGGTCGTCATGATGGCCCGGGCGGCCTGGGCCGCCGACTCTGCCCGTTCGGTGCGCGCCATGACGATGGGCTCGATCTCCGGGATGACGTGATCGATGGGGAACGGGATGCCGATGAGGCCCGTCTGGCAGATCAGGATCTCCTCCGCAGTCGCACCGATGTCACCGGCCACCGCCGTGCACAGCCGTTCGGCGGCCTCCCGGCCCGGCACTCCGGTCGCAGCATTGGCGTTGCCCGAGGTCAGGATGACCCCAGCAGCCCGGCCCCCGGTCGCGGCGAGGTGGGCCCGGCTCACCTGCACGGGAGCGGCCGCAGCCAGGTTGCTCGTGAAGACACCGGCGGCAGGGACAGCCCGGCCATCAGCAGTGGCGACCACCGCGACGTCATGGGCCTTGGCTGCCTTGATGCCGGCGTACCCCCCGACGGCGACGAAGCCCCGGGGAGCGTTGACGCTCACGGGTAGACCCCGGCGATCGGTAGCCCCGTGGTCTCCGGGAGACCGAGGGCCGCATTGGCACACTGGATCGCCTGGCCCGACGCGCCCTTCACGAGGTTGTCGAGCGCGCACAACGCGACCACCCAGCCGGTGCGTGGATCGACCCGCGCCGTGATGTGGGCGGCGTTGGCGCCCGACGTGGACTTGGTCGAGGGCGGGTCGTCGGTCACGACAACGAACGGCTCGGCGTCATAGGCCTCGTGGAGGGCCGCCATCACCGATCCGGTCGTCGGCGCGGTGCCCGCGGCGGGCCAGCGCGTAACAGGTGGCGAGAATGCCGCGCACCATCGGTGCGAGATGCGGGGTGAAGAGCACCTCCCCGCCGATGATCTGCTCCATCTCGGGAGTGTGGCGGTGCGTCAGCAAGCCGTAGGCCGTGAAGTCCTCGTCGACGGTTCCGAAGTGCAACGACTCCTTGAGGCCGCGGCCGGCGCCCGACACGCCCGACGCGGCGTCGACCACGATGCCGGCCCGCTCCAGCAGGCCGGCCCGGACCAAGGGGGCCAGAGCCAGCCCGGCCGACGTCGGGTAACAGCCGGCGGCGGCAATGAGCGTGGCCCCTGCCAGTCCCTCGCGGAACAGCTCGGGCAACCCGTAGACGGCTTCGGCGAGCAGCTCCGGTCCGCTGTGCTCTGTGCCGTACCACTGGGGGTAGAGCGCGGCGTCCCTCAAGCGAAAGTCAGCGGCGAGGTCGACGACGAGGCCCACCCGCGATCGCAGCTCCGGGACGATCCGCTGGGACTCCCCGTGGGGCAGGCCGCAGAACACGAGGTCGAGTCCGTCGAAATGGGCAGGGTCGTTGTCGCCGTAGACCAGACCCGGATAGGCCGCGGCCAGCGACGGCGTGTGGGTGCCGACGACCTCGCCGGCATGGGAGTGGGCCGTGGCCACGGCGACCTCGAACTCGGGATGCCCGGCGAGCAAGCGCAACAGCTCAGACCCGGTGTACCCCGACGCCCCGAGGATCCCTGCCTTCATCGCATGAGTATACACAGATCTGCATATTCATGCGACATGGTCGTTTTGGAGCCCTCCCGGCGCGCCGCGAGGAGCCGGGGCTCCAGGTGACACAGCCTCCCACGGCGCGCCATGGCCCGCGCCCCCTCAGTGTCCGTTTTTGGCCACGTGCATGTACCCGCCTAGCATCCCGTGCGCCATGGCCCGAGTCCCCATCGAGGAAGGGTTCTTCCGGATTCCCGACGACCCGGCCGGGCAACCGCGCCTGCTCGGGAGCCGCTGCCCCGCCTGCGGGGAGGTGTTCTTCCCACGTCGGCTGGTCTGTGCCAAGTGCCTGCACGAGGGCACGGAGGACACCGAACTGTCGACGCAGGGCACCATCCACACCTGGACGTATTGTCACGTCCCGCTCTTCGGCAAGAAGGACGCCGAGGTGGCGGGCTACGGCGTGGCCCAGGTCGACTTGCCCGAGGGTCCGCGGGTGCAGTCGATCCTCTCCGGCGCGCGCGACGAGTTCGCCATCGGCGCAACGGTGGAGATCGACCTCGAGACACTGCGACAGAACGGCGACGGCGACGACGTGGTCATCTACCGCTTCAGGCCGGTGCCGGGAAGCGGCGACGCATGAAACACGGTCTCCGATTCGACGGCGTCGCGGTGGCCGGTGTCGGCATGGTCCGCTTCGGCATGTTCAGGGACACGCCCGGCGCGCACCTGGCCCGCGACGCCGGGCTGCTGGCACTGCACGACGCGGGACTGACGCTGGCCGACGTCGACGAGGCATTCGTCGGCTACATCCAGCCGGCATCGATGCTGGGCATCAAGGCCATGAAGGAGTTCGGCTTGACCGGTTTGCCCGTGACGCATATTGAGAACGCGTCAGCGACCGGGCTGGTCGCCTTCCGCGAGGCCGCATGGGCGGTCTCTTCGGGCCGTGCCGATGTCGCGATGGCGTTGTGCTTCGACAAGTTCACCGACATGACCGGCAGTGGCGGACGCGGGGCAGGGCGGGACCAGATCGACGCGCCGATCCTGCCGGCCGCCTATTTCGCCTTGTGGGCCCAGCGCCGCATGCACGAGCGCGGCACGACGCCGGAGCACTTCGCCACCATCGCTGCGAAGAACTGGAACTACGGGGCCAGGTGCCCGACCGCCCACCGCCAGTCCGACCACACCGTGACCGCGGAGGAAGTCCTGGCGGCGCGCATGGTGGCCGAACCGCTGACGACGATGATGTGCTGCCCGCCTGACGACGGTGCGGCCTGCATCATCGTGGCCCGCGAGGATCTGGTGCGCGCCCGGCAGCCCGGCCGGCCCCTGGTGCGAGCCTTGGCCTCGGCGTTGACGTCGGAAACGTACTCGCCGGGCCACACCTTCGTCGGACCGGTGGTCGGACCCGCCACCATGACCAGGGACACGGCCCTCGAGTGCTACGAAGCGGCGGGACTCGGACCCGAGGACGTCAGCGTGGCGTACTGCCACGACGCCTTCGTGAACGAGGAGCTCGAGTACTACGAGCTCCTGGGGTTCTGTGCCGAGGGGGAGGGCGAGAAGCTCGTCGTCGAGGGCGAGACCGGCCCCGGGGGGCGCATTCCGTTCAATACCGATGGGGGGCTGCTGGCACGGGGCCACCCGGGGGGACCGACCGGCGTGGCCATGCTGCACGAGGCGGTGCTGCAACTGCGCGGCGAGGCGACCGGACGGCAGGTCGAGGACGCACGAGTCGCGCTGACGCATCTCGTCGGGGGAGGCAGCATCGCCACCGTCAATCTGTTGGGAGTGGAGAGGAGCTGAGCATGACGACCAGCGACGAACGCCGGGCCGCCGGCCGCGAGATTCAGGGCCAGTTGTGGCCGGCCACGAGGACCGGCGCCACGGGCCAGTTCCCCGCGGCAAAGCTGGCGCCCGAGTACTACGACCACGTCCTGCAGAGTGCGTTCGGCGACGTGTGGGCGCGTCCCGGCCTGGCCGTGCGCGACCGCTCCATGATCACCGTGGCTCTGTTGGCCGCGCTGGGCCAGCCCGAGGAGCTGCGCTCGCACTTGGCGGGAGCACTCAACGTCGGGATCACGCGCGAGGAGATCGTCGAGATCCTCACGCACGTCTCGATTTACGCCGGGGTGCCGGCTGCCGGCTCCGCCATGCGGGTGGCGGCCGACGTGCTCGGCACCGACTGAGCTAGGGCTGCCCCCAACGCAGCAGCACGTCGGCTTGGCGCTCGGCGAAGGTGACCAGCTCGCTCCAATCGGCACCACCGAGACCCTGCGCGACCGTGCTCTCGAGAACGCCCCGTATGGCGCCGGCCACGGGGGTGGGGACGTCGAGGGCGCTCCCCGTCTCGACGATGAGGCCGGCGTCCTTGGCGGCGAGCTCGAGCGCGAACTGCGTCGGCCGGTTGCGGCCATCGATGGTCTCGACCTGGCGGTCGATGTAGAAGTTCGACGCGCCGGCCGTGCGCAGGATCTCGACCGCGTCCGGCACGGCAATGCCGGCCTTGGTCGCGAGGGCGAGCCCCTCGAGGCTGACCCACGTCGTCGTGAAGGCAATGAGGCTGTTGAGCAGCTTCATGGTGTTGCCCAGTCCGAGGGCGCCGACGTGGAAGGTGGCCCGGCCGAGCGGCTCGAGCACCGGCCGCACGCGGGCGACCGCCTCGTCGTCGCCCCCCATCATGAAGACGAGCATGCGCCGCTCCGCCCCGATCGCTCCCCCGGTCAGCGGCGCCTCCACCAGGTGGTGGCCGGAAGCGGCGAGGCGTTCACCCAGTGCGCGCACGGCCGCGGGGCTGTTGGTCGAGAGGTCGACGAGGACGGAACCGGGGGCCGCTGCGCCGGACCAGGCGTCGGCCACCGCGGCGACTACGTCCGGCGTCGGCAGCGACAGGAAGGTGATGTCGGCCCGTTGGCCGACAGCAGCGGCATCGGTGGCGACAGTGGCCCCGGTCACCGCCTGCACGGCGTCGGCGTCGAGGTCGTGCACCACGACCTCGTTGCCGTCGGCCACCAGGTTGGCCGCAATGGCACCACCGATGTTGCCCAGTCCGATCACGCCAATGGCCATCGTCGTGCCTCCCCTTGTCGTCGAAATGCCCTGGCCGCGCCCCGGGACGCTCGCCGGACGAGAGCGTATAGTGAGCGCTGACGCCAGTGTCAGGGATCCGTGTGGGGGGTCGAGAATCATGGGGTTGCGCGACCACGTCATCTGCGACAGCGACCTGCACGTCATGGAGCCTCCTGACCTGTGGGAGCGCTACATCGAGCCGGCCTACGCCCACGCGGCGCCCCGTGGGCTGTCCGAGATCACGCGCGACATGCGGGTGCGGGTCAAGAACAACGTCATGCTCCGCATGGGCGCCACCCGCCCGCAGCGGGTCGAGGGCCGCAAGACGGGGTGGCAAAAGGAGCACGACACGGTCTACGCCGCGTCCGAAGCCCGGGGCTGGGACGCCCAGTCGCAGATCGACGCCATGAACGCGGAGGGCCTGGACCTGGCCGTTCTCTTCCCCTCCCGCGGATTGTTCGTGCTCGGCCTGGACTCGGTGGAGCAGATCGGGAGCGACGGGCTGGAGCCCGAGTACGCGACGGCGATCGCCCGGGCCTACAACGACTGGCTCAAGGACTTCTGCGATCACGCGCCAGACCGCATGTTCGGGGCCGGCATGGTGGCGCCGCACGACGTCGAAGGTGCGGTGTTCGAGGCCAGGCGCTGCGTGGAGGAGCTCGGCTTCAAGGCGATCTTCTTGCCACCGGCGACGGTGAACCGGCGACCGTGGCACCACCCGGCCTACGACCCGCTGTGGGCCGAGATCCAGCGGCTCGGCGTGCCCCTCTCCTTCCACGGCGGTGGCCAGACCTACCTGACACCCGATTTCGGCCTGGAGGTGCTGGACAAGCTCATGCTGTGGCACACCTTCAGCCAGCCGCTGGGTATCCAGTTCGTGACGGCGTGCCTCTGCGGTGGCGGGGTGCTCGAGCGCTTCCCCGACCTCAAGGTCGCCCTGTTGGAGGGCAACTGCTCGTGGGCCCCCTGGTTCCTCTACCGCCTCGACGAGCACTGGGAGTGGACGGGCTGGTACGAGGCGCCAGAGCTCACGATGCCGCCGTCGGAGTATTTCAAGCGCAACTGCTGGGTGTCGGTCGAAGCCGACGAGGTGACCGTGCCACACTTCGTGGAGACCTTCGGTGACGAACGCATCATCTTCTCCACGGACTACCCGCACGGCGACTCGAAGTACCCCCATGCGGTGGACTCGTTCGACAAGCTGCCGCTGTCCGACGCCAGCAAGGCGCGGATCGTCAGCACCAACTGGTCGGCGCTCTACGACATCCCGCTGGCCAAGAAGGTCTGAGCCCCGTATTCCCGCCGGCGCACTTACGCCCCGGGACCGGTTCGCCCCGGGATCGGTTCGGGCTGGGCCGCCGTGCAACGGTGGCCTCGCCTCCGGGCCCGCCGGTGCCGCCACTGAGCCCACGTCGCTCCTCTGAGCACCCTCCCTCGACTGGGGAGATGCAGAAAGCGCGACAAGTATGACACAGGCGTCAGGGAAGTGCTTTGATATGGGCATATGCATCGGCCCGACCCACCAGGCCCAGGATTCGACCCCAAGGAGATCCGCGCCAAGTACCTCGCCGAACGGGACAAGCGACTCATCCCGGGCCGCGCCGACATTCGCGACCTCCGTGCTGACGAGCAGTTCTCTCACTACCGAGACGACCCGTTCACGCCCGTAGCCGAACGTCAACCAGTCGCCGACGAAGTCGATGTCGTCATCGTCGGTGGCGGGATCGCGGGACTCCTGGCCGGCGTCCAGCTCCGCAAGGCGGGTCTGGAGCGCATCCGCATCATCGACGAGGCCGGAGGCGTGGGAGGGACCTGGTACTGGAACCGCTACCCGGGCGTGATGTGCGACATCGAGTCCTACATCTACCTTCCGATGCTCGAAGAGCTCGACTACGTCCCCACACGGCGCTACGCAGCCGGCGAGGAAATCCTTGGCCACCTCGAAACGATCGCCGACCGGTACGACCTCACCGGCGACGCCCTCTTCCACACAGGGGTGTTGCGCGCCGAGTGGCATGACGAGCTGGCGAGGTGGCGCATCGACACCGACCGCGGCGACCAGGTCGACTGCCGCTGGTACGTCCTCGCTGTCGGAATTCTCAACCTGTTGAAGCTGCCCGACATCGAGGGCATGGAGGACTTCGCCGGGGCGTCCTTTCATACGGCCCGCTGGGACTACGACTACACCGGCGGCGGACCTCACGAGCCACTCGACAAGCTTTCCGACAAAGTCGTGGCCCTCGTCGGCACCGGGGCGAGCGGCCTCCAGTGTGTTCCTGATCTCGCAGCATCCGTCGAGCACCTCTACGTCTTCCAGCGCACGCCGTCCGCCATCGGCGAACGAGGCAACCGGCCCACCGACCCGGCATTCGCCGAGGATCTCGAACCGGGATGGCAGCGGTCCCGTATGGACAACTTCCAGGCTCTCATGATGGGCCTCCCCGCCGACGTCGACCTGGTCGACGACGGGTGGACGCACGACTACGCCGCCGTCCGTCCCCTGATGCCCGAAGGGATGACGCCGCGCGAGTACTCGCGCTGGTCCGAAGAGATCGACTACAACATCATGGAGGCGCACCGGAACCGGATCGACGGAATCGTGTCCGATCCCGCCACGGCCGAGATCCTCAAGCCATATTACCGGTACATCTGCAAGAGACCCTGCTTCCACGACGAGTACCTCCCGGCGTTCAACAGTGCAAACGTGACGCTGATCGACTGCCCGGCCGGAATCGAGCGGATCAGCGAGCGCGGCCCGGTCGTCGATGGCAAGCAGTACGAGGTCGACTGCGTCATTTACGGCACCGGATTCGAACCGGAGCGGACCCCACTCGCTCGGCGGGCCGGCCACGACATCATCGGGAGAGGCGGCCTCAGCCTGGCCGAGAAGTGGGCCGATGGGGCTGCCAGCTTGTACGGAATGATGAGCCGTGGCTTTCCGAACATGTTCGTCATGCCTGCGCCCACGCAGCAGTCCGTAGTGACGGTCAACTACACCCAGTTGGCGGTGCTCGGCGCAGAGTTCGTCGGGAAGACGATCTCCCTCCTGAGGGAGCGCAGCGTCGAGGTGTTCGACGTCAGCGCCGAGGCCGAGGAGGCGTGGACCGAGGCGATCGTCAGCGCCTACATCGACGTCGGATCGGTGATGTCCGCCTGTACGCCGTCGCGGGTCAACAACGAGGGACACCCCGAGCTCATCAACCCACGCGACGGGAACTACGGCGTCGGCATGGGTGACTGGTTCCGCTACCGCGATGTGCTCGAACAATGGCTCACCGCGGGTGACCTGGAGGGCCTGGAACTCGAGGTCCGAGCCACCGCACCGTGAGCACACGTCAACAGGTCTGCATCGTGACGGGCGGCGGAGGCGGCATCGGGGCGGCCGTCGCAGAGGAGCTCGGCCGGAACGGCTGGTTCGTCGTTACCCTCGATCCCCTCGTCACGCTCGACGGGACGGAAACGCTGCCGGCGCCGGAGGAGACCACGGCAGGCCGCATCGTCGCCGCGGGTGGATCGGCCCAGGCGTCGGCTGCATCGGTCACCGACGGTCCGGCGCTCCACGACCTGTTCCGAAGGCTGGTGGACGAGCACGGGCGGCTCGATGCCGTCGTCAACGTCGCCGGCATCACCCGTCAGTCCTATTTCGCCCGGGGCAGCGAAGAAGATTGGCTCGCACTGCTCAGCGTCCATCTCGGGGGCTATCTCAACGTGCTCGACGCCGCGCTACCCCTCATGGCCTCCGCGGGGCACGGTCACATCCTCGGGGTCACGTCCGGTTCGGGATGGCGCGCGGCCGACGCCGGCGGGTACAGCAGCGCCAAGCGGGCCGTCGCGGCCCTCACGTGGCAGCTCGGTCGCCAGGTGCCGCCGGGCGTGACGGTCAACGCAATGTCCCCCATCGCCAACACCCGTATGGTGGCCGCGGCGCTGGAGCGGGCCCGCAAGGCGGGGAGAGCCGGGGGTGGCGGCGGACTTTCGCTCGGCTCGATCCCTGGACCGGAGAACCTGGGCCCGTTGGGTGCGCACCTCGTCAGCGACGATTTCGGGTGGTGCTCGGGCCAGGTGCTCTTCGCCGGTGGGTCGGAGGTCGCGGTGGTCGATCGGCCCCGCTTGCTCGAAGTGGTCCGTACCGACGACGTGGCATCCCTCGAGGGTGTCCTGCAGTCAGTGATTCCTCGCGCCTTTGCGAAGTCCGAGGCGGCGCAGTCGACCGACGGCGGAGCCAACCCCCGCTTCGGACAGATCTTCGACGAGCCGGCCCGCGTCGATGCCGCAATCGTCCCGGTCACGTCGTGTGCAGTCGTCAGTGACCGTCCGGGCGTGGCCGCCGCGATCACGGCTGCGCTCGAGGCCCGGTCCGTCGCCTGCCACGGCGTCGGGGTCGCGGCCGACTTCGGCGCTGCCGCCGGCGCGCTGCAGCGCGTCGTCGACCAATCGGGCCCGATCGATGCGCTCGTTGTCGCGCTCGCAGGCCCCCGATCTCCCGGGTCCTCGGGCGCGGATTGGGAACGTCTGCTCGCGGACCACCGGGAACTCGTCCCTCGACTGCACGCCGATGCCGCCTGGGCCAGGGCGGCCACGGACTACGCCGCCGGCACGGGCAGACCCATCCGACTGGTGACGCTCACCGATGCCTCCACCCCGTCGGGCCGCGGCCGGGCCCAGGCCGCCGCCCAACAGGCCCGAGTCGCGGCAGGCGCGACCGAGGGGCGCGTCACCGCTTTCGCGGCCGGCATGGAAGCACCCGGGGAGGACGCGGCGTACGCAACCGGCGAGTTGGTCTTCCAGCTCCTCTGCAACCCCGACGCCGTCGCGCTCGCCGGCGCCGAGCTTGCCGTGGGCGCCGGCTGGATCGGGCTGCGCAGCCACCCCCGACCCATCGGTGCGGTCACCTACGGTGGCCCGGCCGTCCCCCCGTGGCTCGACGCGGCCCTGCGAGACATCGTCCCTGACGGTGGGACCTGGCCGGAGAAGGAGGACCGATGACGCCGCAGCCCGCCCGAGTCGTCGACGCGCACGTGCACCTCTGGGACCCGGCACGCACCGACTGGTACCCGTACCTCTCCCATCCACCGCAACAAGGTGGCGGTGACCAATTGAGGATGCACCGCCTTTTCGATATCGATCTCTACCGGAGCGAGGCCGCTCGGTGGAACGTCGAGAAGTTCGTGAACGTCGCGGCGGCCACCGGCCGCCACTCGGTCGACGAAACCATCGCGCTCGATGGGGACGCGGCCGCCGCCGGCGGCCCCGACGCCATCATCGGAGGACTTCCGCCGACCGACAGCATTGCGGAGTCGCTCCAGCTCATCGACCAACAGATGACTGCTGCCCGCTTCCGAGGGGTCCGTCCGATGGGCAGGCTGGATCAGCCGCTGCCGGCCCCCGAGGTCCTCCGGGGCCTGGCGCAGCGGAACCTCATCTTCGAGTTGATGACGCACCCCGATGAGCTGGGTTCCTCTGCCGCAGGCCTCGGCGGGGTCGACGACCTGACCGTGGTCGTCGAGCACACCGGATGGCCCCGCTCGAGCGCCGCCGAGGAGTTCGAGCTTTGGAAGTCCGGGATCGACGCCCTCGCCGCCGTCGGGCCTCACGTCGTCTGCAAGTTGTCCGGTCTGGCCATGCCGTTCGGTTCGATGCATGTCGACGCTCTGGGGCCGTGGATCGAATACGCGCTGGGCGCCTTCGGCGTCGATCGCTGTTTTTTCGCCAGCAATTTTCCGGTCGATGCTGTCTACGGCACCTTCGACGAGCTGTATACGACGTTCAGCGAGCTCACGGCCGGCCTCGACGAGGAGTCCCGTGCAAAGCTCTTCGCCGAGAACGCGGAGCGCATCTATCGCATCTGAGCGGGCGAGGGGCGGCCGGCATCCGTTCCGAATGGAGCAATTGCTCACAGCTGCTTCTGCCAAAAGTGGCCCTCCCCCGCCACCTCGAAGCCCATCATGTCGTTCACGGCGATCATCGGCGCGTTCACCGCGGCATTCCCGGTGACGATCGATCGGACCTCGGGTGCGTGCAGAGCGAGGGCGTGGAGGTTTGCAAGCTTGATCGCCAACCCGAGGCGGTGACCCCGGTGCTCGGGGTGCACCACGGTCAGCATCTGCCAGGCCTGCCACGGCGCTTCGGCGCCGATGGTGAGCTCGGTGCATGCCACCAGCCGGCCGGAGGCGACGTGCTGTGCCACCGCGGTCAGAAAGCGGGCGCCGCGTGCGGCACGCAGTGCCTCGTTCTCCCGAACCCGCTCGGCGTCCCAGATCTCCGCTTCGTGACCCTGGTCGCCGTGTGGCTCGTCCGTCGACATGCACCGGAAGAGCGTGCACTGGTCCCGGAGGTATTTCGCCGGCCAGGGCGCCTCGAACGTCTCCGTGCGATACGCATCGGCAGCGGGCGCTCGCGCAACCTCGGCGCGCAGCTCGTCCGCGCGCGCGTCGGCGATCGGCACGCTCAGGCGGCGGATATTGCCGTCCAGCACAGCCTCGAAGCCGAGCTTCGGAGCGAACGAGAGCGAGGGATGATCGGCGGCGCCATGGAGTGGTACGTCCACAAGGGCATTGAGCACGGCACGGCGCTCCGCGCGTGCATGCTCGGCCATCCCTTCGACCAGGGCCGTCCCCACGCCGCGGCGCCGGTGGGCCGGGTGTACCGCCACTGTGACTTCTGCGCTGCGCTGGTTGTCACGCAAAGGCAGCTCCATCATCCCCACGCCGAGCAGCAGACCGCCGGGGTCGAACGCCGACAGGAGGTCGAACCTCCTCGACGGGCCGCCGTGCCGAGCGAAGGCACGGATGTCCGGCAGGGCGAAGCCGGTGAGATCCGGCCAGAGGTCCTCGTCGCTCGCCCTCAGGACGGCGGCCCATGCAGCCAGCTCGTCGTCGTTCGACGGATCGACCAGGCGCACCTGCACCGGATCACCTTGCCACGGCGAAGCCCGTTCAGCGCAGGACGGCGCCGAACTCCTCGGCCACGGCGTCGATGCAGCGGGTGCGCAGCCCGCCCACCTCCTCGTCCGTGAGGGTGCGATCGTCCGCGCAGAAGCGCAGCCGATAGGCCAGGCTACGCGCACCGACGTCGATGCCCGTACCCCGGTAGACGTCGAACAGGTGCACGGACTCCAGGAGGTCACCGCCGGCGAGCCGCAAGGCGTCGGCCACAGCGTCGGCGGGATGCCGGTCGGCCACCACGAAGGCCAGATCGATGTCCGATGAAGGGAAGCGGCTCACCGCACCGCCCACGGTGATGCGGCGCGGCACCTTCTCCTCGTCGAACAGGACGCCCAGGTCGACCTCGAGCCACCCGACGCGCCGGGCCACCGTGCTGCCGCCTGTTGTGCGCCTCAGGTCGAAGCGCGCCGCGACGGCGGGGTCGATCTCGCCCACGGCGCCGAGGGTGACCTCGTCCAGGCTGCCGGCCCGAACCATGAGATGCGCCGAGCGGGTCGGGTGCAGACCAGGCAGCGGGGGGGCGCCGTCACCCGGCGGGATGAGGCGCACCCCGTCCAGGCGGAGCGCGTCCGCCAGCACGTGCCACGCCGCCACCGCCGAACGCGCATCGTCCTCCTCCCCGGCGAAGACCGCCGAGAGGAGCTCACGCTCGCCCGGCAGTTCGGCTCGCTCGGTGCCGCCGGCCCCGCTGCGTTCGACGACCCGTGCCAAGCCGGCGCCCGGATGCGAGAAGACCACTCCGACCTCGAACAGTCGCACGTCCGACTGCCGCCGGCTGGCGTTGTAGGCCAGCGCCCCCAGAAGGCCCGGCAGGAGCGACCGCCGCAAGAAGGGCTTTTCCGCATCGAGAGGGTTGGCCACCAGCACCGCCGGCCCGACGAGGTCGACGTCGTCGTGCGCGTTGGCCGAGACGAAGCTGTCGGTCCAGCCTTCCGACACGCCCAAGCCCCGCAGCACGTCCTTGGTCTCCCGGCGAGAGCGCTGCAGTGCCGTCAGCCGGCCCGGCTGCGGCCAGGTGGGGACGCGGCGCGGCACATTGGAGTAGCCGAACGTGCGCGCGATCTCCTCGATGATGTCGTCGACGCCGTACGGCTCGGGACGGATGTCGGGACGGTTGGTCGGCACCTGGACGGCCAAGATGCCGTCGTCCCCGCCGCCTCCGTCCAGCACCGTGAACCCGATCGGCTCAATGAGGCGAGCGATTTCGCTGGGACCGAGCGCCACGCCGATCTGGCTGTGCACCCGTGTGATCGGCAGCGAGACGACGAAGGGCTCGGGCACGTCGCCCCGCACGTCGAGCATGCCGTCGGCGATCGAAAGGCTCGGCGCACTTTGCGCCAGCAGCTCGCAGAAGCGCCGCACGGACGGCTCGATCACCCACGGGTCGACACCGCGTTCGAAGCGCGCCGATGCCTCCGTGCGCAGCCCGAGGCGCTTGGATGTCGCGCGCAATGGCCATGGGCGTGAAGTAGGCCGCCTCGAGCAAGACCTCCGTCGTGGTCGCAGCGATCTCCGACGAGGCACCGCCCATGATCCCGCCGATGCCGACGGGAGCGCCCTCGGCGTCACAGATCAGGCAGTCCTCGCCGGTGTCGCCGAGGCTCCTACCCTGCTCCCCTACCCTGCGCTGCACTCCGTCGAGCGTCTCGACCGTCTCGCCCGGCCGGGCGCGGCGGACGCTCAGCCCGCGGCCGGGCAGGAGGGACAGGTCGTAGGGATGCGTCGGCTGGCCCAGCTCGAGCATCACGTAGTTCGACGCGTCGACGACGTTGTTGATCGGGCGCATGCCGGCCAGCAGCAGGCGCCGGGCAATCCAGCTCGGTGAGGGCCCTACAGTGACGTCGCGCAGCACGGACACGGTGAGGCGCGGGCAGAGGTCCGTCGCATCTACCGACGCGCTCGCCGCCTCCTCCACCGGCCAGCCGCTGGCGGCGGGCTCTGGCGGCTCGCGCAGCGTGAACGGCAGTCCCAGGCGCCCGGCGAGGTCGCGGGCGATCCCCGACATGCACCAGGCGTCCGGGCGGTTGCCCTCGACCGTGATGTCGAAGACGGTGTCGACCCGCAGCCCGAGCGCCTCCATGATCGGGGTGCCGGGCTCGCCCGGCTCCTCGTCACCGAGAATCAGGAGGCCGGCAGCGTCGTCGGTGAGGCCGAGCTCCTTGCCGGAGCACAGCATGCCGTCGGAGGTCACGCCGCGCAGCTTGCGCTGGCTGATTTCGAAGTCACCGGGCAGGATCGCACCGACCGGCGCGAGCGGCACCCGGTCCCCCACCTCGAAGTTGGTCGCACCGCAGACGATCTCGAGTGGCTCCGCTCCGCCGCCATCGACGACGGTGAGGCGGATTTTGTCGGCACCCTTGATCGGGCGGATGTCGAGCACCCGTCCCACCACCACCTCGCCGAGCCCTTCGCCGACGTGCTCGATCGCCTCGACCACGAGCCCGAGGTCGTCCAGGGCGTCACGCAGTGCCCCGACGTCGTCGGGAAACGGAGCGAAATCACGAAGCCAGCTGAGCGGTGCGCGCACGGGGGACTTTCTCGTTGTGGGGTGAGTTCAGAACTGCGAGAGGAAGCGGATGTCGTTCTCGAGGAAGGAGCGCATGTCTGGGATGGCGTGACGCATCTGCGCCAACCGGTCGATGCCGAACCCGAACGCGAAGCCGGACCAGACGTCGGCGTCGATGCCCACGGCGGCGAAGACGGCAGGATCGACCATGCCGCAGCCACCGAGCTCGATCCAGCCCGTCTGCGAGCAGGTGCGGCAGCCTTCGCCCAGACAAACCGTGCAGGTGATTTCGTACTCGGCGGACGGCTCGGTGAACGGGAAGTAGGCCGGACGCAGCCGTGCGCGCATGCCCGGGCCGAAGTAGGCCTCGGTGAAGGCCTGAATGGTGCCGGCGAGGTCACCGAAGGTGATGCCCCGGTCGACCACCAGCCCTTCGATCTGATTGAACACGGGCAGGTGGCGGGCGTCGGGCGTGTCGAGGCGGAAGCACTTGCCCGGCATGACGGCGTGGATCGGCAGAGAGTCGTCGCGCACCGCCGCCTCCATCAGGTGGATCTGCACCGGTGACGTGTGCGTGCGCAGCAGCACCGTCTCGGGCTCACCGATGTCGAGGTACATGGTGTCGTACATGCCACGCGCTGGATGCGCAGGTGGGATGTTGAGCGCTTCGAAGTTGTACCAATCTGTCTCCGCTTCGGGCCCCTCGGCAACGGTGAAACCCATGCCCACGAAGACGTCCTCGAGCTCGGCCCGGGCCTGGCTGGCGGGATGCAGGTGCCCGCGCCTCGGCGCCGTGCGCACCTGGTCGGGGATGACCTCTGTCAGGTCGAGCCGATCGGCCAGAAGGGCCTCGGCGCGCTCGGCCTCCGCCAGTTCGGCACGCCGCGCCGCCAGCAACGCCTTCAGTTGCCCCTGTGCCTCGCCGAGGAGGCGGCCGGCGTGCCGGCGTGCCTCGGGGTCGAGGTCCCCCAGGGCACGGTGGGCACGGGTCAGCGCCGAGCGCTTGCCCAAGAACTCCGTGTCGACCTGGTTCAGGTCCTCGGTCGATGGGGCAGCCTCGATGGCCCGCACACCGTCGACGATGATGCCGTCGATGTCGAGGTCCACGTTGTCTGTTGCCATGTCGCCAAGATCCCTGTCGTCCGTCACCATTTCAGTCCGAACCGCCACCCGAGATGCTACGTGGCGCGGCACCGCCGCCTCGTCGCTGGCGAAACGCCTCGAAGCAGACGACGGCGCAGGCCACGCCGACATTGAGTGACTCGGCCCGCCCGGCCATCGGAATGGCCAGCGTGCCCGAGAGGGCGCCGGCCAGCTCGGGAGGCAGCCCGGACGACTCGTTGCCCAGAAAGACGGCCGTGGGGACGATCCAGTCGAACCCGGCGTAGTCCTCTCCGTCGCGCACGACGGTCGCGAGTGTCCGGAACCCGGCGCTCGACAGCTCGGTGGCCAGCGCCCGGGGGTCGGGACGCACGGCCAGGGGCACGTGGAAGAGCGAGCCGGCCGAGGAGCGGACCGTCTTGGGGTTGTAGGGATCGACCGAGTCGCCGGCGTAGACCACCAGCGCGGAGCCCGAGGCGTCGGCCGCCCGCAGCACGGTGCCGGCATTGCCCGGATCGCGCACGTCGACCAGGACCACGATCAAGGCCCCGTCGTGGGCCGACCACGGTGCCGTTCCGGGCTCGGGCTCCTCGAGCATGGGCAGCACGGCCAGCACCGGTTGCGGCGTGACCGTGTCCGCGACGCGTTCGAGGACACCGGCGGCCAGAGGGAACACCCGCACCCCGCCCGCTTCGGCGCGACGGCAGACCTCCTGGACGCCACGATCGTCGGCGCCGTCGGGCGAGACGTACATGGACTCGACGGGAACTTCCGCATCGAGCGCAGACCGAATGAGCTCAGCCCCTTCGGCCACGAAGGCGCGCTCGGCCCAGCGCGCCGAACGCTTTTGTAGCAGGCCGCGCAGCCGGCGGACGCGCCGGTGCGAGAAGGCCAGCCGCTGGGTCAGGAAGCGACCTCGGCGACGGGCGCGGTGGACAATGCGTCCTGCGCGGTCGCCACGAGGGCACCGAATGCCTCGGGATCGCTGACAGCGAGGTCGGCCAGGACCTTTCGGTCGACCTCGACGCCGGCCAGGTGCAACCCGTTGATCAGCCGGCTGTAGCTCATGCCGTGCTGGCGGGCTCCGGCGTTGATCCGCTGGATCCACAGCTTGCGGAAATCGCCTTTCCGGGCACGACGGTCCCGGAAGGCGTACTGCATCGAGTGCATGAGCTGCTCGTTGGCCGCCCGGTAGGAGCGACTCTTGTTCCCGTAGTACCCCTTCGCCTGCTCGAGGACAGCGCGATGGTGCTTGCGGCCGTGAACGGACCGCTTCACTCTGGCCATGGGGGTGCTCCTCTCATCAAGATTCTCGGTGGGTCAGATCGGTGTGCGCCGGGAGCGCGGTGAAGATCGCCGTGCTCAGATGCCGAGCATCCGGCGCGTCGCCCGCTCGTCCGCCTTGGAGATGTCGGCCTCGCGGCCGAGCCGACGCGTCCGGACGCTGCTCTTCTTCTCAAGAATGTGCGAGCGGAAGGCCTTGCGCCGGCGCAACCGGCCGGAGGCGGTCACCTTGATGCGCTTGGCGGCGCCCCGGTCTGTCTTCATCTTCGGCATGACGTCATCCTTCTTCGGCTGATGCTGCGACGTCGCTGACCCCGTTGCTCCCACCGACGGCCGGCGCGGTTCCGTTCCCCTGGGAAGGGGAGGCCGGGACTTCGCTCGCCCCGTTCCCGGCTGCCGGACTGGCAGCCGCTTGCGGAGAGTCCGTTGCGCCCGGCTTCTCGGTGCGCTGCTGGGCCTTTTCCCTGGACTGGGCAGCCTGGCGCGCCCGCTTGTCGGGAGCGAGCACCATGATCATGTTGCGGTTGTCGAGCTTGGGCTCGGCTTCCACCTTGGCGATGCCCTCCATCTGCTCGGCGATGCGGTCAAGGATCCGCTTCCCGTGCTCGGGGTGGTACACCTCTCGGCCTCGGAACATGATCGTGATCTTGACCTTGTGTCCCTCGCCCAAGAACTTGGCCACCTGCCGGGTCTTGGTGTCGAAGTCCCCCGGACCGATTTTCGGCCGGTACTTCATCTCCTTGATCCCGACGTGGACCGTCTTGCGGCGGCTCTCCTTGGCCCGCTGGGCCTCGTCGAACTTGAACTTGCCGAAGTCCATGATCCGGCACACGGGCGGGTTGGCCATGGGGGCGACTTCGACGAGGTCGAGATCGAGCTCCTTGGCGATCGCCAGGGCCTCGGGGAGCGGCTTGATGCCTAGTTGCACACCATCGGGGTCCACGAGCCGGACTTCACGGGCACGGATTCGGTCATTGATCCGGTGCTCAGTTGTGGTTTCAGCGACGATGCGACATCACACCTCTCACTCGGGCCGGCGGTCCTTCCGCAAGCCAAACGGTGGAGCGAGGCCGACCTGCGAGCAGAGCCCGCGCCCGAGAGGAGATCGACCTGGCGCACGCTGCGCCCCGCTGTGGCGGGGTGGTGGCCAGGTGGAGGCCGCTCAGTGGGGGCCCCGCTTCCATGTAGTCAAGGAGCATAGGGTACCAGCATGAGCAGCCTGTGGACACCGTCAGGAGAGCATTTCCCCAAGGAGGAAGGGAACGACGACGCTTCTCCGCCCGGCGACCCGGGGGACGACTCCGACGTCACAGCGACGTCGCGCGAGGCCCCACTGACCGAGGAGCAGGCGGCGGGCCAGGCCGAGGTCGAAGCCATGCGGGCCCAATTGGCCCACACGCCGGCAGAGGTCGTGGTGGCCAACCACTGCTACGGGCTCTTCGAGCTGGCCGCCATCTACCTCTCCCAGACCCCGCCCCAGCTCTTCCAGGCCCGCCTGGCCATCGACGGTCTCGGCGCCCTGCTCGAGGGGCTGCGGGGCCGCCTGGGTGAGGCGGAACCGGCGCTACTGGAGTCGCTCTCCCAGCTCCGCCTGGCCTTCGTGAGCCTCGAGGGGGCGGAGAAAAGCAGCGCAGAGGGCGCCGCCAGCGCAGGCCACGACCTGAATTAGGTACTGCGGGCCCGGTCGGCTGCCGCGGCAAGACCAGCCACGGTCCGTCCGATGAACTTGCCCAGCTCGCGGCGGTAGAGCCAGCCCGTGCCGGGCACCTTGGGCCGGAAGCTCGAGCGCCAGTTGATGCCCGTGCCTCGGGGCGACGACGTCAGCGTGACCACCGCCCGGTAGTCCCGCAGCGGCAGCCCCGCCTCCAACTCGTAGGCGAAGACCTTCCCGGGCTGGCATGTCACGACCCGCTCTCGGCTCTTGTGGCGACCCGTGGTGAACAGCCGGACGGCGCCGAGGCCCTCGGGCGTCCCGTTCCCGGCTGCGATCAGCTCGAACGAGTCGATGGGTGACCACTCGGGCCAGGTCGAGCCGTCCGCCAAGAGCGCGTACACAGAGGCCGGATCGGCGCCGGTCGTAACGGTCACGTCGATCACCTTTTGGGCCATGGCTGTCCTCCCACGTGTCGGTCTCGGAGAAGTGTACCATTTGGTACATGACGGGACAAGCGGGAGGCGAGCACACCGGAGACGGGGAAGCGGGCGGGGGCCCGGCACCCGGGGACGAGGCGGAGGCGGCCGCTCCCCGTCAGCGCCTCCTCGACGCAGTCGTCACGCACTTCACGGCGGAGGGGCTGGCCGATCAGAGCCTCCGTCGCATCGCCGAGGCCGTCGGGACCAGCCATCGCATGCTGCTGTACCACTTCGGGTCCAAAGACGGCCTTCTGCTTGCGGTCGTCCGCGAGGTGGAGGCCAGGACGCAGCGGCGCCTCCAGGACCTCGGTGAGGACGTACCCGGCCAGTCCGACGCGGTGATCCGCCGGATGTGGGCCTACCTGGCCGACCCCGCGCTGGGCGACTTCGAGCGTCTGTTCTTCGCGCTCTATGGCCGGGCCCTGCAAGGTGACGGGTCGATCCGGGCGCTCCTCGACGACGACGTGTCCCATTGGCTCGATGCCAACGTGGAACTCACCGCCCCCTGGGGCGTGCCGGCGGACGTGGCGCGGACCCATGCCCGTCTCGGGCTAGCGGTGACGCGCGGGTTGCTTTTGGACCTGCTGGCCACGGGCGACCGGGCCGGGGTGGAATCGGCCCTGGACCTCTTCGCGGCCCGCTACGCCGGGCGCTGGTGGGAGACCGCGGTCAGCGAAAGGCCGCAGTGAGCCGGCGGCACGGTGGGAGCCCGCTCCATGGCCCGGCGTGGCCCCTCAGCGGGCCGGATCGGCGAACCCGGCAACCGGCGACAGCGAGCGCGCCTCGTAGAGTCCGCGGTGGCCCGGGGAGATGGTGAACACGACGCTGGCGCCGACCTCGATGTGCCGGCTCCCGTCTGCGATGGCCGTGGCGTGGAACCCGTACGTCGTCCCGTCCTCGTCGTCGACTTCGCCCAGGCCCCGCCTCGGGTCGAACGACGCCACCCGCCCCTGGTGCGGTCCGGCGGAAGGGACCGGGCCGGCCACGTCAGTGGACGATCTTGGACAGCGGGATCTCCAGGATGTCGCTCGCTCCCTGGTCGCGCAGCGCCGGGATGAGGATGTTGATGTCGGCCTTGGCCACCACGGCCTCGAGCGCGAAGGCACCACCGCCGGAAAGCTCCGAGATGGTCGGCGCGCGCATGGCGGGCAGGACGGCGATGACCTTGTCGAGGTTCTCCGCTTCGACGTTGAGCTTGACCAGCACCTTGCCCCGCGCCTCGAGCGTGCCCTGCAGCAGGGTGAGGATCTGCTCCATGGCGTGACGCTTGTCCGGGTCCGCCGCGGCCGCCGGATTGGCGATCAGTTCGGTGTGCGACACCAGCAGCGTCTCGATCACACGCAGCCCGGCGGCGCGCAGCGCGCTGCCGGTCTCGGTCATGTCGACGACGGCGTCGGCAATGTCGGGCACCTTGGCCTCGGTGGCTCCGTAGGAGAGCGCGATGGCGGCGTCGATCCCGTGCGCTTCCAGCGCCCGGCGCGTCAGCTCGGGGTACTCGGTGCTGACGCGTAGGCGGCCCGGGCGCTCCGCCACGGAGGCAGCCAACTCGGCCAGCGTGTGCGCCGGCGAATCCGCCCCGACCGCGAGGACGACCCGGGCGGGGTTGGCGGTGGCCTTGGAGTAGCTCAGCTCGCCGAGGGACATGACCTCGCTCCCCCGCTCCTCGATGCAATCGCGTCCGGTGATGCCCAGATCGAAGAGGCCGTCGGCCACGTAGACCGGGATCTCCTGCGGGCGCAGGATGCGGACCTCGTCGATGCGGGGGTCGGCGATGCTGGCGCGGTAGGCCACGTCGGAGGCCCGGCTCACGGCGAGGTCGGCGTCCTCGAAGAGCTGCATGGTGGCGCGTTCGAGCGAGCCCTTCGGCAGAACGAGGCGGAGCATGGGGGTAGATCTTCGCAGACGCGCCGGCCTGGTCGGGCCCGAGCGGCGCCGATCGGGCAAGCTGGGCCGGTGCCGCCCCCCTACGACGCCCGCAACTTCCTGCAGCTCCTCGGGATCGACCTGCCCCTGCCCGACGAGGATCGCGACCCGGTGGCGCGCCTGACCGTGACCCATGCGCTGATCGCCGGGACCGGGTTCCTGTGGGCGCCTGTCGTCGTGGCCATGGCCGACGCCCTGTGCGCATTCGGGGTCAGCCACCACTGGCCCGAGGGGGCGCGCAGTTTCACCACGGTGGACTGCGCGGCCAACTTCATATCGAGCGCACGGGAGGGCGAGCAGGTCGCGGCGACCGCGGCGCCGCTGCATCTGGGACGGACGACGCAGGTCTGGGACGCCAGGGTGACGAACGAGACGACCGAGCGGCTGATGGCGTCGTACCGCTGTACCCAGATTGTCTTGTACTGAGCGGCTGACCCGCTCACTCGGCGCCGCGGAGGGCGGTGACGTCGGACAGCTCCGAGGCGCTCGCCGCCGCTCCTTCGAGCTCGGCTTCGGAAGCCTGGCTGCCACGCCGGAGGCGTTGGCGCCAGGTGCTCTGGTCATAGCGTGCAGGCTGCGAGCGCTCGATGAACTCGCGCAGCACGCGCACGAAGCGCGCCGGGTCGGTGTGGTGCGGGAAGTGGCCTGCGTCGTCGAAGATCTCGAACTCGCTGCCCGGCATCACCGTGTGGATCAAGCGACCGTGGCCCAACGGAATGATGGCGTCGCGTCTCCCCCACACGACCAGCGTGGGGATGCCCTCGGCCAGATAGGCCCGGTCCACCATGGTGATGACCTGGCCGTTCCAGTCGACGCTGGAACGGAGCGTGCGCAGAATGGCCATGCGGGCCTCCACGTTGGGCAGGGCATCGAGGACGGCCAGGATCTCCTCGGCGTCGCGGCCGAGGGCAGTGTCGAACATGCGCAACAGGTCGGCGCCCAGGCGACTGACGAACCGGATCGGAGGGAGGCCGAGGAACGGCATCAGGAGCTCGATGCCCGGCACGGCGGCCACGCGGAGCAGCGGACTGACCGTCCGGCCCACTCCCCCGCTGCCCACCAGGACGAGCCTTTCGCAACGATCGGGGAACTGGTAGGCGAACTGCGCGGCCACACCGCCGCCCAGCGAGTGCCCGACCACGGTGGCCCGGTCGACCTCCAGCACGCTCAAGAGGTCGCGCATGCCGTTGGCGAAGCCCGCCACCGAATAGTCGGCCCTGGGTTTCTCCGAGCGTCCGTGGCCCAGGAGGTCCGGGGCGATGACGGTGTAGTGCTCGGCCAGCTGCTCGACGACCGGCCGCCAGGTGTCGGAGCTGTCGCCGATGCCGTGAATGAGGAGCAGCGCCGGCCCCGACCCGGCCTTGACGTAGGCGCGCCGGTAGCCGTGGATGGTCACGTACTGGACGGTGAAGGCGCCTTCGCGACGGACGCCCGGCCGGTAGCGGATCTCCGCCGGATCGACCGGGCCGTCCGGACAGAGACCGTCCTGGCGCGTCGGGTTCGTCGTCTCCGCCCTGGGCGCGGTCTCACCCATGCCGATCTCCCCTGCTGGTCGTAACAGGGCCCACGCTACGAGGCTGACGTGTCCGCGGAGTGTCGACCCTGTGAACTGCCGATGAATGCCCCAGCGGGCCGGGGCGTGGCCCCTTAGGAGAGGGGACCGCTCCGGAGCAAGCGGACCATTTCGATGCCCGTCAGCGCCGCTTCGCGGCCCTTGTTCGACTCGTCGGGCAGCGAACGGACCAGGGCCTGCTCGAGGGTGTCGGTCGTCAGGACACCGAAGACGATGGGCATGCCCGTTGCCAGCTGCACCTGTTGGATCCCCGACGCGCACTCCCCCGCCACGAAGTCGTAGTGCCCCGTGTCCCCCCGGATCACCGCCCCCAGGCACAACACGGCGTCCACCTTGCCGGCGTGCGCGAAGGCTCGGGCAACGAGAGGCAGCTCGAACGCGCCGGGGGCCCAGGCCACCGTGACGTCACGGCGGTCGGCACCCGCGTCCGCCGAGCGCGCCCAGCGCCCCGTCGAGCAGGCGCAGCGTGATGCCGCCGTTGAATTCGGCACTGGCGATGCCGATGCGCAGCCCGGTGCCGTCGGCCGAGCCGTGCAGACTGGCGCCGACGCGCGTGGCGACGTCGTCGAGTGCACCGCTCGGCAGCGCCACCAGGTCAGATTCGGCCATCAGCGTCGAGGGGGCGTCACAGGACGTCGTCGAGCCCGTGCAGCAGGTGGCCCATCCGCTCGCGCTTGGTGCGCAGGTAAGCGATGTTCTCCGGGTTGGCGGAGGTCTCCAGCTGGACGCGCTCGGTGATGTCGAGGCCGAAGCCCTCGAGCCCGCCGTACTTCACGGGATTGTTCGTCATGAGACGCATGGTGGTCACGCCCAGGTCGACCAGCATCTGGGCGCCGATGCCGTACTCGCGGCTGTCGACCGGCAGCCCCTGCTGCAGGTTGGCGTCGACGGTGTCGTGCCCTTCCTCCTGCAACTGGTAGGCGCGGATTTTGTGGCCGAGGCCGATGCCGCGACCCTCGTGGCCCCGCAGGTAGATGAGCACGCCCCGCCCCTCCTGCTCAATGAGGTCGAGCGCGGCCTGCAGCTGGGGGCCGCAGTCGCAGCGCAAGGAGCCGAAGACGTCGCCGGTCAGGCACTCGGAGTGGACCCGGACGAGCACGTCGTCGGTGCCGGCCACGTCGCCCATGACCAGCGCCAGGTGCTGCTCGTTGTCCAACACGGATTCGTAGACGTAGGCGCGGAACTCCCTGTTCTTGGCCGGGATGCGCGCCTCGGACACCAGGCGGACGAGCTTCTCGTTCTGGCGGCGGTAGCGGATGAGGTCGGCGATGGAGATCAACGGCAGGTCGTACTTCTTGGCGAAGCGCTCCAGGTCCGGGAGGCGGGCCATCTCGGACTTGTCCTCGGTCACGATCTCGCAGAGCACGCCCGCCGGGGAGAGCCCGGCGGCCCGGCTCAGGTCCACCGTCGCCTCGGTGTGGCCGGCTCGCTTGAGGACGCCGCCCGTGCGGTAGCGCAGCGGGAAGATGTGTCCGGGCCGGTTCAGGTCGGTGGGGCGGGTGGCGGGGTCGATCAACCCGGCGATGGTCGCCGACCGGTCGGCCGCCGAAATGCCGGTGGTGGTGCCGTGCCGGTAGTCGACGCTCACCGTGAAGGCCGTTCGCTGCGCCTCCGTGTTGGCCGTGACCATGAGCGGCAGGTCGAGCGCGTCGGCCCGCTCGGGGAGGAGCGGGGCGCAGATGACCCCCGAGGTGTGGGCCAGGAAGAAGGCGATGTTCTCCGGCGTGGCCGCTTCGGCCGCCATCACCAGGTCACCCTCGTTCTCGCGGTCCTCGTCGTCGACGACGACGGCCATGCCAAGGCCCTTGATGGAGTCGATGGCCTCCTGGACGGTCGAGAAGCCCATCAGGCGGCCACTTCTACTCGGAGATCCTCACCCAGCTGCTCTATCGACACCAGTCTGCCTTTCCACACGTCACCAATTGTGCCAGCCCCGGGGCCCGCGAAAATCGGGCGGCCGTCGTCGCCCCCGAAAAGCAGTGGTGCGAGATACAGGACGTAGCGATCGACGAGGCCCGCGGCGTGGAAGTCGTGGGCCACGCTGGCACCGCCTTCAACAAGCAGCTGCAGTACGCCGCGGCGGCCCAACTCGGAGAGGACGTCGCCCAGGTCGCCCGCCAGCTCGAGCACCGGCTGCGCCTTGGCGTCGGCCGGCGCCTTGCCCAGCACGACCCGGAGAGGCTGCTCGCGCTCCACCCCGTCGTCGAGCCGCACCGTGAGCGCCGGGTCGTCCGACCGCACGGTTCCGGCGCCCACCAACACGGCATCGGATCGGGAGCGCAGCCGATGGGCGTCCCGGCGCGCCGCCTCACCGGTGATCCAGCGGCTGGTGCCGTCCGGCGCGGCTGTGCGACCGTCGAGGCTGGCGGCCATCTTGAGGACCACCCAGGGCTGCCCCGTGGTGCGGTGCTTGCGGTAGGGAGCCAGCTGCTCGGCGACCTCGTCGGCCGCCACGCCCACGGTGACCTCGATTCCGGCCGCCCGCAGCGCGGCCAGGCCGCGGCCGGCGACCCGGGTGTCGGGGTCCTCGATACCCACGACGACGCGGGCCACACCCGCCTCGATGATGGCGTCCGTACAGGGCGGGGTGCGCCCGTGGTGGGCGCACGGCTCGAGCGTCACGTAGAGCGTGGCGCCCCGAGCGGCCTCGCCGGCCTCGAGGAGCGCGGCCGCCTCGGCGTGGGGCCCGCCGGGCGGTGCGGTCGCTCCGGCGAACACGGCGCCGGCGTCAGCCGCCGGGCCCGGCGGCACGATCACGCAGCCCACCCAGGGGTTGGGCGCCGTGGTCGACCGCACCGTTGCGGCCTGCGCCAGCGCTCGGCGCATGTGGTCGATGTCCTGCACGTCGTCCACGTCGTCCACGTCGTCCATGGGTCAGATCCTTGCCCGGGGTGCATCCCCGGCTCTGTGCCGCCAATAATAGAACACGTTTCAGTTTTTGTCCAGAGGTCCTGGTCAGCCGCTCGGACCGACGACCCTCACGCCTCGGCGAGGACCTCGATCAGGCTCGTCACGTCGGCGATGATCGCCGTCGGGGAGGCTGCGGCCAGGGCGTCCTCGTCGTGGGCCCCGCTCAGGACGCCGATCACGGCACCGGCGCCGGCGGCGCGGCCCGCCTCGAGGTCGCTCACCGTGTCGCCCACCACCGCCACCGCGCCCGGGTCGGACACGCCGAGACGGTCCATGGCGCCGAGGATGAGATCAGGTGCGGGGCGGCCGCGGCCCACGTCGGTCGGAGAGAGCACCAGGTCGATCTCGGCGCGCCAGCCCAGGGCATTGAGCACGGCGTCGCGGGTCGAGGGCGCGAATCCCGTGGTGAGGCACACCCTGACGCCCTGGGAGCGCAGATCGCGCAGGACCCCAACGGCGCCGGGGACCTCGCTGACGTCGCCGGCCGCGACGATCGCCTCGTAGGCCGAAGCGAAGGCGGACGTGGCCTCCCTTGCCTCGTCGGCGTCGAACAGCTCGGCGAACACGTCCGCCTTCGACCAGCCCATCGTCTTGTGCACGACGACCTCGGCCTCCTCGTAGAACCTGCTCCCGGGCGTCACGCCCACGGCGGCCAGGGCGCTCGTGAAGGCCGCCTCGACGGCCCCGTCGTCGCGCACGGTCGTCCCCGCCATGTCGAGACAGGCCAGGGTGAATCGTCCGATCATGTGTCCCCTCTCATGTGGTCACTCCCGCCGCCCGCAGGGTGTCGGCGGCGATCGCCGGCGAGCACGTCATGCCACGGCCACCGGGTCCCGTCACCAGCCACACGCCTGGCTCCATCTCCTCCCGCAGGCAGACGTCGCCGTCGAGACACTGCGCGTACGTGCCCTCCCAGCGACGCCGCACCGGCGGGAGCTCCGTGCCGAGGATGCCACGGGCCCGCTCGAGGAGCTCGAGCGTCGGGTCCTCGGTGAGCGCGAAGTCGAACGGCTCCCCGTAGGCGTGCGTGTCGCCGATGGTCAACCCGCCGTCGGGCCGCTGCACCAGCAGGAGCTGCAAGTGATGCGCCGCCGCGACGGGGGTCTGGTCCCCGAGTTGGGCCAGCGGCGCCGACTCGTAGGCCGGGTAGTAGCGCAGCGTGTCGGCGTCGGCGAGCGACGTGGTGAGGGTGGACGCGTAAGGGGCGGTCTGGAGCATCTGCAACCGGACGCGGCGCAGGCGGGCGGCGAAGGCCCCGGAACCGGGGAGCTGGTCGTAGGCGGCGCCCGTGGCGAGCACGACCACGTCGCCCTCCCAGCGCGTGCCCGCCGTGTCGCGCAGTGCGCGCGGCTCGACGGCGACGACCCGGCAGCCGGGGTGGAAGCGGTAGCGCTCGCGGTGCGCCGCGGCGATGTGGGCGCGCAGGGCGCCCAGGGCGAGACCCGGCTCGACGACGGCATCCTCGGTGCAGTGCAACGCGCCCTCGGTGTGGCCCCGCACGGCGGGGTTGCAGGCGCGCACCTCGTCGGGCTCCAAGAACGAGATGGAGCGCGCCGCCGCATCGTGATGCCGGGCGAACGCCTTCATGACGGCCCGGGCGGAGGCGTCACCGGCAATGGTGAGTGAGGTCATGGGGCGGAAGCCGATGGCGGGCGCAGACGCGCCGACCTCCTCCCAGCGGCGGCGGGCGCGGCGCGCCACGTCGAGCTCGACACCCGAACGCCGCCCACTGACCCACACGAGACCGAAGTTGCGCACCGACGCGCCGGTGGGTCCCGCGTCGGCCTCGAGATGGTCCACGGAGAACCCGGCCTCCGCCAGCTCGAGCGCATGCCAGGTCCCGATGATGCCGCCGCCCGCCACGATGGCGCGGCCGCGGTCGCCGCTCATTGCCGCAGGACGATCATGTCCAGGGTGTCACCTCTCGCCGGCGCCGGCGCCGGCGCCGCGGCACGAGCCGCCGCACGGATGGCGTCGGCGGCTTCCCACGGCCGCGGGTGTCCGAAGATGGCGCTGCCGGCCACCAACACGTTGGCACCGGCCGCCACTGCGACTCCAGCCGTGCTGCTGTCGATCCCCCCATCGACCTCGATGTCGACGGCGAGATCGCCCGCCGCGACCGCGGCGCGTGCCTGCGTCACCTTCGCCATGACGTCCGCGATGAAGCTCTGGCCACCGAATCCGGGGAAGACGGTCATACACAAGAGGAGGTCGATGTCGTGCAGGTAGGGCCGCACCGCGTCGAACGGCGTGTCGGGATTGAGCGCCACGCCGACCTGCAAGCCCAGGCCGCGCATCTGCGTGATGAGCTCGTCGGTGTTCCCGATCTCGACGTGCACCGTGCAGCCGTCCGCCCCGGCGTCCGCGAAGTCCTTCAGGTAGCGCCCGGGTTCGGTCATCATGAGATGGCAGTCGAAGAACAGCGGCGTGTGGCGCCGCAACGACGCCACCACCGGAGGCCCGATCGTCACGTTCGGCACGAAGTGCCCGTCCATCACGTCGACATGGAGCCAGTCGGCGGCGGGGGCCACCTCCCCGACTTGCTCGGCCAGCAGGCCGAAGTCGGCCGACAGCACCGACGGGGCGATGCGCAGCGCGCCGGCGCGACCGGGTTCGCGGCCGGCTGTCGTGGTCCGCTCTTCCAAGGGTCTCCCGCCGCTCAGCCGAAGCGGGCCCAGCAGAGGATGCGCCGGAACCCGTAGAAGTACGGCTCGCGTTCCCCGAGCTCCTCAATCAGGCGTTCCTGGTACCGCTCCACGAAGGCGTCGAAGAGATCGGGGCTCAGGCGCGTGCGATACGGCGTGAGGAGGGTACCCATGACCCATTCGACGACCTCGCTCGTCGACTCGAGCTCGTGACCGTAGACCTCCATGCGGACGACCTGATCCTTCGCCCCGAGCTCGTAGAGGAGATCGGCGTACAGCTCCGGCGAGAGCACGAAGCGTCCGCGGTCTTCGGGCACGTCCCCGTCGAGCGCATCGATGAAAGGGGTCTCGTTGGCCACCGCCTGCGCCAACAGGTGCGACGGGTGGCGGTAGTTGGCCGGCACCTGGAAGGCCAGCTGCCCGTCGGGCGCGAGGGCTGTGCGCATGCGCGCCAGGAGATTGAGGTGGTCGTCGATCCACTGGAGCGACGCGTTGGCAAACACGAGGTCCAGTCCCTCGTCGAGCCACGTGGCGATGTCGCCCTGCTTGAAGGAAAGCCCGGCCACGTCGGCGTAGGCCGACTGGGCCCGTGCGAGCATGGCCGGGGACGAGTCGATCCCAACCGTCTGCTCGGACGCCATCTCCTCGTGCAACATCCTGGTCAGGTCCCCCGTGCCGCAGCCGAGGTCGACGACGCGGCCACCCGGGACGGGGTGGCACAACGTCAGCAGGTCGTCGAAGGGCTGCTGGCGTTCCGACCGGAACCGCTCGTACTGGTCGGGGCTCCAGCCGTCGATCGGAGTCACGGTCACCGCCGTCATGTTTAGTCTCTCCCGAGACGCTCGCCTGCCGCCGGCCGCACCCCACGCAGCCAGTCATCGGCTGACATGGGAGAACGGCTCTCGGGCTGCACCCGCTGCAGCACGAGGGCGCCGCTCCCCGTGGCGACGACTGCGCCGACGAGGGAACCCGGTGGGCGCTCGTCGAGGCCGTGCTCGTGCGGCGCCAGCGCCACGTCGAGCACCGTCAGCCGCTTGTCCCGGAACGTCGTCCAGGCCCGGCCCAGGCGTACGACCCGCTTGAGGTCGACCGCCGTTTTGGCCCAGTCGAGGTGGAGATCGTCCGTGGTGATCTTCTCCGCCATGGTGACCTCCCCCTCCTGGGGCACCGGGACGGGCAAGCCGGCGACCCCGTGCGCCAGCGCATCCACCACCAGCGCACTGGCCACGGTCACCAGCTCGGTGCGCAGCGCGGCGAGCGTGATGTCGTCGTCGAGCGGCACCGTGCGCACGGCGTAGACGGGTCCGGTGTCGAGGCCCGCCTCGACCTTCATCAGGCAGACACCCGTCTCGCGGTCGCCGGCCAGGATGGCGCGCTCGACGGGCGCCGCACCCCGCCAACGGGGCAGGAGCGAGAAGTGCAGGTTCACCATCGGGATCTCCTCGAGCAGCCGCGCCGGGATGATGCGGCCGTAGGCCACCACCACCGCGAGCTCCACGCCGGCGGTCGCCACGTCGTTCATGTCATGGGAGACGGCCAACCCGAGCGCGGCGGCCGCCACCTTGACCGGGCTCGGTGTCTCCTCTTTGCCACGACCGCGGCGGCGGTCGGGGCGCGTGACGCAGAGTGCGATGTCGTGGCCGGCGTCGACCAGTGCGCGCAGCGGCGGCACCGCCATGTCCGGGGTGCCGAGGTACGCCAGGCGGGCCACCCGATCACCGTAGGGCAGACGGCGTGTTCCCGACGACGTGGTGCGACGGCCGGCCCCGGGCCGGCGTCAGCGGGTGAAGAGGTTGGCCAGCCCGTCCGGGTCGTGCGCCGGCAAGTCCAACGTGCGACTGCGCAGGATCTTGAGCGCTTCCTTGCGCTGGTCCTCGTCGAGGCGCTCCACCAGCAAGATGCCGTCAAGGTGGTCGAGCTCGTGCTGGAACACCCGGCCTTCCAGCTCGGAGGCCTCAATGGAGAGCTCGTTGCCGTCGAGGTCGAGGCCGACCAGGTGCACGGCGTTCGGCCGCACGATGTCCCAGCTGAGGCCCGGGATGGACAGGCAACCCTCGTCGTAGGTCCACTCGCCGTCGCTCTCGACGATCCGTGGATTGATGACGGTGCGGATGCCCTCCCCCACGTCGTAGACGAAGATGCGGCGCTGCACGCCCACCTGGTTGGCGGCCAGCCCGGTGCCAGGGGCCTCGTACATGGTCTCGATCATCGAATCGACCAGGCTCGCCACCGCCCCGTCGATGTCGTCGACTTCCCTCGTGCGCTCCTTCAGCACGGGGTCGCCGTACTGGCGGATGGTCAGGCTCGACATGGCCTCCATCTTACCGGCGCTCCGGTCGATTCCCGATCCGGGCCGGAAGTCCGCCGGTCCGTTCCAGCGCTCAGAGCGCGGCCGGGTCGACCTCGACGCGGAGACCGCGCCCGGGGGGCCGGGGAGTGCGGGCCAGCAGGTCACAAAGGGGATCGTGAGTGTCGGCGCGGAAGAGGAACCGATTGTCGCCGAGCGGCGCCACCGACACCGCGGCAGCCTCCGCAACGAGCCCCTCCCCCGCCTCGCGCTGCAACGTCTCGGTATAGGCGGGGGCCAGCGCGCCCGACACCACGGCCAACGCGGCGAAGGGTGGCAAGCCCGAGGCGCGGCGGATTGTCGCTTCCTCCGCCAGCACCGTCGTCGGCTCCCCCCGCGCCACCGCCTGCAGCACGGGGTGGTCCGGCACCCGCGTCTGGGCCTGCATACGAGCCCAGGGCGCCCCCGTGCCGCGCACCCCGACCAGCCGGGCGGCCCGGACGAACAGCGCCAGCGTGTCCTCGGTCGCGGAGAGCCGCGGGGCCAGCAGGTGGAGGTCGATGTCGAGGAACGCCACGGCGGCGGCGCGGCGAACGCGGTGCAGCACCGCCTCGGTGCCGATGAGGACGGGTGTGCCGGGGACCGGCGCTTGCCCGCCCGCCCCACGCGGACCGGCCACCTCCCCCACGTCGGCGCCGAGGAGCGCGGCCAATTCCTCGCGCAGTCGGCTCACGCCGGCGCGCACGGTCTTCATGCGCAGCCGGCCGCACGCCGCGGACACGACCGGGCGGGTCTCGTCGCAGCGCGGGCACCGCAGCACTTCCTCCCCGCGTGGCTGTGCCGCGCCCGCGCCGCAGCGGGCACAGCGGGCCAGCTCGCCGCAGTGCCGGCAGGCCAGCAGGCGGGCGCCCCCCGTACGGTTGTAGACGCAGACCAGCGGGCCGCGCTGGCGCGCCGCCTCGTCATCGAGCACCGAGCGGGCCAGGCGGACGAACTCCTCGGAGAACATGCCGCTCCGCGGGTCGGCGCCGCGACGATCGACCCGCTCCAGGATCGGCCAGCCCGCCCGTTCCTCCGGGCGCGTCGGGGCGACCGTCCGCAGCGGGCCGGGCCACGCGGCGAGGGCCACCGGCGGGACCGGCGAGACGAGAAGGCAGGCCACGCTCTCCCGTCGCGCCCGTTCGAGGAGGACCTCGACCGCGCTGTAGGTCGGGGCGCTCTCCTCGCGGTAGGCCGCGTCGTGCGCGTCGAGAACGACGACGGCCGCCAGGCGGGGCACGGGCGCCCAGGCCCCGGCCCGGTTGCCGACGACGACGGGCCAGCCGGCACGTGCGCGCTCCCAGGTGCTCGCGGTCGGGCATCCCCGGCGTTCCAGCCGCGCCGTCAGGCGTTCGGCCCACCCGGTCGACGGGACGAGCACCAGCACGCTGCCGGCGCGGGCGCGCACCGCCGGATGTCCGACCACGGACAGCACGAGCGCAATCGGATCGGTCAACGGCGGCTGGCGCACGACGGTGACCCCCTCCTGCGCCAGGTCGAGATCGCCCGGCGCGACGTCACCGGTCGCCGCCGCCTCCGTCTGGGCGAACCCGGCCGGGCCCGGGGGGGCCGGCGGCGCGGGCAGGGCGCGCACAATGGTCTCGGGCGACGCACTGCTGAGGAAGAACGAGGCGGGGCCAGCCCAGCGCCACGCGGCCCACTCCGCGAGGTCCACGAGGCCGGCCGGTGGTCCCCAGCCCAGCCACGACTTGAGCGGCAGGAGGTCGACGCCAGCCGGAGCCCCGACCTCCTGGTCGACCACCCAGCCCCGCACCGTCCGCCCGTGGAAGGGTGCCCGCACGCGCGTGCCGACCTGTATGTCCTCGCCCCAGGCCGGCGGAACGGCATAGTCGAACGTCTTGGCCACGGCGGCCACCTCGGTGCGCACGCGCACCACACGGGTCGCGGCATCGACCACGCCGTTGTGCGTCATGAGGTCACCGCCACCGGCCGACGGCTCCCCATCAGGGGAGCGATCGTGCGCTCAGAGCCCCAACGCGGCCCGCAGGTCGTCCACCCGCGGGGTGGCCTCCCACGTGAACTCCTTCTCCGAGCGTCCGAAGTGGCCGTAGGCCGCCGTCTTCTTGTAGATCGGACGGCGCAGGTCGAGGTCCCGGCCGATGGCGGCGGGGCGCAGGTCGAAGAGCTCGCGCACCGCGTCGGCGATCTTCTGTGGATCGACAGTCTCGGTGCCGAAGGTCTCGACGAGCAACGAGACGGGGTGGGCGACACCGATGGCGTAGGCCACCTGGACCTCGCAACGCTTGGCGGCGCCGGCCGCCACCACGTGCTTGGCCACCCAGCGCGCCGCGTAGGCCGCGGAGCGGTCGACCTTGGAGGGGTCCTTCCCGGAAAAGGCACCGCCGCCGTGACGGGCCATCCCGCCGTAGGTGTCCACGATGATCTTGCGGCCCGTCAGGCCGGTGTCGGCGTGCGGGCCGCCCAGCTCGAAGATGCCGGTCGGGTTGACGAAGATGCGCAGCCCCTCGGTGTCCAGGTCGGTCGGCAGGAGCGGGTTGATCACGTGCTCGGTGAGGTCCGGGCGCAGCTGCTCCTCGAGGTCGATCCCGCCGGCGTGCTGGGTCGAGATCAGCACGGTGTCGATGCCCACCGGGCGGCCGTCCTCGTAGACGACCGAGACCTGTGTCTTGCCATCGGGGCGCAGGTACGGCACCGTGGCGGCGCGGCGCACCTGGGCCAGGCGCTCCGAGAGGCGGTGGGACAACCAGATCGGCAGGGGCATCAGGTCCGGCGTCTCGTCGCAGGCGTACCCGAACATCATCCCCTGGTCCCCGGCGCCCTGGGCGTTGAGGACATCCTCGCCGCCCTTGCCGCTGCGCAGTTCGAACGCGGCGTCGACGCCCTGCGCGATGTCGGGCGACTGCGCGTCCAGCGACACCAGCACACCGCACGTCGTGCCGTTGAAGCCGTAGGCGTCGTTGTCGTAGCCGATCTCGCAGACGGTCTCGCGCACCAGGGCGGGAATGTCGACGTAGGTCGATGTCGTGACCTCGCCGGCCACGACCACCAGGCCGGTCGTCAGCAGGGTCTCACAGGCGACCCGGCTCGCGGGGTCGCCGGTGAGCATGGCGTCGAGCACCGCGTCGGAGACCTGGTCGGCCATTTTGTCGGGGTGGCCCTCGGTCACCGATTCCGAGGTGAAGATGGTTCTCACGTGGTGCTCCGCTTCTCGTTGTGGTGGGCGATCACACTATCCAATACGGCATTTGCCACTGCATCCTTGGAGGTCAGCGGGATTTCCTGCGCGCTCCCGGCGGCCTCGAGGATCACGACCGCGTTGGTGTCGTGGTCGAAGCCCGCGCCCGGCGCGCTCACGTCGTTCACGACCAGGAGGTCGACGCCCTTGCGGGTGAGCTTGCGCCTCCCGCGCTCCAGCACCTCGTGCGTCTCGGCCGCGAACCCGACCAGCACCTGACCCGGACGGCGGCGGGCGGCCAGGCCGGCGAGGATGTCGGGCGTCGGCTCGAGCACCAGTTCGGGGAGACCCTCCTCCTTGGAGAGCTTCTGCGCCGTCGATCGCTTCGGCCGGAAGTCGGCCACCGCCGCCGCCATGACGACGACGTCGGCGCTTTCGGCCGCGGCACCGACCGCATGCTCCATGTCGGCCGCCGTCTCGACATCGACCCGCTTCACCAGGCGCGCCACGTCGGGCGGGAGCGCGAGGGGTGAGGAGGTCACGAGCGTGACCGCCGCGCCACGGCGGGCGGCGGCGATGGCGAGGGCATGGCCCTGTTTGCCCGACGAGCGGTTCGTGATGAATCGCACAGGATCGAGCGGCTCGCGTGTGCCACCCGCGCTCACCACGACATGGAGCCCGTGGAGATCGCGCCGGGACCCACGGCCAAGTCGTTCGAGGACCCGCGCCACTATCACCGCCGGGTCAGCCAGCCGGCCCTCGCCGGAGTCGCCCCCGGCGAGCCGCCCGCTCTCGGGCGGAATGATCTCGACGCCGCGGCGCTCCAGGGTGGCCAGGTTCTCGCGCACGGAGGCGTGTTCCCACATCTCCGTGTGCATGGCGGGGCACACGAGCACGGGCGCACGGGTGGCCAGGAGGGTGGCGCAGAGGAGGTCGTCGGAGAGCCCGGCGGCATAGCGGGCGAGCGTGTGTGCCGTGGCCGGCACGACGACCACCAGATCAGCCTGTTGGCCGAGCCGGGTGTGGGGGATGGGCGAGGCCTCGTCCCACAGCGACCGCTGCACGGGTTCGGATGCCAGCGCCGAGAACGTGACCGCGCCGACGAAGCGCGTGGCCTCGTCGGTGAGGACGGGCGTCACGTGCACGCCGGCGTCGACGAGTTGCCGGCAGACCTCGACCGCCTTGTAGGCGGCGATGCCGCCGCACACGCCGAGGACGACGCGTGGGACAGAGGGACCGCGGTCAGCGTTCACGGTCGGGTCCTCGTCTCCAGCCATCGGCGCCGCTCACCGCGCCTTGAGGTCGAGTGCCTAGCTCGCAGCCGGGTCGTCGCCACCGACGTCGAGCACTTCGATGACGTCGGCGGTCCCGGTCCCGGTCTCGTCGCCCTCGGACTCGCCATCGGCGAGCAGGCCCGCCTCCGCCGCGTCGGCGATGGCGGCGGCCAGGGCCGCCTCCTCCTCGGGGTCCGGACGGGTGTAGGTCGCCTTGCCTGCTGCGATCTCCTCGAAGGCGATGGAGACGGGCTTGCCCGACACCGACGCCACCTGGGGCGGGACCACCTTGCCCAGACCCTCGCCGAGGCTGTTGTAGTAGGAGTTCACCTGGCGGGCGCGGGCCGATCCGAGCGCGACGAGCGTGAACTTGGAGTCCACCTTGTCCAGCAGCTCTTCAATTGGTGGGTCCATGAGCGTGTGGCGGCCTTGGGCCATCAGGATTCCTCCGGGTTCGCGGCGCGTGGAGCAGCCGATCGAGTCCGAGCAACTATAGCCGTCAGTTCGGCCAGGGCCTGACCAAGGTCGTCGTTGACAACCGTGTGAGCTGCAATTTCGGACGCCCGCTCCACCTCGGCGCGCCCGAGCTCCACCCGGCGCCGAATGTGCTCGGCATCGTCGCCGCGCGCCGCCAGCCGCTCGGCCTGCACCTCGGGCGATGGCGGGAGCAGCAGGATCACGGTCGCATCCGGACGCTGGGCCAGCACCTGCTCCGCCCCCTGGACATCGATCTCGAGCAGCACGTCGGTGCCCGGAGGCGGATCGGGAATCGGGGTGCCCATGAGGTAGTCGAGGAACTCGGCCCACTCGAAGAATCCGCCCTCGGCCACCGCCTTCTCGAAGGTGGGGCGGTCGACGAAGACGTAGGCGTTGCGCTCGCGTTCCCCCGGCCGGGACTTCCTGGTGGTCCAGCTGCGACTGAGCCAGAGAGTCGGGTCCTGCGCTGTCAGCGCTGCGGCAACCGTGCCTTTTCCGGCCCCACCAGGGCCGATGAGCACGAAGATGTGCGGCGCTGTGACCTTGGGTTCAGCGCGCAGTCTCTTTGAGCAGCGCCTCGCGCTGCTTGGCGCCGAGCCCCTGGAGCCTCCGGCTGTCGCTGATGCCGACGGTCTCCATCAGGCGGCGCGCCTTGACCTTGCCCAGACCGGGCAGGGACTCCAGGACGGAGACCACCTTCATCTTTCCGACAGTCTCGTTGGAGTCCGCCTCCTGAAGGAGGTCGGCCAACGACAGATTGCCCATCTTGAGCTTGTCCTTGACCTCGGCCCGCTCACGGCGAACCCTGGCAGCCTTTTCGAGTGCAGCTGCGCGCTGCTCTGGAGTGAGTGCGGGAGGTTGCGGCATGGCGAGACCATAGCGCCTCAGCCAGGGCCGTTCATACCCATTTGCCCTCTTCAGCCCATCGCAGCCGCCAATTCTCGGTTCAGTGAGCGTGCGCCCTCCCGCAACGCGGCGGCATCCGGACCCTGGTTCAGGAGCCCACGGGAGCTGCTCGGCAACACGGTCCCGGGCCGGCACCCGGCAAAACGGGCCGCCACATCGGCGGGTCCGGCACCCTGGGCACCCAGCCCGGGCGCCAGAATTACGCCTCCGAGCTGGGATAACGCGAAGCTCGACGGCTCCAACGTGGCCCCGACCACCGCGCCCACCGTGCCCGCCAGGACGTCGGGCAAGGCGTTGAGCTCGGCGATCTCGGCCAGGAGCATGTCCTCGACGGCCGGTCCGGCGGATGTGACTGCCTGTTGCAGATCCCGGCCCTCGGGGTTGGAGCTGCGGACCACCACGATGACGCCCTTCCCATTGGCCGAGGCCAGGTGGACCAGGGGCGCCAGCGCGCCCAGGCCGAGGTAGGGGTGGACGGTCATGGCGTCGCCGGCCAGCGAGCTGGCACCGCCGAGCCAGGCGTCGGCATAGGCCGCCGCCGTGGAGTCGATGTCGCCCCGTTTGGCGTCGGCGATGACGATGAGGCCGGCGGCCGCCGCCTCGGCGACGAGCCGCTCCAGTTCCGCCAGGCCGGCGGAACCGTGCCGCTCGAAGAAGGCGACCTGCGGCTTGACCACGCCCACCACGCCTGCGAACGCCTCCACGCAGATGGCGCAGAACGAGCGCAGTCCCTCGGCGTTGTCGCGCAACCCCCAGGCTTCGAGCAGCCCCGACGACGGATCGATGCCGGCGCACAAGGGCCCCGTTGTGGCGACCGCCGCGGCCACCCGGTCTCCGAAGCTGTCAGCCATGTTGTCCTCCTTCTTGTCGCGACGGGACGGCCACGCCGCTCGTGACGGGGCCGCTCGTGACGGGGCCGCCGCCCGGGACGCCTCCGGCTCCGGCTCCCCCGCTGACCCGTTGTCGCACTGCGTGGCGGATATCCCCGACCGTCGTGGCGCGTGTGTCGCACCAGCGCGCCAGTTGACGGAGCACCTTCCACGGCGCCCTGGGGTCCCGGAACGTGGCCGTACCGACCTGCACGGCGTCCGCACCGGCGAGGAGCAGTTCGACGGCATCGTGTCCCGAGAAGACACCCCCCACGCCGACGATGGGCACCTCGGGGAAGGCCGACCGGCATTCCCACACGGCGCGCACCGCGACCGGGTGCACCGCGCCGCCGGAGAGCCCCCCGCCGCCGGCGCCGAGAACGGGGAGACCGGACTCGGTGTCGAGCGCCAGTCCCAGCAGCGTGTTCACGAGGGTCAAGCCGTCGGCCCCGCCCTCCACCGCGCCGGCGGCAATCTCCGCGACGTCGGGCACGTTCGGACTGAGCTTGGCCCAGCGCGGCATGCCGCAGTCGGTGGCCGCGAGGACGCGAGCCGTCGCCTCCGCCGAGTGGGCGAACATGCGTGAACGGTCTTCGACGTTCGGACAGCTGACGTTGACCTCGAGCGCCTGGATGCACGCGCCGACCGGCGAGGCGGCGGCGGTGGCAACGAGCGCGGCCGCCCGCGCGTAGTCCGAGACCGAGCGGCCCCAGATGCTGACGACGACGCGCGCACCGCTCTCGGCCAGAGCCGGGAGGTCATCGGTCACCCATGCGGCCAGGCCGGGACCCTGGAGCCCGACGCTGTTGAGCATGCCGGCGCCCACCTCGTGCACCCGCGGCGCGGGGTTGCCGGGCCACGGCTCGACCGAGAGCGACTTGACGACCACCGCGCCGAGATCCGCCAACCGGCCGTATTCGGACAGCTCCGTGCCGTGCCCGGATGTCCCCGACGCCGTCAGCACCGGATTGGGGAGGGCGATGCTCCCGACGCTCGTGGCGAGCGCACCCGCCCGGCGACCCTCGGGAGCGGCGCTCACGACGAGCTGCTCGCCGGAGTCGGATGGAGGTCCTGCAGCGCGCGCACCTGCAGCGGATGCCCGCGCGCGTCGGCGATGCCGGCCGCGGCCGCCCGCGCCGCCGCCAGCGTGGTCAGGCAGGGCACCTTGTACACGACCGAGGCCGTCCGGATGTGACGGCCGTCGGCTCGGGGACCGAGGCCGCGAGGTGTGTTCACGACCAGCTGCACCTTGCCCTGGGCGATGAGCTCGACCGCATCGGAGGCAACGCCCTCCTCCCCCACCTTGGCCACCAGCGTGTCCACGACGAGGCCCTGCGAGCGCAGGTACCCCGCCGTGCCCAGCGTCGCCGCCAGGGACAGGCCCAGCGCGCTCGAAGGCCCGCGCCACCTCGAGCCCGGCCGGCTTGTCGCGGTCGGCCAGCGACAAGAAGACGGTGCCCGAGTCGGGCAGGCGCGTCCCCGCCGCCAGCTGGCTCTTGGCGAAGGCCAGGCCGAAGGTGCTGTCGACGCCCATGACCTCTCCGGTCGAGCGCATCTCGGGCCCGAGGAGGGTGTCCACCCCGGGGAAGCGGTCGAAGGGCAGCACGGCCTCCTTGACGCTCACGTGGTCGAGCACCGGGACCCGGTCGACGGCGTCGACGCGCAGGAGGCCCTCCTGGCGCAGGTCCCGCAGCGTCTGGCCCACCATCACCCGGGAGGCCACCATGGCCAGCGGCACGCCGGTGGCCTTCGCCACGAAGGGCACCGTCCGGCTGGCCCGGGGGTTGGCTTCGAGCACGTAGACCTGCCCGTCCTTCACGGCGAACTGCACGTTGATGAGGCCGCACACCTCGAGCGACTCGGCCAGGGCCCGGGTGTGTCGCTCGAGCTGCGCCACGACGTCCTCGCGCAGCGTCTGCGGCGGCAGCGCGCACGCCGAGTCGCCCGAGTGCACCCCCGCTTCCTCCACGTGCTCCATGACGCCGGCGATCAGGACTTCGCCGGCGCTGTCGCGCACGGCGTCGACGTCGACCTCGACCGCGTCCTCCAAGAACCGATCCACCAGCACGGGCCGATCGGCCGTGACTCCGCCCTCGCGGGCCAGCGCGCCGGTCGTCATCGTCTGCATGACGCGGCGCACGCCGTCGTCGTCGTAGACGATCTCCATGGCGCGGCCGCCCAGGACATAGCTCGGGCGGAGCAGGACGGGATAGCCGACCTTCCCGGCGACGGACAGCGCCTCGGTCGTCGTCGTCGCAGTTCCCCCGGGCGGCTGCGGAATGCCGAGCTCGTGACACAACGCGTTCCAGCGCTCGCGGTCCTCGGCCAGGTCGATGGAGGCCGGGCTCGTCCCGAGCACCAACTCCGGGGGGAGGGAGCCGGCCAGCTTCAGGGGTGTCTGCCCGCCCAGGGAGACGATGACCCCCGCCACGCTCCCGCCGGCCGCCAGCTCGGCCTCGAGCACGTTGGCCACGTCCTCGTCGGTCAACGGCTCGAAGTAGAGGCGGTCCGACGTGTCGTAGTCGGTCGAGACGGTCTCGGGGTTGCAGTTGACCATCACCGTCTCGTAGCCGGCGTCGCGCAGGGTCATGGAGGCGTGCACGCAGCAATAGTCGAACTCAATGCCCTGCCCGATGCGGTTCGGGCCCGAGCCGAGAATGATCACGCGGGCGCGCGTCGAGGGACGGACCTCGTCCTCCTCCTCGTAGGTGGCGTAGTGGTACGGCGTGAAGGCCTCGAACTCGGCCGCGCACGTGTCGACCGTCTTGAAGGTCGCCCGCACCCCCTGCGAGAGCCGCGCCGCACGCATGTCAGCCGTGGATGCGCCGCGCAGGTAGGCCAGTTGCGCGTCGGAGAACCCCAGCCGCTTGGCCCGACGGAATTCGGCCGGCCCGAGCGCCGGCGCAGCGACGATGCGTCGACGCCCGGCGACGATGCGGTCCAGCTGCCGGATGAACCAGGGGTCGATACCGGTGCGCTCGACGACCACGTCGACCCCGGCGCCACGACGCAGTGCCGCCTCGAGCTCAAAGACCCGCTCGGGGGTGGCGACGGCGATCCTCCCGAGAAGTTCCTCCACGGAGAGCTCCTCGAGCGCGGCCTCGGCCGGGTCGGCGTTGAGCCCGGCGCGGCCCTGCTCCAAGGAGCGCAGCGCCTTCTGCAGCGATTCGCAGAACGTGCGGCCGATGGCCATGACCTCGCCCACCGACTGCATGCGCGTCCCGAGGCGCCCGTCGGCCCCGGGAAGCTTCTCGAAGGCCCAGCGTGGGATTTTGGTGACGACGTAGTCGATGGTCGGCTCGAACGACGCCGGCGTCGCCTTCGTGATGTCGTTGGGGATCTCGTTGAGCAGGTAGCCGACGGCCAGACGGGCCGCGATTTTCGCGATGGGGAAGCCCGTGGCCTTCGAGGCCAGCGCGGAGGACCGCGACACCCGGGGGTTCATCTCAATGATGACCCGCCGCCCGGTCGTCGGCTCGACCGCGAACTGCACGTTGGACCCGCCCGTCTCGACCCCCACCCGGCGCAGGCAGGCGAAGGCGTCGTCGCGCATGGCCTGGTACTCCACGTCGGTCAAGGTCTGCGCCGGCGCGACGGTGATGGAGTCGCCCGTGTGCACGCCCATGGGATCGAAGTTCTCGATGGAGCAGACGACGACGCAGTTGTCCGCCGCATCGCGCATCACCTCGAGCTCGAACTCCTTCCAGCCGGCGATCGACTTCTCGACCAGGATCTGGCCGACCGGGCTGGCCGCCAACCCTTCGGCCGCGAGCTGGCCGAAGGCCGCCGCGTCCTCGGCGATGCCTGTCCCCTTCCCGCCGAGGATGAAGCTCGGTCGCACCATGATCGGGAATCCGATGTCGGCGGCGATTTCCTCCGCCTCCTGAAGCGAGTGGGCAAAGCCGGAGCGCGGCACCTCGAGGCCGATCTCCTCCATGGCGGCCTTGAAGCGATCCCTGTCCTCCGCGGTCGAGATCGCGTCGGGCCGCGCCCCGATCACCTCCACCCCGTAGCGCTCGAGGACGCCGAGCTCGACCAGTTGCATGGTCAGGTTGAGCGCCGTCTGCCCGCCCAGCGTCGGCAGAAGCGCATCGGGCCGTTCCTTCTCGATGATGGCCGTCAGCACCTCGGGGTCCAGCGGCTCGATGTAGGTCCTGTCCGCCGTGGCCGGGTCCGTCATGATGGTGGCCGGGTTGGAGTTGGCCAGGATCACCCGGTAGCCCTCCTCGCGCAGGACCCGGCAGGCCTGCGTGCCCGAGTAGTCGAACTCGCAGGCCTGGCCGATCACGATCGGTCCCGATCCGATGACCAGGATCGACTGCAGGTCGTCGCGGCGCGGCATCAGCGCGCCCCCGCGCCGGTCCCGGTCGAACGGGCGGGGTGGGCCAGCATGAGCCGGCGGAAGGCGTCGAAGAGATAGCGGGCGTCGTGCGGCCCGGGCGCAGCCTCGGGGTGGTACTGCACCGAGAAGGCCGGGGCCGTCAACGAGCGGAACCCCTCGATCACGCCGTCGTTCAGGTTGACGTGCGTCGTCTCGGCGTCGGGGATCGACCCGGCCGCCACCGCGTAGTTGTGGTTCTGGCTCGTGATCTCGACCACGCCCGTCTCGAGGCGTTGCACCGGGTGATTGGCCCCGTGGTGCCCGAAGGGCAGCTTGTAGGTCGACCCGCCCAGCGCGGTGGCCAGGATCTGGTGACCGAGGCAGATGCCGAAGACCGGCACGCGCCCGACCAGGTCGGCCACGGCGGCGGTCGGGCCCGGCAGCGCGGCGGGGTCGCCGGGGCCGTTGGAGAGGAACACGCCGTCGGGCTCGAGTGCCAGCACGTCCTCGGCCGCCGTGCCGGCCGGCACCACGGTGACGGTGCCGAGCGTGGTGAGCAGCTGCACCATGGTCGTCTTGACGCCGAAGTCGTACGCCACGATGCGCAGGCCGCCGGCGGCGCCGTCGCCCGTCCCCGCGTGCACGCTGGCGCCGCCCCTCGTGACCCCCGATACCAGGTCCAAGCCATCGGTACCGAGGGCGGCGGCCGCGGCGGCGCGCAGCTCGGCTTCGGGAGCCGTGCCGAAGGCGCACGGGACCGCGCCGGCCCGCCGGACATGGCGCGTCAGCCGCCGCGTGTCGACGCCGGTCAGCACTGGAATGGCGTGGCGGCGCAGGAAGGGTTCGAGGGCCTCGGTGGAGCGCCAGTTCGACGGCTCGTCGGCCAGGTCGCAGACCACGATCCCCCGGCAACGGGGGGCGGCGGCCTCGTCGTCCGCGGCGTTGGTGCCGTAGTTCCCGATGTGGGTGCTGGTGAAGGCAATCACCTGGCCGGCGTAGGACGGGTCCGTGATCACCTCCTGGTAGCCGCTCATGGCGGTGTTGAACACGAGCTCACCGGTGGCCACGGGCACGGCAGCACCGGCCGCCTCCCCGCGGAACACGGTGCCGTCCGCCGTCACCAACAACGCGGGCGGCCTGTCGCCATCGCTGGTCCGCTCCGCGCTCACCGTTGCGCCGTTGCGTCGATCACGACCGCCTCGCCCCGCAGCACGGTGTGACGGATGGCCCCGGAAAAGGTCCTGCCCGCGTAGGGCGTGTTGCGACTGCGGCTGGCCAATCCCGCCGGGTCGACCGTGGTCGTCGCCGTGGGATCGAAGACGCACAGATTGGCCGCCGTCCCCACCTCGACCGGCCCCCCCTGCGCGCTGTGGCCGGCGGGACGGGGATCCGTCGCCGTCAGCTTGGCGATGACGGCGGGCTGCCCGCTCAACAACGCGAAGACGCGCTCGGCTCCGAGGTACGGCGAGAGGACCTCCCAGGCGATGGGCAGCGCCGTCTGCAAACCCAACATGCCGGGGGGTGCCTCGTTGAAGGGACGGTCCTTCGACTCGGGCGTGCGTGCGGCGCGTGGTCGGTGGCGACGGCGTCGATGGTGCCGTCGCACAAGCCTGCGATGACGGCGGCCACGTCCTCGTCGGTCCGCAGCGGCGGGTTGACCTTGAAGACCGGGTCGTAGCCTGCCACCAGCGCGTGGGTGAGCAGCATGTGGTGGGGCGCGGCCTCGGCGGTGACGGGAAGGCCCTCCTCCTTGGCCCGCCTGATGAGGTCGACCGAGCCGGCCGTCGACATGTGGAGGAAGTGCACCGGGGCCCCCGTCAGGCGTGACAACGCGATGTCGCGGGCGACCATGGCCTCCTCCGCCGCCGCGGGGATGCCCGGGATGCCGAGCCGGCTCGACCAGGCCCCCTCGTGCATGGCGCCGCCGGCGGACAGGCAGTCGTCTTCGCAGTGCTGGGCCAGGGTGACCCCCAGGGACTTCGCGTAGTCGAGGGCACGCCGCATGAGGGCCCCGTCCTGCACGCCGGCGCCGTCGTCGGTGAAGAGCGTCACGCCCAGGGCCGCCAGCTCGGCGAGGGGGGCGAGGGCCCGGCCGGCGCGCCCGACCGTGATGGCACCCGCCACCGAGACCTCGGCCGTGCAGCCGACGCCGAGAGCCAGCACTTCGGCGGCCACCCCGGCCGAATCGATCGGCGGCTCCGTGTTCGGCATGGCCACAATGGCCGTGAAGCCGCCCAGCGCGGCCGCCCGCGCCCCCGTCTCAATCGTCTCGGCCTCTTCGCGGCCGGGCTGGCGCAGGTGGGTGTGCAGGTCGACCAACCCGGGGCCGACGAGGCAACCGCCGGCGTCGAGCACCTGCGCCCCGCTGGGCGGGTCGATGGCAGCAGCGACCGCCACGATGTCGCTGCCGGCGACGGCGACATCGCCGCGGACCACACCGGCCGGGCCGACGACCGAGCCGCCTCGAATGACGAGCGTGGGCTCAGGCAACGGCCGGCACCTCCGCGATGCCCGTCAGCTCGCCACCGAGCAGCAGGAACAAGATGGCCATGCGCACCGCGATGCCGTTGGCCACCTGCTGGGTGACGACCGTGCGCGGCAGGTCCGCCACGTCGGAGGCGATCTCGACCCCTCGCACCATCGGCCCGGGATGGGTGACGATGGCGTGCTCGGACAGCCGTTCGGCCCGACGCGCCGTGAGGCCCCAGCCGGCGGTGTATTCGCGCAGGCTGGGGACGAACGACCCGCTGCCCCGCTCCGCCTGCAAGCGCAGGAGGGAGACAACATCGGCGTCGCCGAGCGCCGCATCGAGGTCGGTCGCCACCTCGACGGGCCAGCCTTCGAGCGACGGCGGCAGCAGGCTTCCCGGCGCCGCGATGGTGACGTGGGCTCCCAGGGCGGTGTAGGCGAGCACCTCGGAGCGGGCCACCCTGCTGTGGCGGACGTCGCCGACGATGAGCACGCGCAGATCCTCGAAGCAGGCGATGCCGAGCTCGTCCGGGGCGGCACCTTTGCGCTCGGCCAGGACCTGGCGCACGGTGAAACAGTCGAGCAGTGCCTGGGTCGGGTGCTCGTGCCAGCCGTCCCCGGCGTTGATGACGTGCGCCCGCTCGACCCAGCGCGCCACCTGCTGCGGTGCTCCCGCCGAGGAGTGCCGGATGATGATGGCGTCGATCCCCATCGCCTCCACGGTCTCGACCGTGTCGCGCAGGCTCTCGCCCTTCTTCACCGACGAGCTGGCCACCGCCAGCGAGAGCACGTCGGCCGAGAGGCGCTTGGCCGCTGTCTCGAAGGAGAGCCGGGTGCGCGTCGACTCCTCGAAGAAGAGCGTCGCCACCACCTTGCCGCGCAGGGTCGGGACCTTGGGCACGGAACGGCGCTCGACCTCGGCGAAGGCCTCCGCCACATGGAGGACCTCGCCGATGCCCTCCGGGCCGAGGTCGGCAACCGACAGGAGATGCTGGGTGGCGGTCACTTGTCCTCCAGGCTGCCGATCCAGACGCCGTCCTCGCCGACGTCGACCATCTCCTCGCGCCGCGTCGGGAGGTTCTTCCCCACGAAATCGGGGCGGATGGGAAGTTCGCGATGGCCGCGATCCACCATGACGGCCAGCTGAATGGCGCGGGCCCGGCCGAAATCGTTCAGCGCGTTGAGGGCGGCGCGGATGGTACGGCCGGTGAAGAGCACGTCGTCGACCAGCACCACCACCTTGCCGGCCAGGTCGACCGGAATGTCGGTGACGGCCTCGGGCAGGACAGGGCGCAGTCCGATGTCGTCGCGATAGAAGGCCACGTCGAGGCTGCCGACGGCGAGAGTGTCGACCGCTTCGATCTGGCGCAGGATCTCGGCCATTTTGACGGCGAGGGGGACGCCCCCAGTCTGGAGGCCGACGAGGACGATGTCTTCGACGCCGCCGTTGCGCTCGACGACCTCGTGCGCCATGCGCGTCAGGGCGCGCAGCACGTCGGCGGAGGTCAGGACTTGGGAGTGGGCCACGAACACGCCCCCGAGGGGTCGCGTACTGACTGCGTTCGCGTTCTGCCACTGCTCCTCCTGCCGTGTGAGCCTCACGGGACTCACTTCACGGTCAGAAGTCGATGCTAGCGCGCGGAAGCTCCCTCCCGGGCGGGAGCTTTCCGCGCCGTGTCGGACGCGACCAGCTCGCGTAGCCTGATTCGGTGGTCTCCGGGCCTCTCTCGAACAAGCAGATCGACGACTTCGTCGAGAGCTGGTCGCCCGAACAGGCGCTGCTCAACCTCTTCTGCTTCTCGACGGTGGAACCCGGAGGCGGCGGCACCCTGCTCGTCGAAGGCTCCCACCACCGGGCCGCCCACATCGTCTGGGAATCGGAACCCGAGGGACTCGACGCCGATGACTTCGACGGGCCGCTGCACGCCGCTCTCGAGGAGGAGGGGTGGCCGGGCGTGGTCGAAGTGGTCGCCGAAGAGGGCGACATCGTGCTGGCGCACCCGCTGTTGTTCCATTCCTCCAATCCCAATCACGGCCCCGCTCCCCGGGTCATGGCACAACCCGCATTCAGCATGACGGAGCCGAAGCGCACCAAAGGCGACGGCCTGTCGCCGGTCGAGATCCCGCTGGCCCGGGCCCGGCCGTGAGCACCCTCAAGGCACGCGAAGAGCGGAGCGCACGCCCGGGCGGGGCTAGCGCGAGCGGGGACCGAGCTCCGCGACGATGGTCGAGAGGACCCCGTTGACGAAGCGGCCTGACTCGTCGGTCGAGTACTCCTTGGCCAGCTGAACGGCCTCGTCTATAAGGACTGCCGTAGGAGGCCCGTCGGGGTCGAGGGCCTCCGCAACCGCAATCCGCAGCACAATGCGGTCGATCACCGCCATGCGCTCGAGCGGCCAACCGACCGACGCCCCGGCGATGCGGCGGTCCGCTTCTGCCCGGGTCGCCACCGTGTGCTCGATGAGCGTCCGCACGTAGGGATCGGGCGGCACGGGCAGGGCCTCGAGGACCTGGAGCGGCCCCTCTCCCTTCAGCTCCGCCTCGTAGAGGAGGGAGAGTGCCCGCTCCCGTTGCTGGTGGCGGGGTGCGCTGTCCGTCATCGGTGGTCCCGTCCTCGGGCCGAGGGTGCGGCGGCTCGGCGTGGCGACCGGGCCGTCAGGCCCGGGTCAGGTACTCGCCGGAGCGGGTGTCGACCTTGATCACGTCCCCGATGTTCACGAAGAGGGGGACCTGGACCACGTGGCCCGTCTGCAGCGTGGCCGGCTTGCGAGCACCCGAGACACGGTCACCCTGCATGCCGGGCTCCGTCTCGGTGACGGTCAGCTCCACCGCCGCCGGCAGCTCGACGCCGACGATCTCGCTGTTGTACATCTGCACGTTCGCCGCGTCGCCTTCCTTCAAGAAGTGGGGCGCCTCGCCGAGTGCGTCCGGCGGGACCTGCAGCTGCTCGTAGCTCGTCGTGTCCATGAAGACATAGTCGGTGCCGTCTCGGTAGAGGAACTGCATGTCGCGCTTGTCGATGATGGCCTGCTCGAGCTTCTCGTCGGCGCGGTAGGTGCGCTCGATCACGGCCCCGCTGCGGACGTTCTTGAGCTTCGTGCGCACGAAGGCTCCGCCCTTGCCCGGCTTCACGTGCTGGAACTCGACGACGCTGAACAGGCCCTCGGGGAGGTCCAGGCTCATGCCGTTCTTCAGGTCATTGGTCGAGACTGCCATGGATGTCCTTTGTGAATCGGGTCAGGGGGCGGGCGCCGTCCTCCGTCACCACCAGAGTGTCCTCGACACGGACGCCGCCGTGCCCGGGAACATAGACACCGGGCTCGACGGTGACGACGAAGCCGGGGGCGAGGATAGCAGTGCCCAATTGACTGACCGTCGGGGCCTCATGGATATCGAGCCCGACGCCGTGCCCCGTGCCGTGCTCGAAGCGCTCGGCCCAGCCGGCGTCGGTGATGATCCGGCGGCAGATGTCGTCGACCTCCTTGGCGGCGATGCCGGGCCGCACCGCGGCGGCGCCGGCGGCCTGGGACGTCTGGACGACCTCGAAGATGCGTGCCAGCTCACCTTCCGGGTCGGCGTCGACGCAGAAGGTGCGGGTCATGTCCGAGCGGTATCCCTCGAAGGTGGCGCCGAAGTCGACCACCACGGGGTCTCCGCCGTTGATGCGCCGGGAGCCCGGGTGGTGGTGCGGCTTGGCGGAGTTCTCGCCGGCGGCGACGATCGTCTCGAAGGCGGTGCTCTCGGCCCCGCCGCGGCGCATCGCCGTGTCGAGCTCCAGGGCGAAGTGCTCCTCGCTGATGCCCTGGCTCATGAGCGGGAGGACCTCGAACAGCGCGGCGTCGGCGATGGCGGCGGCGCGCTCCATTCGGGCGATCTCGGCCGAGTCTTTGCGCTCACGGAGCGCCTCGACGGCGTTGGCGGTCGGCACGAGCTTGTCGCCGCCGAGGAGGTCGGCCCAACTGCGCTGCCCACTCCACGTGACGTTGCCCGCTTCCAAGCCGATGCGGGCGGCGTCGGCGCCCGCGAGCGTGGCCAGGGCCGCCTGCCGCTGCTCCGCCCCCGCGCCGATGGTGATCTCGACGTCGGCCGCGCCGGCGCGCTCGGAGCTGCTCGGCCGACTGCGTGCGATACCGGCCGTCCGTCGTCAACACGGCCAGGTCCTCGGTCACGATCAACACAGCCGCCGAGCCCGAGAACCCCGTGAGGTAGCGCACGTTGGGCAGGGTCGTCACGACGAGGGCGTCGATCTCGTGGTCGCCGAACGCGGCGCGCAGGCGGTCGAGGCGGCCGGTGACCGAGATCTCCGGGAGCGGCTCGGTGGCCGGCGAGTAGGGGTTGGCGCGGGCGGTGGTCGTCATGAAGTCATCTTCCCTTCAGTAGTGCGGCGGCAGCGTCGATGGCGAGCTCGTAGCCGAGACCGCCAAAGCCCGCGATGACCCCCGACGCCACGGGCGCCAGCACCGACGTGTGCCGGAAGGGCTCCCGGGCGGCGGGATTGGAGAGGTGGAGCTCGACGACCGGGCCCGTCGAAGGCCGCCACCGCGTCGTGGAGCGACCACGACGTGTGGCTCAGCGCACCGGCGTTGATCACCAGCGCGTCGGCCCGACCACGGGCGGCGTGGACCGCCTCGACGAGATCGCCCTCGTGGTTCGACTGCAGATGCTCGAACTCCAGCCCGTGGCGCGCCGCGGCCGCCTCGGCCGTGGTGACGTGGGTCGCCAGCGTGGCGGTGCCGTAGACGGCCGGCTCCCGCTCCCCCAGCAGGTTGAGGTTGGGCCCCGACAAGAGGAGGACGAGGCTCATGCGCGGGCACCCATGGCAGCCAGGGTAGCGACCACGTCGGCGGTGGCCACACCGCGCACCGCCTCGACGCCATCAGGCCCGTCCAAGACGAACGTGAGGTCCTGCTGCGCCTTTTTGTCCCGTCCCATGAACTCGACGAGCTCGGCTGCGTCGGCTCCCGCCGGAAGGTCGGTGGGGAGATCGAAGCTGCCGATGATCCTGCGGTGCTCGGCCACCCGGTCCTCGCTGATGCGCCCGAGCCGCTGCGCCAGGAGCGCGGCGAAGAGCACCCCGATGGCCACGGCCTCGCCGTGGCGCAGATCCCAGTCGGGGTGGTCCGCATGGCCGGCCGCCTCCAGCGTGTGGGCAAGCGTGTGGCCGTAGTTGAGGATGACGCGGCGGCCGCCCTCGCGCTCGTCCTCGGCGACGACGGCTGCCTTGATGCCGGCGCAGCGCGCCACCTGCTCCTCGATCGGCTGGTCGGCCGTGGGGGCGTCGCCGAGAAAGGCGTACTTGGCGATTTCGCCTCGCCCGCACGCCCACTCGCGGGCGGGAGCGTCGAAAGGGTCTCGGTGTCGCACAGCACGGCGTGCGGCTGCCAGAACGCACCGACGAGGTTCTTGCCCTCGGGAAGGTTGACGCCGGTCTTGCCGCCGATGGCGGCGTCGACCTGGGCCAGCAGAGAGGTGGCGACGTTCACGTACGCCGTCCCGCGGTGATAGGTCGCCGCCGCGAAGCCAGCGACGTCGGTCACGATGCCGCCCCCGACGGCGACGACGACGTCGGCTCGCGACAGGCCGGTGCCGGCGAAGAAGCGGGCCAGCACTTCGATGGTGGCGAGCGTCTTGGCCCTCTCGCCTTCGCGGATGACGCACAGCTCGAAGGGCACGCCGGGGTCGAGGTCACGGATCCAGCCGGCGTCCACGATGGACTGCTGCGTCACGATGACGGCCGCTTTGGCGGTGGTCGGCACGAAGCGCGCCACCTCGTGGCGGGCGCCGGGGCCCACGAGCACGGGGTAGGACCGGTCGGCCAGGTCGACGGAGAGGGCGTGCACCGTTGTCTCCGGTCTCTCCGCTACCGGGCTTTGCCCGGGGCGGTGGCGGCGGTGGCGGTGGGGGCTGTGGCTGTCGCTGTCGCTGTCGCGGTGTCGGTGTCGCCGCCGTGGGCGGCGCTCGCGTCCATGGCGTCGAAGATGCGATCGGCCACTGAGGCGGTGCTGAGCTCGTCCACGTCGAGGATCACATCGGCCACTTCGGCATAGAAGGGGGCGCGCGCCGCATTGAGGTGGGTCAGTGCTGCCGCCGGGTCCCCAACAAGCAACGGACGCCCGGCCCCGTCTCCTACCCGGGCCGCCAACGTCTCGGGCCGCGCCCGCAACCAGACCACGATGCCACTGTGAGCGATGACCCGCCGGTTGTCGGCGCTCAGGACCGCCCCGCCGGCGACGGAAACCACCGACGGCGACGGGTCGGCGCAGGCATCGGCGAGCACACGCGCCTCGGCCACGCGGAAGGCCGCTTCACCATCACGAGCGAACAGTTCGGGCACGGTCAGCCCGCTGTCGGACTCGACGTCCGCATCGGAGTCCCGGTAGGCCCAGCCGAGGCGTTCGGCCAGGAGGCGTCCCGTGGTGGTCTTGCCGGCGCCCATCATCCCGACGAGCAGGATGCGCGGGGTCATCCTGTCGCGCTGTCCGGGCCCGCTGTCGCGCCCGACCCGGCGCCGGCGTCCGCAACCCCCGGCGGGGAGCCGACGGCGGAGGACGGTGTCGTGCCGAGCGAGGCGACGAAGCCATCGCGGTTCCGCACGATTTCGGCGAGCGAGTCCCCGCCGAACTTGCGCAGCGCCTCGGTGGCGAGCACGAGCGCCGTCATCGACTCGGCGACCACGCCCATGGCGGGCACGGCGGTGACGTCGGTGCGTTCGCGGAAGCTCACCGTCGATTCCTTGGTGACGACGTCGACGGTCTCGAGCACCGGACGGTTGAGGGTCGCCAACGGCTTCATCGCCACACGTGCCACGAGCAGCGCGCCGTTGGAGATGCCGCCCTCGATCCCGCCCGCCCGGTCGGTGGGGCGGACGTACCCCTCGACGTCGTCATAGTGGATGGCGTCGTGCGCGTCCGAGCCCCGGCGGGCCGCGTTGTCCCACCCCTCCCCGATCTCGACCCCCTTGACGGCCTGGATCGACATCAGCGCCTGCGCCAGGTTGGCGTCGAGCTTGCGGTCCCAGTGCACATGGCTCCCGAGGCCGACGGGGACGCCATAAGCCAGGACCTCGGCGATGCCGCCCAGTGAGTCACCGACCTTGGCCGCCGCCTTGACGGCGGCCACCATCGCCTTCTCCCCCGCCGGGTCGAAGCAGCGCACGGCGCTCTGATCCACCTTGTCCAGGTCGGCCGGGCCCGGCCGGGCGCTGTCTGTGGATACGGCGGCTTCGCCGAGGGCGACGATGTGGCTGACGATGGAGACCCCGAGGTGGGTCAACAGCAGCTTGGCCAGTGTGCCGGCCGCCACCCGAGCGGCGGTCTCGCGGGCCGAGGCCCGTTCCAGCACGTCGCGGGCGTCTTCGAATCCGTACTTGAGCATGCCGGGCAGGTCGGCGTGACCGGGACGGGGTTGGGTCAGCACTTTGGAAGGCGCCCCGGGCTCGGGGGACATCTCCTCCGTCCACTTCGGCCATTCGGTGTTGGCGATCTCGATCGCCACGGGCGACCCCAGCGTGCGGCCATGCCTGATGCCGCCAACCAGCGAGATCTCGTCGGCCTCGAAGCGCATCCGGGGACCGCGCCCGTACCCCAACCGGCGGCGGGCCAGTTCGGCCGCGACGTCGGAGGCTTCGACGGGCAGCCCGGCGGGCAGGCCCTCGACGATCACGACCAGGGCTCGACCATGGGACTCTCCAGCGGTCAAAAAGCGCAGCACACAGCCACGCTACCGGACGACCACCGCCACCCCGGAGCCTCGAAGGCAGTGTTCCCTACTGGTAGAAGGGGTTGTCGCCACTGCCGTGATCGGTGACGTCCAGCACCCGAGTGAGCTCGGGCACCTCTTCGAGCAGAGTGGTCTCAATGCCCTGGCGGAGCGTCATCTGTGACATGGCGCAACCTTGGCAGCCGCCCGAGAGCCTGAGGTACGCCGTGCCGTCCTCGTCATTGACGGCCACCAGGTCGGCCCGGCCACCGTGACTGGCGATCGAAGGATTGACCGCCTGCTCCAGCACCGCGACGATCCGCAGCGCGAGAGGACCCGTGATGCCCTTGGCCAGGACTTCGGGCGGGACGCTGGGCGAGGCCTCCTCGGGCGTCGGCGTGTTCGGGTTGACCAGCACGAGGCCGCCACCATCGTCCTCGGACCACTCGAGCCGGGCGCCCCGGAGGCGGTCGATGCTGGCGGAAGGGATGACGATCTCGAGCCCGTCCTGGGAGTGACGGCCGTCAGCGTCGCCGGCGTCGGAGATGGCCTGGAAATAGAGGTCATAGATGAAGGACCCCTCCTGTACCCCCCGCACCTCGAGCCAGAGGGCCAGGCTCGCCGGGTCGGGCTCCTGCGCGATGGCGTCCCGCACGATCTTGTGCGCCTCGGGGGTGAGCGTGATCACGGGGGTGGTCGTCTGCAGGTCTTCGGTGGTCGTTGCCATGGGTGCAGTCTACGGCGTGTCGCCCAGCGGACGGCTCCAGCCCGGTGCTCGGCCGGAGCGGCAGTGCCTGGACCTCTCGTGCGCACGCTGTAACGTGCCTGGCCGTGGCCACGACACCCATCGACACGCACGAGTGGATCAGCTTCGAAGACGACGAGGAAGAGCGGACGTGGATGTTCGACGTCACGTTCCTGACGAGCAACTGGACCTGCATTTTCGGGAACGGTTGCCAGGGGGTGCTCACCGGACCCGCACCGGAATTGGTCCAAGGATGCTGCAGCTACGGCGCCCACCTGGTCAACAAGAAGGACGCCCGCCGGGTGGAGAAGGCGGCTGCCACCTTGACGCCGGACGAGTGGCAGAACCATGGGACCAAGAAGAGCGTGATCCACGAGACCAAGAGCGGCGAGACGGTGACGCGGCTCGTCGACGACGCCTGCATTTTCCTCAACAAACCCGATTTTCCCGGCGGCGTCGGTTGCGCTTTTCACATCGCCGCCATGAACCGGGGCGTCGACCACATGACACTCAAGCCCGAGGTCTGCTGGCAGCTGCCTTTGCGCCGGGAGGATGCGGTCGACGACGACGAGGGGCACGTCACCTCGGTCATCCGGCAGTGGGACCGCCGGCACTGGGGCAAGGGCGGCCGCGAGTTCCACTGGTGGTGCACCGAATCACCCGAGGCGTTCGTGGGCACCAAGCCCGTGTACCGGGAGATGCAGCCCGAGCTCACGAAGATGGTCGGCACGAAGGCCTACGACCACTTCGTGGAATTGGTCGAGGAGCGTGATCGCCTGCGCACAAAGGGCGTGGCCGTCCCCCACCCCGCCGTGCGCAGCCGGGGCGGCGAGACGTCAGGCGCGTCCGCTTAGCCGTTCAGGGCCTCACCGTTCCGGAGACGTCGCCGTTCGAATGGGTTCAGTCGTTCAGCGGGTCGTCGTCGGCGACGGCGCTGGTCGGCATTGAGCCGAGGATGCGGTCGTACTGGTCCTCTTCGGCCAGGCACCAGGACGCGTGGACATCATCGGGCTCAGCCCCGCATTCCGCACACCGCCCTGTCGACTCCGTCGACGACCGCTTCAGACTCCGCGCTTCCTCGAAGCGCCGATGGCGTCCTTTTTTCACGAGAACTCCTTGTCACACCCGGACCGCATGTTGGCGTCCGCCCCCTTACGGCCGAACCGTACGGGCCATGTCGACCGTTGCTGCATTGTAGTGGTTGCGGGCGGTAGGCCCGCCCGACCCCAGGTCAGGAGGCCCGGGATATACCGGCCAGGTCCTGGTCGGCGGCATCGGCCGTGCATACCCTCTGCCTCGACGCCGCGGGCCGACCCGGCGGCACTGTCGCTGCTCGACCAGCGCAACCTCTACGCTGACCCTCATGCCCGGGTTCGACCCGCAGGAGATGGTCGCCCGCTTCAAGGTCCGCGCCGAGGCGGTCCGGACCCGCGGGATGCCGCCGATCGAGGGCCCCGAGCGGCAACGCTTTCGTGAGCAGGCGCAGCGGGACTACGCCGACTACGCCATGATCGGCGACGCCGAGGCGGAGCTGGTGGACGGGATCCTGACGTTGCGGATCGACCTGCGTCCGCCGGTGGAGGGTGACGGGGACGCTCAGGGCTGAGCGGCGTCTGCACCGATCGGGCCGGCCGGGTCAGCGGTCAGCCGCCGTAGTGCATGCGGGTGTCCTCCATGCGCAACACCTCGCCTGGCTCCCCGCCCACGCCCGTGACCTCACCGATGCAGAAGACGTGGCTGCCCAGCTGCTCCGCCTGGGTCAGGCGGCATTCGAGGTAGCCCGCGGCCGACGCCAGCACCGGGAGACGATCCGGTCCGACCTCGGTGACGGGTTGGCCCGAAAGGGCGAGGACGGCCCCGTCCGGGCCGCGTTGCACCTCGAGGACCGGCTTGACGAAACGGCGCACCACGTCGCGCTCGGTGCGGGCGAGGAGGGAAAGGGTGAAGCGTCCGGCGGCCGTCACGAGCCGGGCGGTCACCGACTCGTGTTCGAGCGCCACGCCGACGAGCTTGGGCTCCATGCAGACCTGGACGACGAGGTTGGCGGTCATCATGTTCACGTCATCGCCGTGGCGACTCCCGATCAGGTACAGGCCCGTTGGGAGTGCCCACAGGACCCGGCGGCGGTGGCGGTCGAACTCGTCGTCGGCCGCGTCGGATCCGCCGGGCCGGTCGTTGCCTGGGGTGTCACCGGCGGCGCTCATCCGAAGATGCCGCCTATCCCCGAGTTCCCGGTGTTGCCCGCGGTCGTCGTGGTCACCGGCGACCGACCGGTGATGGCCCGGATGCGCTGCAGCGCCTCCTGGTACAGGGCTTCCGCCTTGATGCCGTTGCGCTCCGACTGGGCCAGCAGCTTCGGATTGGTGACGCCGGCGTCGTAGCACTGGTTTGCCGCCGTGCCTTCGAGGCCGTACGCCTTCGTCAAGAGGTCAGTCACGTCGGGATCAGGTGACGGCAGGTCCGTGTTGGCCATCTCGGCGTCGTTGAGGAGGGTGCTGCAGGCAGCGTGCATGGCGCCGGCACCGTTCGGGACGTCGTTGGGGATGCGCGCGTTGTCGGCCACGAGGGTGCCGATGTCCTCTCCCAGGTTCGTTCCACTGACCCAGACCGACATGCGGTGCGCGGTCGAACCCTCTTGGTCCGCGCCGGCACACGACGTCAGGGTGAGCGCACATCCGGTCAGCAGCACGAGGGAGGTGACAAGGAAGCGGCGCCTCATGTGGCCTTGACGATGTGGACCTGTCTTTTGCCCCTCCGCAGCACGAGATAGCGATCGTGGAGGAGATCGCTCGGCGCGAAGGTGCGACGGTCGTCGCCCTGTTGGACGTTGTTGACGTAGGAGGATCGCTCCTCGACGGCGCGTCGGGCTTCCTTCCTGGACGTGGCCAGGCCAGTGCGGACGAGGACGTCGGTGAGGGTGAGCCCGTTGATCAGCTCCGCCCTGGGGACGGCCGTGGTGGGCGCGTCCTCGGTCACGGCCAACAGCATCTCCTCGCTCAGCCCCGCGATCTCCTCCCCGAAGAGTGCGGCGGACGCCTCCTCACACTTGGTCACCTCCGCCTCGCCGTGGACGAGGCCGGTGACGGCGCGGGCCAGCGCTCGCTGGGCCTCGCGGCGCTGCGGCTGCTCCGCTGTCGTGCGATCGAGCTCGGTGATGGTGCCGTGGTCGAGGAAGGTCAGGAACCGGAGGAGCTCGCCCACCTGCTCGTCGGGTGTGTTCAAGAAGAACTGGTACATGGTGAAGGGACTCGTCCGCCCGGGGTCCAACCAGACCGTGCCCGACTCGGTCTTTCCGTACTTGGTCCCGTCCGGTTTCACGATGAGAGGTGTGGTGAAGCCCCAAACCTCGTCGCCGCATACCCGGCGGACGTAGTCGACGCCCATGGTGATGTTGCCCCATTGGTCGCTGCCGCCGAACTGGACGTCACAGCCGTGGTCGAGATGAAGCCGGAGGAAGTCGTAGGCCTGGAGCAACATGTAGCTGAACTCCGTGTACGAGATCCCCTGGTCGGGCCGCTCGAAACGGCTCTTGACTGACTCCTTGGTCACCATCTGGTTGACCGTGAAGTGCTTGCCCACATCACGCAGGTACTCGAGAGTCGACAGCGTGCCGAGCCAGTCCGCATTGTTGAGCAGCAGGCCCCGACCCTCGGCGAGGTCGAGGAACTGGCCCAGCTGGGGACGGATCGCCTGAAGGTAGCCCTCTATGGTCTGGAGGTCGAGTAGTTGCCGTTCGTCCTGCTTGCCGCCCGGGTCGCCGATCATGCCGGTACCGCCGCCGGCGAGGGAGATCGGCCGATGGCCCGCTTCCTGGAACCTCCGCAGCGTGCACAGCTGCATGAGGTTGCCTACGTGGAGGCTGTCGGCTGACGGATCGAAGCCGGCGTAGACCGTGAGCCCTGGCTGGTCGAAGCGCTTCGGGAGGTCCACGTCAGTCATCTGGTGGATGAGGCCGCGGAAGGTGAGGTCCTCCGAAAGCGTGGGCATGCCTCGACTTTGCCATACGCAAGTAGGTTGATCGGCCGCATGGGTGTTTCTCGGGACGATCGGTTTGGTCGGATCATCGCGGTCTTGGCCCTAGTGATGCCGTGATCGGGTCCAACGGGGCGCTCGCTCTCCCGATGTCGGGCTCGCTCCCGCCCGACCTGCAGGGAACGTTGTTCCGAGCCGGGCCGGCGCAGCCGTGGGGGTCCGGGGGTGCGGGCGGCGCTGGCGTCGGTGGCGTCGGTGGCGTCGGTGGCGAGAGTGACATTGACGAGCTCGCCGGCGCCTTGCATGCCGTCGAATTCCGGGACGGCAGGGCCGTTTCCTACGTCCGCCAGGAGTCCGCGGCCGATGCCGCTGTGTTGTGGCACGGAGGATCCGTCCTCGCCCTGCCTGAAGCCGGGATCCCCTCGCAGTACACGCGGTTTCTGGAGCCGGAGGAGTTCACCGGCGGCCTGACCGTCCCGATTGCCTCCCACGTGCACCGCCTGGCGGCTGACGGGGGGCGCGTGCTGTTCGCCGTGGACGACGGGGCGGTTGACGGCGGCGAGGTCGACGACGGCGCGGGCATCTTCCTGCGCCTCGGCGAATGGGACGCCGCCGGTGCGCTGCGGTCCGCACGGTCTGTGGAGTTGGAACGAGCGACCTGGCAGCACGACATCGCGGTCACCGCGGAACACGTGGTGTTCATGGAGTCGCCGACTACTCGACTGGCGCACGATCACGGTGGTTCCCCCGCGGTGCCTTACGGGTGGGTGCCCGGAGCCGAAGCCTGGGTCGGTGTGTTGTCGCGTGGCGGCGGAGGTGGCGATGACGGGCCCGGCGACGGGTCTGCGACCTCGGCTGTGCGGTGGATCCGCCTCGATCCCTCTCTGGTGACGCATGTGCTCGGCGCGTACGACGCACCCGACGGGACCATTGTCATGTATGTCTGCTGCTACGGCGTACCCGAGCTCGGGCAACCCGTCGATCTCTCGATGTCCGTCGTTGGTGCGGCCGGAGTCGGGCTCTCGGGGATCGGGGGAACCCTCGGCGTGCTGGAGCGGTGGCGCATCGTGGCCGACGGGATAGAACGCGTGCAGGTCGACGAACGCTCTGTCGAGTATCCCCGGATGGATCCCCGTTTGGAGGGTGCCGCCTTCCGTTACGGCTACGCGCTCGAGACCGCCTGGGCTGCGGTTCCTCCGGCCTCAGGCCCCTCAGCCGGGGTGGCCGAGGCCGCGCCGGTGGGTCTGTTGAAGTTCGACCTGGCGCGAGACGAAATCGCGTCCTGGAGCCCGGGGGCAGGACGCACGCCGAATGAGCCGCTGTTCGTCCGGGCCATCGATGGTCACGGCGACGACGAGGGCTGGCTGCTCACCGTGGTCGACGACCTGAACCGTGGCGCAAGCGACATCTACGTCTTGGACGCCACCGCCCTGGGTCGCGCCAGACCCGAGGCAGTCATTCACCTGCCGGCGCGAGTGCCGGTGCGGAGCCACGGAGAGTGGGTGCAGGCGGACCGGTATCGCTGACCGAAGCGACCGGACGGGTTCGGGCCTCTGGTCGCCGGCGTTCTTGTGCGTTCTCGGCGACCGTTCACACCTGCATGGCACCCACCCTCGTGAAGGACGGACCGCGACCGGCCTCGGTGTCGCGGCGAACCGAAGCCCTCGTTTCGAGCGTCACCCATCATCACCGGGCGATCTCCGCACACCAGAGTCAGCTTCTGGGAGCTGTCGCCGAACTGGACCGCCGGCGGGCGTGGCGCGTCGACGGCGCCACCTCCATGGTGGCCTGGCTCGTCCAGCGGTGCGGCGTCTCCGCCGCCACCGCACGCGAATGGGTGACCGCTGCCGCTCGCCTTCCCTCGCTCCCCAACATCGCCGATGCGCTCTCCCAGGGGAAGCTCTCGTTCGACCAGGTGAAGCCCCTCGTCGAAGTGGCCAAGCCTGAGACGGACGCAAAGTTGGCAGAGCAGGCCACACACTGGTCCGCCAAGCAGGTCCGCGAACTCGCCCAGGCCGCACGGAATCACTCCGACCAACGGTCCACGGGCGCTTTCGCCCGGCGTTTCCTCCGCTTCGATGATCGACGCCGAACCCTGACAGGGACACTTCCCGAGGATCAGTACGTCGTCGTCAAGAGCTCGCTCATCGCCCGAGCCAGCCGCCGCGGCCGAAATCGAACGCCGTTCGAACAACGGATGGCAGATGCGCTGGTGTCTGTCTGCAAGGTCGACGCCGCCGGAAAGGGTGAGGCGCCCGGAACGGGAGCAGGCAGTGCCCAGGCAGGTGGTGCTCGCCGCAACCGTCCGACCGTTGTCGTCCACGCCGGACATGACCTTCCTCGCCGGAGGCCAGGGCGGCGCCGAGCTCGATGTCATGGGACCCCTGTCCCGAGAAGTGGCCCGAAGACTCGCATGCGACGCCAAGGTCCTTGTATCGGCGGACGGGGCCGATGGACGGAGCCTCAACCTCGGACGAACACGGCGAGACCCCAGTGACGCCCAGCGCATGGAGATCAGACGGCGCGACAAGGGATGCCGGTTCCCCGGCTGCTCCCACACCGAATTCACCGACGTGCACCACGTGCGTCACTGGATCGACGGAGGTTCGACCGATCTCGACAATCTGGTGGAGCTCTGTGATCAGCATCATCGCTGCGTCCACGAGATGGGCTGGAGAATCTCGGGTCGCGCCAACGTGGAGCTGACCTTCGAGAGTCCGACGGGGAGGCGCTCGACGTCGACGCCTTCGCCGGCCCTTACTGCAGCGAGAGACGGACCGCCTGGTTGATCGCGTCGTGCAACGCGACATTCTGCGCCCGGTCGGGCACCATCACCCGCACGAGCAAGGGCGTCTGCGTCGGCGAGGCCAGAGCCGCTTCGAGTTGAGACAACGCCGTGACCTCATGCACGGGCAGTCCGAACCCGCGCGCGACCGCGCTGAGGTCACTGGTGGGCGGCGTGCCGAAGAGCTGTTCGAACACCGCCGGCTCGACTGATGTCGCCTGGGGCAGGAAGGAGAAAATTCCTCCCCCACCGTTGTCGAGCACGACGAACGTGCACGGGGTCTCCGGCAGGTTGACCAGCCCCGAGACGTCGTGGAGGAAGGTCAGGTCGCCGAGCAGCGCAACGGTCCGCGTCCCCTGTCCGCTGCCCGATCGGGCGACTCCCAACGCGGTCGACACCACGCCATCGATCCCGTTCACGCCCCGATTGCTCAGACACGCGTGGCGCCGTCGGGAGAGCGGCGGCATACCACTCGAGGTCACGGATCGGCATGGAAGCCGCCACGACGAGGGTTGCGCCCGTGTCCGCCGCGTGACGGTGGACGTGGCGGGCCACGAGCGGTTCACTGATATCGGTCCCCAGCACGTCGGCGATGGCCGCTTGCGCCGCGGCCTCGCGCTCCCGCCACGAGTCGAGCCACTGCGGGTCGGACGGCACTGCGGTCGCGATGGCCGCGTCGAGCCATTCGTCGGACCCGCACTGGTGGAACTCGGTCGCGACGCGTAGCGGGTCGGCCCACTGGCGGAAGGGATCGACGACGATGATCCGCGCTCCGGCACGGGCGGCGGTGGCGACGAACGTCCCCAGTGCCCGAGAGAGCCAGGGCGCGCCGAGCATCACGATGCACTCGGGCGGCGGCGGCTCCGTCCGGACGATGGCATCGGCGGCGGCGATCGCCCCCTCCAGCCGGCTTCCCGACAGTGGGTCCGCCAGGACGGGCCAGAGCAGACGCTGGGCGAGCTCTCTGAGTCGAGCGGGGTCCGCCTTCTGCGACCACGGGCCACCCGCGATGATCAGTCCCCGCCCTTGAAGGGGCTCGAGCATGCCGTGCGTGGCGGAGCGTGTCCCTCCGCCCGAGGCCGGAACGATGACGTTCGGACCGGGACGCGCGGGAAGAGGCGCGGCCGCACCGGTGAGGGGCTCTCGGAATTCGAGGTTCAGGTGCACCGGGCCCGGACCGTTGGCCCCGTGGACGGCCTCCTCGAAGGCCCGAACCGCCAGTGGTCTCCAGCTCTCCTCCTGGCCCTCAGCCGGTACACCCGGCGCGTAGGCCCAGCGAGTCGCGCCGGCGAACAGTCCGTGCTGTTCGATGGACTGCGGAGCGCCGGTGTCATGCAGCTCGGGCGGACGGTCGGCGGTGCACACGATGAGCGGGACCCCGCCGTGGTGCGCTTCGACGACGGCTGGGTGCAATTCTGCGGCAGCGGTGCCGCTGGTCACGCAGATGACGGTCGGCCTCCCAGTGGCCATCGCCAGCCCCAACGCGAAGAAGCCGCCACTGCGCTCATCGAGGCGGACGTGGACCCGGAGTCGATCAGCCAAGGGCAACGCCAGAGGCGTCGAGCGCGACCCGGCGCAGACGACCGCATCGGACACCCCGAGGCGCACCCACTCGTCGACCAGGGTGGCGCAGAAGGTGGCCTGTACGCTCACCCGGCGTGCCCCTTCATGTCGACGTGCGCGGTTCGGGGCCGCCACTCGTCCTTCTCCACGGCTTCACCCAGACGGCCCGGCTCTGGGGTCGTTTCGGGGAGATCCTCGCCGAGTCGCACACGCTGGTGGCGGTGGATCTGCCGGGGCACGGCGATTCGGGGTCGGTGCGGGCCGACCTGCCGACGACCGCCAGTCTGGTGGCGGAGGCAGTGCGGGCCGAAATGGGCGGTGAGGCACCTGCCCTGCTCGGCTATTCGCTCGGCGCACGGGTGGGCCTCCACGTAGCCCTGGCCGACGATTTGGCCTGGCGCGGCGTGGTCTTCATCGGCGTGACCGCAGGCATTGAGGATCCAGAGGAGCGCGCGAGGCGACGGCGATCGGACGACACGATGGCAGACGAGCTGGAGGCCTCCGGCGACGTCGAGCAATTCATCGACGCCTGGCTGCGGGGGCCCATGTTCGAACGGCTCGCCGCGGGTGACGCAGCGCAGCGGACGGAGCGGCTCCGGAACAGCGCGAGCGGGCTGGCCTGGAGCCTGCGACTTGCCGGGACCGGATCCCAGGAGCCCATGTGGGATCTCCTCCCCACGCTTGCCAGTCCCGTTCTGGCCATGGCCGGGACGGACGACACCCGATTCGCGGCGCACGCGTTGCGGCTGACCAGCCTCGTACCGCACGGCGTCGCTTCCCTGATTCCGGGTGGGGGCCATGCGGTGCACCTGGCCCAGCCCGAACAGGCCGGCCGGATCGTGCATCACTGGCTCGACGCGGTCCAAGTGGTGCCCCCCTGAGGACTCGGCGAGGGCCGCCTCAAAGGAGCAGCCCGACTGTGAGAAGCGCTCCGACGAGCATCTGCACCCGCGCCGTGGTACCCAACATCGGAAGCAGCGCTCGACCCTCCTGCTCGCTCAGCGCCAGCCTGAGAGGGGCAACGGTCACCGGCAGGGCCAGGAGGGCCAGGAGCGACCACGGCCGATAGCTCGACACGATGCCGATGGAGAGCGCCACCCCCATGAGAGTGAAGCAGTAGAGCAGACCGGCCCGCCGCCGCCCGAGCCGCACCGCCAGTGTCTTCTTTCCGGACTCGGTGTCCGTCGCGATGTCGCGCAGGTTGTTTGCCTGCAACAGCGCCGCGGCCAACAAGCCCACGGGCACGCCCACCCAGAACGCGAACCACCAGTCGTACTGGTAGACGAACAGGTGCCCGGCCGCGGTGATGACGAACGGAGCGTGCTGCACGTAAGCAGAGCCCCCCGTGGCCACGAGGCCGAAGAAGACGAAGACGAAGAGCTCGCCGAAGCCGAGGTAGCCGTAGGGCCGGGGACCTCCCGTGTAGGCCCACCCCGCAATACCGCACACGAGACCGAGCGGGATGAGCCACCAGGTGACACGCGCCGCCAAGCCCAGGCCGGCCAACGCAGCGACGCCGAAGGCGATCAGCGCGGCGATCTTGACCTCGCGCACGGTCGCCAGCTTCCCCGCCACGAGCCGGATGGGGCCGACGCGATGTTCGTCGGTTCCGCGCACGCCGTCGGCGTAGTCGTTGACATAGTTCGTGCCGATCTGGATGCCAAGCGCCACGACCAAGGCCAGCACCGCGTTCAGCCACGACAACTGGCGGTCGAAACTCGTGCACACGGTGGCGTGGCATGCGCTCGAGGTCGGCGGTGTCGTGATGACAAACCGTCCGCTCGACAGATAGCCGGCCGCTGTGCCGACCACGACCGGGACGATTGCGGCCGGAAGTGTGCGCGGGCGCGCGCCGGCCACCCACATTTTCAACGGAGGACTCACGGGCGACGCGGAAAGCGCGAGAAGTCCGGGGCTCGGTGCTCCACGAAGGCGTTCCGGCCCTCCTGCCCTTCCTCGGTCATGTAGAACAACATGGTCGCGTCGCCCGCGAGCTGCTGTACTCCGGCCAGGCCGTCGTCGGCAGCGTTCATGCCCGCCTTGATCATGCGCAACGCGATCGGCGAGAGCGTGAGCATCTGCCTGCACCAAGCCACCGTCTCGCGCTCGAGATCGTCCAGCGGGACCACGGCATTGACCAAGCCCCAGTCGAGGGCCTGCTCCGCGCCGTACTGGCGGCAGAGGAACCACACCTCCTTCGCCCGCTTGAGACCGATCGTCCGAGCCAGGATCGACGATCCGTACCCTCCGTCGAAGCTCCCCACCTTGGGCCCCGTCTGGCCGAAACGAGCGTTGTCGGCCGCGATGGAGATGTCGCAGACCAGGTGCAAGATGTGCCCGCCGCCGATGGCGTACCCGGCCACCATGGCGATGATCGGCTTGGGGATGCGGCGCATCAGGATCTGAAGATCGAGGACGTTGAGGCGCCCGATGCCGCGCTGGGCGACTTCGTCGTCACCGATGTAGCCGTCGTCGCCCCGGATCTTCTGATCCCCGCCGGAGCAGAAGGCGTCGGGACCTTCGCCGCAGAGGACGATGACGCCCACATCGGGATCGTCCCGGGCCATTGTGAAGGCGTCGGTCAACTCGAAGAGGGTCTGCGGACGGAAGGCATTGCGCCGTTCCGGGCGGCAAATCGTCAACTTCGCGATGCCCTCAGCCACCTCGTAGCGGATGTCCTGGAACGAACCTCGGGACTCCCACGCAGGAAGGGGAAGCGGGCGGAGATCGTCGAGGGGATCATGAGGACTTCCTGTGACCACGGTCTGCACGGCGACCTACGCTACTGGCCGGTGCCTGAGCTCGTCGCACTTGACCTTCCTGGCGGCATCGGCTTCGTCGATGCTCTCCAGGCCATTTGGGATACGGGCGATGCCGCGGCACCCCTGGATCCCCGCCTGCCCCCGATCGCGCGCCAGGTGTTGCTGGACGCACTGCGCCCCACGCGGATTGTGGGATCCGACGGTGAGCAACACGCGCTTGCGGACGGCATCGGAGTCGAGGACGGCGACGCGCTGGTCGTCGCCACATCGGGCACGTCGGGTCGTCCCAAGGGCGTCGTGCTCACCCATGACGCCGTTGCCGCCTCGGCCGAGGCAACCTCGGCCCGGCTGGCCATCGACCCCGCCCAGCACGCATGGATGGCGTGCTTGCCGCTCGCGCATATCGGGGGGCTGGCCGTCGTGACGCGCTCGATCGTCACTGGCACGCCCGTGGTGGTCCTGCCGGGATTCGAGGCGGAGGCGGTCGAAGACGCCGGGCGCTCGGGACTGGTGACCCACGTCTCATTGGTGGCGACTGCTCTCCAGCGCCTCGATCCCTCGGTCTTCACGTGCGTTCTCCTCGGCGGCAGCAGGCTCCCGCAAGAGTTGCCACCCAATGCCGTCGCCACCTACGGCATGACCGAGACCGGCTCCGGTGTCATTTACGACGGATGGCCGCTGGAAGGGGTTGAGGTGTCGTTCCGTTCTGTGCAGGGAACCGGCGCCGACGACGGCGGCGGGCGTGCGAGGTCCGATGGAGGCGCCGGCGCCGAGGCGGAGATCCTGATCCGCGCCCCGATGTTGCTGCGGGGCTACAGGGACGGGGGCGACGGCCGAGTGCTGGGTCCGGACGGGTCTAGGGACTGGTTCGCCACCGGCGATGCCGGGCGACTCGACGCCGCTGGGAAGCTCGTCGTCTCCGGTCGCATCGCGGACGTCATCACCACCGGAGCGGAGAAGGTCTGGCCCGATGCTGTCGAACGCATCCTCATGGCCCACCCGGGCGTCGCCGAGGTCGCGATTTGGAAGCGACCCGACCCTGAATGGGGCGAGCGGGTCGTGGCCTGGGTCGTGCCGATCGAAGACGGTCCCTCGCTGGCTGAGCTCCGTGAGATGGTCGCGGACGGGATCGCTCCCTGGGCCGCTCCGAAGGAGCTGGTCCTGGTCGATGACCTGCCCCGCACCGCCGCGGGCAAGGTCCGGCGACGAGGGCTCGACGCCCTCGAGTAATCGGTCTCAGGTGGTTGGCGAGGCAGGGTCAGGCGCAAGACTCTCGGGGAGATGGGCGGTGAGGCGGACGAGCTTGTCGGGATTCCTCACCACGCGGACACCCACAATGGAACCGTCCATGATGTCGAGCACGATCGCGCCCACCACCATGACGCCATCCGTCAATACCGCGGCCGGTTGCCCGTTGAGAACGGTCGTGTGCGGGACGCCCTCCACCTTCTTGGCGACGTTCAGCAGGAATCTCGAGCTCCGGGAAGGACCGATCACGGGGCGCATTGCGGCGCGCACCTTGCCCCCACCGTCAGTCCATACGACCACGTCGTCGGAGAGCATGGACAGGAGGCCCGAGAGGTCCCCCGTTGCACAGGCTACGAGGAAGCGGTCCACCAGGGCGCGCCCCTGGCGCAGATCGGCGTCGAAGCGCTGGCGCCGCTCCTCGATCCGTTGCCGGGCCCGCGACCCGAGCTGACGGCAGGCCGCGGGGGTTCGCGCCAAGGAATGCGCAACCTCCTCGAAGGAATACCCGAAGATGTCGTGGAGCAGATATGCCGCGCGCTCGAGCGGGGTCAGCTCCTCGAGCAGCACGAGGAAAGCCAACGACAACGAATCCGCCTGCTCGGCAGCGTCCTGCTCCTCGACCATTACCGGCTCGGGCAGCCACGGACCGGCGTACGTGACGCGCCTCGACCGGGCCGAATCGAGTTGGTCGAGACAGAGGCGAGTCACGATCGTGACGAGATAGGCGCGGACCGATTCGACGGCATCGTCCCTGCGGCGCAGCCAACGTATGGAGGCATCTTGAACGATGTCCTCCGCGTCGGCCGCACTGCCCAGCATGCGGTAGGCGATGCCGAACAGCAGCGGGCGCCATTCCTCGAAGGCGGCCGCGTCGGCGTCGGAGTCAGGCGACCGCCGCATCCGTGCTGACACTCCGCGTCGGTACGTCACAATCGTCCGAGAACCCCTGGGTGCGGAGACCGAGTCCCGCGTTGAAGCGGGAGCGGAAGTTCTCCAGCGCCACCCAGGCGGCGAGCTCGACGAACTCGGCGTCACTGAGGTGGGCCCGGATTCGGGCGGCCAGCTCCTCGGAGACATCCGCCGGGCTGCCGGTTGCCACCTCGGCGTACTCGAGGACCGCTCGCTCGCGCTCGTCGAAGACGTCACTGCTGCGCCAATTGCCGACCGCACGCACCTTGGCCGGATCAACGCCGGTCTGCATCCCTTCGTAGTAGCCGTAGTCGACGCACCAGGAGCAGCCGATCTGCATGGCGGCGGCCTCCACGGCGAGCCAGCGCAACGTCGGATCGAGCTTCTTCCAGCCCAACTGGACAGCCGTCTCGAGGCTCCCCATGGCGACGAGGACGCCTGCATGGTGTGCTGCAGCTGCGGTGGGCTCGACCATCTGGCCGAAGCGGTGCTTGGTGTAGCTGGTTCCCAAGCGGGCGATGAGGCCTCTCGGGTGGTCCTGCAATGGAACGTGAGCCACGACTCTCCTTCCTTCCCTTGTGTGCATTCTCTGTCACTACCCACTCAGACGGGACAGCGGCCCGATGTGTGACAGGGCCCTGCCGTCGCCCTGGCCTCACCCGACGCCGCCCGAGGGTAGGGCGGTCGTGCCGCCGTCGATGACGATCGTCTGCCCGGTGACCCAGGACGCGGCGTCCGAGGCGAGGAACAGCGCCGCAGTGGCGATGTCGTCGGGGAGGCCCAGTCGACGCAGCGGAATGCGGGCAGCGATTCGATCCTCCCCCGACTCCCAGAGCGCGGCGGCAAGCTTCGTCTTCACCAGGCCGGGCGCCAGCGCGTTGACCCGGACGTCGGGCGCCAATTCGAACGAGAGAGTTGCGATGCGAAGAGATTCTCGTGTCGCTCGACAAGCAATCCCTGTTGTGTTGGATGGCGCGAGTCCGTCCCTCTCCTCGGCACTCGACAGGACCGCGCGCAACGAAAGATCCGGAAGGCCCACTATGAACGTGGTCAAGGCATCCTTCGGAATCGACCATCCGGGGAAGCGTGCTCTTCGGCGGCGGTGCGTTACTCGGCGCTACCGTGCGAGCACCCAAAAGGCGGCCACACAGGGCTGCCGCAACCCGACTGCCTCGGGCAGAAGAGGTGGAGCACGGAAGTCTGTCGAAAAACGACGGCTACACCACGAGACGGATAATGCACTCCGACCTCTCGACACCGAGGTAATCCGTGCCTAGGCTCGCGACGGGAATCCTGCGAGTGCGAACTGAAAGCAGCTCAGGCACTCGGGAAGGGGGCCATGCTTCACGTCCTACGGTTCATCCGATTGGGTAGTGCTGGAGCACTCGTCGTGACTGGAGTAGGACTCGGCGCAATCGCGGCAAGCCCTCTTGCGGGTGCCAGCGCGCCTTGCCTGGTCCATCGTCCCAAGCCCCAACGTCTCCTTGGCCCAGGCCAGCTCCCTCGCGGGGGTGTCCTGTAACAACCCGTTGGCCTGCAGCGCTGTCGGCGACTACGACGACGCCAGCGGGCAGAAACATACGCTGATCGAATCGTGGAACGGCTCGGTGTGGTCCATTGTGCCCAGCCCCAACACCTCGGACAACGCGCCGAACTTACTGAACGGCGTGTCGTGTAGCGGCCCGTCCTCGTGCATCGCCGTTGGATACAACATATCGACAGGCGTCGACCTTCAGACGCTGATCGAGTCCTGGAACGGGTCGGTGTGGTCGATCGTCCCCAGCCCCAACACGTCGCCCAGCGAGAACAACTCTTTGAACGGGGTGTCGTGTAGCGGTCCATCGGCTTGTACCGCCGTCGGCATCGACACCGTCGGCAGCATCAATCCGATCGATCAGACGCTCATCGAATCGTGGAACGGGTCGGCGTGGTCGATCGTTCCCAGCCCCAACGTTGCCGATAGCCAGGACAGCTCCCTGGCCGGGGTCTCCTGTACTGGCCCATCGGCGTGCACCGCCGTTGGCCAATATGACCTCCCCGGCAAGAACGTTCTCACGCTGATCGAGTCGTGGAACGGATCCGTTTGGTCGATCGTCCCCAGCCCCGACACCTCGGCCACTCAGACCAACTATCTAAGCGGGGTATCGTGCAATAGTCCGTCGGCTTGCACAGCCGTCGGCGCCAACACCATCGGCAGCAGCACCTCGACCGATCAGACGCTGATCGAGTCGTGGAATGGATCGATGTGGTCGATCGTCCCCAGTCCCAACACCTCGCCCTCCGAGGCCAACGTTTTGAACGGAGTGTCGTGTTTTGGACCCACGACCTGCAACGCCGTTGGCTACCACACGACCGGAGGTGGGCAGGGTTTGCTCGGTTGTCCCCTGGAGGTCTGCGAGACGCTGATCGAGTCGTGGAACGGGTCGGCGTGGTCGATCGTCCCCAGCCCCAACGCTTCCGTCGCCCAGGCCAACGACCTGAACGGGGTGTCGTGTAACGGCCCGTCGGCGTGCACTGCCGTTGGCGTAGACGGCGCCAGCGGCGATCAAACGCTGGTGGAGTCAAGCACAGCGTCCGCCACATCCACCTCCACAACAGTGACTTCCTCGGTCAATCCCTCCGTCTTCGGCCAGCCGGTCAGCTTCAGCGCAAGCATCTCTCCTGTTCCTGACGGTGGAATCGTCCAGTTCTCGGTAGATGGCACAGATCTGGGCGGCCCAGTGAGCGTCAATACCTTGACGGGCGCTGCCACTTCGCCTATTAACAGTTCGCTTGGCGTAGGGAGTCACGCAGTGAGCGCGCGCTATAGCGGCGATGCCAACTTCTCATCGAGCGGCGGGTCGCTATCGGGCGGCCAGAGGGTGAACCGGGCAGCCACCACGACTACAGTCGCGTCATCCACAGACCCAGCCCGAGTCGGCCAGCGGGTGACCTACATGGCAACAGTCGTGGTCGTACCCCCGGGGGCAGGCTCGCCGACTGGAAGGGTCAGGTTCACCGACAACTCCTCACCGATCAGCAGCTGTGGAGAGGCGACTTTTTCAACTGGCCGGGCCACGTGTACGGCCATCTACCCAAGAATGGGTTCGCATGTCATCGTCGCCACCTACAGCGGTGACACGCACTTCTCGGGCGGTCCGAGCCAACCGCTCGGCGAAGCCGCTACGCACTGCGTCTTTGGCAACCTCGGCTGCGACCTCGCCGGGGCCAATCTGGAGAACGCCGATGTGGCAGGCCGGGTCTTCGGCTGGACGAACCTCACCTATGGCGACCTAGCAGGTGCCGATCTCGAGAACACCACCTTTGTCTCCACTTCCTTCGCCCGGGCCAACCTCGCGGGAGCTGACCTCATGGGCGCCAAGTTGGGGCTGATCGATTTCGGTCACGCCAACCTCGCCAACGCCGACCTCGACGGAGCCAGGTTGTTCGTTGTGAATGTCTCAGGGGTGGTATGGGAAAACACGACGTGTCCGGACGGTACCAACAGCAACGCGGACGGCGGGACGTGCATCGGACACCTCTGACTCAACGCTGAGGGAAATGGCGTGCCCCACCTCCATCGGGCGTGAGACGCCTCGCTACGAGACAGATCCCCGACCAAGAGTTCCGATCTGGGAGGACCTCGACTTCTTACGAGCTCTCCGGGCAGAAGATTGTCGTCCATCAGCCGAGGAGTTCGCGTCAGCGATGGCCACTCCCCTTGTGCCTGCGGTCTCGAGGTCTCACGATCGAGTTGGCTTGTCCGGTAACCCTTAGATACCGGACTGTCCCACAGTCCCACCAAGCAACGTACGGGGACACTTGTTCGCCCGCTGGGAGCTGACTCGGCTCGGGCTCAGGAAAGGACCACGAGCCGAGGATTGCAGACCGAGAGCGATACATGCGGGCGGCGTAGTTCCGGCCGTCCATGACATAGAGGAAATTGTCAGAACCATCGGGCTCTGGTCCGAAGGTGTTCGCCCGCCGCGTGAAACACTCGATTGATAAGCCCTCTTCGCTGATTGCCATGACCGTCATGTCGCGGCCGGAGGCATCAGACATTGGCAGCGTGGCACCTTGGCTGATATCCACGATGTAATCGTCGTCGGCTCGCGTTGCCCTTATCCCACGCCACCCGAGGGGACATTCGTGGTTCCACCGTCAACGACGAAAGTCTGGCCAGTGATCCACGAGGCGGCATCGGAGGCCAGAAAGAGAGCAGCAGTGGCGATGTCGTCGGGGAGGCCCAGTCGACGCAGCGGAATGTGGGCAGCGATTCGATCCTCCCCCGACTCCCAGAGCGCGGCGGCAAGCTTCGTCTTCACCAGGCCGGGCGCCAGCGCGTTGACCCGGACGTCGGGCGCCAATTCGAACGAGAGCTGCCGGGTGATGTGGAGCACCGCGGCCTTGGTCACGTTGTACCAGCCGATGCCCGGCTCGACGCCCAGCCCACCGATGGAGGCCACGTTGATCACCGAACCGCGCAGGCCTGCCTTGACGGCGGCGGCCGTCCAGACCAGGACCGCCAGCTGGTTCACCTCGAACGTCTTCTGTGCCCGCACCACGTCGATGTCGATCATCGGTCCGAAGTACGGGTTGGTGCCCGCGTTGTTGACCAGGATGTCGAGCCGGCCAAAGCGGGCCAGCGTCGCGGCCACACAAGACTGGGCGTCCTCGGGCTTTCCAACGTGCGCGGCGGTCCAGGCCACCTGCTCTTGGCGGGCGCCCCCGGCGACCAGACCGGACGCGGCCTCGGCGAGATCTCCCGCCTTGCGGGAGGTGATCATGACGTTGGCGCCCGCTTCGGCGAAGCGCGCTGCCATGGCCAGGCCGATCCCGCGGCTTGCGCCGGTGATCAATGCCGTCTTTCCGGTGAGTTCGAGCTCCATCGCCTGAGCCTTGCACGGCCCCGCCCGTGTGCCGCTTCCCGGTGAAGGAGCCGTAGCATCGCTCCCGTGAACCATCTGGCCGACGAGACGAGCCCGTATCTCCGCCAGCACGCCGACAACCCCGTGCAGTGGTTCCCGTGGGGGGACGAGGCCCTGCAACGGGCCCGCGACGAGGACAAGCCTCTCTTCGTGTCCATCGGGTACGCCTCGTGCCACTGGTGCCACGTGATGGCGCACGAGAGCTTCGAGGATCCCGACACCGCCGCTGACCTGGCGAAGTCGTTCATTGCGGTGAAGGTTGACCGCGAGGAGCGTCCCGATCTCGACGCCGTCTACATGGCGGCCACCCAGGCCCTGACCGGGGCGGGCGGCTGGCCGATGTCGGTCTTCTGCACCCCCGACGGGCGCCCCTTCTACGCAGGGACCTACTTCCCACCAGTGGAGCGCCAGGGGATGCCCTCCTTCCGCCGGGTCGTGCAGGCGCTCGGCGAAGCCTGGGCCAACGAACGGTCCCAGGTGCTCGAGCAGGCGGACGCGCTGGTGGGGGCCGTGCGGCGCGAATTGCGCTTGGCCGAGGCCCTCAGCGAGGAGACAGGCGGGCGTGGCGCGACAGAAGGGGGCGCTCCCCTGCTTCGCCTGGCCGGCACGCCGGCCGAGATTCCCGTCGACACCGAAGTCCTGGTCGAGCAGGTGGTGGCCGGCATGGCGGGGGGCTTCGACCCGGAATGGGGCGGCTTCGGCCCGGCGCCCAAGTTCCCCCGGCCCACGCTCGTCGAGCTCTGCCTGCGCCGCGCCCGGCGGGGCGGGCCTGATGCGGCCCACGCCCGGCACATGGGACTGCGCACGCTCGACGCCATGGCGGCCGGTGGTATCTACGACCATCTGGTGGGCGGGTTCTGCCGCTACTCCACCGATGCCCGCTGGCTCGTTCCCCACTTCGAAAAGATGCTCACCGACCAGGCGCAGCTGGCCCGCGCCTATCTGCACGCGTGGCAGGACGGTGGACGATCCGAGTATCTCGTCGTGGCCACCGAGACGCTGGACTTCGTGCTGCGGGATCTCTCGACCCCCGAGGGCGCGCTCTACTCGTCCTTCGACGCCGACGCCGGAGGGGTGGAGGGCGCGCACGCCACGTTCACGGTCGAGGAGCTGCGCGAGATCCTCCCCGCACCCCTCGTGGGGCCGGCCGCCGAGTGGTATGGGATCACCCCGGGCGGCAACTGGGAGGGACGCTCCATTCCGGTGCGTCCTGTCGGCGCTCCCCTGGAGCGCCCGCCCGAGGTGGAGGAGGCCCGCCTCCTGCTGGCGGCCGCACGTGCCCGTCGGGTCCAGCCGGCCCGGGACGAGAAGGTTCTCACCGAGTGGAACGCCATGGCGGTGGCAACTCTGGCCGAGGCGGCGGCCGCCACCGGACGTGACGACTATGGACGGCGGGCCGAGGAGATCGGCGAATTCCTCTGGGCGTCCATGTACGTCGACGGACGGCTCATGCGGAGCTGGCAGGGCGGCCGGGCGCGTCATCTCGCCGTGGCGGCCGACTACGCCTGGCTCGCCGAGGCCTCGTTCCGGCTGTCGGAGTGGACGGGCAAGGCGGTGTGGCGGGAGCGGTCGGTCCGTGCGGCGCTCGAGCTCCTCGAGCTGTTCTGGGACGACGAGTCGGGCGGGTTCTTCAGCACCGGCAGCGACGCCGAGGCACTCGTGGTCCGACCGAAGGAGTTCCTCGACGGCGCCGTTCCCGCCGCCAACTCCGTTGCCGTCGCGGCGCTGCTCCATGCCAGCGCCTTGGTGGACGACCCGAGGATCGACGAGGCAATCGAGCGGACGGTGCGTCTCGCCGGACCGCTGCTGGAGCGACACCCGGGCGCGCTGGCCGACATGGTGGCGGCGCTGCCGCTCTGGAGCGGGCGCAACGAGATCGTCGTCACGGGCGATCGGCCCGACCTGCTGGCCGAGGTGCGGCGGAAGTGGCTCCCGGCCGCCGTCACCCTTTGGGGTGAGGCCGACGATGGTCCGCTCTTCGAGGGGCGACCACCCGAGCCCGGATTGGCTTACGTCTGCCAGGGACGCACATGCCAGGTCCCGACCACGGATGCCGCCATCCTGGCGACCCAGTTGGAGCCACTCCTCACATGAGCGGGCCCTTCGTGGATCCGGATCCGGAAACGGACGACGCCGACGACGTCGGTCAGCGCCGACACGTCGGCGGTACCTCTGGCGCGGGCGGAGAACCTGCGGCGACCACTCGGGGCACCTTCTACGACGATGCCGGCGCAGACTCCACCCCGGGGGTGGACACCAGCCACGAGGAGGCTGCCGAGGCCGGGGCGGTCGACCGGCGCCGGACACCGGAGACGGATACCGACCCGACGCGCCTTCTCCGCCGCTCGGCCCGCCGCAAGGAGCGCGTCCCGACTGCGGGCGGGTCCACGCTCCACCTTCTCGTGTTGTCCTCCACCATCGAGGACACCACCGTCGTGGACCTGGCCACAAGGACCGTGATGCGGGTCCGGGTGCCCTGGCCCGAGGGGCATGAGCCCGATATCAGCACCTTCGACGTCGTAGAGGTCACGTTGGCCGAGGATCCCGAACGGGACGACCTCGCCCGCCCGGAGGCAACCACCGTGGCCGACCTCCCCCGTCACGTCGGCACGCTACGGGGCCGACATCTGCGCAAGCTCCTCCGAAGGTTGGTGGCTTCCCCCGACGGTCCGCTGCTCGGTTTCCCTGGCCCGTCTGCGCCCTACTGGGAGTTCCGGGGTTTCCGGCCCTCGGTGGCACTGATCGAGCCGACGAGGCGGCCCCAGCTGATCCGGCGACAGGCTGACGGGACGACCTGGGTCCGCTTCGGATGGGACCGCGACGACGTCTGGCTGCCCGTCGAGGATCGTGGCGCCGCCCGCGCCCTCGATGCCGCCCGCCGCGAGCGTCTGAGTGGGAAGAGTCTCTCTACGGCGCTCGGATTCGAGCCCCAATATCTCCTGGTGACGGTCAGTCCCCCGCGGGACGGGCACTGCTACAAGGTATGCGCGGCGGTGCTGCCGCGGGGGTGATGCTGCGGCAGGAGGTGCCGGCTCAGCGGCCGAGCTTGCCCCCCGCCAGGTCCTCGGCCATCGCCCAGCCGAACGCCACCAGACGGTCGCCCCGGTCGGCCTTGAAGCTTTCGAAGTGCGACTCGACCCCCTCGGGGATCTTGACCTTGGGGGCCACGAAGTCCAGACCCCCGGCGACCGAACCGTCGCCCTTCAGCACGAACGTGCGGTCGTCGAGCCGGCTCTCGCAGCCGAAGCGCTTCGAGAGACGACGCGCCCAGGCCCGCTCCTCGCCCGAGCACTTGTGGCCCGGGAAAGGCACGACATCCTGCAGACCGTTGAAGGCACGAAACCCCTCGGGAGTCAGCAGGCGGGTCCCCAGAAGGACGTCCTCGTCGGGGAAGGCCAGCAGAGCCCGGCGGTACTGGTCCGCCATGATTGCCTTGAGCGCCGGCTCCGCCCGGGAGGTGCGGTCGACCAGTGCCAGACCCACCAGGAGAGAGGGGGTCCCCCCGATGCGCTCGAGGGTGCAGAACGAGTACCCCCGCAGCTTGTTTCCCTCCCGGGCCTGGGTGATGAGCACCCACGCCTCACGCTCTTTGGAGAGATATCCGATGTCGAAACCCGGCGGCCGGTCCGCACAAAGATCCGCCATTTCGACGAGCTCAGCATCACTGAGCGCAGTGCAATCCTTCGTGCTCACTACGATCGGCATGAGTTCAGTCTACTGGTTGTGCTGAACGCGTTCCCAACCGGCCCGAGCGCTGATAGGGAGCTTCGGGACCGCCCCCACCTACAACACCCCAGCTCAGATCCCCTTTCTGACCCCCGGAGGTCGACCCTCAAGAGAGGACGGCGCTCTGCCCGAGCAGTCGTTTGAGCTCGCCCACCAGGCCGTTCCGGCAGTCGACGTTGAACTCCGGCGGGAGGCGAAGGACCTTGGCGCCGACATGGAGGAGCACCGGTGACTGCCCTGGGTGCCCGCTCAGGACGTTCTTCAACCCGTCGACCTTGGCGTCGGTCAGCACACCCAGCGGCAACGTGATGTGGAGGTCTTCCTGCCCGCGCTCGAGGATCGGGCGGGAGACCTCCATGCAGACGATCTTCGGCTCCTCCTCGCGCACGTCGAGCCGGCCCCGCACGACCAGGATGGCGTCGTTCTCGATGAGGGCGCCGTATTCGGCCATGGTCTTGGGGAAGACGAACACCTCCATGGCCGCTTGCAGGTCTTCGAGCACGAACCGGGCCATCAGATCGCCCTTCTTCGTGTAGGAGCGCTTCAGTTCGGTCACGACGCCCCCCACGGACCGGACCGGGGCGCGGTCCCCCACCGCCGTGTCGTCCTCTCGCATGTCCGAGAGCGTGCAATCGGTGTAACGGGCCATCGCCGCCTCGTAGCCCATGAGGGGGTGGTCGCTCACGTAGAGGCCGAGCATCTCCTTTTCGAAGGCCAGGCGCTGGGCCTTGTCGAACTCGGTGTCGGGGATGGCCACTTTGGCGCCACCCCAGCCGGGGTCTGCCTGCTCGTCGTCCTCGAAGGCGGCAAAGAGGGACGTGATGCCCAGGTCCTGCTCCTTGCGCCGCTCGAGCGTGCGGTCGACGACGGACTCGAGCACGAGGCACAGCCCCTGGCGTGGGTGGCCGAAGGAGTCGAACGCGCCCCCCTTGACCAGAGACTCCATGGTCCGCTTGTTGAGGACGACGGGATCGACCCTGGCGCAGAAGTCGAAGACGTCCTCGAAGGGCCCTTTGGCGTTGCGCTCGGCCACGATCCGGTCGACCAGGCTCTCGCCCACATTGCGCACTGCGGCCAGGCCGAAGACGATCGCCTGCTCGGGCCGTCGGGTGCCGTCCTCGCCGACGGTGATGTCCGGAGCGAATTCCGCCACCGAGCGGTTCACGTCGGGCACCAGCACATCGATCCCCATGGAACGGCACTCGGCGAGGTAGACGGCAGTCTTGTCCTTGTTGTCCTTGACCGACGAGAGCAGCGCCGACATGTATTCGACCGGATAGTGCGCCTTGAGCCAGGCCGTCTGGTACGCCACGAGGCCATAGCCGTAGGAGTGGGATTTGTTGAAGGCGTAGTCGGCAAAGGGCTCGATGATGTCGAAGAGCTGCGTCCCCAATTCATCGCCGTACCCCTCCGTGACACAGCCGGCAACGAACTTCTCGCGTTCGGCGGCGATCAGGGCGCGGATCTTCTTGCCGCACGCCTTGCGCAGGTTGTCCGCTTCCTCGAGGCTGTAGCCCACGAACTTCTGAGCGACCCGCATCACGGACTCCTGATAGAGCATCAGCCCGTAGGTGTCCTTGAGGATGGGCTCGATGTCCGGATGCAGGTACGTGAGCGGCTTGCGGCCGTTCTTCAGCTCGGGATAGTCCCGGTGCATGTTGGCGGCCATGGGCCCCGGGCGGTAGAGGGCCACGAGCGCAGCGACATCGTCGAAGCTCGTCGGAGCGAGCGCCCGCAGGGTCTGGCGCATCGCGTTCCCCTCGAGTTGGAACACGCCGATCGACTCGGCGCGCCGCAGCATCTCGAGCGTCGGCTCGTCGTCAAGGTCGACCCCGTCGATGTCGGGCCGAACCCCGGTCTCCGCCTCGATCAGGTCGAGGGCGCGCTCCATCACCGAGAGGTTGCGCAGGCCCAGGAAGTCCATTTTGAGCAGTCCGAGGTCCTCGACGCCGTGCATTTCGTACTGGGTGACGATGGGCGCGTCCTCGGGATTTTCGCCTGCGCCCGGCTTGCGCTGAATGGGCAGGTAGTCGGTCAGCGGGTCGCGGGAGATGACCACGGCCGCGGCGTGGATGCCGTCCTGGCGCCGCAGTCCTTCGAGCCCCAGCGCGACCTCAATGACCTCTTTGGCGTCGGGGTCGGTCTCGCGCATGGTGCGCAGCTCGGCGGCAGCCGCGAACCCCTCCTCGTGCCCGTCGGTCTTGGTGACGCACGCGTGCAACGGTGTGTCGCGGCCCATCACCAGAGGCGGCATCGCCTTGGCGATCCGGTCGCCGACGATATAGGGCTTGCCGAGCACCCGCGCCGCGTCGCGCACGGCAGCCCGCGCCTTGATGGTCGAGAAGGTGATGACCTGGGCCACGCGATCACTGCCGTACTTCTCCGCCGCGTAGCGCATGACGTCGGCGCGGTAGCGCTCGTCGAAGTCCATGTCGATGTCGGGCATCTGCTTGCGGCCGGGATTGAGGAAGCGTTCGAAGAGCAGGTCGTAGCGGATCGGGTCGAGGTCCACGATCTTCAGGCAATAGGCCACGCAGCACCCGGCCGCCGACCCTCGGCCGGGGCCGACCCGAATGTTCGAATCGCGGGCGAAGCGAATCAGGTCCCACACGACGAGGAAGTAGGCGGCGAACCCCATGTTCCCAATGACGCTCAGCTCGTAGTCGAGCCGCTCGACGACCTCGTCGGGCAGCGAGGCGCCGTAGCGCTCCCGTGCGCCTTCGTAGGTGAGATCGCGCAGGTAGGCCAGCGCCCGCTCCTCGTAGGTCTCGCCGCTGAAGCGGTCCGGCACCGGGAACTCGGGCAGGCTCGGCTTGCCGAGCTCTATCTGCACATCGGCCCGTTCCGCGATCAACAGCGTGTTGTCGCACGCCTCGGGCACCTCGCGGAAGAGATGGCGCATTTCGGCTGCGGTCTTGAGGTAGTGCTCGGTGCCATCGAACTTGAAGCGGTTGGTGTCAGAGAGGAGTGCGCCGGTCTGCACGCACAGGAGGGCATCGTGGGCGACTGCGTCCTCGCGGTGGGTGTAGTGGCTGTCGTTGGTGGCGAGGAGCGGCGCGTCAATGCGCCGGGCGATCTCAATCAGCTGGGGATTCGTCCGGTGTTGGTCAGCGATTCCGTGGTCCTGCAGCTCGACGAAGAGGTTGTCCCTGCCGAAGATGTCCTGCAGCCGGGCCGCCTTCTTTTCCGCCCCCTCGACATCGCCCGCCAGCAACGCCTGCAGCACCACGCCGCCCAGGCATCCCGTGGTGGCGATCAGGCCCGTGTGGTGACGCTCCAGCAGCTCCCAGTCGACCCGGGGCTTGTAGTAGTACCCCTCCAGGTATGCCGCGGAGGACAGCTGCATGAGGTTGCGGTAGCCCTCGACCGTCTCCGCGAGAAGCGTGAGGTGGTAGTAGAGCTTTTGCCCTCCGTCGACATCTCCCCCTGTGTCGTCCACCCGGCCCCGGCGAACCGGCCGCTCCAGGCGCGACTCGCCCGCCATGTAGGACTCGGTCCCGATGATGGGCACCACGCCCTGGTCCCGGCAGGCCTTGTAGAAGTCCAGCACGCCGTACATGTTTCCGTGATCCGTGATGCCCAGGGCCGGCTGGCCGTCGGCCACGGCCGCAGCGACCAAGTCCCCCACCCGAGCCGCCCCGTCCAGCATGGAGAACTCGGTGTGGGTGTGCAGATGCGTAAACGACCGCTCCGACACCGGCCCTCCTTTCGCCACGTCTTATGGAACTACAACTGTGTCATTCGCCCCGGACTCTGCAATCTATCCCGCCACGCTCGGGCGGGTCGACGATTGAGCGAGGCAGTTCGGGCCCGGTCGAGCTCTCCGGTTAGAGGTAGGCGCCCGTCCGGCCGGACTCGCCGGCTGAGGGCAATCCGCGTTGGCGCATCTCCTCGAGCTGGGCCCGGGCCGCCATCTGCTGTGACATGAGCGTTGCCTGGATGCCGTGGAACAGGCCCTCGAGCCAGCCGACGAGCTGCGCCTGCGCTATGCGCAGCTCGGCGTCACTCGGCGCGTCGTTGCCGAAGGGCGGGGCCATCCGCTCGAGCTCGGCCACCAGGTCGGGGGACAGCACCTCGGAGAGGTCGCGGATCGATTGCTCGTAGATCTCGCGGAGTCGCACGCGACTCTTCTCGTCGAGCGGAGCGGACCGCACCTCGTCGAGCAGGGTCTTCACCATGGAGCCGATACGGAGGACCTTGGCCGGTTCGTTCACCGACTCCGTCTGCCGCTCCTCTGCCGTCCCGTCGGCGCTGGCGGCGGCCAGGACCTCGTCGGGCGAGATGGCGCCCTCCGACCCGTCCCCGGGCCCCTGATTCTCGATCACGTCGTCGTTTCTCGTGTCAGCCATGGTGCCTTCCGTCCTGTCCGATTCTCTCTGGCGCCCGGGGCTCTGGTCTCCCTACCGGCGACGGGCCAATGTGGGTACGCAGGGTCGGCTTGCTCATGAACCACGCCAGCCTAAGAGGGGGATGTACATCTCCGCCGACGTCAACGAACCGTGCCGGGCCTTGAGGCGCAGCTCACCCGTGTCGGCGGGGTCGAGAAATGCCGTCGGGGCGAATGGCACCAAGACGACGTCGCCCAGGCGCGACGCCACCTCCGCCGAGGGCACGCCGCCGAGCCACCCGTCGGCGATCAAGTCCTCTTTCGTCAGCACCCACGCGACATCGCCGTGGAGCGCCGCGGCCGTGGCCGCGACATCCCCGGCCGCACCAGGCCGGACGTGCAGCCAGCGGAACCGACCTTCACCGCTGATCAGGGTCACCGCATCCATGATCTCGGGCCCGATGATCTCGACCGAGTTGCCGACGTCGACCTGCCCGTGATCCGCGGTGACGACGAGCGCCGACCCGGAAGGGAGCGCCTCCAGGACATCACCGACGAGCCGATCGACCGCCACCAGCTCGTCGTCGTAGTACGTGCCCAGACCCCGGGCGTGGGCCACCTTGTCGATGCCCTCGTAGTAGGCGTACACGAACGGAGCCCCGGCGGCGGTCAGCTCGCGGACTGCGGTGACGAGTCCAGCCGGCGTGTGCCAGCGGTGTAGCTCTAGCCGGCCCAGGTGGGCCGCGGTGAATCCGGTGGGTCCGAAATCGTGCCGGGTCACCACCGGCACGGGACCCGGCGCACCGGGAAACGACTCGAACGGCTGAAAGGAGGGCGGCGGCAGGGTCATCCGGGCGTCGGCGCCCCGCAGTGACCACTGGAGCACGTTCATGACGTCACCCCCGACCGCCACCCGGTACCCGACCACACCGTGCTCGGCCGGAACCTTGCCCGTCACGAGCGTGGTCAGGGCACACGCCGTGGTGCTCGGGGCGACCGAGGTGATGGGACCTCCCACTCCGCTGGACATGACAGGCGCCAGGGCGGCGCGCTCCCGAAGCTGCTCCTGGCCGAGTCCGTCGATCACGAGGAGCACGACCTGCTCGGCTCCGGCCACCGGGTCGGGAAACCACCCGGGCAGCGCGGCGCGACCGGGGTGGGCCAACTCGCCGAGCAGGCTCGGCACCACACGATGCAGGCAGGGTCCATCCCAGTCAGGAAGGACCGGATCGGGCTGGGGTCGGGGCTGCGTTGCCTCTTCTGGGGGTGACGACACTGCCGCCTGGGCCCGTACGCCGTGACTCACGAGGGGACACCCTACGACCCGCACAACCCCTCTACCCACGAACGGGCCGGTAGGATTGCTTGCTGTGAGGGTTTCCACTCGGGGTGATTACGCCAGTCGGGCGCTCCTCTCGCTCGCACTTCACGGGGCGGAGACACCCACCTCGGTCAGAGACATCGCGGTCCGGACCGCCCTCCCCCAGCCCTACCTGGAGCAGATCCTCCTGGCGCTCAAGGGCGCCGGCCTGGTCCGGTCGAAGCGCGGCGTGGGTGGCGGCTACGTGCTCGCCCGCCCCCCCGAGGAGATCTCCCTCGCCCAGATCGTGTCGGCCGTGGACGGCCCCATCGCGGCCGGCGACTTCGGCGAGCCCCACGAGAACGGCGCCTGCGATCACGAAGGGCAGTGCGTCCTGCTGGCCGTCTGGGCTGACGTGGGAGAGACCATCCGCACCAGGCTCCAGTCCTACAGCCTGGCCGACATGGTCGCCCGGGCCCAGGGCGGCGTGGTGGCGGCGGTCTAGAACCCGAGATCGGCCGCCTCCCTCCGCCTCACCCCCTGATGTTCCAGGCCTCGATCGCCGGCCAATCGAGCTCCCAGCCGAGGACGCAGACTGCCCCGGTTCGAAACAGGAAGAGCCGACCGGCTACGGGGGGCAGCCCCAGCCACCGCGCCGTCAGGACACGGAGGATGTGCCCGTGGGCCACGCAGAGCGTGTCCGACTCGAGCGCTCGCGCCCGCTGAATCACCCGATCGGCCCGACGGCCGACGTCAGCCGCGGTTTCGCCGTCGGGCACGCCGTCGTCCCAGATCGTCCAACCGGGTCTGAACTCCCGGATTTCCGAGGTGGTCAGACCCTCGTAGTCGCCGTAGTCCCACTCGACGAGGTCAGGGTCAGACAGGCCGTCGTACCCGGCCAGGGTGCAGGTCTCCTCCGCCCGGACCAGCGGGCTGGTGACCACCTGTCCGAACGTGGCGGGGCCGAACTGGCGGACGAGCAGGCCGGCGGCTTTTGCCTGTTCACAGCCTTCCGGAAGGAGGGGAATATCGGTACGTCCGGTGTGTTTGCCAGTCTCGGACCACTCGGTCGCGCCGTGTCGAAGGAGCACCATCCGCCCGGGCATGGGCCGTAGACCACCACGGCCCCCGAATCCGGCGCAACTCGGTGCGAACACCCCGATGGAATGATCCGGAGGCCGGCCCGGTTATACCCGACAGGTTGATCCCGGAATGGTCCGGGTACGTACGACTGAGAGTGAGCGAAAGAACGTCTGGAGCGAAGATGAAGAGCGCGGTGAGCACGTCGGACACATTGGGACTGATGCTGCGAGACCTCGACCAGTTCCCTATGCCCGATCACGAGCAGCAGGTCGAATTGGCCAAGCGGGTCGCGGCCGGCGACGATGCGGCGCGGAAGCAGATGGTGGCGGCCAACCTACGTCTGGTCGTCCACTGGGCCCGGCGTTACCAGGACCGGGGGGTCGACATGGCCGACCTGGTACAGGAGGGAACCTTCGGCCTCATGCGCGCCGTGGACAAGTTCGACTGGGAGCGCGGCTTCCGGTTCTCGACCTACGCGACGTGGTGGATCCGCCAGGCACTGCAGCGCGCCGTACAGCAGCACGGGCGCACCATCCGCATCCCGCTCGAAGTGGGAGAGCACATCCAGCGTCTGGAACTGACCAAGTCCGAGCTCGCCAGCACCCTGGGCCGCGCGCCCACGGTGGCCGAATTGGACGAGGCAACCGGAATGACCGCCGACGAGCGGGAGGCTCTCGAAGATGTGGCCCGCGTGACCGCATCGCTCGACCAGCCCGCCGCACTGGAGTCCTCGACCACCCTGGGTGAGCTGGTGGCTCCGGACAGCTCCGACTTCGTGATGGACGTGGAAGAGACCATGGTCTACGACCGGGTCCGCGACGCGGTCGAGCGCTTGCCCGGCCTGCAGCGGGACGTCCTCCGGCTCCGCTTCGGATTCGACGGGGACTCCCCCGCCTCGTTGCAGTCGACGGCGGAGCGGCTCGGTGTGGGCGTCCGGCGAGTACGCCGGGCCGAGGAGGAGGCTTTGGCTGCGCTCCAGTTCGATGCTGACGTGGTCGGCATCCACGAGGCCGCCTGAGCCTCCGCAGTCCGGGACACTCAGCCCAGGTAGCCCTGGAGGTCATCGGGTAGCGGCGACGTGAACTCTGTCTTGGCCCCGGTGACGGGGTGGTCGAACGCGAGCTTGAAGGCGTGTAGGAAGAAACGCCCCGATCCGAGCCGCTTGTCCGCCACCCCGTAGCGGGCGTCCCCCACCACGGGATGCCCGATCGCCGCCATGTGGACGCGAATCTGATGCGTCCTCCCGCTCTGGAGCGCCAGTTCGAGCAGCGTTGTCGGCTTCTCCCCGTTGCGCCGCTCCAGAACGGTGTAGGCGGTGCGAGCCGGTTTCCCCGATGCGGTGATCGCCATCTTGGTCGGGGTTCGGGTCGAGCGCCCGATGGGCGCCTCCACCTCACCCCGGTCCTCCGCCACGTCGCCGACGACGAGGGCCAGGTACCGGCGCTCCATGGTTCTCGTGGCCAGCTGGTCGACCAGCGACCGGTAGGCCTCCTCGGTCCGGGCCACAGCGAGCAGGCCCGACGTGCCCTTGTCGAGCCGATGCACAATTCCCGGCCTGTCGGGGGGCACACGCCCGCCGCCACCAGGTGGACAAGGTCGGGGAAGCGAGCGAGCAACCCGCCCACCAGCGTCCCCTCGTCGTGCCCGGCCCCAGGGTGGACCACCAGCCCCGCCGGCTTGTCGACCACCGCCACCGCGTCATCGGCGTAGACGACCTCGAACCGCACGTCGGACTCGGGCAGCACGCCAACGACCTTGGTCGCCGGCAGCCTGATCGTCAGGGTGGAACCCTCACGGAGCACCACACGCCCCACCGAGACAGGCGAGCCGTCAACCAGGACCCGCCCGTCGGCGATCAGTTGCGCCGCTGCGCCCCGGGAGACGTCGGCCACCATCGCCACGCCACGATCGATCCGGACGCCGGCCAGAAGTGCCGGGATCTCCGTCGAAATGGTCTCGTCGGCGCCGGCCACGGGATCACCGCTCACCCTGCCTCCTCGACCTTCGGCTGGGCCGGAGACCGGTCCCCGAACAACAGCGCGGCGATGATGATGATCACGCCGACGGTCACGCACGCATCGGCCAGGTTGAACGTGGGCCAGTCGTTCAGCGTGATGAAGTCGGGCACCCGTCCGCCCGGACCGCCGACGATCCGCTCGCTCAGGTTCCCGATGGCCCCGCCGAGCACCAGGCCCGACCCCACTGCCAAGGTGACGGTACGGACCTGCGCCACGACGAAAGCCAGCACCACGACGCCGATGCACAACAACACCGTCACGAGAAGCGCTCGCCCGCTGAAGAGGCTGAAGGCGAACCCTGAGTTGTAGGTGAGTGCCAGGCCGAATGGGCCCCAGACATGGCGCACGTCGTGGAGGTGGTCCAACGCGAGCGACGTGGTGACCCGGTCCGCCACCACCACGATCAGGGCGATGGCGAACGCCAGGACGCCGAAGCGGGTTAGCGCCGCGACAGCCCGCCGCTCTTGCACGCCACGCAGAGCCGGGCATACGGCAGCGCTCGCAGGCGCGGCTTGGGAATCGGCTGGAAGCAGCGCTCGCAGTATCCGTAGGTCTTGTCATCAATGCGCTTGAGCGCGTCGTCGATCTCCTCCACCGCCAGGCTGGCCTGGCCGGAAAGGGCGAGGTTGCGCTCGCGGTCGACCGTCACGGTGCCGCCCTCACCCGACTCCTCGTCGAACTGCACGTCACCGGGCTCGCGCTCCAGCGCGAGTGAGTCCGCCTCGGCGCGCAGCGACGTCGCCTGCTCCTGGTAGATGGCACGGTCGGCCAGCAAGAGCTCACGCACCTCGTCCAGGAACTTGGCGTCCTTGGCGTAGGGGCCGGTCTTGGGCCGTACCGGAGCCGGCGCCTTGGGCTTCGGCGTGAACGTCGTTCGTGGCGCGGCGATCACAGCGGCCGCACCATTGCCGGCAGCGACCTTGGACCCCGACGTGGCCTTCTTGGCGGCGGGCTTGTCCGCCGCTTTCTTCGCCGCCGGAGCCGGGCCGGCCTTCTTGGCGGGCGCGGCCTTCTTGGCGGCGGCCGTGGCCTTTTTCGCCGGCGGGGCCGCCTTGCCGGCCGCCACCGCCTTCTTGGCCGTCGCCGTCACGGCCTTCTTGGGCGTGGCGGACGACTTGTTCGCTGACGATGCGGGCTTCTTGGCCGCGGTGACTGCCTTCTTCACAACAGGAGCTGCCTTCTTTTTGGTGGGGGCGGGACGCTTTGTCGCCGTCACGTCAACCTTCGCCGAGGTCTTTTTGTTCCCGGCGCGTGAGGTGGTCGCAGGCGCTGGTCGCGATGCTGATGCCCGCTTGACCTGGGCACCTTTGCTCGCTGGGGTCATCGTTCCCTCCTTCGGACCACGTCACGTGGCCGGTTTCCCCGAACACAGCCTCGCCTGGGGAGCGGGTGACGATACCGGAACGCGCGGGCAGGGGCAACCAGCCCTGCCGTTCGCGCTGGGTGGATCAGAGGGACCCGGGCGCTCCTGAGATGGATGCGTTCTGCAGGTTCAGGGTCGGCGCACCGTCGTCCGCCTCCGGCTGCCTGCTCTGAGCCTCTTCGGGCTGAGCGGTCGCAGCCGGGCCTGCCTTCGGCTTCACGCCCATGAGCGAGTTGGCCGGCTGCACGTTCTCGTCCACCCACTTGAGGATCTCCGACAGTGCGCCGCGCAGCCGGTTGCGCTCCGACTCGAGGTGCCGGGCCATGCTCTCGACGTCGGTCGCCAGCTCGGTCCGCGTCGCCTCCAGCCGCGCCACTTCGTCGCGGAGCTTCTGGTGCGTCTCGGCCTGCAGCTGCGCCGCCGTCGCCTCGGCGACAGCAATGGACGCCCTGGCCTTCTCCTCCGCCTGGGCGACCACCGCAGCGGCCTCCGCCTCGCTCTCCCGCTTCGTCTGGTCGACGAACTTCTGCGCCAGGAGGAGAGTGCGTTGCAGCGTCTCGTCGGACAGCGCGTTCGCTTCGGCGGCTGCCGCGGCAGCGGCAACGCTCTCTTCGCTCTGCGCCGCCACCGGTGCGGCGCGCTTGTCCCTTTCGAGCTGGGCGATGCGCTCACTCGCCTGGCGCAGTCGCTCGTTCAGTTGCCGGACATGCTCCTGGAGCGCCTCGGCCTCCTGGGCCGCCTTGTCCAGGTACTCATCGACCTCGTCGACGTTGTACCCCTTGAGTCCGAGGCGGAACTCGACGGTACGGAGCGTGTCGAGGATCGATGAGGGAGCCTGAGAATTGTCCATGGATCCCGAGTCTAACCCTCCATCCTGGCCATACCAGGAATGGAGGAATCAGTGGAGAAGCACGGGAATCAGCACGAATTGCGCAACCAGGATGACGACCAGGAAGGAGAAGTCGAGCCCGCCCATGGGCTTGATGAGCCGGCGCACCGGCCGGAGCACCGGCTCCGTGGCCTGGAAGAGGAAATACTGGACCCGAGCCAACGTTGTTCCAGGCTGAATCCGGAACCAGCTCAGAATGGCGTAGGGGAACATGACCAGCCAGATATAGGCCTCGATCAACCACGCCAGAAGATGAAAGATGCTCATCAACCCGCGAGGGTAGTGCGTTTAGTCGCGGCCGAAACCGCGCTCAACCAGTCGCTGCCGTTCCTCTTCGGAGACCTTCACGTTGGTCGGCGCCAGCAGGAAGACCTGGTCGGCGACCTTCTCCATCTCGCCGCTCAGGGCGTAGGTGACCCCGCTGCAGAAATCGATCATGCGCCGCTGCAGGTCCCGGTCTGCCATTTGGAGGTTCACGATCACCGGGCGGTTGTCCTTCAAGCGGTCGGCGATCTCCTTGGCGTCGCCGAACCGTGACGGGGCGACCACGTGGACGCGGCCCGAAGGGGCCGGCGCCGGCCCGGTCGGGTTCATGGTCGGGTCGACCGGAACCGCACGCACGGCGGTGGGACGCGGCGAGACGTTGCTCGGCGTCGATCGGGGCTGCTCCCTCGGTTGGGCCGACTCCCGGGGAATGGTGCGGACCCTGCTCATGCCACCGCTGAATGCCTCGGCCGGCTCCTGATCCTGGTCCTGGGACCGGGGGTCGACCCTGGTCGCGGCCGAGAACCCGCGTGGTGCGCGGTCCTCCAGGTCGTCGTACTCGTCGTACTCGTCATCGAGCAGGCCGAGGTACACCATGGTCTTCTTCATGAACGAGGGTGACATTCCTTCTCCTGTCATCGGACAGCGTAGTGCCTGCTCGGCAACCCAGGCAGGTCCTGGCGGCCCGGGACCCGGGTGTGCAACACCGTCACGTCGCTCCCCGGGTCCGGCTCAGGCTCCACCAGAGGTTGCCTGCGGGGCCCGGCTCGTCACGCCGCCGAGACCGGCGGACGAGCGCCGAAGAGAGCCCGCCCGACACGCACCATCGTGGAGCCGGCCGCCACCGCGGCCTCCAGGTCGTCGCTCATGCCCATGGAGCGCTCCTCGAGTCCGAGCCGGTCGGCGAGGCGACCCAGCGTCTCGAAGGCCTCCTTCGCCGCGCCCTCGCCGGGCGCCGCCACCGTCATGAGGCCCCGCACATCGAGCCCCAGGTCGCCGAGCCGTGCCACGAGGTCCCCGGCTGCGGCCGGGGAGCATCCGTTGCGACCAGCCAGGCCGGTCGTCTCGACCTGCACCAGGACCCGCGCCCCGGGCGCCAGGCGGGCGATCCGCTCGCCCTCGGCGGCGCGGGCCACGCTCTGCCACAGGCCCACCAGCGGGGCGAGTTGCGCCACCTTGTTGCGCTGCACCGCGCCGAGGAAGTGCCAGACCACCCCGGGGCCGTCGCCGTCGGCGGCTGCCTTCGCCACGAGCTCCGCCGCGTAGTTCTCGCCCAGGTCCGAAAGCCCCGCCCGGCGCGCCGCGTGGACGGCGTCCGGACCGAATCCCTTGGTGACGCCGACCACCCGCACCAGGGAGGGCTCGCCGCCGGCGCGCTCGATCCGCTCCCGGATGGCGTCGAGCCTCGGCGCGACGTCGTCGCTAGCGGAGGAAGGAGGGGACGTCGAAATCGTCGTCTCCCAGGTCCAGCTCCTCGTCCGAGCCGCCGGTGGCGTCGGCGAAGATGTCCACCGGCTCCGGCGTCGAGAAGATCGTCGAGGCCAGGTCACCGGCCTTCGTCGTCGGCCCGGGGCCTTCCTCCCAGCGCTCGAACCCTGCCGCAATCACGGTCACGCGCACCTCGTCGCCCATGTTGTCGTCGATGACGGCCCCGAAGATGATGTTGGCGTCGGGATGCGCCACGGCGTGGATGATCTCGGCGGCCTCGTTGACCTCGAAGAGCCCGAGGTCTGAACCTCCGGCGATGTTGAGGACCATGCCCCTGGCACCCTCGATGGAGGCTTCGAGCAGCGGTGACGTGATGGCGGCCCGCGCCGCGTTGGCCGCCCGCCCCTCCCCGATGGAGGCGCCGATGCCCATGATGGCGGTGCCGGCATTGGTCATGACCATCTTCACGTCGGCGAAGTCCGTGTTGATGAGTCCGGGCACCGTGATCAAGTCGGTGATGCCCCGCACGCCCTGCAGGAGCACCTCGTCGGCCATCTTGAAGGCGTTGACCATGCTCGTCTTGTCGTTCGAGACCGTGAGCAGGCGGTCGTTCGGGATGACGATGAGGGTGTCGACCTTCTCCTTGAGGATCTGGATCCCCTTCTCCGCCTGCATCGCCCGGCGCCGGCCCTCGAAGGTGAAGGGACGGGTCACCACCCCGATCGTCAGTGCGCCGAGGCTCTTGGCGATCTCGGCCACCACGGGTGCCGCACCGGTCCCGGTGCCGCCCCCCTTGCCGGCCGTGATGAAGACCATGTCCGCGCCCTGCAGCGCCTCCTCGATCTCCTGACGGTGCTCCTCGGCGGCCAGCCGCCCCACCTCGGGATCGCTGCCCGCGCCGAGCCCACGCGTGAGCTGGCGACCGATGTCCAGCTTCAGGTCGGCGTCGCTCATGAGCAGGGCCTGCGCGTCGGTGTTGGCTGCGATGAATTCGACGTTGCGCAGACCGGAGTCGATCATGCGGTTGACGGCGTTGACGCCGCCGCCGCCGATCCCGACGACCTTGATCACTGCCAGGTAGTTGCCCTGGGAAGGCACGGTCGTCATGAACTCCCTCGTCCTCGGGTCGATCGCCGACCGCTCAGTTGCTGATTGTTGCCGCCAGACGTCTCCCGCCGAATGCGGCCAGGCACCCATCCCTGAACCTCTGGAGAAGGTTGATGTTCATGGTGCGGGAACGTGGCCCCACCATACGGGGGGTGTTCAGGCTGGTCAAGCATCCTAGGTCAGCCTGAGGTGACCGTCGGCGCATCGGGGACGCTGACGTCGATCACATCCCCGTTGTGCAGGGAGGCCCCCGCCAGAATGGAGGAGACATCCTCGTACTTGGCGGTGAGCTCGGTCGCCGTACCGATGTCGACCACGATGGGTGTGGTCAGGACCAACTGCACCCAGCCGGCCGGCTCGACCGTGACCCCCGTCACCTGAGCGACGAAGGAGGCCGGGAGCGTCGAGGCCACCTGGAGGCCGGGCGAGTCCTTGCCCGCGAGCACCGTGCCGGGCGCCCCGGGCGTCTGGGGGACGGTCAGGAGCAGGAGGCCCGGAGGCCGGGTCGCAGACTCTTCGAGCACCCGACCGTCGTTGCTCAGCGACTCCCAGGTGCCCGGCCCCGTGTTGACCGTGAAGGTGGGCGTCTCCTCGGTCACGGCGATGTGCACCCCGTCGGGCCACGACACGTGCACCGAAGCCGTGCGCACCCAAGGGAGCTTTTCCAGGCGGGCCGCGGCGGCGCCGGTGTCGACATCGAGCAATGGCGGGTGAGTGGCCAGTCCGGCCTGGTCCACCACCTGGGCCGGCGTCTCGTGCACGTTGCCGGTGACTGTCACGGAGCGGGCGGAGAAAATCGACGTATGGACCACGAACCACCCACCGACCAGCAGCGCAACGAGACCCAGTGCGACACCGCCGATGATCAGGCGACGCCGGCCCTGCTCCTTCATGACCGCCGTCCGCCGCGCCCTGATGCGCGGATCCATGCGGGCCCCGATCCCCTTGAGCCCCTGCTGCAGCCCCGTCGCGCGCCGCGTGCCCCACGGCGAGCCCTTGCTCCCCGTGGGCTCCTTCGGCGTCATGGCGCGTCGCTCCCGTTCACCGGCCCATTGTTCCCGCCGTCGAAGCCGAGGAGGCGGACCTCGGCCCGCAGTGGGACGCCGCTCCGCTCGGCCACGACGTCCCGTACGTGCGCCATGAGCGCGTGCACGTCGTCCGCCCGCCCGTCCTTGTCCGCCTGAATGAAGTTGGCGTGCTTCTCCGAGACGCTCGCCGTGCCGATCCGGAAGCCCTTCAACCCGGCCGCCTCGATGAGCCTTCCCGCCGAGTCGCCCTCGGGGTTGGTGAACACCGAGCCGGCGTTGGACCCACCCGGCTGGTGCTGGCGACGCCATCTGACGATGGCGGCCACCGCCTCCTGTTCCTTCTCGGCCGATCCCGGCGAGACGGTCAATTCCGCTGCCACGACCAACTGGGAGGCGGTCACCGAAGAGGACCGGTAGCCGTAGCGCAAACGGCCGACACCGTCGGTTCCACCAGCCTCGCTGAAAAGATCGACCCAGCTGTAGCGGACGAGGCACGACGCCATGTCGGAGCCATGGCCCCCGGCATTCATGCGCACGGCGCCGCCCACGGAGCCGGGGACACCCACGGCCCACGACAGTCCGCTCCACCCCGCGTCGGCCACCCGGCGGGCCAGCACCGGCAGGGCCACCCCGGCACCCGCCCGCACCACGGCGCGAGCACCGGCACTCGGGGACACATCCCCGGCAGGCGGGAGGTCCACCGCGGTGAAGCCCGCCCCGAGATGCACCACCATCCCTTCGAAGCCCTCGTCGGCCACCAGCAGGTTGGAACCGCGGCCGAGGACGAAGACGGCAGGGGTCGACTCCAGCTCCGGGGCGTGCCGCTGCCAGGACCGGCGCACCTCGTCGAGGTCGTCGGGGCCCTCGATCTCGAGGAAGAGCGCCGCCGGCCCTCCGACGCCGTACGTGGTCAGCGGTCCAAGCGGCTTGCCCAGCGTGGCCCGATCGCCGAATGCCGCCGCCAGGGCGCGCCAGTCGTCACTCGGTTTCACCACGACGGTGACTCGAGCAGCTCGTCGGGCAACGTCGTCAGGTCGCCGGCACCGAGCGTGATGCAGAGGTCGCCGGGACGCAGCTCGGCCCGCACGGCCTGGTGCAGCTCCTCCCAGCCCGCCACGTAGGTGACGGGAAGGCGCGGGTCCCGGGCACGGACGGCATCGGCCACCAGGCGACCGGACACGCCGGGCACGGCTCGTTCGCCAGCACTGTAGATGTCGGTCACGACCAGCACGTCGGCGTCGGCGAAGGCGGTCCCGAATTCCGTCGCCAGCGCGGCCGTGCGGGAGAAGCGGTGCGGCTGAAACACAGCGACGACGCGGTCCCACCCGCCCGTCCGGGCCGTGGCGAGCGCGGCACGCACCTCGGCGGGGAGGTGTGCGTAGTCGTCCACGAAGGTCACCCCGGCGGCCTCGCCACGGAACTCGAAACGCCGTGTCACCCCGGCGAAGCGGGCCAGCGCCGCTTGGGCCGCCTCGAAGGGCACCCCCGCCTGCAGCGCCGCCACGACGGCGGTCGCGCCGTTCCGGGCGTTGTGCAGACCGGGGACGCCGATGTGGACGGGGCCGAGCTCACCCTTCGGACCCCGGAGGGTGAAGCTCACGGAGCTGCGCTGCAGATCGAGGCGCTCCATCACGTAGCTCGAGACCGGGTCGGAGCCCACCGTGGTCGCACCGTGCTCCCGCCCGATGGCCGCCGCCTCGGGGTCGTCGGCGCACACGACGGCGCCCGACCGGGCACTGGCCAGGAACTCGGCGAACACGTCCCGCAGGACGTCGAACGTGCCGTAGAAGTCGAGGTGGTCCGGCTCGACATTGGTCAGCACGGCCAGGTCGGGGGTGATCGCCTGGAACGTTCCGTAGCTCTCGTCTGCCTCGACGACGAGCCACTCCCCCGTGTCCCAGACCACGTTGGTCCCGATCTCGTTCACGTCGGCACCGATGAGGAACGAGGGCCTCAACCCCGCCTCGACGAGGATCAGCGACAGCATCGAGGCCGTCGTCGTCTTCCCGTGCGTGCCCGAGACGGCCAGGCAGCGCCGGGTGGCGCAGATGGCGGCGAGCATCTCGGAGCGAGGCACCACGCGGATGTCGCGGGCGCGGGCCTCGACGAGCTCGGGATTCTCGGGCCGGACTGCGGGCGAGTAGGTCACCGCGTCCGGACCGACCACGTTGTCGGGGCTGTGACCCACCGCCACCGTGATGCCATGGGAGCGCAGCCGCTCCGCCACCGGCGAGTCCTTCAGGTCGGAGCCCGACACGTGGTGGCCCATGGCCCGCAGCACGAGCGCGATGGCGCTCATGCCGGCCCCACCGATGCCCACGATGTGAATGCGTTGGGGCACGCCGAGGTCGAGCGCGGTGTCAGCGGGCATGGGCGTCGACCAGTTCGGCGACGCGGGCGGCCGCGTCGGGGTGTCCGTTCTTCCGGGCCGCCTCGCCCATAGCGCGCAGCCGTGCCGGATCGGCCAGCAGCGCATCGAGCTCGACGGCGAGCCGCCGTCCGTCGCATTCGCCATCGGGGACCAGCACGGCCGCTCCCAGACCGACCAACGCCTTCGCGTTGCGCGTCTGATGGTCGCGTGGGGCGCCGGGCAGCGGGACGAGGATGGCCGGGACACCCGCCACCAGCAACTCGGCCACCGTCATGGCGCCCGCCCGGACAACGCACACGTCGGCGGCGTTGTAGAAGTCGGGCATCCTGTCCTCGAAGGGCACCACCCGGTAACGCAGCCCGGGCCCGTCGCCTCCGCTCCCTGACGCTGCCGCTGCCGCTCTTCCCGTCACTTTGCCTGGCCGCGACCCGGGGTCGGGGGAGAACGATTCGTAGTCACGCCGCCCGGTGACGTGGTACAGCGCAATGTCAGCGCACGTTGCCCACGGCCCTCCGGCCAGGTCCGCCACGGCCCGGTTCACCCGCAACGCGCCAAGGGAGCCGCCGGCGCACGCCACCGTCCGGCGCTCGGGTGGGAGGCCCAGCGCGACCCGGCTGGCCGCCCGGCCCTCGGGCGTCCGATCGAGCGTGGCGAGCTCGGGCCGTACCGGGGTCCCGGTGACGTGCGCCCTGGGCAGGCCCGTGTCGGCGAAGGCGACCGCATTGGCCGCGGCGCGACGGCCGAGCAGGGCGTTGACGGCGCCCGGCACGGCATCGGTCGTCATGCAGACGAGCGGCACCCTCGTGAGCACCGCCGCCAGGCCGGCCGGGAAGCTGGCATAGCCCCCGACGACGACGACCACGCGGGGCCGCCGACGCAGGAAGGAGCAGATGGCGCGCACGCAGGCCGCGGCCAGGCCGGCAGCCGCTCCCGCATTGGCCCACCACGCGGAGGGTCGCATACTGCGCCGCAGCCCCCGACCGTGGAGGAGCGTGTAGGGAAACTCGAGGGTCGGCCACGTCGTGGCCTCCTGCCCGCGGCGCGAGCCGTAGAGCTCAATCGACTCGACCGGGTGCCCCCGGTCGACCAGTGCGCGCGCAATCTGCAGCGAGGGGACGATGTGACCGCCGGTCCCGCCGCCCGCAATCACCGTGGGGCGCCCTGCGCTCACCGACCTCGGGCCGTACCGGCACGCTTGCGGCCCGAACCAGCGATCCGGAGCGCACCACCGGACTCGCCTTGCCGCGCGACGTTGAGCAGGATGCCGGCCGCCACCATGGTGATCACGAGTGACGAGCCGCCGAAGGAGATGAAGGGCAGCGGAATGCCCGTGACGGGCAGCACGCCCACCACGGCCCCGACGTTGATGAGGGTCTCGGCCCCGATCCAGGCGACGATCCCCAGAGAGACGAGCGCACCGAAGCGGTCCGCCGACTGCACGGCCGCCCGGATGCCCAGCCACATGAAGCCGACGAGGAGAGCCAGCACGAAGAGAGCTCCGATGATCCCGAGTTGCTCGCCGATCACGGAGAAGATGAAGTCGGTCTGGGCGTTGGGCAGGAAGCCCCACTGGGCCTGGCCTCCGCCGATGCCCGATCCGACGAGGTGGCCCGACCCCAGCCCGATGAGCGACTGCATGACCTGGTACCCCGAGCCCGAGCTGTGGGCCGACGGGTCCATGAACGACAACAACCGCTCCCGGCGGTAAGGCGAGGCAACGGCCACAATCAATGCCAAGCCGACCAGCGCGGCCAGCACCTTCATGACCGGCCCGAGGCGCACGCCGCTGACGAACAGGAGGGCCAGCGCGATGAAACCGAGAACCATCGCCGTGCCCATGTCCGGCTGGGCGAGAATGAGGACGCAGGCGAAGCCGGTCACGATGAGCAGGGGTCCGATGATGCGGCGATCGGCAGCGTCCTCGTCGAGCCGGCGGGTGATGAAGTCGGCGGTGAACAGAGTGAGGGCGAGCTTCATCAACTCGGACGGCTGCAGCCGGAACTGCCCGAAGCCGACCCAGCGGCTCGACCCCATGGCGTGGACACCCAGGCCAGGGACGAGCACCACGAACAACAGGCCGAATGTCACGAGGAGGATGAGGGGACTGAAGCGCCGCAGCTTGCGGTAGTCGAAGCGGATGGCCGCCCACAGTGCGATGCCGCCGATCGCCATCCACATGATCTCCCGGATGAGGATGGCGTAGGGCGAGCCGTAGGTGGCGATGGAGATCACCGAAGACGCCGAGCCGACCATCACGAGCCCGATGACGCAGAGGAGCACGACGTCGACGAGCAGCAGCGTCGAGACCGACACCCGCCGACTGCCGATCCGGATGCCGAGTCCCTCGGCCCGAGAAGCTGCCCCGCGGTGTGCCGCCGAGCGCGGTGCGGAAGCGGATGTCCCGGCCGATGTCGTCCGGCGGGGCCGGGGGGCGGTGTGCCGCTCCGTCGACGTGACGCTGCGCGTTGACGTCATGGCGCCCACTCCCTCTGGGCGCGTGCGCGGGCGCGCCGCGCAGCCCGGTCCGACACCCGATGCATGCGTGCAGTCTCCCCCACCGCGCGGCCGAAGTGGCGGACCGCGCCGCGGTCTCGCCCTGGGTGTCCGGCGCCGGCGGGCGGAGCGGTCACGTGAACTTCGCCACGGTCAGGTAGTCCCCGTAGAAGATGCCGAGGCCCAGGGCGCAAAAGAGGCCGCCGAGGATCCAGAAGCGGACGATGACCGTGGTCTCGGGCCAGCCGCCGAGCTCGAAGTGGTGGTGGATGGGGGCCATCCGGAAGATGCGCCGGTGGAAGGCGCGGAAGCTGATGATCTGCAGAATGACCGAGACGGTCTCCATCACGAAGAGCCCGCCGATGATGAGCAGCAGCAGATCGAGGTTGAGCAGCAGGCAGATAGCGGCCAGGCCGGCGCCGATGGCCAGCGAACCGGTGTCGCCCATGATGATTTTGGCGGGCGCCGCGTTCCACCAGAGGAACCCGATGCAGCCGCCGGCCAGGGCCACCGAGACCAGCGCCAGGTCGACCGCCGACGCCGGGAGCACGTGGTAGATCGAGAAGTGCCGGAAGATCCAGTAGCCCATGATGGAGAGCACCGCAAAGCAGAAGGTCCCCGACCCGGCGGCCAGGCCGTCGACGCCGTCGGTGATGTTCACGGCGTTGGACGCGCCGACCATGACGACGACCGCGAACACAATCCACCCGACCGCCCCGAGATTGATGCCGATCACGTCGATCCGGGTGAACGACAGCGCTGTCGACGTGTGGGCCCAGTACACCGCCAGCACGGCGAAGAGGAGCGCGCAGGCGACCTGCGCCCCGGACTTGGCCCTCTTGTTGAGCCCGAGGCTCCTCTTGTGGGTCACCTTGATGTAGTCGTCCAGGTATCCGATGAGTCCGAACGCCACCACGGCGCCGATGGCGAGGTAGCCGGTACGTGAGAAGCGGATCTCGGTGCCGACGTGCCCGATGGCGTAGCCGAAGACTGCGGCGGCGACGATGGCGATGCCGCCCATGGTCGGCGTCCCCGCCTTGGCGGAGTGGGAGGCCGGGCCGTCCTCCCTGATGTGCTGGCCCAGCTCACGCTGGCGGAAATAGCGGATCAAAAAGGGGGTGAAGAGGATGGCGATCCAGAGAGCGACGCTTCCCGAGACAAGCAGGCCGAGCACGTGTCGTCAGGCCTCCGGCACTGCGTCACGAGGAGCCGGCGGCGTCCGCGGCGCCGCGGTGGCGCCAACGGGCGTCGCGGCGTGGGATGGGACCCACGTACGCGGGTCCGCTCCGAAGCGCGCCGAGAGACCCCGGCGGGCCTCCACGGCATCGTCGAAGGGAAGGCGTCGTCCCGCGACCTCCTGGTACGTCTCATGGCCCTTCCCCGCGATGACCACCACGTCGCCCGGAAGCGCCGCATCGAGCGCCAGGCGGATGGCCACCCCTCGATCGGGCTCGACCACGATCCCGGGGTTGGTGCGTCCACCGGCGACGCCGCCCAGCACCTCGTCGATGATGCGCAGCGGATCCTCGTCGCGCGGGTTGTCAGACGTCACGAAGGCCAGGTCGCTCAACTCAGCTGCTGCCGCGCCCATCAGCGGGCGCTTGGCTCGGTCGCGGTTCCCGCCGCAGCCGAACACGCAGAGAATCCGGCCCGCCGGCGCCAGCGAGCGCGCTTCGCCGAGAACGACCTGCAACCCGGCGGGCGTGTGGGCGTAGTCGACCAGCACCGTGAAGGGGGGGCGCGCAGCCTCCGGCTCGCTCCCCCCGGGTCCCGGCGCCGCAGGCGATCCGGGCGAGGCGATCACCTGCAGCCGGCCCTGCACGGGAGTGAGGTGGGCCATGGCGCGCCCAATCTCCTGGGGCCCGAGCTCGGGCTCCTCGAGGGCGAGCGCGGCCTCTGCTGCCAACAGCGCGTTGTCGATGTTGATGGCGCCGGTGAGCGGCGTGCTGATGCGCTGCCCGCGCCACGTGAACTCGGAGCGACCAGGCCCGAGCACCACCTCGCGGGCATCGGCGTGGTGCACGGCGATGGTCGGGATGCGGGACCGTTGGAGCAACCGGCGACCCCAGACGTCGTCTGCGTGGACGACGCCGCGCAGCGTGTGGCGCGGCGTGAAGAGCGTCGCCTTGGCCTCGAAGTACTCCTCCATCGAGCCGTGGTAGTCGAGATGGTCGTGGCTGAGATTGGTGAAGACGGCCACATCGAAGTGGATGCCCTCGACGCGCGACTGGACGAGCGCGTGACTCGACACTTCCATCGCCACCGCGTGCCGATGACCGTCGGACTTCTGTCGGTCACGCACCCCGGCCAGCACCCGCTGCACCTCGGTCGCCTCCGGCGTCGTCCGCGTGCCCGACAGTGTCCCCATGACGTTGGTCGGACGGCCGGTCGCACTGAGCAGTTCACCCAGCAACTGGGTCACCGTCGTCTTGCCGTTCGTCCCCGTCACGCCGATCATGAGGAGATCGCGGGCGGGGTAGCCGTAGAAGGAGGCTGCCAGCCTCGCCATCACGGGGCGCATGGTGCCGGCGGCGATTCGCGTCTGCACCACGTCCTGGTCGATCAGCTCGGGGATGAAGTGCTCGCAGAGGAGGCCAATGGCGCCGCGGTCCACAGCCTCGGCCGCGTGCACGTGGCCGTCGCTCACGCCCCCGGGAACACAGCAGAAGAGGTCCCCGGGCAAGACCCGGCGGCTGTCGTGTGCAATGCCGCTGACCTCGACCGAAGAGGGATCGCCGACGGATTCGATCACCTCTATGTCGTCGAAGAGGAGGTTCATGGGCACACGTGGCATGGTCGAACCGACAGCGTTGCATGCCTCGAACACCCCTGCGACACGGCCGCAACGGGTGTGTGGTCCAAGGTCACGTGATGTCCTGGGCCTGGGCCGCAGCCGACTCCGTCGAGGTGCCCGGCGTGGCGGGGGCCGTCTGGACGCCGGGCGTGGTGGGGATGTCGTAGCGGTGCAGTGCGTAGCTCATGATCTGCGAGAACACAGGTGCTGCCACCGTGCCACCGAAGATCGGCGTGGGACGGTCGAGGACGACGATCATGGAGAGGGTGGGGTTGGCGGCGGGGGCGAACCCGACGAAGGAGGCCATGTAGGCACCCGTGACGTACGAGTCCTTGCCGGTGGTGGGGATCTGGGCCGTCCCGGTCTTGCCGGCCACGGTGTACCCGGGCACGGCGGCGCTGGTCCCTGTGCCCGCGCCCACGACCTGCTGCAACATGGTGGTCAGCTGGGAGTCGACCGTGGGTGAGAAGACCTCGTGGGTGGCCGAGGGAGCGGTCTTGCTCACGGCGCCCGACGCGCTGACCGTGGCCTGGACCAGCTTCGGTGCCACGTAGGTGCCGCCGTTGGCGACGGCGTTGTACGCATCGAGCACCTGCAGGGCGCTCACGGCGTCGACCTGGCCGATGGGCAGGGACACGTAGTCCGTCGGCTCCCACTGCGCGGCGGTCGCCAGGAGCCCGGGCGACTCCCCCGGGAAGGCGAGACCGGTGGACTGGCCGAAGCCCAGCGTCTTGACCTGCTTGAGCAATCGCTGCTCCCCCACGCCCTGGGCGATCTCCGAGGTCCCGATATTGGACGACTGGGCCAGGATCTGGGTGGCGGTGAGCTGCTCGGTCGGGTGGGGATCGGCGTCGTGGAAGATCGACCCGTCCAAGCTGATCTGGTCCGGCACGGTGAAGAGCGAGTTGGGGTTGATCAGGCCGTCCTGCAGGGCCGCCGAGAACGTCACCAGCTTGAACACCGAGCCGGGCTCGTAGAGCTGCGTCACAGCCAGGTTGCTCTGCGCCTCGTTGACCGCATCCTTCGGCCCGATCGGCACGACGCCTCCTGGGTCGGTGGGGGCAGCAGGCGGGTTCGCGCCGAGGGCGGCCGGATGGGTGGCGGTGAGATTGGCCATGGAGAGGATCTGGCCGGTCTTCACATCCATGACGACCGCGGTGCCACTGACGGCGTTGGAGGTCTCGATCGCCTTGGCCAGCGCCTGCTCCGACTCGTACTGGAGCTGAGAGTCGAGGGTGAGTTCCAGGCCAGTGCCAGGGCTCGAGGCCACCTGCTGGGTCACCGGCGACTGGGGCAGGGTCACGCCGCCGGGAGATTCCATGTACGTGGCCTTGCCCGTGGTGCCGGCGAGGAGATGGTTGTCACCGAATTCGAGCCCGCCGGCACCCTGGCCGGCGGCGTTCGTGAACCCGACGACGGGTGTGGCGAGGTTCCCGTTGGGCACCACCCGCTTGGAGTCGGCGATCAGCGAAATACCCGGAAACGCGTCCGCCGAGATTGTCTCTCCGGTGGCCTGGGAAATCTGGCGGGCCAGGACGACGTACCCCGTCCGCCGATGCAGCTCGGCGGCCAACGTCGCCGCCGGCACGTGGATGATGGGCGACAGCGCCAGGGCCGTCTTCACCGGATGCGCGATCTGGAAGTCGTCGGCGACGACGTCGTCGGTGGCGACGGAGACCGCCAACGGCGAACCGTCTCGGGCGTAGATGCCGCCCCGCAGCGCGGCGAGGGAGACCGAAATGGAGGACTCCCCACGGGCCGCGGCCTGGTACGAGCCGGACCGCAGGACCTGGACGTCGACCAACCGGGCAACCACGAGCAGCACGGCGACGAGGAGCAGCATGCGCACGAGTCGCACCCGCCGGGAAAAGGTGCCGCTTTCCCAGCCGCGCCGCGGGCGCGAGAGCGGGAGCCGGGCGACCTTGGCCGGCGGGCGATGGGGGCGCTGCCGTGGTCGCGTCGCGCTCGAGCCCGCGACGGCGGGTCGGCGAGGGACGGAGGGTCGACGCCGCTCGGGCTGAGCAGGACGGGCCGGGCGAGCCGGGCGAGCCGGGCGACGCGTCGGCTGCGCCGGCCGAGCGGCTCGGGTAGACGTCGTCTTGGCGGCGCCCTGACGGCCTGAACCGGCGCGCGCGCGGTCAGGCCTCTGTCGGGTCGTGACGCTCACGGCGTCGACGTCGGTGTCGTTGTCGCGGAAGAAGAGATACTGCCGGTACCGGTGCCCGTCGGTGCGCCCGCACCCGCCGAAGGAGTAGTCGGCGGTGTTGGCGCGGGTGCGGGCGTCACCTTCGGGGTGGGGAGGGGCACGGACAGTGAGACATAGGGCAGCTCGATGACGTTGTTCTGCGCGACCAAACCACCGCGTGTGGCGGCCGCCACAATCCGCGTCGGAGTCTCGAGTTGGGCCACGTTCGTCTCGGCCAGGCTGTGGGAGGCCTTCTCCAGCGTGAGCTCGTGCTGCAGGGCCGACAGCGTGACCTGACCGTTGGCCAGGAGAGCCTGCCCCACGACGACCGCCAGCAAGGCGGTCACAACCATGCAGACGGACACGACGGTAAGGAGCCTTCCCCGACCCGCAGCGGTGCGGCCCCCTCGAATGCCGCGCCGGCTGCGAGTCGGGACGATCCGGAGCGGGGCGCGCCGGGTCGCAGGAGCTTCTGTGCCACGCCCCGCACGGCGGGGTGTGGCACTGGCGGTCGCGCCGGCAGCGTGCCGGCGGGTCGCCGTGGCCGCGGCGGCGGGGGGAGGTGCCATCAGGAGGCTCCCCCGGCCGATGAGGGCGCAGGATCTGTCCGTACGATGGCCCGCAACCGGGCGCTCTCGGAGCGGGGGTTGGTGGCGACCTCGGCCGCCGACGCCTTGCGTGCGCCGCGAAAGACGAGCTGATGACGCACCACGGCCCCGCAGACACACGGCAGGCCGGGAGGGCACACGCACCCGCCGCTGGCCGCGTCGGCAAAGACCTGCTTGGTCAGGCGGTCCTCGCCAGAGTGGTAACTGATGACCGCGCACACGCCCCCGACCTCCAGGTGCGACAGGGCCGCGGGCAGGGCGGCCTCGAGCTGGCCGAGCTCGTCGTTGACCTGAATGCGCAGGGCCTGGAAGACCCGGCGGGCGGGGTGTCCCTTCCGGCGGGCCGGCGCCGGCACCGCCGACGCCACGACTTCGGCCAGCTGCCTCGTGGAGGTCAGTGGCCGGGCTTTCACGACGGCACGGGCGATACGCCCGGACAAACGTCCCTCTCCGTTCTCCCGGAACAGCGCCGCCAGGTCCTCTACCGGCAGGGTGTTGACGATGTCGGCGGCAGTGGGGCCAGACGTCGGGTCCATACGCATGTCGAGCGGCCCGTCCTCACGGAATGAGAAGCCACGCTCGGACCAGTCGAGTTGCGGGGAGCTGACGCCCAGGTCGAGGAGAACACCCGCGAGGGGCCCGAATCCGGGACTGGAGAGAACAGACTCCAGCGTGGAGAACGGGGCGGCAATGAGCGTGACGCGGTCCCCGAAAGCGGACAGCCGCTCACGAGCCGCCTCCAGAGCGGCTGGATCGCGATCCAGCCCGACAAGACGCAAGCCTGCGTACGCCTCGAGTAACGCCGCGGCGTGACCGCCGCCGCCGATGGTCGCGTCGACCACCACCCCGGGGGGCACGGATGCGAACAGCGAGACCACTTCGTCGCGCAGCACGGGAATGTGTTCGAACGAATAGGCCATCTGCAGCCCCCCGACCGGTGGGTCGAGTAGGGGGTGGAGATCCGTACGACCAACGTGGAGGTGGGTGGAGTGGCCTTCCAGCGCGCCGATCGAGGAGCTGCACATGGTCCAGTGCGTTCCGCGTGTCCATTTTCTTGTCGTCTTCAGGGTTCTGTGGTGTGTCCTCTCTCTTGCTGCCGCTCCTGTTACTGCCGCTCCTGTTACTGCGGTTCCTGTTGCTGCCGTCGTCCTCAGTCCTCGTCGTCCAGCAGCCAGCTCTCCTCGGGCAGCACTCGCTCGGCCCACGCCGCCGGATTCCACAGCTCCACCCGATCGATGGCTCCGTGCACCAGCACCTCGGCGTCGAGATGCGCGAACGTCCGCAGATGCACCGGAATCGGCATACGTCCCTGCCGATCGATTTCGACCTCGGCTGAGTTCGCCGCCCAAATCCGAGCCCGGTTCCGATCGGCGCGACCCGAGTCCGTCTTCTCCTGCATGGCGTCCATCTGCCGTTCGAACTCGCCCGGCGTCCACAGCGCCAGACACCCCTCGGAGTTCTGGGTGAGATAGCCGCCACGCTCGAATTGGCCGCGGAACTTCGCCGGCAGGATCACCCTGCCCTTCGTGTCGAGCGAATGCTCGTATCTCCCTACGAAGCCTGCCACCAGCTGTATCTCCCACGACGCTCCCTGGTTTGCGTCCTCTGACGCCCCCTCACACCACTGCGCGCCACTTTAAACCCTTTTCACCCACTGCACAACCACTTGGACCCACTGCAACGCAACTGAAACCCCCCGGGCACCCCAACCCCTCAACGAGCGCGTCCAGCGCGCCTCCGGGGCTCGCCGCGCCTCCCCATCGGGACCCGGTCCCGGCGGGAAACGACGGACGCGCACCGGCCAAGGACCGTCAGAACGGAGAAGTCAGGAGGAGGAGAAAAGAGAGACGACGACGGCCGGGCCCGAGAACCCCGACGGCGGGGTCAGCCGCGAAGGACGCGAAGGAGAGGTCACCGAGAACGAGGGGAACGAGTCCAGCAACAGGCCGCAGACATCCGCGAGGCCACCCGCCGGCGGATCCAGCTCAGCCAGACCCACGGCCAGCGGCGCCAGCCCGCGTGCCAGCTCGGCGCGGGCGTCCTGCCCGGCGTCGATCAGCGCCACCATCGGGGCTGGATCCCAGCGCAGGTAGGCGCAGGAGGAGAACAGTGCCCCCTCCCTCGCCCGCCACTGCGACAGGCCGACCACCTTGGCGGCCCCGTGGAATACCTCGCCGGGCCCGCGGCCCGCGAAGCAGACCAGGTCGCCGAATACACCCGGTACCGACCGGCCCTGGTGAACGTCGAAGCCCCGTTGGCCGACGGCGCCAAGCGCCTCCGTCCACCACGCCCCGACCCACTCGGCGGCGGCGGACACATCGACCACCCAGAGCGGATCGTCCCGCGGCACCCAGGCGTCGAGCCACAGCTGCTCGCCCGGTCCGAGGTACACAGCTCCTCCCCCGCCGCGCCGCCGGGTCAGCTCCACCTGGCGTTCGGCCACGGCGGTGACGTCGACGAGCGTCGTGGGCTGGGTGCTGCCCAGCACCAACGTCGGCCCGATGACGTCACGGGCGAGAGCCAGACGTCGTGGCTCGGCGCGGAACCGCTCGACGTCGAACAGAGAAGGAGAAGAGGAAGCCGAAGAGGGCAACCGTCAGGATGCCGCGGCGAGATACGGCTCCCACAACGGGTCCACATCCGACAAGTGCCGCAATCGCCAGAGATGCCCGTCCGGCGGCGCCGGCTTCACATTCATCGTCCAACCCAGCTCGGAGAGAAGCTGATCGGCCTTGACCAGGTTGTCGCGCTTGCAGGCAGCGACGACGTTGGACCAGTCGTGGGTGCCTCCCCGGCTGCGCGGGATCACGTGGTCGATCGTGTCGGCAGGTTGAGAGCAGTAGACGCAGAGCCCGCCGTCACGTCTGAGGACGGACCGGCGGGTCACGGGCGGGGTCCTGGCCCAGCGCGGGATCCGCACCATGTGCGAGAGCTTGACGATCGACGGCACATCGACGGCCAGGCGAGCGGAGTGAAAAACCGAGCAGTCCTCGCGGACAGCGACGGGCTCGGCGCGCCCCGCCAGCAAGAGCACGACGGCACGACGATCCGAGACGAGGGCCAGCGGCTCGTAGGTCGCATTGAGGAGGAGCACCCGCTCCATACCCACGAGAGGCTATCCGCGGCGGGGACGCGACCTCTGACACCAGCGCAAGAAGGCCACCACGTCCCTCGGGGACAGCTCCCCGGTGTCGCCGTCCCCGCCGTAGGCGGTCTCCAGGCGGAAGCGCCAGTAGGCCTCCCCGGGCAGTGGCAGGAAGGGGGCCCGGTGCCACCACCCTCGCCGGGCCATGCGCCGCAGAGCGCCGGCGGAGGTCCACCAGAGCCCGGGGTGGGGCCCGACCGCCCGCAGCACTGCGCCGGCGTCCCGGCTCCAGCGCCGGCTCACGCCACTGCTCCCACCGAGCACAGCCCGACCCGGGCGGCCCCGACCAGCGGGCCACCGTCGCCCAGACCGCCCGGCACAACCCGTGCCCCCCGGGCGAACGAAATCCGACAGAGCGCGTCCATCTCCGCCTGGGCCCTCCCGAAGAAGGGCTCCCCGAAACCCAGTGCCACCGATCCGCTGACCACGGCCAGCGAGAGGTCGAGAAGGATCGCAACCGAGGCGATGGCCCGGCCGACGAGCATGCCGGTGCGCTCCACCCATTCCGGTGGGGCCAGGCGCGCCGGTTGTCCCGTGAGGGACTCCAGCGCCGTACCCGATGCTTCCGCCTCGAGACAGCCCCGGCTGCCACATACACAGTGACGACCGTCGGGCACAACGACGACGTGGCCGATGTGCCCCGCGTTGCCGAGCCGGCCGTCGAGCAGCCGGCCATCGAGCACGATGCCGCCGCCGACCCCCGTCGACACGACCATGGCGAGATAGTCGTCGTAGCCGGCCGCCGCGCCGACCCACCCCTCGCCGAGCGCGAGTGCCTTCGCATCGTTGTCCACGAATGTCGGCAGCCCCGTCAGTGCCGCCAGCCGCGCCCGCAGGGGAAAGGCCCGCCACCCAGCGATGTTCAAGGGCGACACCTCCTCGCCCCCGGGGCTCATAGGCCCACCGCACCCGGCGCCACAGACCAGGAGATGATCACCCGGCCGCACCGCCGACGCCACCTCTCCGACCACACCGGCCAGTGTCTCCCACAGCACCTCGGCCTCGTCCGAACTCGCCGTGGGCGGGGTAGGCCGCATCGCCCGTTCCACCAGGGTGCCGTCGAGGGCAACCAGGCCGACGGCCATCTTGGTGCCGCCCACGTCGACGGCGAGTGCGAGGTCTGCCACGGAAGGATTGTTACCGCAGCCGGGCCCGGCACCGTGCGATGGAGGTCACCGGTTCAGCGGAGCCGGCGACGGCCCCGCGGAGTCTTCAGCTCTCGCGTCGGTGGAAGCGGGAGCGGAACCAGTCGCGGGCATCGCTGACCGCGTTCTCGATCCCGTTCGCCGCACCTTCCGATTTCGACTCCCCGTCCTTCGACCGCGTCAGGTCGTGCCAGCCCGCCCGCCCCATACGACGCAGGTTGCGCTCGAACCATACGGCCGAAGCGAACATGATCACGACGCCGAGGAAACCGGCGATGACCGACTTGCTGTAGAAGGCGACGAGGATCACGACACCGAGGACGAAGGTCACGGCGGCCCACTTGCAGTAGCGCCCGGCGTGCCGGTACACGGTCTCCGAGCGCACACGCTCCGCGAACTCGGGGTCCTGGCGAACCAGCGACTCCTCGAGCTCAGCCAGAATGCGCTGTTCGTGGTCCGAAAGCGGCACTACCACCTACCCCCTGGGATCTCCACATCCACCTGGGCCACATGTTGGCACGCCTCTCGGACGCGAACAACGAGGATGTGTCCCCTAGTGCCTGCCTGCACGGCCGTATCCACCGCCACGCAGCTTAGAACCCGATCGCAGGCATGGGAACACGGTCATCGACTTGCAATGAATGCCCCAGGCCCTGCCCAGGCGGCCGAGGCCGCCCCGACGAACCGCCGGCCCGGCGTCCGGGGCCGGGCCGCTACTCCTCTGGCTTGGGCTTGCGCCGCATGATCAGCAGCGCGATCAGGGCCCCGAGCAGGCCCGAAATCAGAATGACGAGGATCAGCGGCGCCTGGCGGTGGAAGACCCAGAAATCGATCTGCACCCTGCGGGTGTTCGCCGCCGCGAACCACCCCAGCACGATGACCACCGCCACGATGGCGATCAGCCGGAACTGCCGCCGACGGTCGACCGGCTTCTCGCCGCCGCCTTCCGTCTCCACCTCACGGGCCTCCGAATGCACCGGGCGTCTCGCCACCCAGCCATTCTGCCCCGCCGGCGCCCCCACTGCGCGCCGGGCCCTCCCGACCCGCCGCCGTGAGCTGCTATGAGAGTGGTCCCGGAAGGAGGGGTCATGACCACGAGCGAGATACTCACCGGCGCCCGGACCATGTGGGAGCTGGTCGACCGCCGAGCCCAGGCGTCGCCGGACCATCCGATGCTCATCGCGGCGGATGGCGAGACGGTCACCTTCGGCCAGTTCGGCCATCGGGTCGAGCGGGTTGCCGCTGGACTGCACGGGCTGGGCATCACGACCGGATCCGTCGTCTCGTGGCAGCTGCCGACCCGGGTCGACACCGTCGTCCTGTCCATCGCGCTGGCTCGCCTCGGCGCCGTCCAGAACCCGATCATCCATCTCTACCGCGAGCGCGAGGTGGCCTTCGCCCTCCGCCAGACCGGTGCCGAGCTGTTCGTCATCCCCGGCACCTGGCGGAACACGGACTTCGCCGCCATCGCCGAGGCTGCGCTGGCCGGCGTCACCGCCCGTCCGGCCATGATAAGCGCCGACGAGGGCCTGCCCGAAGGCGATCCCGCCGTGTTGCCACCCCCGCCCGAAAGGACGGCGCCGGAGGACGCCCCGATCCGCTGGATCTACTACACGTCCGGCTCGACGGCCGACCCCAAGGGCGTGCAGCACACCGACCAGACGCTCATCGCAGGCGGCTGGGGCCTGGCGCGCGCCCTCGACATGGGTCCCGACGACGTGGGCTCCATCGCCTTTCCCTTCGCACACATCGCGGGGCCGGACTATCTCGTCACCATGTTGTCGATGGGCTTCCCGGCCATCCTGGTAGAGGCCTTCTCGGCGCCCGACGTGCTCCCGCTCTTCCGCCAGCACGGCGCCACCATGGTGGGCGGGAGCACCGCGTTCTACGTGGCCTACCTCGGCGAGCAGCGAAAGAACCCGAAGGAACCGATCCTTCCGACGCTGCGGCTGATGTCGGGCGGTGGCGCGGCCAAGCCCCCCGAGGTCCATTACGAGGTGCGTGACGAAATCGGTGGCCGCGGCGTGGTCCACGGCTACGGCATGACCGAGGTGCCCATGATCTCCAACGGCTCGCCTCACGACACCGACGAGCAGCTGGCAAACACCGACGGCAAGCCGGTGGAGGGCGCTGACGTGCGTATCGTGAAACTCGACGGCAGGCCGGCCGCCGCGGACGAGGAGGGCGAGGTGCGGGTGAAGGGGCCGATGGTCTTCCACGGCTACACCGACCCGGCCCTCGACGCCGAGGCCTTCGACGGGGACGGCTACTTCCGCACGGGCGACCTGGGCCGGCTGCGGGCGGACGGACACCTGAACCTGACCGGGCGGTTGAAGGATGTCATCGTCCGCAAAGGAGAGAACATCAGCGCCAAGGAGATCGAGGACCTGCTCTACACACACCCGCAAGTGATCGAGGTGGCGGTGATCGGACTGCCCGACGCGGCGCGCGGCGAGCTCGTCTGCGCCGTCGTGCAACTGTCCGAGGGTGCCGACGGCCTCGAATTGTCCGACGTGGTCTCGTTCTGCCGCGCTGCGGGACTGATGACGCAGAAAATCCCCGAGCAGCTCGAGCTGCGGACCGACTGGCCTCGCGCCGGCACAGGCAAGATCGTCAAGAAGTCGCTCCGCGACGAGTACGCGGCGGGGGCCACATCTTCGTGAGCCGCGACGAACCGACCGCCTCCCGTTTTCGCGGTCACGCCCGCGCCAGCGGCCTCATCATCCTTCCGGGATCACTCGGCGACCACGAGCCGTACCGCGTCGTCTTCGTCTGTACCGGGAACATCTGCCGCTCCCCCATGGCCGAGGTGATCACACGGTCGATGGCCGGCTCGACCGAGCTCACTGACGGCACCACGTTGGCCGACCACCTTGAAATTCGTAGCGCCGGCACGGGGCCCTGGCACGAGGGCGAGCCGATGCATCCGCTCGCCCAGGACTCGCTCGCCCGAGGCGGGTACCCGGACCACAAGCACGTGGCCCACCAGATCGTCTCGGCAGAGCTGGGCAGCATCGAACTGATGGTCGCTCTCGATCGCCGCCATCAGCAGACCCTGCGCAGCCTGGGCGCCGACCCCGACCGCCTCACGCTCCTCAGAGCCTTCGACCCTGCCGCTGGAGCCGCCGCCGATGTCCCGGACCCCTACTACGGCGACGACGCGGTCTTCGACGATTGCCGCGACATGATCGCTGCCGGGTGTGCCGGGCTGATCGCCTCGCTGGCGTCGCACCCGGACGTTCTCGGGGCGCCCTAGCCACTCCACTCGGGCCCGGTCTCGAAGCGGCGCCGGCGCTTCTCCGGTAGCGCGCGCCAGCCAGCGCGAATCCGCAGGTGAGGAAGTGTCCTCGCCGGGGTCGGCGCCAGAGTCTGTGCCATAGTGCCGGCGTGGTCTCACGAAGGGTCATGCGCCGGCGCCGCCAGTTCGCGGTGGGGGGCGCCGTCGTTCTCCTGCTGCTGATCTATTTCGCGTTCTTCTCGGGTGGTTCGAGCCCGCCGCCCAAGCCCGAACCAACCCACCACGCCGTCGTCACCGTGGAGCACTTCCCGAAGCACTCGCCGCTCAACCCGGACTGGACCGGCAACGGCAAGACCGTCACCCTCGGCTTCGGTGGCGACGTGCACTTCGCGGGCGTCGTGGGCGAGCGCCTCGCCCAGAACCCGTCGACGTCCCTCGGCACCGGCATCCCCCAGCTCTTCAACGGAACCCAGCTCAAAATGGTGAACGTCGAGACAGCAGTGACCAACGGGACGTGCCCGGAGCCGCAGAGCAAGCCGTACATCTTCGATGCGCCCGCGTCCGCCGTCACGGCCCTCAAGAGCGCCTCGGTCTCCGTCGCCACCGAGGCCAACGATCACGGCATGGACTGCGGGGCGCAGGGCTTGTCGCAAAACCTGACCATCGCCTCCCAGGCGAGCTTCCCCGTCATCGGCATCGGCAGCACGGCGGCCCAGGCCTTCGCCCCCTACCGGGTGACGATCAACGGCCAGCGGGTGGCGATCATCGCGGCGACGCAGGTGATCGCCGACAACCTGATCAACACGTGGACGGCCTCGGCGACGCAACCCGGCGTCGCCTCGGCAATCGATCCGACGGAGCTCGTCCGCGAGGTCCAGCAGGTGCGACGCACCGCTGACACCGTGATCGTCTACGTGCACTGGGGAACCGAGACGCAGGCCTGCCCGAATCCGCAGCAGACGCCTCTGGCACAGCAACTGGTCAAGGCAGGGGCCGATGTGGTCATCGGCTCGGGCACCCACGTGCTTCTCGGCGGCGGCTATCTCGGCAAGGCCTACGTCGACTACGGACTGGGCAACCTCGCCTTCTACGACGACACCGCGCCCGAGACCGACAGCGGCACGCTCGTCATCACGGCGAAAGGACGCAACATCACGGGCGCAGTCTGGCGCCCGGCCACGATCCTCAGCGGCGCGCCGCAACCATTGACCGGCGCCCCCGCCGCGACTGCTGTCCAGAGCTGGAATGCGGCCCGGGGGTGCACCGGCCTGGCGACGGGACCTTCCACCAGCCTGACGACCATGCGGAGCGAGACCGTGCCCTTCGTGGCGCCGCCAGCGCCACCCACCACCACGACGACAGCCGGCGCCTCGACGGGCGCCAGCACAACGACAACCACCGCACCGACCTCAACCGGGTCGACGGGCAGCACCGGGTCCGGATCCACCACCACCACGACGACAACAAAGCCTCCCGCCCCGACGACGACCGCCCCGACCGACAACGCCGGCTAGAGGATCCTGCTCAGCGCTGCTCGCCGGCGTGTGCCCCCCGTGGCGTGACGGCAAAGGCATCCTCGCCCGGAATGCGACGGTAGCGGAAGCGAATCTCCTCCAGGTCATTGGGCTCGGACACCGTCTCCTCGGCGAGCCGCAGCACCATGTCGGCCTGGCGCCGGAGCACCGTTCGCTGTTCCGCACTCGTCGTATCGAGCACGATCGACCCGATGGAGTCGATCAGGCGGATCAGGACGGCAGGCATGGCGGATGCTCCCTGCCTGATCTTGTCGAAGGCCCGGTTGACCATGCGGGCATACGACGGGTCGAACTCGATGAGGCGGACCTTTCCCGACGAGTCCCTGTAGACGCCCTCGTCGAGGACCCGACCGGAGACGCGGCCGAGCCCGGCCGAGAGCCAGTCGATACAGGTAAGGGCGGTGAAGGTGTCATTCACCGCGGCCGAAGAGCGCGGATAGCGATCTCAACGAGCTGGTCGATGGCGAAGACCGGATCCTGCACGAGCGTCCGGTGCGGACCAGTGACATGTGCCTTCGACAGAGCCAGCGCGACCTCGGGCGCGGTGGCCCGCGGCCACACGAACGCAAGGGGCCTCCCGGTCGCCAGAAAATGGCCCGGCCGGTGCTCCAGGCGGATCACCGAGTCGGTCCGGGTGGCGATGGAGATCAGCTGCGCGTAGCCGACGTACTGGATGTAGCCGCTCACCTGTGAAGGGACGACCGCGCCGTCTTCCTCCATGAGGGTGAGCAGCTCCGGCACGCTCCTGCCGGCACGCGGTCTCGCCGCGGACTCCTCGGAGCCCACTGAGTCGGGAAACTCGGCATCAATGGAGCGCAGCAGATCGTCGGCGATCCCTGCGATGACCTCGGGCAGCTGAATGGACTTGGCGATGTGGTGGATGAAATAGATCAACACCCCGAGGTCGACCAACAGAAGTGCCTCGGCCACCGAAGTGGACAGGTGGGGGACGAACGTCGCGCTCACGCTGTTGATCGTTACGAGCGCCAGAACCGAAAAGACGAACGTCCCGACGAAGACGCCCAGGGTCACCTGGTTCCCGATGTCGCGCACGAAGTTGCGCATCATCCGGGGGCCGAACTGCTGTGAGGCAAGGGTCAACGCCAAAATGGTGATGGAGAACACCACGCCGATCACCGTGATCACGGCGGCGGCGATGGCGATCAAGACCTGTCGCTCGGCATCGGCACTACCCGTGCGGATCCACACCGGCAGCGTCAGGTGGCTGTAGTGCGCGGCGACGTCGATCTCGAACGTGACGATGAAGAGCAGGACCGAGACCACAATGAGGATGCTCGGAACGACCCAGAAGGTCGTCCGCAGCTCCTCCCAGCGCCAGCTCGGGAGCTTGCGCCGGTCTTTTCCGATGCGTGCCGGTTGCGGCTCCCCCGGCCGTTGGACGTCGCTCATACGCTTCCGTTGCTCGTCGCAATGGCGTCGGTCGCGGGAATGGTCATCGGTTCGGTCATACGTCGCCGAACAGTCTTCACGGCGCACTGCGCAAGAGGGAACACTCCGCCGGGCGCCGCCCCGTTGCCCGGGCCCCTGTTCACGGGAAGAACCGTGGCAGGTGCTGCCGGTTCGCACCGAGGAGCTCGTCCGCCAGGTCCGCCGCCAGCGGGTACTGACCGATCAGTGGATTCGCCACCAGCGCGCGCACGACGTCGTCACGGCTGCCCGAACAGGCGGCCTTCACCGCAAGCCGCTCGTAGGCCTTGGCGTGCTGCACGAGCCCGAGCATCTCGGGCGACAACGCCCGCTGCGGCAGAGGGTGGGCGCCGGTGGCGTTGACGACGGCGGTGGTCTCGACCACGGCATCGTCGGGCAGGCCCGGTATGGCGCCGTCGTTGCGCATGTCGACGACCTGAACGTCGCCGGTCCCCGCGTGCAACGACGCCATCAGGCGCACGGCGGCCAGCGAGTAGAAGGCCCCGCCCCGGTACGAGAGCGCTGCCGGCTTCGACACCAGCGCCGGGTCCCGGTATTCCTCCAGCAGCTTCGCTTCGAGCTCCGCCACGACATCCACGCGGGACCGGTACCCCGGCGCCGACTGCTGCGCGACTTCAGCGTCGTGTTGGTAGTAATAGTGCACGTAGTACGACGGCAGTGCGTGCTGCAGGCGCAGCAGGTCGATCGGAATGCCGCTCTCGAGCTCGAGCTCGGGGCCGAAACGCTCGAAGAGGTCGTCGAGCCTGTCGGTCCCCCGGTCGCCACCGCCGCCGTCGTCACCATCGCCCAGTACCCGGGCCGACCTGATCCACGTGAGGTGGTTGAGCCCCACATGCTCGACCGCGACGACATCGGGATCGACACCGAGATAGTGCCCGATCCGTCTCTGGGCCCAGATCGCCACGTTGCACAGCCCCACCGCGTGATGACCCTCGTCCAGCAGGGCCTGCGTCACGATGCCGACCGGATTGGTGAAGTCGACCATCCAGGCCCCACGATTTGAACGGGCTGCCATCTGCTCGGCCAGTTCGAGCACGATCGGCACTGTGCGCAGCGCCTTGGCCAGTCCCCCGGCGCCTGTCGTCTCCTGGCCCAGACAGCCATAACCGACCGGGAGCGTCTCGTCGACGTGGCGCGCCGCCTGGCCTCCGATGCGGAGCTGGACGACGACGAAGTCCGCCCCCTCTAGCGCGGCATCCGGGTCGGCGGTGGTGCAGAACGTGCCGCTCCATCCCCTCGCCCGCAGAATGCGTTCGGAGAGCCCCCCGACCACCTCTCGCCGCAGGTCGCTCGGATCGAGCAGGACGAGATCGTCGACGACCATCCGGTCCTCCACATCGCACAGGCCGTCGACGAGCTCCGGTGTGTAGGTGCTCCCGCCGCCGACGACAACCACCTTGGTCCCCACGCAGCGCAACGTAACATCCGTTCGTGTCCGAGCCCTCCGATTTCGAGCCCGTCGTGCTGGCCTTCGACGGGGGCAGCACCAAGACGGATGTCGTCCTCGTCGCACAGTCAGGCGTCCTGCTCGGACGGGCCCGGGTCGGCCCCAGCAACCACCAACTGGTCGGGGTCGAAGGGACGGTCAAGGCACTGTCCGACGCATTCGCCGCAGTCACCGCGGCCGCGCAACTTGCGGGCGCCCCGTCCCCCCTCTGCGCGACCGGCGTCTACTGCCTCGCCGGTATCGACCTTCCTGTCGACGAGGAAAAGCTCGCGCCGGCCATCGACGCGCTGGGATGGACCGAACGGGTCATCCTGCGCAACGACACTTTCGCCGTCTCGCGAGCGGGGACGACGTCCCGCTGGGGCATTGGCGTCGTGTGCGGAACGGGCATGAACTGCGCCGCGGTCGGGCCGGACGGACGGACGGTGCGCTTTCCGGCGCTGGCCGAGTTGTCGGGGGACTTCGCACCAGGCGGCGCCTGGTTGGGCCTACGCGCGCTCGGCCTCGCCCTGCGGGCTGCCGACGGCCGGGGCGTCGCCACCACGTTACGCGAACGAGTGCCGGCACAGCTTGGAACGCCCGACGCGGAAGCCGCGCTGAGCGCCATCTACACCGGCGCCATCCCCTACGCCCGGCTCTTCGAGCTCGCTCGAGTCCTCCTCGACGCAGCGGCGGAGGGTGACGCCGCGGCCCGCGCCATGGCCGACGTCCTCGCCGACGAGATCACCGCGTTCGTGCGCGCCGCCGTCGTGCGGCTCGACCTGCAGAACGAGGCGGTCGAGGTCGTCCTGGGCGGCGGCATCTTCGATACGACCGACACCGCCTTTCACGCCCGCGTGGCGGCGGGCATTCAGGCCGCCGCACCGCGTGCAACCCTTGTCCGCCTTGACGCGCCGCCCGTGCTCGGCGCCGCGCTCATCGGGCTCGACGCCGAAGAGGCTTCCCCCGCCGCCCAGCAGGCCCTCCGCCAGGCTCTGCGGCCGGCGCCCGAGCCGACAGCCAGCCGCGGGGCCTGAGCAACCCCTCAGGCCCCGCCGCCACCCCCGCCGCCGGACACACCGGCCGGCACGTGCGGCATGGCGTCGGCCACCAGCCGCTCGTCGTCCGCCAGTAGGGAGTGGGCCAGGTCCTTGACCATGGCGATGATCTCGGGATGCTCCTCGGGGTTCCAGCCGTCGAGGAGCTCGGTGAGACCCTCGCGCCTCGCCTCGGTGAGCTTGTCCAGCGCCACCGTGCCCGCTGGGGTGAGATAGAGATCGCAATCCACGCCGTTGCGCCGCTCCTCGATCATGCCGGCGGCCAGCAACCCGTCGACTCCGGGTTGGATCAGATCGGGGTCTACCTTCAACCGCTTCGCCACGTCGTTCACCGTGCACGCCGGCTGATCGGCCAACCGATAGAGCAGCCAGCACGCGCGCGGTGGCAGGTCGATGCCCGCTCGCTGAGCCAGCGTGTGGTAGAGCTCCACGCGGTTCTCCCGGTCGGACAGCCGCGTCAGGGCCAGCTCGATCTCCTCCAGTGACGTCCGGTGGTCGGGCAACCCGTTGACCTCGCCGACGTCGACCGTCTGGACCGTCTTGCGCAGCTCCACCTCGGGGAGAAGCCAGCTCAGGAGAAACGCCAGAAATGCGATGGGCACCGCCACCAGGAAGACGACCTGGATCGCATGCGTGACGGCGTCGATGTATCTCGTGTAGAAGAACAGCCCGGAGGCGGTCGACTTCAGCTGCGCGATCACGCCGGGATCGATCGTCTGCGGGTTGAATTTCCTCAGCACCGATGCCGGGACCTTGGCCAGGGTGGGGGCGATCGTGTGGTTCAAGACGATGGCGTAGATGGCCCCGAAGACGGCCGTCCCGAATGAACCACCGATCATGCGAAAGAACACGGAGCTGCTGGTGGCAACACCGAGATCCTGGTAGGACACCGCGTTCTGTACGGCGACCACGAGGACCTGCATGACCAGCCCCATGCCGACACCGAAGACGAACATGTAGCCGGCCAGCACCCAGCCGTTCGTCGACGCGTCGATCATCGAGAGCAGGTAGGCGCCAATCGTCATCAACGCTGTACCGACAACCGGAAACACCTTGTAGCGGCCCCAGCGGGTCACGAGTCGCCCGGAGATGACGGAAGCGCCGAGCATGCCGAGCATCAGCGGCAAAATCCGGAGTCCCGAAGCCGTGGGACTGACGCCCTTGACGATCTGCATGTACAGCGGCAGGAACGTGAGCGCGCCGAACATGGCGAAGCCCATCACGAAGCCAATGGAGCTCGCTGCGTTGAAGACCCGCTCTCGGAACAGCTTCAACGGGATCACCGGCTCGGCGGCGTAGTGCTCGGCGAAGAGGAACGCCACCGCCAGGACGACCCCGAGGGCCGCAGTGAGAACGCTCGGCAGCGACAGCCAGGGCCACGAGATGCCGCCCAAGCTGGCGAAGATGATGAGCGACGTCGCCGAGGTCGCGAGCAGCAACGCCCCGGCGTAGTCGATGGCATGCGAGACCTTGCTCAGGTGTCCCGGGAGCACGGCTCCGGTCACGAACAGTGCGAGGATCCCGAGCGGCAGGTTGATATAGAAAACCCATTGCCAGGTCAGGTAGGTGACGCAGAGGCCGCCGATGAGCGGCCCGATCACGGTGGCCACAGCGAACATGGCGCCGAACAACCCGACGTAGCGGCCCCTGTCGCGGGGCGACACCACGTCACCGATGATCGTCTGCGCGCCGACCATCAGTCCCCCGCCGCCGAGCCCCTGCAGGGCCCTGAAGGCGATGAGCTCGGTCATGGTGTGGCTGAGTCCACACAGCGCCGACCCCACCACGAAGATGACGATGGCGGCCTGGAAGAAGTTCTTGCGCCCGTACTGGTCGCCCAACTTGCCCCACAGCGGCGTCGACACGGTCGACGACAACAGATAGGCGGTGACCACCCAGGCCAGATGCGACCCCCCGTGCAGGTCACCCACGATGGTGGGAAGGGCTGTCGAGACGATCGTCTGGTCCAGCGCCGCGAGCAGCATGCCCAGCAGCAACGCGCCGAGGATCACCCACAGACGACGCTTGGTGATCGTGTCGGCCATGGGAGGTGTTGCGATGGCGCTCACCCCCACCTCCCCGACGTCTGCCACGATCAGCTCACAGTAGGAACGTCCTGGTCAAAATGCAACCATGGGCAGGCCGCCGCCCGCCGCCGCCCGCCGCCGCTCCCGGCGGCCGGCGCCGGCCGCGCTACGGTCCGACAGACAGCGGCTCCACGCCGTGCAGGATCAAGAGCAAGGAGAGCAACGGGACATGCGCACTCGCCTGACGGAGCTGCTCGGCATCGAAAACCCGGTCATGTTGGCCGGAATGGGCGGTGTCTCCTATGCCGAGCTCGTGACCGCCGTCTCGGAGGCGGGCGGCTTCGGCTGCCTCGGTGCCGGCACCATGAGCAGCGCCGCAATGGAGGCCGAGATCACCGCGGTGCGCAAGGCGACGGACAAGCCCTTTGCCGTCGATCTCCTCACCGCCATGCCCGGCAGCATGGCGGAGCAGGTGCAGATCATCATCGACGGCGGTGCGACCGCCTTCGTGGCTGCGCTCGGCGTCCCGACCGAGGTGATCGAGCAGTGCCACCGCGCCGACGTGCTGGTCGTCAACATGTGCGGCAAGGTCGACCACGCCGTGCGCGCCGTCGAGGCGGGATGCGACCTCGTCGTGGCCCAGGGCACCGAGGCCGGCGGCCACACCGGCCAGGTGGCGACCATGCCCCTTGTCCCCCAGATCGTCGATGCAGTCGGCGACCGCGTCCCGGTCGTGGCGGCGGGGGGCATCTTCGACGGGCGCGGCCTCGCCGCCGCGCTCTCGCTCGGCGCGGACGGCGTGTGGGTCGGGACCCGCTTCATCGCGACGCCCGAGGCCCGCAGCGTCCTGGGCTACAAGGACAAGCTGCTGGCCAGTCGGGAAGACCAGACCACCGTGAGTCGCGCCTACTCGGGCAAGACGATCCGCGTCGTCCGTAACGAGTACACGAACTACTACGACAGTCACCCCGGGGAGCTGAAGAAGTTCCCCGAGCAGCTGGGCGCGTCCTACGCCGCCGGCGCCATGCACCTCGGTGGGGATTCCTTCAGCGAGGGGGTCGACGTCGACAGGGAGTGCTACCCGGCGGGCCAGGGCGTGGGGGCCATCACTGCCCTCGTTCCCGCTGGGGAGCTGGTGCGCCGGTTCGTGGCCGAAGCCGAAGAAACGCTCGACCGCCTGACCGGCTTGCGCTGAGCGACCGAGGGACTGCGGCGCGTGCCTGATTCCCGGGTTGGCCTGGTCACCGGTGCGAACCACGGCATCGGCGCTGCAACGGCCAAGGCCCTGGCGGCCCAGGGCGTCGCCGTCATGTGCACCTATTTCCGCAACGAGCAGCTCGGCGGTCTCAGCGATCCCTCGTTGCCGGCGGCGTACCGGGCAACCCGGATGGCGCGCGCCGACAACGTCGCCGAGTCCATCCGGGCCGCCGGCGGCCGCGCCGCGGCGATGGAAGCAGACCTCTCGGACGAGGCGAGCATTCCCGCCTTGTTCGACGCGGCAGAAGCGCAACTGGGGCCGGTGGCCATCTTGGTCAACAACGCCTCCGGCTGGGTCGGCGACACCTTCGTCCCCGCAGCCACCAACCGCTTCGGACTCGCGCAGTCGCCCGTCACTGCACCGACCATCGATCAGGTTTTCGGGGTGGACGCCCGCGCCGCGGCACTGCTGATCGCCGAGTTCGCCCGCCGCCACGTAACTCGGGGCGGCGACTGGGGCCGCATCGTCGGGCTGACTTCCGGCGAAGCGAACGGTTTCCCCGAAGAGATTTCCTACGGCGCCGCCAAGGCGGCGCAGGTCAACTTCACGCTCAGCGCCGCCACGGAGCTGGCGCGCTTCGGCGTCACGGCCAATGTCGTGCACCCGCCGATGACCGACACCGGGTGGATCAGCCAGCGGACGGCGGCTTGGGCCCAGTCCGCCGGCCAGCACATCGCCACGCCCCGTGAGGTGGCCGACGTCATCGCCTACTTGGCCTCGGACGCCGCCGGTCTCGTCACGGGCAACGTCATCCGGTTGCGCTGATGGGAGCGGCCCAGGGCCGCTCCTCCAGATGCTTGCCTCCACGTCAGATCCGCCAAAACTCCCGGGAGCGGGCCATCCCGTCGGTCGCCTGTCCAGAGTCCGCCTGCCCTTTTCCCCAGTTCAGCACCATATTTCGCCATTCGCGTGACATCGTGATCTAATCCGATATATCATTAGCGTTACATAAAGAGACCCAAGAGGTCCGGCCCACCAAGGGCTGTCACTGACACAAGGAGTCACCAATGACACACCAACACGAAAACGACAGAGGGTCACGATCACGACCGTGGACATGGTCACGATCACGACCGTGGACATGGTCACGATCACGAGCACGACCACCTGCACGATCACCCCTTCGCCGGGCGAGGCATGCGCGGCGGGCGAGGCCGCTGGGGCGGCGGGCGTGGCGGCTGGGGCGGCGGCAGGCGCATGCCTCGCGGCGCCATCCGTACGGCCATTCTCGCCGCGCTGCGCGACGGGCCGGCCAACGGCTACGAGGTCATGCACCGGCTCGAAGAGATGAGCGGGGGCCTGTGGCGCCCGAGTCCCGGGTCGGTCTATCCGCACCTCCAGATGCTCGAAGACGAGGGGCTGGTCCAGTCCTCCGAAGTCGATGGGGGCCGCACCTTCACGTTGACGGAGACCGGCCAGGCAGAGGCCGAGAAGGCGAAGCTCCCCTGGCAGGAAGCCGGCGAGACCGATGACGTGGTGCGCACGCTCCGCTACGGCATGGGACAGCTCATGAGTGCGGCCAAGCAGTTGGCCGGCGACGGCGAGAAGCCGCAGATCGAGCACGGCATCGGCGTCATCCAGAAGGCACGCAAGGAGCTGTACCAGATCCTGGCCGAAGACTGAGACCACACACTGAGAGGCCGCTGAGAGAGCCGCCCGATACTGTGCAGTTGGAGCCATGACCACGACCACCACCGCCACCCCGCTCGAAGGTGCGGCGTCCGGAGACGGGACGCCCATCATCGAGACCCTTGGTCTCACCAAGACCTACTCGGGGACGGACTTCCGTGCCGTCGACGGGCTCAACCTTCGGGTTGGGTCGGGCGAGGTGTTCGGGCTGCTTGGTCCGAATGGCGCCGGCAAGACCACGACGATCGGCGTCCTGACCACCCGCGTCATTCCCACGGGTGGTCAGGCGCTCATCGGCGGGATCGACGTCGTGCAGCATCCCACGCTGGTCAAGCAACTGATCGGGGTGGTGTCCCAGCAGAACACGCTGGATCGCCAACTGACCCCGCTCGAGAACCTCTACTGGCACGGACGTCTGTTCGGGATGGGAGCCAAAGAGTCACGACAGACGGCCGAGGAACTGCTCGAGCGATTCCAGCTCACGCGCTTCGCCAAGGCGTCGGTCTACGCCCTCTCCGGCGGCATGGCCCAACGCCTGATGGTGGCTCGTGCCATCTTTCACAGACCCGCCGTCCTCTTCCTCGACGAGCCCACGGCGGGACTGGACCCACAGGGCCGTCTTGCCCTATGGGATCTGCTCGAAGGCCTCAATGCCGACGGCCAGACCATCATGCTCACCACGCACTACATGGAGGAAGCGGACAAGCTGTGTGACCGCTTGGCCATCATGGACCACGGCAAGATCCTGGCCCTCGGCACCCCGGCGGACCTGAAGCGCAGCGTCGGGGCAGACACGGTCGTCACGGTGAAGGCTGCCGGCGACATCGACGAGCTGGCCGAGGTCTTCAAGGCCAGGCTCGAAGGGCTCACCAAGATTCGGTCCCTGCCCGACGGGGTCGAGCTGCAGGTCAGCGGCGCCGATCGACTCGTTCCCCGCGTGGTTGAAGCGGCAGAAGCAGGCGGGTTCTCGCTGGCCGATCTCTCCGTGGCGGAGCCCACGCTCGAGACCGTCTTCATCGGTCTGACCGGAAAGGAGCTGCGCGACTGATGGCGGCCACTACCTCTGACACGCTTCCCGCCACCGCGTTCGGATCACCGGGCACACGGCAAGTCGAGCTGAAGCCCACCCGTTCGACGACTGCGGCCAGCCGAACCGCGTTGCGGGCGCTCATCCAGCGCGATCTGGTGGTGCTGTGGAAACACAAGATCGAGTTCGTGGTGCGCACGCTGGTGCAGCCTTTTTTGCTGTGCTTCGTCTTTCTCTATGTTTTTCCGAAGATCGGACAAGGCATCGGCGGCGGGAGTGACCCTGCCGCCGAGTCGGCTTTCGCCACCGTCCTCGTGCCCGGAGTCGTCGGTCTTTCGATCATGTTCCAGGGGATTCAGGCTGTCGCGATGCAGATGGCCCAGGAGTTCGGCTTCACCCGCGAGATCGAGGACAGGGTGCAGGCTCCCTGCCCCATCTGGCTCGTCGCAATCTCCAAGGTGATCTCGGGCGGGGCCCAGGGATTGCTCTCGGCGGCAATCGTCCTCCCCATCGCCTCCGTCGTCCACGCCGCGGGCGTGGAGGCGCAGATCAATCTGCACTGGTTGCTCATCCTCACGCTCGTGCCCCTGTCGTGCGTGTGCATGGCTTCGCTTGGCTTGCTCCTCGGGACCTCGTTCGAGCCGCGCAATCTCGGGCTCATGTTCGGCTTTATCGTCCTGCCGATCACGTTTCTCGGGGGCACCTACTATCAGTGGACCCGTCTGGCCCCGGTGAAGGCTGGTCCGGTGCACTGGCTGCAAATCGTCGTCCTGGTCAACCCGCTCATCTACATCAATGACGGTATGCGAGCCGCCCTGACCGACGCCGCCCACATGCACCTGTACATCATCTATCCCGCCATCGTTGCCTTCAGCGTCGTTTTCTTGACGCTCGGGCTGCGCAACTTCCGGCGCAAGGTGTTGGCCTGACCCTCGCTGGTCGGGTCTCTGGGCATCGTCCTGCTCGAAGGGCCGAATAAGGACCCGGAGCCACCACGGCGCCGTTCTCTCTCCAGCGTGAAGGCCCCGAAGGTGTCCGGCATGCACGTCACTGCTGGCTGGAAGAGACCCACCGGCTGGGAGGGATCTCGAACCACTACCTCCGCGGCGCCAACCTTGTTTTTCGGTGAAAAGTCCGACAATCGCGTCTGATGAGGACTACCCCTGGGTAGGGTTGTCCGGAACCGAGCCAGTGCGTGCGACCACTCCGGGTGGGGTGGCGAAGGGACGGATTCTCATGGATATGACGGGTCGAGAAACGCCGTCCGACCTGCCCGGCGCCTATGGCCGGGTCCGCGCCACGACCGAGCGTCTGGCCTCGGTCCTCAGCGCGGAGGATCAGACCGTCCAGACGATGCCCGACGTGAGCCCCACGAAGTGGCACCGGGCCCACGTCACGTGGTTCTTCGAGACCTTCATCCTCGGCGAGTACGCCACGGGCTACCGCACTTTCGACGACGCCTTCGCGTACATCTTCAACTCGTACTACGAGGCTGTCGGCGCCCGTCATCCCCGGACCGAGCGCGGTCTGCTGTCGCGTCCGGGCATCGACGAGATCGCGGGGTACCGCCAGTTCGTGGACGAGGCAATGGACGCCCTCGTCCGCGATCCCGGCCAGCCCGGCCTCGCAGAGCTCATCACCCTGGGGCTGCACCATGAGCAGCAACACCAGGAGCTTCTCCTGATGGACATCAAGCACGTGCTTTCGCGGAATCCCCAGCAGCCCGCCTATCTGCCCGGGGCTCTGGAGATCCCGAGCGTGGCGCCCCCCAAAGCCGGCTGGCTCGAGCACGATGGCGGTCCGGTCGAAATCGGGCACCGCGGCAATCGATTCGGCTTCGACAACGAATATCCCGTGCACACTGTCTTCCTGACCCCATTCGGTCTGGCCGACCGGCCGGTGACGTGCGGCGAATGGCTCTCGTTCATCGAAGATGACGGCTACAGCCGGCCGGAATTCTGGCTCTCTGACGGCTGGGCCGTCGTGAACGCCCAGAAATGGGACTCGCCGTTGTACTGGTCACGCGACCCACATGATCCCCAGCAATGGGTCCAGTTCACACTGTCGGGCTCCCGACCCGTCGATCCCAATGAGCCCGTCTCCCACATCAGCTACTACGAGGCCGATGCGTTCGCCCATTGGACCGGCATGCGATTGCCGACCGAGTCGGAGTGGGAGACGATTGCGCTCACCCATGGTGAAGGCGACAACTTTCTCCGCGAGGACGTTCTGTCGAGCGGTGCGCCCCATCCACGGCCGGCCATCTCGTCCAACGGGCTCTTCGGTGACAGCTGGGAGTGGACAGCGAGCGCCTACTCACCCTACCCCGGCTTCCGAGCGGCACCCGGCGCCGTCGGCGAGTACAACGGGAAGTTCATGGTGAGTCAGTACGTCCTGCGCGGTGGGTGCTGCGCGACACCGGCTGGGCACGTCCGCTCGACCTATCGAAACTTCTTTCCGCCTGGCGCGCGCTGGGCCTTCAGCGGACTTCGGCTGGCCCGAGACCCCTGAGCCATGACCTACACGATCGACGTGCATCTCTCGCCGGAGGACACGCGCAGCCAAATGTTGGCCGATGCTCTCAAAGGGTTGCAGAGCGACGAGAAATCCATTCCCCCGGTGTGGTTCTACGACGAGCGGGGAAGCCGCCTGTTCGAGGAGATCACCCAGCTCCCGGAGTACTACCCCACCCGCGCCGAGCGTGCGCTCCTGGAGAAATACGCCCCTTCGATCGCCGAGCTGTCGAAGGCAGACACACTGGTCGAGCTCGGAGCCGGGGCATGCGAGAAGACCCGGGTGCTGCTCGCGGCACTCCAGGAAACGGGCTTGCTGTCGAGGTACGTACCGTTCGACGTGAGCGACGAGTTCCTCCGCGGCGCGGCCGCCACGCTCGCCGAGGAGTTCGCTTCCCTCGACATTCACGTGGTCATCGGCGACTTTCATCACCACCTGGCCGAGATCCCTGCGGACGGCCGCCGCCTGATCGCGTTCTTGGGTGGGACGATCGGCAACCTGAACCCATCCCAGCGAGCGCGATTCCTCTTCGACTTGAACTGCACCATGTCTAGCGACGACTCGGTGCTCATCGGGACGGATCTCGTCAAGGACAGGAACCGGCTCGTCGCGGCATACGACGACGCGGCCGGCGTCACGGCCGACTTCAACCGCAACGTGCTCCATGTGCTCAACGAGCAGCTCGGCGGCGACTTCGATCCGGGCCGCTTCCGGCACGTTGCGTTGTGGAACGAGGACGAACAATGGATCGAGATGCGCCTCCGGGCTGACGAAGCGAGCGAGGTGTCGCTCACGCAGGCCGGCATCACTGTCCAGTTCGATCAGGACGAAGACCTGTTGACCGAAATCAGTGCCAAATTCACCCCGGACCGAGTAGAACGCGAGCTTTCCGAAGCCAGCTTTGTGGTCGAAGGGATGTGGGGCGCTGAAGACGGCGAATTCCTCTTGACCCTTGCCCACCCGATTTGTTGAGTGCGTGGGCGGCGACTCAGCCGACTCGCTCCGGCACGACACCCTGCGACTCCTCGGGTGCGCTCACCGCTTCGTGCGGTGCGGCAGAATATCTTCCCTCCCGGCGGCGGCGTCCGCGCGCCAACCAGACTCCGAGCAGCGCCAAGAGCAGGATGGTCGAGCTCAGACTGAGGACGCCGGCCAGCAGGAGGTGTGGTGGTCGATAGCGGAATGAGACCACGTCGTTCCCGGCCGGGATGCGCACCCGCTGGACAAGGTCGAAATCATCGACCTTGATCTTCTGGGGTTCGCCTCCATTGACCGAGACGGTGGCGCTCCAGCCTGCATCCCACGCGACGGAACGGATCACGGTCGAGCCCGTCGGCGCCCGTACCCGAATGTCCTCGGACTTCGTCGTGCTCCCAATGACCTGCACTGGCAGCCGCCGGCCGTTGTCGGTGGTCGCGGCAAGCGGCTCGGACGGCTTGCGGAGGGTGAACACCGCGTAGCCCTGGGAGAAACCGGCAAGTTGCCACGGCCCTGGCTCCAAGGCCGACGACAGCGAACCCGCGAGCTCGTAGGGATGCCCGGCTACGGAGATCACGGGTCGCTGCGACGGGAGAGTGCCGGCCAGCACTTGCACGGACAAGCCGATGGCCTGCCCGGCCGGATGGGGACTGGTCACCGAGCTGGCGCCCGCGGGGACAGCAACCGCCGCGCCCCAGCGCGTGGCGCCACCTGCCAGCAGCGTCCCGAAGCGGATGCGCGCGCCCGCTTGGGCGGGGTGGTCGAGGAACAGGGTGACGGTGTCCGGCTCGACCGAATCCCCGTAGAACCAGGAGTCGGTCTGCCCTCTGTCGAGGGGAGGTCGCGGGGCGGGATAGAAGGGGTAGGCCGTGTCGTTGTAGTCGCGGCCGTAGCCGCGTGACAGGACCGGGTCAGACCCGATGTTTTCGGAGGTCTGCGTGAAATCGTCGAACGAACCCGGCATTGCCTGCAGGGGGACGAGGAAGTACTCGGGCAGCGTCACGACCTCGCGCAGGTTGAGCCGATCGAGCGTTCCCGATAAAAGCTGACCGATGTCGAGGTCGTTCTGCGCGTGAGTGTTGGTCACCGACTCGTAGTTCCCGTTGACGATCGATGCGTACCCCGACACCGAAGGCAGTCCCGCGATGATGTTGAGATCAGGTATGCCTTGAAGGCTTCCGGGGTAGCTCGAATACGTCTGGGGGTCGTAATTGATCAAGCGACTGCCTGGCGGCAGGCTCGCCGCCATGAGCTTCTGTATCGGCGTGGTGCCGGCCAGCAAGGCGTTCGGTGCCGTCTGGGTCAACTGGCTGGTCAACCCCATCAGGCCTAGGTCGACGGCGACGAAGACGGCCGCGAGGCGACACCACGACGCCCGTCCGAGGCGCGGCCGGATCCAGACCAGGACCGCGGCGCCCACGCAGAAGGCGAGGGCGATTGCCGTCGCTTCGCGCACGGTGTCCGTGATGACCGGACGCAGGGACACACCGGCGAACCGCCAGACGAGCGTGCGGGGCGATACCAAGGCCCAGACGACCAACGCGGCCACCACGGCGGCGGGCACGAGCCCCATGATCCGCTCGTACCGGGTCATGCGCTCCTGCAACCGGGGCGCCGAGGTACGGTCGATCCACCCCGCGAAGAGAACGCAGACCGCAGTGGCGACCGTGATCATGTTGCGGCTCTGGAGGCGTTGGTTCCCGTAGAGCGGCAGGCTGTTGAAGAGGTGTTCCAGTGGGGTGTACGAGCCCAGTGCAAGGAGGAGGCCGAACAGGCCCACGACGTACCACGTCAGGCGGTCGCGCGGCGGAATCCGGCTCGGCCAGCGCGGGTTGAGCAGGGTGATCAAGGCGATGACAGGCAGGATGCCCAGATAGATACCGACCTCGGGAAGGTTGTACTGACTGAAGAACTGCGCCTCGCCAATGTGCCCGTACCCGCCGTCGATGTAGGGAACCAGACCCAGGACCGTGAAAGACCTGGGATAGCTGCCGGCCCCGGCGATCACCCCGCTCCCGCGTTGGGAACTACGGATCGCCTCCAGCCCTGGAAGCCACTGGATCGCCGCGAGCGACAGAGCCAAGGCGGCCGCGGTGCCGCATCGGGACAACACCCGCCACCACCGCTCCCGAGCGAGCCCAGCCGACATCACGGCGAAAGCGATGACGAGGAAGGCCTCGTCGAGCATCGCTTCAGGCGCTCCTCCCAGGATCACCGTCGCATAGGCGACCCCGAGAAGGATCGTCCAGCGCCACCGGCCGTCGCGGACGATGTGCAGGACAGCCAAAAGCATCCACGGAATGGCAACGAACCCCTCTGTCATGTCGACGTGATTGACCTGGCTCAGGACTGGTCCCGCAAAGGCATACGTCGCGGCGGCGAGGATGCACGCCGCAGTCGAGAGCTTCAGCGCCCGCAAGAACACGTACATCCCCACCGCGATCCCCGAGAACGCAATGACCTCGGTGGCGATCCATGCGGCGCGGTCGGGCAGGATCATGAACAACCCCATCAGGGGGTAGAAGGCGCCGGCGTTGAAGTCGGCCATCAGCGGCGTGCCACTGAAGATGTACTGGTTCCAGAACGGCAGCTGGCCATGGCGCAGCATGGAGCCGACCAGGACGCGCAGCGGATAGTTCTGCTGCAGGTTGTCGGCGCTGATCAGCAGGTGCCCGCCGATCAGATCCGGGAGCACGAAGGCGGCGGTCGGGATGGCAACCAGCACGACGTAGGGCCACAGGGGTCCGATGTGTGCTCGTAGTCGGTTCACTGGCGAGAAAGGGCCCTCCGGAATGCCTGGACTCTGCGCCCTTCCACCGGCGCCCCGGCGCGATTCGCGCAACTCAGACCCTAACGCTGTGAATCCGCTCAGCGTCAGAATGGTCGTTCCAACGGCGGCTGCTCGGCCTCAGTCTTGGCGTCCGGGAGACGGTGCTTGACGTGGAGCACCGCGAGACCCACGGTTCCTGGGCGGACCACTCGAGGCCGTCCACGTGGACGCGGGCGATGAGCAGCAGATCGGTCAGGAGCTCGGGACCACCGTCTCCAGGTGGTCTCCCACGCCTGCCGAGGCGTCGGCGACACCGACCCCGGGCCCTGCTGTGGAGGGATGCGGTGCGGTCGGCCAGCCCGGCTACTCGTCGCCCCTGAGGACCCCGAACTCGCAACCCGGCACCTTCCATTTCCGTGTCAGATGGATTTCGCCCCCGTGACAGCGGGAGTTTCCTCCTGTACTCTGAGAGGACCCTGAGAATCCCGTGAAAGTTCGGCTCGCCTTCCCAAAATCGGCAGCGGCTGTGACAGAATCACCGCAGTTTCATGAAGAATTCCGCCCCCGCGCTGAAACGCTGCGGCGGCTCAACTAAGGAATCCCAGATGGAGCTCGTGGCCCCGAGCGCGACCACCACACTCACCCCAACCTCGGATGTCGATGCCGACGTCCCGGGGCAACCGGCGCGTGCGCTCAGCACCGTTCGCACTGCCCTGTTCGGTCTTCTCGGCAGCGCGGCGATCGTCGCTGGTGCGGTGCTGGGTGGCCAGCCTTTTGAGACCCATCTCCCGGGGGCTTGGTTCTTCGGCATGCCAGGAGGGCCTGCCGGCTCGTTGGGCTCCGACAGCGGGCAACCGACGATCGCGTCGCTCGCACTCGTGTTCGGTGGGCTCATCCTCCTCACCCGGGTGTGGCTCGGATTCCTGCGCCACCTGAACAGCCACCACGGGTTCCCGGTGAAGCGAGTGGTCCTCGTCGTGGCGATCTGGGCCGTGCCGCTCCTCCTCGCGCCGCCGCTCTTCAGTCGGGACGTCTACACGTACTCGGCACAGGGCGAAATGATGAGCCACCACATCAACCCCTACTCCTACGGGCCGGAAGTGCTCGGCGCGACGTCGTTCAACGAAATGGCGGACACGGTGTGGTCGGGGACGGAGTCTCCCTACGGACCGACATTCTTGAGCGTGGACGGTCTGCTCGACCAGGCTTCGGGCCACCAGATCCTGCCCGACCTGGTCCTTCTGCGGCTGCTCGAGGTCGCGGGCCTCGCCATGGTCGTCGCAGCCACTCCGACGCTGGCCCGGTCGCTCAAACACGACCCGGCCCATGCCGTCCTGATCGGCGCGGGCTCGCCCCTCGTCCTGCTCTCGCTGATCGGGGGCGCCCATAACGACGCCTTGATGATCGGCCTGCTGGTGGCCGGACTGGCCGTAGCTAAACGGTTCGGCACGGTGCCCGGGGTGATGCTGTGTGCGCTTGCGGCGGGGGTCAAGTCCCCCGCCCTCCTCGGCGTTCTGTTCCTCGGGTGGGTCTGGGCCGGGAAAGAGGCCTCCATCCGTCGCCGCATCGGGCATACCGCCGCGGCGGGGCTGATTGCACTCGCCACCATGGAAGTGGTCTCGCTCATTTCGGGCACCGGGTGGGGCTGGATCCGCACCACCTCCACAGCTGATTCCTCGTTCACCGGAGTGACACCCATCAACGTCGTGGCTCGGTCGGTTTCCATCCTGAGCCACATCGTGCAGGTGCCCGTCTCCCTGCTGGCGGTGCGGCCGATCTTCATGGTGCTCGGGCTCCTCATTGCGGGCTACGTCGGATACCGGCAGCTGCTGCGGTCCCCCAAGGACGGGTATGTCCAATGCCTGGGCCTGACCCTCCTCGTGCTCGCCTTGCTCGGGCCCATCGTCTGGTCCTGGTACGTCACATGGGGGCTGATTGTGCTGGCGCCGGCCGCCGTCGGCCGTCTCCGGACGGCATCGATCGTGATCAGCACCTTCTGGGCATTTGCCGGCATGACGTCGATCCACAGCGTCTACGCACGGCTTCTGCACACTTTCGCGCTGACCGACTTGTTGCTGGTGGCTCTGCTGCTCGCCGTGGCCATCACGCCGCTCGCCCTGTACGCAGGCGGGCGGCGTGCCCGGTTGCCGCAACTGACATCGGGCCTCATGACCGGCGCCGGAGCCGGTGCCACGACCTGAATCCGCTGATCCCATCCGCGCCTCGGACACCGGTGGGTGCCGGAAATCAGGTCACCCGGGCGTGCCACCGTTGGCTGCGTAAGCCTCGGTCCAGGCTTGGATCATCGGCCCGAAGGCGGCGGGATTGTAGGCGTCCTCTTCGTAGGAGAACTTCATGTCTCCGGCGTAGTGCAGCACGGTGATGTTGTGGGCCTGGTGGACCGAGCCGTCACCGGGGTCCTTCATTCGGTTCTCAATCCGGCAGACCCACCAGCCGCGCTCCTCGTCACAGACGCACCAGGCGTGCGGAAAGGCAGTCATGTCCCGATTCGGCCACTCCGCCATGAGCGGTGCGATCCACCCGTAGATCTCCTCCGGCCCGTGAAAGGTGCCGAACATGTGCTCGAGGTACACGGCATCCTCGGTGAAGAGATCGGCCCAGTCTCGCCATTCGCCGCTGTCCGCACAGCGTGCCGCCGTCTCCATGTAGTGCTGGTGTGCCCGCTCCAGCTCGTCGCGGCTCCATTTCTGTGTCATGACTTCAGTATCCATTCGCTCATGGTGACACTGCGTAAGGTGCTCAGGTCGACGAACGCGTTGATCTCGTCGATCATTTGTGTGACGTGTGCCTGCATGCGCTCGGGATCTCCGTCCGCGCAGTAGAAGAGCATCGGATCGGTGACGTGCTCGAGGGAGGGCCACCCCTCCTCGACGATGCCCGCCACGGGTGGTGCCCCCTCGGTGACGGGACGAAACACCGCGTTGCGAACATAGCGTGTGCGCGGCTGAATCGCCTCGGTGATCGGCGAGATCCGGCTATGCCAGCGGGTGATCCATTCATCGAAGCTCTGCTCGGGGTGCTGCTGCAGAAGCGCAACCGTCAGCACGCCGGGCGATCGCTCCCCGTCCGCCCAAGAGCGCGGTGCCGCCCACTGGTTGCCCCCATAGTCACGATAGAGGGACTCGACGACGGAATAGCCGGCCAGGCGTACGGCCGCCGCTTCGAGCACCATTTCGAAGGGCTCCCGTTGCTCAATCGAGTCCACCCAAAGAGAGACGACCCCGTGCAGGGGCGTTTCTCCTTCCGGCGTGGGGACCGGGGCCGGAATGTCGCTCTCGGGATCCCACACATCGATGGTCAGCGCCACGGGGTCCAGGGCCAGCAGTTCCTCCCCCACCCGGCCGAGCATGACGGCAGACACGTCGGTCCGCGTGCTTTCTCGGCCGAGCCAGGTCAGGTACATCAGCTTCTCCATGTCGCCTGCCTCCTCACCACGTGAGCCCGAGGGCATCGCGCATCGTCGCCTCGAACTCCACGTCGTCGAGCGTCCGACGCAGTTGCAGCACCATGGCCGCGTCCTCCCCGACCTCCACCCGCAACGGGGTGGTCGGGTCCGCCAGCGCGTCGGCCACGGCGATCCCCACCAGCTCGGGTCCCGGCCGGCCTCCGGGACCGGTGAGCGTGGCTGCCGTACTGCCCCACTGCGCGTGCAGGTCGGCGTACGCCGCCGGTCCGGCATGGTCGTCGTCGTGCTTCATTCCCGGAGCGATGTACCCGGGCTCAATGATCACCACCCTGATCCCGAAGTGGCCCAGCTCGAAGTACAGCGACTCCGACAGCGCCTCGAGGGCGTGCTTCGACGCAGCGTAGGGGCCTTCCAGGGGCGTCCCGATCTTGCCCTGCACCGAGCTGACGTTGACCAGCACCCCGCTTCCGCGCCCACGCCATTGGGGAACCACCGCCTGCGCCAGGCGCAGCGGACCGAGCGTGTTCACGTCGAGCACCCGGCTGAAGGAGTCGATCGGGTAGGTCTCGAGCGGGCCCGTGCCCGGCAGACCAGCATTGTTCACGACGGCGTCGAGCTCGCCTGCCGCTGCGATGGCAGCCTGCACGGAATCGGCGTCACGGACGTCCAGCTCGAGGAACTGAACGGCTGGCAACCCTTCGAGCAGCTCCGGCTTCCGGGCGGTGGCGACCACCTCATGCCCGCGTCCTGCCAAGACCTCGACCGTGGCGCGACCGATGGCGCGGGCGGCACCCGTCACGAGGACGCGCATCGCTCAGGCCGTCCCCGCGGGAGCCAGACCGACGAGCTCCTCGCTGACCTGCCACAACCGCTGTGCCGCTTCCGCGTCCTGCGCCCACCGTCGCGGCTGCTTTGGCTTGCACTTGACGAAGTACTGCCCGCTCACCCCCTCCACCTCGGGAGACGACGCAAGGTACACCGATGTACGAGCACCCTTCGCGGGCGAAAGGAAGAAGGGGCTGGCGATCTTGATCCCGAAACCGAGCAGGCCCCGCGCGTCCCCACCGGCCCCGTAGCCGGTGCGCACCGTGCCGGGATGGAGAGCGTTCGCCGTGACGCCCGTCCCCTCCAGGCGCCGGGCGAGCTCCAACGTGAACAAAATGTTGGCGAGCTTCGACTGGCCGTACACCCGCATGCCCCGGTAGCGCTTCGTCGACTGCAGGTCGTCGAAATCCATTCCGTGCCGGGCGGTGTTGTGGGCGGTCGACGCCACGTTGACCACGCGAGCCGGTGCCGACGCGGTAATCCGTTCGAACAGCAAATTGGTCAGGAGGAACGGGCCGAGATGGTTGGTGGCAAATGTCGCCTCGTAGCCGTCCACGGTCTCGGCGCGCTCGGTCAGCACCAATCCGGCGTTGTTCACCAAGACGTCGATGCGCGGCGACTGATCGAGGATCTCGGACGCACCTTGGCGCACCGAGGCCAGGTCGGCCAGGTCGAAGACAACGAGTTGGACCCGGCTTTCACCGGGCAGCCGCGCCGTGATCGCCGCCACGGCCGCCCTGCCCTTGTCTGCATTCCTGGCCGTGACCAGCACACGGGCGCCCATGGCAGCCAGGGCCGCAGCCGTCTCGAACCCGATGCCGGAATTGGCACCGGTGACGACCACGGTCTTCCCCTGCATGTCCGGCACGGCGTAGGGCCTCCTTGTCACGAGCAGGCGTCAGCATTCCACACGCGCCGTCGGCGCCCCCGCTCCTAGCGCCAGGTGTCGCGCGCCTCGACCAGTCCCTGTTCGGGATCGAGGAAGCTGCCGCTCAACGTCTGCTCTGCTGTGCGCATCTGCCACTGGAGCAGCTCTCGGGTCGCCGCCCAGGCGGCGTCGCCCACGCCGGCCCCTTGCTCCACCAGCAGGTTGTGCGTCTGCTCGGGATCGCGAGAGAGGTCGAACAGCAACGGAGGCAACAAGGCCGCGTCGGCCGCGAACTGCACGTACTTGTACCGTGGGCCACGGGACACGGCCAACGCGCAATGGCTCATCGGGATCCCGAACGCTTGCTCGGCCAGCAGGTTGACCGGGTCCGAGAAACTCCATTCGAAGTGCGCCGTGTCGCGCCAGTGCGGAGGGGCGGGCTCGCCGCGGAGGAACGGGCCGAGCGACCACCCGTCGGCCTGCCGGGGCACGTCGATGCCCATGAAATCACAGATGGTCGGCAGGACGTCGACCGACTCGGTGACCGCGTCGACGATTGTCCCTCGCGCACCGTCCGCCTGGCGGCGCGGGTCCACGACGATCAAGGGGACGTGGTAGCTCTCGTCCCAGAACCCGAGCTTCTCGAGGAGCCAATGGTCGCCGCCCATCTCGCCGTGGTCGCTGGTGAGCACGACGAGTGTGGACTCGACCAATCCGGTGTCTGTGAGATAGTCGAAGAGCGGGGCGAGACCATCGTCGACCTCTCGCTGTGCTCCGTAGTACGTCGCTCGCAACTGCCGGCGCTCACGCTCGTCTCGGGGCGCGCCCACCTCGGGCGTCTGCACGGAGAACGCTCCGAGTGGGTGGATCGCGCCTTCCTCTTCGGGCGTGGTGCAGCCGACGAAGGGTCCGACGGCCTCGGCCGGATAGAGGTCGTGATACCCGATCGGATTCCGGCGCGGCGGATGGGGACGGATGAAGGAGGCATGGACGAAGAACGGCGCGTCAGCGTTCTGCTCCAACCACTCCACCACGGACCGGCGTACGAAGCTCGTCTGCGAGAGCTCGGCAGGAAAGCGTGCCGGAGCCCAGGTCGAACCGTGGGCATCCGCCCCAGGGAATCCCTCCATCGGCTCGTACAACTCGTGCGGGTTGGCCGGGACATCGAAGCCCTGCGTGGCGAGCCAGCGTCCCCATGCCGGGCTCCCCTTCTCCCATGGGTCTTCGATCACGGCACGGAATCCGGGCAGGACGCCCTCGTAGCTGAACAGCCTCGGGTCGTCGGGCCGCACGGTGCGCGGATCGACCGAGGAGTCCGTGTAGCCGAACAGCACTGGGTCGTAGCCCATCTCGCGAGCCAGGAGCGCCACGTTGGTGAACCGGGCGTCTAATGGCGTGCCATTGAGTATCGACCGGTTGCGATGCTGGTACGTGCCCGTGTAGAGGCAGGCCCGCGACGGTCCGCACGGCGCAGCGTTGGCCCAGTGGTTGGCGAACAAGACGCCGCGACCGGCCAGGGCGTCCAACGTAGGAGTCTCGAGGACCGGATGGCCGAGCGCCGACAGACAGTCCCCGCGCCACTGGTCGAGGGTGATGAAAAGGACGTTGCGCGCGGGCGGCATGCCACAACTCTTGCCGATGTCGCGCACCCGAGCCCGACCTGCCGGATGGAAAGCGCACGCCTCGACCGCCGGCTAGGGCTCAAGAAGTGCGGATCGTCGCCCCTCCGAGCTTGGTCCCGAAATGGATCAGCCAAGCACCGAGGCGGGGCGCGACGGCCCGATGCACCGCTCGGCCACCGGTCACCGGGAGGCCGGGGGCCGAGCGCTGCACCACCCCAACATCGCTCCCCGCCACTTCGTCGGAATGCGCTCGCCACGAGCCCGCGGACGCCATCAACTCCCTGCGGTGGGCATCGGCCAGGGACTGCACTGCCTGCGTCTGCATCATCCGATCACCTCGTCCGTCCCATTCGTTCCTGCATCACAACTCCCGCCCAACACACCTTCAACACTAACGGAACCTTGACCTGGATGCAAGAATATTCTAATATAGCTGTATGCCTATGTTGACTGAAGAGTCCACATCCCCGAGGGCCAAGAACGTGAGCGCCGCGGCCTCGCTGGTTTCTGATCTCTCCTGGCTGCTTCACGTGGCTGCCCGTCCGTCCATGCAGGCACGGCATCCGAAGCTGGCCGAGATGTTCAAGGGACGGGAAGACCTCGCCGACCGCGTCCGCACCTTCTGGAACGATTGCTCCGAAGAGGATGCATGCTTCACCGAGATGCAGGTGCTGGCACAGCACGCCGACGCGGTGAGCGCCACTGACCCCGATGTGCTGTGGCCCGCCATAGAGCAGGCGGTCGCCACGGTCCCGCTCGACCTGGAGATGCCCTCGGAGACACCCGAGGACCGCGCGCTGTACCTCGATCGTCTCCGCAGGCTGCGCGAATCCCCTGCGCTCCTGCAGTCGTACCTCGACCTACTCGAAGCAGTCTGGGCCCCGGTGGACGCAATGTGGCAACAGGCGCTGCCCATCATCGAAGAGGCGGGCCACCAATTGGTGGTGCAGTACGAGCGGGGGCGGTCACTGGAACCCTTGATACCGCAGGGCTGTGACATTTTGCATGAGCGCCTACCCGACATCTTGGCCAAGGTCGAGGCCGGTCAGCAGCCGCTTCTCTTCGTGCCCTGCTTGTTCTTCGGGTCGAGCATGTACTTGGAGCTTTCCGGCCTCGTCACCATCGGAACCGGCGTGGGCCAGGGCGATGCCGTGGCACGGGCGCGGACGGAGTCAGTGGCGCGGCGTCTCAAGGCGGTGGCCGATCCCACCCGCTTGGCGCTCCTGCATTCGTTGGCCACCGCGCCGAGCTCCGTAGGCGAGCTGGCGGTGCTCTTCCGTCTGGCCCAGCCCACCGTGAGCATGCACGTGAAGGTGCTGCGCGAGAACGGGTTGCTGCATGCGCAGCGTGAAGGCGGGAGGCTGCGACTGAGTGCCGACGCCGGGGCTGTCGAATTATTGCTCGACGAGCTACGCCAGGCCGTGCTGCAAGGCGCCGACGGTACTCAACCTGCCGGCGCCAGCACAATGGGCAGCGAGCGGATCCCCGCGACGGTCGTCGACCGCACGCTCTCGGCCACTCCCGTGACTTCGTAGGCCGGAAAGCGTCCGAGCAACTCCTCCACGAAGATCTTCGCCTCCAGGCGGGCCAGGCTGGCACCGAGGCACACGTGCTCGCCGAAGCCGAAGGCGAGGTGCATGGGATTGGCAGGACGCCGCACGTCGAATTGCGCTGCGTCCTTGCCGAAGATCGACTCGTCCCGGTTCCCCGATGCGTAGAGCATGCAGAGGTAGTCGCCCGCACTGATCTGTTTGTCGGCGACAACGATGTCCTCGGTCGCGGTCCGACAGAAGGCGTGCACCGGGGTCACCCATCGCAGACACTCTTCCACCCCCCCGGGCACCAGTGACGAGTCGGAGGCGAGGGCGGCGCGCTGGTCCGGGTGCTCGTGCAGGACGACGGCGCTCCCCGACAGCAGGGTCCGCGTGGTCTCGTTTCCCGCCACGAGCAGCGTGAGGAGGAACATGAACAGTTCCTCCTTGCTCAGGGGGCAGCCATCGACTTCGCTGTCCACGAGGAGCGAGACCAGGTCCTCTCCGGGGCGGTCGCGTTTCGATCCGATGTGCTCGACGATGAACGCGGAGAGCTCGCCGAGCGCCGCCATGGTCTTGTCGGGCGGGAGATCGGGCGACTCGATGGCTGCGTCGGACCACCCGCGGAAGTCCTCCCGGTCCGACTCGTCGATCCCGAGCAGCTCGGCGATCACGGTGAGCGGGAAGGGTGCCGCCAGCTGAGCGACGAAGTCGATCTCGTCGCAGGGCTCGACGGCGTCGAACAACGCCCTGGCGCTCGTCCGGACGAAGCCGGTGAGGCCGGCCATGGCCCGCGGCGTGAAGCGCCGGTTGACCAACCCACGGAAGGCGGCGTGCTCGGGAGGGTCCATGTGCAAAATGGAACGACCTCCCATCGCAGCGCCGGAGGTGCGGAGCGGGTCGTTGACCAACGCACCGCGCCCGGAACAGAAGTGGCCCGGGTCGCGGCTCAGGTTCCGGATGTCCTCGTAGCGGCTGATGGCCCAGAAGCCCGGAGCGCATTCGTGCACTGGGTCCTCGGCTCGGAGCTTGGCCAATACCTCGTAGTAGTCGTCGCGGACGAAGAAGGCGGCGTCACGCGGGTCGATCTGGCTTTCCATCGTCGTCGGACACGGCGCGAGCGTACTGTGCCGTGCGGAGCGCCCTGAATGCCGGAACGCTCCGGCGGCGGCACCCTCAGGCGACCTCGGCGGAGGCGGACTCCAGGCGCGCCAGCAAGATGTCGCCCATCGGGTTCTCACGCCGGCGCGGTGCACCGGTGATGCGCTGGAGCCGGTCGTTGATGGCCAGGGCGCGGGCCAGTGCGAAGACTTCGTGCCACGCCAGATCGCGCACTTGGTACCCACTGCGCCGCTCGTAACGCTCCAGGGACTCCCCCACACCGGGGAAGCCGGGTGGCCGGTCACCGAACAGCGTCTCCATCATGAATTCGAGTCCGAAGTGCCAGCCGAGATCCATCTCCGGGGGGCCGAGCGAAGCCAGGTCCCAGTCGAGCACAGCGGTGACGTGGCGCTCGCTGTCGAAGACCAGATTGCCCAATCGGACGTCGCCCCACAGGAGCACCGGTGGTCTCTCCGCCGGGACATGGCGACCACACCAGTCGAGAGCCTGCGCCAGCGCCGGCAACGGCTCTCCTTCCGAGGACCATTCCACGTACGCGACCCAGCGCTCCACCGTCCCCTGCAACTGTCCTCTCGGCAACACTGCACCGAGAGCACCGGCCTCCCAGGCGATCGCATGAATGTCGGCGACTGCGTCGATGAGCTCGTCGTGCATGACCCGCTGGAGGACCAGCCCCGCGTCGCGCACGTAGGGATCGAAGATCGGAGCCGGCCCGGGAATGTCGCCCGCCACGCGCGGCATGACCAAGAAGGTCGATCCGATCCACGCGGGATCGTTCACCGTCAGAGCCGGCGCCGGCGCGGGCACGCCCGCAGCGGCGACGGCATTCTGGACGAGTGCCTGCGGGCCGAGGTCGTAGTCCGGGAATGAAGGCTCCAGGGGCGGCAACCGCACCACCATTCCCGGATGCGAGGGGCCGAGGTCGACAAGAAGGGTCTCGTTGGCCTGACCCCCTTGCGCCCGTGAGACTCCGACAAGCCTGAACACACCGTCGCCGTCGCCAACACTGACGCCACCATCACTGCCGGCGAGCGCGCGCACCAGGTCAGAGTTGGCGGCAACCCAGCGTGCCAGTCCGGCCTCGACCACTGCGTCGTCGCGCGTTGCCCCTGTCACCATCTACGGAAGGTAGACCACGGCCCGCCACCGCCCTGTCATTTCGGCCCGGCACAATGCCGTGCCCGCGCGCACTGACCATCCGATGACCTCCGTCTCGGTGACCGCCACCGGGGTCCGGAACAACAGGCCGCGCCGGGCATGATCCTGACGCACGAGCCAGTCTTCGGGGACGGGCGCACCGGCCTCGGCCAGTCGCTCCACGGCATGGTCTCCCGTCGGGTGCATGATGCCGACGGTCAGCCCGTCGGTTTCCCTTCGATCCTTCTTGGGCGGCATGACCGTCGTCATCGTCACCGGCGCTGCATTGTTGCCGAAGAACGCGAACAGGCCGGCCCGGGGGTGCACGTCCGACGCCTCCTCGTCGATGCCCGGCATCAAATTCACCCAGCCGCGGCCCGCCGCACGCAGCGCAACCAACTCGTGCGCCACGGCCGCCACATCCGGCGGCGTGAACTCGATCGTCTTCGTCTGGCGCCCGCTGCTCACCGGGGCACCCAGGGCACCCGTGACACCAGCCGCGCGACGATGTCGGCCACGTGCGCCGCCTCGGCCTGGTCGAACGCTGTTCCGGCATAGAGGCTCATGTGCTCGGGATCACCAGCTTGTGCCGCCCGTGCCCGCAACGCTCGGGTCGCATTGTTGATCTCGGGGTAGGCGGCCGGCGCCCCCCGGTGCTCCCGCACCATGGCGTTGACGAGAGCGCGCGCCCGCCGGCCGCTGAAGGCCCGGGTGATCTCGGTCGTCCCCGAGGCGGCACTGGTCGCCAGGGCGTCCTTCAGCGCGGGGGCCGCGCCACTCTCGTGGCAGCGCAGGAACGCCGTGCCGGCCTGTACCAGGTCGGCCCCGCGGGACAGCAGGTCTGCCACGTCCTCCGAGCCACCCACGCCGCCCGCGGCCACCAGCGGGACGAGCGTGCGCCGGCGCACGGCGGCGAGGAGCGCTCGTACAGGCCGGTCCTCGTCCGCTCGCTCGCCGTTGGTGAGGCTGCCGCGGTGGGCGCCGGCCTCCGCGCCCTGCAGGCACAATCCATCGGGGCCCGCCCGCAGCGCACGGTCAGCCTCCTCGGGCGTCGTGACCGTGAGCAGGACGGCGGAGCCCGCCGCCTGCAGGGCCTGGACAAGGTCGGCCTCCGGGAGGCCGAAGGTGAAGCTGACGGCGGCGGGCGGCGCGGCAAGGACCGCGTCGACCTTGCCGGCGTAGTCGTCGTCGTCCCAGGCGGCATCGCCGAGGGCCACCCCGACGACGGCGGCGTCAGTCTCGAGCCGCGTGAGGTAGGCCGCGAGGCCGGCAGTGTCTGTCGTCGGGGCTCCGGGAACGAACAGGTTCACACCGAAGGTGTCGACGCCGGCGTCCCGCACGGCCGCCATGTCCTCGGTCAGGCCCGCCACGGTCTTGTAGCCGCCGGCGAGGAAGCCCAACGCGCCGGCGCGCCACGCCGCCGCCACGAGATCCACCGTCGACGGGCCGCCCGCCATGGGCGCCACCACGAGGGGCCAGCGGGCGAGATGGCGCAACGTCACACCCGCACTCTTACCTACCGGCCACTACGGTGGGCAAGCCGTGAACCTCGACCTCGTCGACACGCTGCGCAGCACCGGCGCGGCCCGCCATTTCCACCCGGAGCCGGTCGACGACGAAGTGCTGGCTCGGTTGCTCGACACGGCCCGCTTCGCCCCCAGCGGCGGCAACCGCCAGGGCTGGCGGGTCATCGTCGTGAAGGACCCGGCGTCTCGCGTAGCGCTGCGCGACCTCTACTTGCGCGGCTGGTACGAATACCTGGCCATGGGAGCGGCCGGCCTGGTGCCCTGGGCGCCCGTCACCGACCGTGCGGCCGAGGCGGAGGCCCTTGTCCACGCCGCCGCGTTCGCCGAGGCGGGCGCCGCCACGCCGGGCTTCGCCGAGACGCTCGAACACACCCCCGCCCTCCTCCTCGTGCTGGCCGATCTGAGCGCCCTGGCCGCGGTCGACCGCGACCTGCCGCGCTACACCTTCGCCGGCGGTGCCTCCATCTATCCCTTCGTCTGGAGCCTGCTGCTGGCGGCCCGCACCGAGGGGCTGGGCGGCGTCATGACCACCATGCCCGTGCGCCAGGAGGACGACGTGCGAGCGCTCTTCGGCATTCCCGCCACGGTTGCTGTGGCGGGCCTCGTCGCACTCGGTCGTCCTGTGACAGTCCCGCGCCGGTTGCGACGAGAGCCGGTGGGGTCCTTCGCCTGGATCGACCACTTCGAAGGCACGCCAATCGCCGGGCCCTGAGCCGGGCCCTGTAGCCGACGCCCGTCCGGGCCAGCCTGTTTGGGCCGCCGGACCCGGGTCGTGCTCAAATGAACCATGGCCCAGAACGTGCTCGGCGAAACGCTCGAGCCCTGCAATTTCGAACCGCTCACCGGCTTCTACCGGGACGGCTGCTGCAACACCGGCTCCGAGGACCTCGGCGTGCACACGGTCTGCACCAAGGTCACCGCCGAGTTCCTGGCCTTCTCGGCTTCGGTCGGCAACGATCTCTCGACGCCGCACCCCGAGTTCGGCTTTGCAGGGCTGCAGCCCGGGGACCAATGGTGCCTGTGTGCCCCTCGGTGGCAGGAGGCCTTCGAGGCGGGCATGGCACCGCCCGTCGTCCTGGCCGCCACCCACGCCGCCACCCTCGAATGGGTGCAGCTGAGCGACCTGGTCACGCACGCCATCTAGTCTCCACCCGCGAGTTCGCCGAACCGGAGGTCGTCCATGGCGCAGAGCCCGCAGCACACCGTCGTCAGCGTGGACCGGGTCATCAACGCGCCACCCGCCGCCATTTTCGCCGTGGTGGCCGACGCCACGCGCCATCCCGAGATCGACGGCTCGGGCCAGCTGGTCCAGGCCAAGGAGGGCGCGGCCCAGCACCTGAGCCTGGGCTCGACCTTCGGCATGTCGATGAAGATGGGCGTGCCCTACACCGTGTCGAACACGGTCATTGAGTTCGAGCAGGACCGCCGCATCGCCTGGCAGACCGTGCTTTCGGGGCCTCTCGGGCGCTTCTTGGGCGGTCGCATCTGGCGCTACGAGCTCGAGCCGGTGGATGGCGGGACCAAGGTGACCGAGTCGTGGGACCTCAGCCAGGACAAGCAGGCTTTCTTCTTGAAGAATCCCAAGATCGGCCAGCACACGGCCTCCTCCATGTCCAAGACCCTGGACCGGCTGGCGGAGATCACCGCGTCGTGAGCAGCCTCTCCGTCGACATCGACGCCACGTGGGAGGACCGCATCCTCCCCGCCCTGAGCGAGTACACCCGCATCCCGTGCCTCTCCCCCGCCTTCGACCCGGACTGGGACGAGCGGGGTGCCATCGCCGCCGCGGCCGAGCTGTTGGCGGCGTGGGTCAAGGACCAGGACCGTGCGCTGCAGGTCGAGATCGTGACGCTGCCGGGCCGCACCCCCGTGCTGCTGATCGACAACGGCGGTACGGGCGATCCGATCCTGGTGTACGGCCACATGGACAAGCAGCCACCGTTGGGCGAATGGCGTCGCGGGCTCGGGCCCTGGGAGCCGGTGCGCGAGGGCGACCTCCTCTACGGCCGCGGCACGGCGGACGACGGCTACGCGACGTTTGCCGCCGTGACGGGTCTGCTGGCGGCGGGCGGCGGCCAGGGCCGCGTCCTCGTGCTCATCGAGGCGAGCGAGGAGAGCGGCAGCCCGGACCTGGCGGCGCACATCGAGAACCTCAAGGAACGCATCGGCACGCCGCGTCTCGTCATCTGCCTCGACTCGGGCGGGCTCAGCTACGACCGCTTGTGGCTGACCTCGTCGCTGCGGGGCAACGTCGTCGTGACGGTGCAGGTCGACGTACTGACCGAGGGCATCCACAGCGGGCAGGGCGGCGGCGTGGTCCCGTCCTCGTTCCGCATACTGCGCCGCATCCTGTCGCAGATAGAGGACGAGGCGACCGGCCGCATCCTCCTGCCCGAATTGCTGGGGGCGGGGATACCCGGTGCGCAGCGGGCCAACCTCGTCACCATGGCGGACGAGTTCCCCGACAGCGGCGCGCCCGTCGTCGACGGTCTGCATCTCCTCACGCCCGACCCGGTCGACCGGCTCGTCGCCGCGCACATGGGGGGCCGCCCTCGAGGTGACGGGCGCCGACGGGCTGCCCAAGCCCAGAGACGGCGGCAACGTCCTGCGGCCCTCGACGACGCTCAAGTTCTCGCTGCGGCTCCCCCCCGACGTCGATGCTCAGGGCGCCACCGACGCGCTGATCTCGGCCATCCGGACCGACGAAGGGGCGCACATCACCATCGACGTGGAGGCGGCCGCCCAAGGATGGATCGCCCCGCCGCTGGAGCCGGACATCGCGGCGACGCTGGCGGCGGTATCGAGAGAGCGCTTCGGGCGCGAGCCGGGCTTCGTCGGCGAAGGCGGTTCCATCCCGTTCCTCGCCGACCTGCAGCGCGGCTTCCCCGGCACCCAGTTCGTGGCCACCGGTGTCCTCGGTCCGGGCTCCAACGCCCACGGGCCCAACGAGTCCCTCAACATCCCGATGGGCAAGGCCGTGACGGCCGCCGTCGCCGCGCTCGTGTCGTGACGAGCGCACCGCCGTCCGAGCCGCTCACGGGCAAGGTCGCCCTCGTCACCGGCGGCAGCCGCGGGCTGGGGCGCGCCATGGTGCTCGCCTTCGCCGACGCCGGGGCCGACGTCGTGATCACCAGCCGAAAGCTCGACGCCTGCGCGGCCGTGGCCGCCGAGGTCGAGGCCATGGGCCGGCGGGCCTTGCCGGTGGCCTGCCACATCGGGCATTGGGACGAGATCGACGGCCTGGTGGAACAGGCCTACGCCACCTTCGGGCGCGTCGACGTGTTGGTGAACAACGCCGGGATGTCACCCCTGTACCCGGACCTGACCGCGGTGAGCGAGGAGCTGTGGGACAAGGTGCTCGGGGTCAACCTGAAAGGCCCGTTCCGTCTCACCGCACTCGTCGGCACGAGGATGGCGGACGGCCCATATGGTGGATCCATCATCAACGTCTCGAGCACCGGCTCCCTCCGCCCGGCCCCGGGCATGTTGCCCTACGACGCCGCCAAGGCGGGGCTCAACACGCTGACCGAGGGCTTCGCCAAGGCGTTCGGTCCGACGGTGCGGGTCAACTGCATCATGGCGGGCCCGTTCCTCACCGACATCGCCGAGGACTCCTGGGGCCCGGCGGCGCGTGAGCACGGCTTGCCGCACCATGCCCTCGAGCGAGCGGGCGAGCCCGGAGAGATCGTCGGCGCCGCGCTGTACTTCGCGACCGACGCATCGACGTACACGAGCGGCGCCATCCTGCGCGTCGACGGAGGTATCCCATGACCGGCAAGGACACCGCAGACTTCTGGTTCGACCCCCTGTGCCCGTGGGCCTGGATCACCTCGCGCTGGATGCTCCAGGTCGAGCAGGTGCGCGACATCCACGTCGAATGGCACGTCATGTCTCTGGCCATCCTGAACGAGGGGCGAGAGGGGCTTTCCGACGAATACAGGGCACGCCTCGCCCAGGCCAAGGGCCCGGTGCGCGTCTGCATCGCGGCGGAGCAGATGAAGGGGCCCGAGATCCTGGGGCCGCTCTACACAGCGCTCGGCAACCGCATCCACCTGGAGCAGCGTGGCCGTGCCGAGGGAGAATCGACGCGGATTATGGCCGAGGCGCTCGCCGAACTGGGCCTGCCGGCCTCTCTGGCCGACGCCGCCACGTCGGAGGAGTTCGACGGTGCGCTGGCCGCATCCCATCATGCCGGCATGGACCCCGTCGGCGACGACGTGGGCACGCCGGTCATCCACTACAACGGGACGGCCATCTTCGGCCCGGTGGTGACGCCGGCGCCCAAGGGCGAAGCGGCCGGGCTGCTCTGGGACGGCGTGCTGCTCTGCACCGCGACCGACGGCTTCTTCGAGCTCAAGCGCACGCGGGATCGCCGCCCCAGCTTCGACTGAGCCCGGCGCCGACCGGCCCCGGGACCGCGGGGCCGCAACGACGGCCTCAGGCCGATCGGTTCCGCAGCTGGGGCAGTCGGCGCTTGCGCTCGCGCTGCTCGTCGAGGATCTCTTGCAGGTCCGACAACACGGGCGCGTCCTCTGTGGCCCGGTTGCGACGCTCCTCGGGATCCGCCGTGAGATTGTGCAGCTCCCAGGCCGACTCGACCGGTGGCGGGGCGAACGGATTCGTCGGCAGGCCGTGCGCCTGGTCGAAATCGTCGAGGCGCTCGTAGTAGTGGTTGAGCTTCCACACCTCGGACGCGTCGGCGGCGCCGGTCGGCAACGAAACGATCACCGACTCGACATGGGCCGGGAAGGGCACGGGCTCGTAGGCCTGGCCGTTCACGATGCTGGTCTGGGTGAGGCCGCGGCTCACGTCGTCCTCGGTCATGAAGTACAGGGGCTCGGCCAAGGTGTCGGGCGTCGTCGATCCCCGCAGCACCGGGCTGAGGTCCCGGCCCGGCAGGGGTTGGGTCTCGTCGTGTTCGACGGCGACAACAGCCGCGGCGCGCTCGACGTCGATGCCCGCCAGGCCGAGCAGCGTCGGCAGCAGGTCGACGTGGCTGGTCGGCGTGTGGACGCCTTCTGGTGTCGCCACGATGCCGGGACCGCGCACCAGAAGAGGGACACGAATGGCCTCGTCGTAGGCGTTGTACCACTTCTGCATCAGCCCACCGTGCGCACCCACCAGGTCACCGTGGTCGGAGGTGAAGACGACCACGGTGTCCTCGGCCATGCCCGACTGCTCCAGCGACTCGAGGATGCGCCCGATGGCCCGGTCGACGAGTTTGTGGAGGTAGTAGTAGAGCCTGCGATAGGACTCGTCGGCCGACTGCTCGTAGAGCATGGCCGGCCAGGCTTTGACGAACGCCTCCTGGCAGGCCGGCCGGCCCGCGAAGGAGTCCGCCTGCGAAGGCGCCTCGGGGATGTCGGGCAGCGTGTCGTCGTCGACCGGCGGGCGGCCGAGCAGGTTCTCCCACGCCCAACCGTTGAACGCGATGTCATGCGGGTTGATGAAGGACGCCACGGCCAGCCACGGCCCGTCGCGGCGGGCCGCGGCCAGCTCCGCGAAGAGTTCGACGACCTGCTCGGCGAAAACGCCGTCGCGCACGGTGCCCGAGTCGGGCTTGGCCGCGCCGTGCGGCTCACGGCCGACCCAGCCGGAGAATCCGTAGGGATCGAGGCGGTCGGCCCCCTTGTAGGCCGCCACCGCCTCGGGAATGAGGTTCCCGGCGCCGTCGGAGGCCATCAGGCTCTCGTGGGTGCCCGGGATCAGCAGGTCGGCGTGCGAGATGTGCCATTTGCCGCGGTAGTGCGTCTCGTAGCCGCCGGCCCGGAACCAGTCGCCGAGAGTGGGCACCGAATTGGGGTCGAGCCAGGCCATGGCGGGGTCGTTCGCCTTCTTCGCCACGCCGTCGGTGTTCGTCCCGCCGTGGAGGGACGGGTACTGGCCGGTGAAGAGCGTCGTCCGGCTGGGCAGGCAGGCGGTCGAGCCCGCGTAGTGCCGGTGGAACTCGAGACCCCCCTCGCGGATGGACTGGCGCGCCCCCAGCTGCTCGCGGCGGAACCGGGCCAGCGGCTCGCCTTCGTAGGGCGGCGGGTAGCGCTCCTCGTCCGTCATGATCACGAGAATGTTCGGCGAAGGCATCCGGGCAAGCTACACGCCGGTTGGGGGCAGAAGAGGCCGGGGCCGGCGCGGCCGCGCCAGCTCGCGGGGCGAACCTCAGTAATAGCCCCGCATCAATTCGGTCGACCAGGTCGGTTGACGAACGTCGGCGCCGGGCGGTTCGAACTCTCGCATGAAGGGCTTGACGTCGAGCACGGGTGAACCTTCGATGGCGTCGAGACCTCGCACGTGCAGGTCGAGGCCTGCCACGGCGGTGAGGCGGCAGGTCGAGACGCCGAGACGATTGGGGCGCATCCGCGCCCGCTGGGCGAACATGCCCACCGCGGGCCACTCCGGGTTCCCGCGCGGCCGGCGGGCGCCCGACTGCACGTCGGCCGGGTCGACCAGGTGGAACTGGAAGACCACGACCAGGTGGGAGAACGCTTCGAGACCCGCCACCGCGTCGGGCCCGAACCGCGCGCCGTCGAGGCGGATCACCGCCTCGACGGCGCCCCAGTCGTCGTCGATGGGCTCGGTCCGCCCACCGACGACGAAACCGACGGACTCCAGCGCGATCACGACGGCCAAAGGTAGTTTCTGCGCGTGAGGACAGGGAGCCACGGTCAGGGGCACGCCGGCTGACCGCCCTCATCATCACCCTCAACGAACTGCGCCGGCGGGTCCGCGACCGCTCAGCCGTGATCACCTGCCTGGTGGCGCCACTCGCCATCGCCGCCATTCTGGGCTTCGCCTTCTCCGGAACCGCGTCCACGGCGACCCTGCCGATCGGGGTGTCGGGTGCCTCGCCCGCGCTGCTGCGGGCGGCCGTGCACGCGAGCCAGCTCCCGGGCAACGTCGAGGTGCGGCTGGTCCCGGGCGAGGCGACGGTGCGGCGCGAGGTGGCCGACGGCTCGCTGGCCGGCGGCGTGGTCCTGCACCGGGGAGACCACACGCTCTCTCATCTCCTCATCCCGATGGTGGCCCCGGGGGCCACGCCCTCGCCCGGGTTCGCCGTTGTGGACCGGGCCAACGCGTTGCTCGGCCAGGAGTACGCCGAGTCGGTGGCGGCGGGGCTGGCCAGCCGCCTGTACGCGGGCCGACTGGAGCGCGGGACCGCAACCCACGCGGCGGCCATCTCGCTCTCGGCGAGCACGCTCGGCAACGGCGGCAAGGCCGTGCTCGACTACTTCGCGCCCTCCATCGCGGTGGTGTTCCTCTTTATTGGGAGCGGCCTCGGCATGCGCTCGCTCCTCATGGAGCGCTCCACCGGGACGCTGGCCCGGCTCGCCGCCGCACCAGTGCGGCCGAGCGCCATTGTCTGGGGGAAGCTCCTGGCCATCGGCCTCACGGGGCTGACGTCGATCCTGATCGTCTGGGGCGTGACCGCCGCCGCCTTCGGCGCCAACTGGGGCGCGCCGCTCGGCGTGCTGATGATGTGCGTCGGTGCCACCGCGGCCATGTGCGGCCTGGGCGCCTTCCTCACCTCGTTCGCCCGCACGCCCCAGGAGGCATTCGCGGCCTCCTTGGTGGTCGGCCTCGTACTGGCCCTGTTGGGGGGAAACCTGCTCCCGCCCGGTGCGCTGCCCGAGGCGCTCCAGGTGCTCAGCCTCGGAACCCCCAACGGATGGGCCCTGGTCGGGTTCGGCCGGCTGGCATTGCTGCGGGACCCGGCGTCATCGGTGGTCGCGCCCTTCCTCGTCCTGTGCCTGATCGCGCTGGTGACCGGCGGCCTCGCCATGGCCCGAGTGCGACGGATGGTGATGCCGTGATCCCGATCGTCCGCGTGAACCTCCGGCGCGCCGTCGGCGACCGGCGGCTGCTGTTCGTCGCCACGCTGTTCCCGATCCTCTTCATTCTCGTCACGGGCCTGCTGGCCGGGAGCCCCAAGGAACCCATCGGCTTGGTGCACCCCTCCCCTCGGCTGGTCCAGCTGGTGGCCCACACGGGCGACCTCAAGGTGCGGATCGAGCCCGACCGGGCCCAACTGGGCGACGACATTCTGCGGGGACGCGTGGTGGCCGGCCTCATCGCTCTGCCGGCCCCGCCCGGCACCCAACGCGTCGACTTCGTGAGCGAGTCGGCGTCGACGAGCGCCATACAGGCGCGCACCGACGTGGTCGCCCTGCTCGACCTCATCGCGGCCGAGGGCACGCACACGACGGTGACCGATGTCACGCTGGCCCACGCCGATGTCCCCGCCGCGCTGAGCCCGTTCTCCTACGTGGCACCGGCCGACCTCGTCCTCTTCCTCGGCATCACCGTGCTCCTCCTGTCCTCGGGCGTCGTGGAGTCCCGCCGGCTCGGTCTGATGAACCGGCTGGCCGCCGCGCCGGTGCGCCGGCGCTCGGTGGTGGCGGCCCTGATCGCCACGAGTCTCTGCGTGGCCGCGGTGCAGTGCGTCGGGCTGCTGATCGTCGGGCGCGTGCTCTTCGGCGTGCACTGGGGGGACCCCCTCGGCGTCTTCCTCGTCCTCGCCATGCTGTCGCTCGCCTACGCCGGCGCCGCCGCGCTCGTAAGCATGCGCTCGCGCACCGAGGAGCAGGCGATCTCCCTGGCCGTCGTGTTGGGCATCGTGTGCGGCATGCTCGGCGGCTGCATGTACCCGCTCGACGTGGTCGGACCGGTGGTGCGCGGCGTCGGCCACGCGGTGCCGCAGGCCTGGGCCATGGACGCGTTCGTCAAGCTGATTTACGACCACGACGGGCTGCACGCGGTGCTGCCCGAAGTCGGCGTGCTCGCGCTCTTCGCGGCCGTGCTCTGCGCTCTGGCGCTGCGGGCCTACGCGCGGACGGTGTATTCGCCCGGGTGAAAGCGCCGAGTCAGACGGCGGAACTTCCAGGTGTGGTCGGGCCAGAGGGTCGTGTTGCGGCCCCGGTGGTCGAGATACCAGCTGGCGCACCCGCCCTCGACCCACACCGAGTGCGCCAGCCGCGCCTGCAGGCGCTCGTTGTAGCGCCGCTGCACCGAGGGCTTGACCTCCACCACGCGCACCCCTGGCCGTCGCAAGAAACTCAGCGCGCTGGCGATGTAGTCGATGTGCGACTCGATCATGTAGATCATGGAGTTGTGGGCCAGCGTCGAGTTGGGCCCGATCATCAGGAACAGGTTGGGAAAGCCCGCCACCGTTGAGCCTGCGTACGCCTCGACGCCGTGCGCCTTCCACTGCTCGGAGAGCCGTACGCCCTCCCGGCCGACGATGTGTTCGGCGTAGGGCGGCTCGGCCGCCTCGAAGCCGGTGCCCATGATCACGACGTCGACGGGGCGGGCGATGCCGTCCTGGCCGACCACCTCGTGCGCCGTGAACGAGGCGACCGGCGACTCCACCACCTCGACGTTGGGCCGGGTCAGCGAGGGGTAGTAGTCGTCGGAGAGCAGGAGGCGCTTACAGCCCGGCTCGTAGTGCGGGACAAGCCTCTCGCGCAGCGCCTCGTCGGGGACCTGCCGCGCCAGGTGGTCGAGCGCGGTCTTGCGGACCGCGGCCTTGCGCCGTTCCCCGTGGCCGACGAACACCGAGAGCAGCGCCTCGAACAAGAGGTAGATACGCAGCCGGGAGAGGCGCTGGAGCCACGGCGCCCTGCGGTAGGCCAGCTTGCGCAGGCCCGACACGGCACGGTCGCGACGGGGGACGACGAAGGGAGGCGTCCGCTGGTGCAGATAGAGATGCTCCACGACCGGGGCAATCTGCGGCACGAACTGCACGGCCGATGCTCCGGTCCCCACGACGCACACCCGTTTTCCCGCCAGATCGAAACCGTGCTCCCAACGCGCGGAATGGAAGACCTTGCCGCGAAAGGCCTCGAGGCCCGGGAAGTCCGGGATGGCAGGCTCGCTCAACGAGCCGGTGGCCCACACCAGCACCGGTGCGCGGTACTCCTCTCCCCCGGTCGTGCGCACGGCCCAGCGAGCGGAGCCGTCGTCCCACCGCGCCTCCTCCACGGCGCGCCCGAAGCGCAAGGACGCGCCCACGTCGAATCGGTCCACACACTCGCGCAGGTAGTCCCAGATTTCGCTCTGCGGGGAGAAGGAGCGGGACCAATCGGGATTGAGAGCGAAGGAGAACGAGTAGAGGTTGGACGGGACGTCGCACGAGGCGCCGGGGTAGGAGTTGTCGCGCCAGGTGCCGCCAAGGTCGTTGCCGCGGTCGAGGACCACGAAGTCGTCGACGCCCATGGCGCGTAGACGGGCCGCCATCCCGAGGCCGGAGAACCCGGCTCCGACAATGACGACGCTGTGTTCGTTACTCACCTGGTGGAGGTGACGAAGGAGGCCACGACCTCGGCCAGCTCCTCGCCGCAGTCCTCCTGGAGGAAGTGTCCGCCGCCGACGATCGTCGTATGGGGCTGGCCCTTCGCACCGGCGATCCGCTCTTTGAGGTTGCGGTCCGCACCCTTGGTGATGGGGTCACTGTCGCTGAACGCACAGAGGAAGGGTCGGTCAAAAGCGGCCAGGCCCACCCAAGCGGCCACGTTGGCGTCGTGGGCGGGGTCGTCAGGCCGCGAAGGAACGAGCAGCGGGAACTGCCGGGCCCCCGCCTTGTAGGACTCGTCGGGGAACGGCGCGTCGTAGGCGGCCTCGACCTCGGGCGCCACGGGCTTGGCGCACCCGCCGCGGACGATGCCGCCGGTCGGGAACACGTCGACCTCCTGGGAGAACTTCTGCCAGGCGAAGAAGGCATCGCCGGGATTGGTGTCGCCAGTCGGCAAGAAGGTGTTGGCGGCGACGACCCGGGCGAAGCGCTCGGGGTGCTCGCCGACCAGGCGCAGGCCGATGAGCCCTCCCCAGTCCTGGCCCACCAGCGTGACGTCGGCCAGGTCGAGCCGGTCGAAGAGCAGCTCGCGCATCCATTCGACGTGACGAGCGAAGCTGTAGTCGGTGCGCTCGGCCGGCTTGTCCGATCGGCCGAACCCGACCAGGTCGGGTGCCACGATCTGCAGCCCGGCGCCGGTGAGCACCGGGATCATCTTCCGGTAGAGGTACGACCACGACGGCTCGCCGTGCAGGAGCAGCACGACCGGCGCCGCCGGATCGCCTTCCCGCAGGTAATGCATGCGCAGCATGCCTCCCTCGGCGTCAGCCACGTCGGCGTAGCGCGGCGAGAAGTCGTAGCCGGGCAAGTCGGCGAAGCGGTCGTCTGGGGTACGGAGTGTGCGCATGCAGGTGGGAGCCTACGCCGTCGAGGCCCGGGGGCGCCCTCCTGCCGGCGCGTGCGCCGTCCCCGGCGCGCCCCGTAGCCTGACATGGACGTCACAGATACAGCTGCAGGGAGGGAATCGCGCCATGGCACTATCCGATGCTCAGGAGTACGACCCGTTCGGTGCCTTCGACGACGTGGTGGCGGGCACGACGAGAGACCCCTACCCCGACCTCGTGGCCAAGCGCCGCGACACGCCCGTCCACATGGGCATGACCATCTCCCCCGAGGCCCTGCCCGAGGGCATCGACGTCGAACCGGGCTGGATCGCCTACCGCTACGACGACTGCTCGCGCATTCTGCGTGACGCCAAGACCTTCACCTCGACCGGCTACGACGTGACCATCGGCATGGTCATGGGCCACATGATCCTCGGCATGGACGACCCCGAGCACCGCAGCCACCGCAACCTGGTGGCCCACGCGTTCCGCGAGAAGGCGTTGGCACGCTGGGAGCCCGAATTCATCCGCCCGATCATCGACGAGCAGATCGACCGCTTCGTGGCCGACGGCCAGGCCGACCTGGTGCGCCAACTGACGTTCGAGTTTCCGGTCCGGGTGATCGCTCGCCTGCTCGGCCTGCCCGAGGAGGACTTCCCCCAGTTCCAACGCTGGTCGGTCGAGCTCATCGGCCTGGTAGCGGACATCGACCGCGGCCTCGCTGCCTCCGAGGCGCTGCGCGAGTACTTCGCCGGCGTGGTGGCCGACCGGCGGGCCCACCCGGCCGAGGACGTCATCAGCGACCTGGTCTCCGCCGAGGTGGACGGCGAGAAGCTCACGGACGAGGCCATCTACTCCTTCCTCCGCCTGCTGCTGCCCGCCGGCGCCGAGACGACCTACCGGTCGTCGGGCAACCTGCTCTACCTTCTCCTGACGCATCCCGAGCAGCTCGAGGCGGTGCGGAACGACCGCTCGTTGCTGCCCCAGGCCATTGAGGAAGGCCTGCGCTGCGAGCCCCCGCTGCTCACCATCAACCGGACGACCACCCGCGAGGTCGAGGTCGGCGGGGTCACCCTCGGCCCCGGCGAGAGCATCACGCCCCACATCGGTTCGGCCAATCACGACGAGAGCCGGTGGGAAGATCCCGAATCGTTCGACATCTTCCGGCCCGCCCTGCCGCACATCGCGTTCGCCCACGGTCCGCACATGTGCCTGGGCATGCATTTGGCGCGGCTCGAGACGCGCGCCCTGCTGAACCGCGTGTTCGACCGCCTACCCGACCTGGCGCTCGAGATGGGCGACGGCGATCCCCACATCCGCGGAGACGTCTTCCGCTCCCCCACTGCACTCCCGGTCACCTTCAGCCCGGTGGCCTAGGGCGACTCAGTCGATCTGGCGCGTCTCCACCGCATCGCCCCGCCCGATGAGGACGGTCGAGACCAGGGCGGGCGGGAACAGGCCATGGGAGACGAGGCCCGGCACGGCATCGAGCAGGGCGGACAGCGTCGCGGGGTCGCCAACCTCGCCGCGGTAGTCGGCGATCACGCCGCCGTCGGGAGACGCGGGCGCGTTGCGCAGCACCGCGTCGGGGAGCGCACGCAGCGTGGCCGCCAACCCGAAGGGCAAGAGCTCGAGCGGGACCGGCGCGTGCAGCCGGTCGACCGGCTTGTCGGAGGACACGATCACCACGAACCGGTCGGCGGCCGCGGCCACGATCCGCTCCCGGGTCTGCGCCCCGCCCCCTCCCTTGATCAACCAGCCGAGCAGGTCGACCTGGTCGGCCCCGTCGATGGCCAGGTCGAGCCGGTCGATGTCGGTGAAGGGCCTGACGTCGAGCCCGTGGGCGACGGCGAGTTGCGCTGTCTCCGGCGAGGTGGCGACACACGTGATGTCCAGGCGGCGCGCCCCGAGGGGAGGGACCAGCTCGGCGACGGTCGTTCCGGTTCCCAGCCCGACCCACATGCCACTCTCCACCAGCGCGGCCGCCGCATCCGCGGCGACGCGCTTCTCGGCCTTCGTGTCAGCTCCCGTCACGACAGGTGCGCGCTCAGCTGCGCGGGACGTCCTTCCAGGCGAGCTCCTTGTCCGTGCGGACGTCGCCCGGGAGGCCCAGCACGCGTTCGCCCAAGATGTTGCGCATGACTTCGGACGTGCCGCCCTCGATGGAGTTGGCCCGAACGCGCAGGAACATCTTGCGCACGTCCGGTGAGCCCATACCGACATGGTCGGGACGGACCATGGGGTACCCCGCCGGGAACAGCATGCCGTCGTTGCCCAGCAGGTCGATGCAGAGATCGTAGATCCGCTTGTTCTCCTCGGCATACGCCAACTTGGCCACGGAACCCTCAGGCCCCGGCGTGCCGGATCGTCGGGACTGCGCGGCACGGGCGTTGGTCATCGACAACGCCTCCATGCGGATGTAACTCGAGACGAGCCGATCGCGCAGGGTCAGCGCATGGGCGGAGGTGTCGCCCCGCCAGCGCTCCTTCCAGATCCTGATGGCCTCGGCGACCGGGCCCCCACCGCGTCGGGTGACCGCGCCACCGATGGAGACCCGCTCGTTCATCAGCGTCGTGACCGCGACCCGCCATCCTTCCCCCTCGCCACCGAGGCGGGCCGAGTCGGGCACCTGCACGTCCGTGAAGAAGACCTCGTTGAACTCGGCCTCCCCCGTGATCTGGAAGAGCGGCCGCACCTCGACACCGGGCGCCTTCATGTCGACGAGGAACGCCGTCATCCCCTTGTGCTTGGGGACGTCGGGATTGGTGCGCGCCACAATGAGCCCGAACGACGAGATGTGCGCCAGCGTGGTCCACACCTTCTGTCCGTTCAGCAGCCACTCCTCGCCGTCGCGCTCGGCGCGGGTCGACAGCCCGGCGACGTCGGACCCCGCGCCGGGCTCGCTGAACAGCTGGCACCAGATCTCTTCATTCGTGAAGAGAGGGCGGAGATAGCGCTCCTTCTGCTCGGGCGTGCCGTGGGTGGCGATGGTGGGCGCGCACATGCCGTACCCGATGGGATTGCGCACTCCGGCGACGGGGGCACCCCCCGCGCTCAGCCGGGCCTGCGCCCGCTGTTGGTCTCTCGGTGTCAGGCCGAGGCCGCCGGCGCCGGGCGGGAAGTGCAGCCAGGCCAGACCACGGTCGAACTGGTCACCGAGGAACTCCTGCGGCGGCGTCGACGCCGGCGGGTCATCAGCCAGCAGGCCATCAACGAGCTCGTCGACGTTCGGACTCATGCCCGCACCCTATAGCGTGCTCTTGTGCCAGCACCTGCTCGCATCGGACGGAACGGGCACGCGCCGCCGTCCCCCGTTGCAGGCGCGTTGGGACAATGACGGAAACCGTGCGCCTGCGCGACGGGCGGGTGTTGGCCTACGAGGACTACGGCCTCTCCGCGGGCTTCCCGGTCCTGAGCTTCCACGGCGGTCTCAGCTCCAGGCTCGACGCGGCGCCCGCGCACGAGGCGGCCGTCGCCGCGGGCGTCCGCCTCATCTCCCCCGACCGGCCTGGCATGGGCCTCTCGACCTATCAAACGGGGCGCCGCCTGCGGGACTGGCCGGCGGATGTGGCGGAGCTGACCCAGGCACTGGGGATCGGACGGTTCGCCGTGATGGGCTGGTCGGCCGGTGGCGCCTACGCGGCTGTCTGTGCAGCCACCATGGCGGATCGCGTGACCGCAGCCGCGCTCCTCTCGAGTGCGGTCCCGCTCGACCTCTACGGCACGACCCGCGGGCTCAGCATGGAAGACCGCGTGCTGTTGCTCCTGAGCCGGCGGACCCCTGCGCTGGCCTCGACGCTGATGAAGGTCAGCATCGTCAATGCCAGCAACGCCCGGCTGTTCCGTGCCATTCTGCGCTCGTTCCCGCCGGCAGATCGCACGGTGCTGACGGAGTGGGGACCGCCCGACCACGCGCTGGCCTTCGTCCGGGAGGCCATGCGCCAGGGCACCGAGGGCTGCGTACAGGACTACCGCATCTTCGGGGACCCGTGGGGGTTCTCCCTCGAGGAGATTCACGTCCCGGTCGACATCTGGGAGGGCTCGGACGACAACACCGGGCCGCCGGGCTACCGGGCCTTCTTGAAGCGGCACATTCCCCGGTCCGCGGTCCACGTCGTGCCCGGCGAGGGCCACCTCTCCCTCCTGCCGCACCAGGCGCCGGCGATCTTCTCCTCGCTGCTCGGCGGCGGCCACAGCGCGGAGTCGAGCGCGCGGTGGAACGTGGGGTAAGCGGAGATCCTCGAAGGGGCGGACCGGCGCGCAGCGTCGTGGCCCAACACGGCGCCGACGGCGACCTTCGCCTGCTCTACAAGCCGCCCCAATTGGTGACATTGACCGGGGCGACGATCGGCGTTCCGACGACCAGCTGGATCTGGTAGTGGTCCCCGAGCGGGATATCGGCGGGATTGCCCGTGTAGAGCATCGCCTTCTTACCCGGCGAGGTGAAGAAGACCGTCACCTGCCCCTTGGCCGGCCCGACCTGGGTCTTGCTGAGTGGGACGCCCCACTCGTCGAAGAACTGGCCCAGCTTGAAGGTGTCCGAGGTGCTCGGCGATTCGATGTGGATGATCCCGTCGTTCGCATGGGCGTGCAACCAGTAGAAGCAGCTGCCCGTCTCGACGAACGGCCCCTGCGCCGTGCTCACGGCCTGGAAGCCGGGAATACCGATGCCGTAGGGGATCACCTGGGCCTTGCCGTCCACGAAGATCGTGAGGTGGGTGTGCACGTGCACCACGGTCTGCTCCCCGGCATTGCACTCGATGCCGTCGACGGACTGGCCCGTGGCCGCGTTGAGCAGCGTGGCCAGCTTCGGACCGCTCGGAACCGGGACCGTCTCGGGTCCCGGCGAGGTGGCCGGAGGCTGGATCCAGGAAGCGGACATGGAAGCGGGGATGGGGGCGAGCGAGGAGATGTGCGGGTTCTTGACACTCGGCGGCACGGTGCTGTTCGAACCGCCGGTCAGCACCACGATGAGGACCACGACCAGCGCGATCACCGCCACGACCCCACCGATCCGGATCCCCATGCGCATCCGCTTCGCCCGCAGCTCGGCGGCGCGCTTCTCGGCGGCGCGCTCCTGGCTCTCGGCCCTGCGCTGGGCCTTCGACTTGCTTTGACTGGTCATTGAGGCGTCAGCGTAGCGAACCAGTCCCAGCGGAAGGCATCAACTCGCTCGAGCGGCCCCGCCCATTCGGGGCTCTCCCCCCCACCGGTTCCGAGGGCGGCTGCGGCCTGCCACAGGTCGCCGTCGACGAAGCTGACGGTGATGGTCCGGTCGCGCTTGGCGTCGAAGAATTGCCAGACGCCGGCCACTCCCGGATGGTCCACCAGCTCGGCCCCCGACACGGCTGGCCCCACCACGACGTGCACCCCGAGGGCGGGACGGTACGGGACCGCCCCGGCGGAGACGGCCACGCGAGGAGCCGCCCAGCGCCCGACGACGGCAAAGGGGCCCGACAAGAGCGCACGCCGCGCCGCGAAGAAACGGTCTTCGGCGTACAGGCGTTCGGCCAGAGCGAAGAACTCGGGCACCACGCTCTCGTCACGGAGGAGGTAGAGCGTCATGTAGTGGAACCGGTCGAGCAGACCGCCCGTCGCTGCCTCGGCCGTTCGGCAGCGCGGGGACCGCACCCAGCGCCGGCCGAACACGATGCCGTCGATGGTGAACTGCTCGGGCAGATGGTCCAACTGGTGCCAGGCGTTGTAGGCCTCGTGGGCGGAGGGGTCCGTCACCTCCGTGAACGAGAAGAACCCCAGCACGCTGCGAGGCTACCCGCCGCCCGCTGCAAGACTCTGCTCCATGGCGGCGACAGGTGGGTTCCTCTCGGGGCTCCGGGTGCTCGACCTGAGCATCTGGCGTCCCGGGCCCTACGCCACCTCGCTGCTCGTGCCCCTGGGTGCCGACGTCCTGAAGGTCGAGCCGCCGGGCGGGGACCCGATGCGCTTCTATCCGGGACTCTTCGCCGCGGTCAACGAGGGCAAGCGCAGTGTGGAGCTCGATCTGAAGGACGCCGACGGACGCGCCCGGGCGCTGGTGCTGGCGACGCAGGCCGACGTGCTCGTGGAGGGCTTCCGACCCGGTGTACTGGCCCGATTCGGCCTCGGCGAGGAGGCCGTGCGGGCGCGCAATCCCGGCATCGTCTACTGCTCCATCTCCGGTTACGGCCAACACGACCCGCGCGCCGCGCTGCCCGGGCACGACGTCAACTACCAGGCGTGGTCGGGCGCGTTGACGCCCGAGGGTGGCACGGCGACAACGGTCCCGCCCCTTCCGACCGCGGACCTGGCCGCCGGGCTCACGGCCGCGTTCGGAATCTGCGCCGCGGTGCTGGGCCGCAGGACCAGCGGCGAGGGCACCTATGTCGACGTCTCAATGACCGACGTGCTGGCGACCTGGACCGGTCCGGCCGGCCCGCGGACGGCGGAGGGGTCGCCGGGCGATCCGCCGTCCGCGCCGACGCCCGGCTACGGCCTCTTCGCGACGGCCGACGGCGGGCAGGTGGCGCTCGGTGTGCTCAACGAACAGCACTTCTGGGCGAGCCTGTGCGGGGAACTCGGGCTTGCCGACGTGGCGGCCCTCGGCTTCGACGAGCGCCGTCGGCGTGGCGACGAGCTGCAACGCCGCGTCGCCGAGGCCGTCGCGACCCAGGCCCGCGACGGTCTCGTGGCACGGCTCGTCGATGCCGGCGTCCCGGTCGCTCCCGTACTGGACCGGGAGGGGATGCTGGCGGCACATCCGTTCCCCCGGTTCCCGATCCGGCTGCCGCTGGCCGCCGCACGGCCCGTGCCGGCCCTCGACCAGCACCACGGCGAGGGCTTCGAGAAGACCACCTGAGGGAGCAGGGCGTCGCTGCGCGTGCTGTTACGGTCCAGCGGACGCATGACACAGATCTCCGACCTCCTCCGGGCCAACCAGGCGTATGCCGCGGCCCGCGCCAACGTGGCCGATGCCCGCCCTGGCCGCCAGTTGGCCATCGTCACCTGCATGGATGCCCGCATCGACGTCTTCGCCGTCCTGGGCCTCCATCTCGGTGAGGCGCACGTCATCCGCAACGCAGGGGGGCGGGTCACCGAAGACGTCCTGCGCAGCCTGGCCCTCTCCAGCGGCGTCCTCGGAGTGGCGACCGCCGTCGTGATGCAGCACACCAAGTGCGGCCTCGTCGGGGTGAGCGACGCCCAGCTGCGGGAGATGACGGGGGCCGATCTGGGGTTCTTGCCGATCGACGACCACGCCGCCGCGTTGCGTGAAGACGTGGACCTACTGGCCCGCACGCCGTATCTCTCCGGCCTGCAGCAGATCGCCGGCCTCGTCTACGACGTGGAGAGCGGCCAGCTCGACGACGTGGTGCGCTGGGAGCGACCGGGCTGACGCCGACTGGGGCCCGCGGGTTTTCCCGGCCGAACCGAAGCCCGACCGAGGCGGACCACCCTGCATCAGGGCGTCCGCTCGGTGGCCGACCAGGTGAGGGATGTACAGTTCAGCGACATTTTCGACCGCTTCAACGCCCGTGCGGCGGGGACCCCGACAAGGTGGACGCCCCGGAGTGCTGGCGCACCCCCGCATCCCACCGAAGGAGCCCCCATGCCGGCCGATGACACCGCATCCGACCACACCGCGAGCAGCGGACGCCGCCGTGCGCGGCAGAAGCACGGGCGGTCGATCCTGGCGGCGCTGGTCGCGTGCCTGACCCTCGTCCCGGTCGTGCTCGCCGTGACCGCCGGCACGGCGTCGGCCGCCACCTACCCCGACAACGTCGCCCAGCCCGTGAACTTCGGGGACGCCGGCGCCTTCGGCCCGGCCGGAGGGCTGACCCTCAACGCCCCGCCGGTCGGCATGGCGCCCACCCACGATGGCCAGGGGTATTGGATCGTCGCCTCGGACGGCGGCATCTTCAACTACGGCGACGCGGCCTTCCTCGGGTCGGCCGGTGCGATCGCACTCAACAAGCCGATCGTCGGCATGGCCGCCACGCCTGACGGCGGCGGGTACTGGCTGGTCGCCTCGGACGGGGGCATCTTCTCCTACGGCGACGCGCACTTCTACGGCTCCACGGGATCGATGCAGCTGAACCAGCCCATCGTCGGGATGGCGGCCACCCCCGACGGCGGCGGGTACTGGCTCGTGGCCTCCGACGGCGGCATCTTCGCCTTCGGGAACGCGCAGTTCTACGGCTCCACGGGGTCGATACACCTCAACCAACCGGTCGTCGGGATGGCGGCGGCGCCGGGTGGCGGCGGGTACTGGCTGGTCGCCTCCGACGGCGGCATCTTCAACTACGGCACCGCGCCGTTCCTCGGTTCCATGGGGGGCACGCCGCTCAACGCACCCATTGTCGGCATGGCCGGCACGGCAAACGGCTATTGGCTCGCCGCCAAGGACGGCGGAGTCTTCAACTACGGCGCCTCGTTCTTCGGCTCCATGGGCGGCCAGGCCAACCCCAACCCGATCCGCGCCATTGCGGCCACGCCGTCGGGTCAGGGCTACTGGCTCCTGCCGACCAGCCCGCCGCCGATCCCACCAACGGTGCAGCTGGGTTCGACCGGAGCGGCCGTGGCCTCCCTGCAGTCGCAGCTCTACTCCCGCGGCTACTGGGTCGACACCACGAACGGCACGTTCGACGACAGCACGCAGCAGGCGGTGTGGGCACTGCAGAAGGCGGCCAACCTTCCCCGCGACGGGGTCGTAGGGCCGGCCACCTGGGCGGCGCTGGCAGCGGGTGTCGTCCCCCAGCCGCGACCGGAGTCCGGCTACCAGATCCAGATCAACCTGGCCAACGACCTGATCATGGTGGTCAACAACAACAAGGTCCTGTGGACGCTCAACACGTCGACCGGCGGGGGCTACACCTACACCCAGGACGGCGCCACGGACGTGGCCACCACGCCCACCGGCATGTTCAGCACCTTCCGGACCGTCAATGGACTGGTGACGGACTCGCTCGGCACCCTGTGGATGCCGCGGTTCTTCTATCAGGGCTACGCCATCCACGGCGACACGGACGTCCCGCCGGTTCCGGTGTCACACGGCTGTGCACGGGTCAGCAACGAGGCCATCGAATGGATCTGGGCGGCCAACATCGACCCGATCGGGACGACGGTCTGGGTCTACTAGCCACGCCGGCTCCGCCGCATCATGGGTTACACGAAGGGGCTGCACGAAGTCGGCGACGGCGTCTGGGCCTACTTGCAGCCGGACGGCGGCTGGGGCTGGTCCAACGCCGGACTGATCGCCGGCGACGAAGGCTCCCTCCTGGTGGACACGCTGTTTGACCTTCGCCTCACCGCCGAGATGCTGGCGCAGATGCGGGCCGCGACCCCGGCCGGCGGGCACATCGCCACGGTGGTCAACACACACGCCAACGGCGACCACTGCTACGGCAACGCTCTCCTGGACGGGTCGGAGATCATCGCGACCGCACGGTGCGCCGAGGAGATGCTGCAGCTGCCTCCGGCGGGGATGGCTGCCCTGCTGCGCTCGGCGGACTCGCTCGGCGCCGCCGGCCAGTTCGTCCAGAGGATCTTCTCCTCGTTCTCCTTCGAGGACGTCCCGCTCGCACCGCCCACCCGGACGTTCGAGCGGCAGCTCGACCTGCAGGTCGGCGGCCACCCGGTCTCGCTGCTCGAGGTCGGCCCGGCCCACACGGACGGCGACGCCATCGTCTGGCTGCCCGACCAGGGCATCGTCTTCACGGGGGACATCCTCTTTCATGGCGGCCACCCCATCGTCTGGTCCGGCCCCGTGTCCAACTGGATTGAAGCCTGTGACCGGGTGCTGGCCCTGCGCCCGACCACAGTCGTCCCAGGGCACGGCCCGTTGGCGACGCCGGCAGCTCTGGTCGACCTCAAGGGGTACTTCGAACTCCTGACCCGGGAGGCCAAGACACGCTTCGACGGCGGGATGACGCCGCTCGAGGCGGCCCGGGACATCGACCTGGGGCCCTATGCCGGTTGGACCGAGGCCGAGCGAGTCGTGGCCAACCTGCATGCCCTCTACCGCGATTTTGGCGACGAGTCCCCTTCCGACGCCCTGCGCCTCATGGGTGAGATGGCCGCTCTGGCCGGCTGACCACCAGGCTTGCTCACAGCACGACTACGGGGCCGCTCCTCGGGGTACACACCCCTCGTGGCGACGCGCACGGCGCCCCTGATCGGAGGGCGGTACCGCATCGGCGGCCTCCTGGGCGAGGGCGGCATGGCCCGTGTCTTCGACGCCTTCGACGAGCGTCTCGAACGACGGGCGGCGGTGAAGATCCTGCGGGCCGAGACGCGAGCGCTCCCGGGCATGCGGGAGCGCTTCCAGCAGGAAGCGTTGATCGCCGCACGGCTCATCCATCCCCACATCGTCGCCGTCCTCGACTTCGGTGAGGATCGCGCGTCGTCCTATCTCGTGATGGAGCGGCTGCCCGGGACCACGCTGCGCGACGAGATCGTCGCCCGGGGGCCGTTGTCGACCCAGCGCGTGCTGCTCGTGATGGCCGAAACGCTCGACGCTCTGGCTGCGGCCCACGCGCGCCGGGTCCTCCACCGCGACATCAAGCCCAGCAACATCCTCCTGCAGCAGAGCGGGCACACCAAGATCACCGATTTCGGCATCGCCAAGAGCTTCGACGTCTTCACGGATGGGCCGCTGGTGACCGACGACATGACGATGACGGGATTCGTTCTGGGCACGCCGGGCTATCTGGCTCCGGAACGGCGAGCGGGCCATCCGGCCACCGTGCAGTCAGACCTGTACGCGGTCGGCGCCGTCATGGTGGAGGCACTGACCGGACAGCGCCTCGCCTCCGGCCCCGCCCCGATGGGAAAGGTCGCGCCGCCGCTGTCCCACGTCGCACGGCGCGCCATGGCGACGGACCCGCAGGAGCGCTTCGCCTCGGCGGACGAGATGGCCGAGTCGCTGGAGACACTGGCCGGCGGCGGCGGTCAGGCGCGACGGCTCACGCGCCGGCAACGCCCGGCCACGACGACCGTTCCGGTCGCCGCCTCGCCGGGGCATCCGACGCCGGCACCCGGCACTGCCCTCCTCACCGCACCGCCCCCGAGTCACCCGCGGGATCGGCACGTCCGGACCCGAGGGCGCCGGCTGATCGGAGCCACCGTCGTCGTGCTGGCGATCGTCCTCGCCCTCTTCGTGGCCCTCTGGAGTGGCACCCAACCGACGGGGCCGGCCGCGTCCCCTGGGCAGCACCACGGGCGAACCCAGGCGCTGACGCGTCCTGATCCGAAGTCGGCAGACACCGAGGGAACCGCGATCACGCGCGCTGGCCAGTGCGTTGGCAAACGGAGGACTGCCCGGAGACGGCGCACTGGCGAGCGCCCTTCAGGAGACGGCCGCCGAGCCGCCCGGGACGGCACGGCAGGCCTCCGCTCAGCAGGCTCTTTCTCTCGCCGGAGTGCTGCTCGACGGCGGTGGGATCACGCCGGGGCAGTATCAGGACGTGGCGAACGTCCTCCTCCCGACGGGCGCCACCACCACGACGACGACCGTGACTGCGCCGGAGCCACTCCAGACTCCGCTCTTCCCCGGTCACCGCGGCCACGGCCATGACCGGGGCAGCGTCGAAGGCGGCCCGGGCTAGCGACGGGAGCGGACCAGGTCGCCCGCGGGACTACGCTGCCTCGCCGAGGCAGAAGAGGGACCGATGCAGATGCGCCAAGGCCGTAAGGCCCCCCGAGGGTGAGCAACGCCGGCACGATCACGTCGTCTCCGGACTTCGACCCGGACACCCTCAGGGAGAGGTATCGAGCGGAGCGCGACAAGCGGATCCGGAAGGATGCGAACTCCCAGTACGTCGAGGCGGCCGGCCCCTTCGCGGACGTACCTCCGTCGATCCCTACACGGAGCCGGTCGATCGTCCCCCACTTCGCGACGACGTCACCGTTGCCATCGTCGGCGGCGGTTTCGCCGGCCTGATCACCGGTGCGCGGCTCAGGCAGGCGGGCATCGACGACATTCGCATCATTGAGAAGGGCGGCGACTTCGGCGGCACCTGGTACTGGAACAGGTACCCGGGAGCACAGTGCGACGTCGAGTCCTACGTCTACCTCCCGCTCCTGGAGGAGACGTCCTACGTCCCCAGCGAGAAGTACGCGCGGGCTCCGGAGATCCTCGAACACTGCCAGCGCATTGCCGCGGCAGTTCGACCTGTACGAACGCGCGCTGCCTCTCGACCGAGGTCACGGCCATCGAATGGGACCGCGACCGCCTGCGCTGGAGCATCACGACGAGCCGAGGCGACCGGATGTCGGCCCGATTCCTCGTGATGGGCAATGGACCTCTGCACCGGCCCAAGCTCCCGGGGATCCCCGGAATCGGGGAGTTCGAAGGCCATTCCTTCCACACCAGTCGGTGGGACTACGCCTATACCGGAGGCGACTCGAACGGCGGACTCGACGGCCTGGCCGACAAGCGGGTCGGCATCATCGGCACCGGAGCGACCGCCGTGCAGGTCGTTCCGCACGTTGCCGCCTCGGCCGGTGCGCTCTTCGTCTTCCAGCGCACACCCTCCTCCATCGACGTCCGGGGAAACCGGCCGACGGACCCCTCGTGGGCGGCCGGGCTCGAGCCCGGATGGCAGCGGGACCGGATGGAGAACTTCACCCTGCTGACCTCGGGCGGCTTCGCCGAGCGAGATCTCGTCAACGACGGCTGGACCGACATTCTCGCCAGGCTGGTGAACAGAATGCGCGACCAGTCGTCGGGGGCCGGCCGGGATCTCGCCAGCATCATGGAGCTGGCCGACTTCGAGAAGATGGAGCAGATCAGGGCGCGGGTCGACGACCTCGTCGAGGATCCCTCGACCGCCGAGGCGCTCAAGCCCTGGTACCGGCAATTCTGCAAGCGGCCCTGCTTCCATGACGACTACCTCCAGGCCTTCAACCGCCCCAGCGTGACGCTCGTGGACACCGACGGACGTGGCGTGGACGCAATCACGAGCGCCGGCATTGTCGTGGGCGATCGTACGTATCACCTCGACTGCCTGATCTACGCCACCGGATTCGAGGTCGGGACCGAGTACACCAGGAGAGCCGGCTACGACGTCGTCGGCTCCCGGGACCACAGCCTCTCGGAGCATTGGCGGGACGGCATCCGGTCGGTGCACGGCATGCACGTGCACGGCTTCCCCAACATGTTCGTCCTGGGTCACTCCCAAGGCGGTTTCACGGTCAACTACCCGCACCTCCTCGAGGAAGCGAGCGACCACCTCGTCCATATTTTGCGCTACGCCGTCGATCACGACCTCGCCACCGTCGAGGCGACCGCGGAGGCCGAGGACCGGTGGCTCGTGCAACTGACCGAGTCTGCACGCGACATCCGCGCCTTCCAGCAGCAGTGCACGCCCGGCTACTACAACAACGAGGGCCAACCCACCGCCGACGGGTTCATCGGCAGCTCCTACGGCAAAGGCCCGATGGCCTTCTTCGACCTCCTTGGCGCGTGGAGGGATGCGGGCACCCTCGAAGGGCTGGAACAGCGCACGTAGCGGAGCCCGCGGGCTGACCGGGAGTTCCTCAGTCCGCTCAGAGGTCGCGCATGCAAGACTCCGGCGGCACCACAGGAACGGATCTGGCGAACGGTTGGCGATTGCCGGGGGAACGGAGACTGAATGAAGACCGTGCTCATACTCGGCGCCGGCTTTGCCGGCCTTGAACTGGCGACCGTGTTGTCAGACGAGGTGCCGGACGAGGTCGAGGTGACCATCGTGGACAGCAGCGACGCCTTCGTGTTCGGCTTCTCGAAGCTCGACCTCATGTTCGGTCGCAAAGACCTGTCCGGCGTACGCATCCCATACTCGCAGCTCGACAAGCCGGCGGTCCGCTTCGTGCAGGAGACCATTGTGTCGATCGACCCGGAGCGACGCCGGGTCGTCACGAATGCTGCAACCTACGAGCCCGACATCCTCGTCGTGGCGCTGGGCGCAGACCTCGACCCGGCGGCGACGCCGGGCATGGTCGAGGAGGGCTCGGAGTTCTACACCGTCGAAGGGGCTGCTCGGGTCCGAGAGCTGCTGCCCGCCTTCGAGGGAGGCGACGTCATCATCGGCGTGCTCGGCAACTTCTTCAAGTGCCCAGCGGCCCCGTTCGAAACCGCCTTCATGCTGCACGACTTCCTGGAGAAGCGTGGCCTACGGGCGACGTCGACCATCAAGATCGTCAGCCCCATGGGGACGCCCATCCCCATTTCGCCCGAAGCCTCAGCCGGCATTCTGGAGGCGGCGGGCGAACGGGACATCGAGTGGTGTCCCCAGTCGAAGGTCACCGCACTCGATCCTGCGACCAAGGTCGCCACGCTGGAGGACGGTCGGAAAATGCCCTACTCCCTCTTTCTCGGCATCCCGGTGCATCGCGCTCCCCAGGTCGTCACGAACTCGGCCCTGGCCGAGGACGGGTGGATCCCCGTCGACCATCGGACCTTTGCCACGAAGTTCGAGAACGTCTACGCGGTGGGTGACGTGACGAGCGCACCCGTACCAAGGGTGGGCGCCATCGCCGAGGGAGAGGCCCGCACTCTCGCCGAGGTACTCGTGCATCAGATCAAGGGAGGCGAGCCGCCTCCGCCATACCGGGGAACAGCGACCTGTTACATCGAGTTCGGCGGGAACCGGGTGGCCCGATTCGACGCAAACTTCCTGTCCGGCCCGACTCCGACCGGCTCCTTCACGGCGGCCTCGGAAGAGATCGTCGCGTCGAAGGTCGAGTTCGGCGCCTCTCGCCGGCGGCGCTGGTTCGGCATCGACTGACGGCCGCATTGCCGCTCGAGCTGGGGACGACCGGGGCAGCACCCGAAGCCATGCGAAGATGAGCAGCGGGGGACGACGAGAGGGTGAGGGTGCGTCAGAAGCAATTCGGTCTGAAGGATCGTCTGCGCGCTGGCCATGGTCGGCGGCACGGTGGCGGCGGTTGTGTCGACGGCCCCGTCGGCGCAGGCGGCAGACCCGGCCGCGCGACCTACTACGTCTCGCTCGGGGACTCGTACTCGGTCGGATACCAGCCAGGACGTGGGTCCACACCGGGCTACACGGCCGTCGTGGCGAAATCCACGGGTCTGAAGCTCGTGAACTTCGGCTGCGGCGGAGCGACGACCACGTCGCTCGCGTCCTCGACCGGGTGCCCGGACGTCCTGCCGCATACTGCGGGGGGCATGCTGTACCCGACGACGACCCAGGAGGCTGCGGCGGAAGCGTTCTTGACCGCGCATCGTGGGCACATCGGACTGATCACGGTCTCGATCGGGGGAAACGACGTCACCGCCTGCGCCACCCAGGCCAACCCGATCAGTTGCGTCTCGACCGCCGTCGCCGGCATCACCAAGAACGTGACGAGCCTGGCGGTCGCCTTGCGGTCGGCGGCGGGACGCGGCGTCCCGCTCATCGGGCTCACCTATCCCGACGTCATTCTTGGCAGCTACGTCTACCCGAAGCAGCCGGCGCCGGCCGCCGCCGTGTCCCTGGCCAAGCTCTCGGTGGTGGCCTTCAAGTCACTGATCAACCCCGCCCTCACGAAGTCCTACGCCGCAGGCGGCGGGAGTCTCGTGGACGTGACGAAGGCCACGGGCGCCTATGTCCCGCTGAACCGAACCGTCCGGTACCGCCCCTACGGCTCCATTCCGGCGGCGGTCGCCAGCGTCTGCAGCTTGACCTGGTTCTGTGCGCAGGGAAACATCCACGCCACCACGAAGGGCTACACCCTCATCGGGAAGCTCGTCGTCGCCAGGTACGCCACCATGCGCCGGGATTGAACGCTTCCCCCGGACCACAGTGGATCCGGCCTCCGCCCGCCTCCAGTTGCGTCCCAGACCCTGGGGATTGTTGTGCATCCGTTGTGTTCACTTGGCCTAGCGTTCGCACCCAGTGAAACCACTCGGGCAGTGGCGGGTCTGGGGATGGATGGACCTTCACCTGCATGCACTCAGAGCAACGTGGCACAAGACGGGAGACTGCGTCGCTGCAGACTGCCAAAAGAGGGCCATGCACTTTCCTCCCTCGCGCTACTGCAACGTGCACACTGATCCGAGCTAGAGCCACAACTGGCGCGGACTGGAAGGTCGGGACCGTTCTGCTGCGACGAGAGGGACTTCGACAACGTCGATATCGCGCCGTTGACACGACGATCTGTGCTATTGCCCGGTGCGCCCCGGCGCGTCGCAAGGCCCAGAGTTGATGGACACGTCTTCGTCATTGCGGTGGCGCGAAGGACAGGACCTGGAAGGTCTGCTGCGCGCGGGTAAGGAAGCCGCGGCAGGGCTCACGGAGGTGGCGAGAGTCCTGGACGGCATTGCTCTCGACCTGACCTTCGCCCGACATGCCGACCGAGGGCACCTCCGGCAGTCCTCGCAACGATTGGAAAGCATTGCGCGCACGCTCATCGGCGAGACGCAGGCCAGCAGTCCAGTCGGCGCGAAGCACGCATCGATTCTCGGCAAGGTCGCGCTGGCGGCCGCCACGATGTCGATGCTCCCGTTCGCCGATGGCGCAGACCGCTCGGCCGGGCGAAGGTTCAAGGCCTCCTACGAACACGCCATGAGAAATCTGGAACGGGTCCACCAATACGCCGAGGCAGCACAATCCAAGACGAGAAAAGATCTGAGGCTGCAGATCGCCGCCCTGTTCGGGCAGCTCGATGCGCTCGCGGCGGAGGTCGGCTTGGAGATGGCCGAACATCTCGACCTCGGCCAGGTGACGAACATGCTGCAGCTTCCCCCGAGCGAAGCCTTCGATGATCTTCGTCAAGCGATTGAGAGGGCTCCCTCCGACGCCACGCAGTCACCTGATGGAGTCGTTCACGATCCCAACGCAGGGGCGATGAGCGGTCTTGCGGAGACGCTGGCGGTCATCGAATACAGAATTGCGGAAGTTTTCGCGCAACTGACCGGTGACGCCCCCTTGTAGGTGCCGGATCTTCCTAGGAGCCCACACCTCGTCCGAGCAATGTGCGTTAGTCAGCGACCTCCGCCACTGCGGTCACTCTGACAGGACGCAGTCGCAGCAGCAACTCCCCCTCAACTGCATTGCGTCTGCCGTACTGCTCGGCCAGTTCGTCTCCCATGTACCGACGAGCGATGGCGATAGACAGCGGCAGCATCTCGTCGAGGTCACGAGAGATCAGGACGGTTCCCTCAATGGCCGCGAAGGCAAAGGGGGGCCGTTCGTCGTCCACCAAGAGCGCCACTCGCGGATCACGCAACAGGGCCTTGCCTTTCACGGTGTCGGCCCCGGTCATGAAGACCAGATCCTTCTGATGGAGCACGAACCAGACAGGCGCAACGTGCGGGCTGCCGTCGGCTCGCACGGTCGCCAGCTTCCCGGTACGGGTGCCGGCGCTCAAGAAGCGGTCAAGTTCATCGCCAGTCATTTCGTGTGCCATTGTCCGAGAGTATTCCCGATCGTTCGTCGGCCGACGCGACAGGACTTCATGTCACGCCCGGCGCCACGCGGTCCCGAACGCGGGGACGTGGCCACAAATCTCACATGAGCTCACCAGCGTGGGGACACAAAACGACGAGATACCCTTGTAGGTCGTATCCATGTCGATCCGGGTCTTTGCCACGCCCAAATCTTGCCCTCTGGCGGCGGGTCTCGCATGTGTCCCTCGGCTGTACCCTCAGGGGTGTCCCTCATAGGTCTGTTCCCTGTTGGCGTCGTTGTACATCTCGGAGGCGATGAGCCAGGACCCGTCGGCCTGACGGTGCAAAACCCGGAGCGAGTGATTGTCCCGTACCTCGATGTCGCCACCGCCTACCAACTTCTGTCCTTCCACCTGCAAGTGCGCCGACACGAGAACGACCTCTGGCGTGAGCACTTTCATGGACGTTTCCGGCGGAGCCTTCACGGTGCCAGCATTGAAGTTGTCGTCCGAGAAGAGGCCGCGGAGGTACTCGACGATCTGATCCCCACCCTTCTTTACCGAGCCGAAAGCATTGACCCAATCGGCGTCCGATGTGTAGATGCCGACGAGCTTCTCGGCGTCCCGCTCCTGGAACCCTGTCAGAAGCGAGATCAGCGTCGTGCCGATGGCGTCCTGATCTGCCTGCGGAAGTGAAGAAAGGTCGTTGGGGTCAGCCACGATGGTCCTCCTGTGAGCCCGGCCAATTGGAATCTCCGGCAATCATTCCATTTTCGTCCGGGCCGGACCGATGGTTGCGTTGTCTATTCCTTCCTCGCGATGACAATCAGCTCCCGCCCACCCGGACCCGACGCTCGCCTGTCCCACTCACCGAAGAGGCTTTCGACTGAGAATCCCGACGAAGAGAGGGATTTTCTGAGCAATTCTTCGCTGCGGAACCGAAGGGCGAAGGGCGAAACCAGATCCTCGTTGCTCTGGACGAGAAGTCGGTGGCCGATCGCAGAAACCACATCGCCCCCTACGTCTGTGACTTCCGTCCAGGACTCGATTGGACCGAAGGGAGAGTCCGGGATGATCCGCTTGCGACCGCTCCAGCGTTCCCACTCTCGCGCCCGTGGGTCGCGACTCTCGAAGGCCAAATGGCCCCCGGGTCTGAGTGCTTGCCTTAGCGCAGTCAAGGCCTCCAGCCATTCCGTATCCTTCAAGATGAACTGGGCTACGTGGCCAGTCATGACGGCCAGATCTGCGCCTGGCGTTCCCAGTTGTCCAGCATCCCCCTGGATCCACCGGACACGGTCCGCTCCGGGCTTTTGCTGCGCCGCCTCCAGCATCAAAGGAGAGGGATCGACTCCCGTCACTCGACGGCCCTTCCTCGCGAGCTCGAGAGTGATGATGCCGGTGCCGCACCCGAGGTCGACAATCGTTTCGGCATTGAGCTCTGCGGCGATGCCGCGATAGAAGTCGGGTTGTGTTCGAGGATCATACGAGTTCACGGCGTCATAGATCACTACCTGGCGCTGATCGGTGAACTCGGGTATCGGCATGACTGCAGTTCGGCTACCAATTTGGAGGCGTCGAGAGGATATGGCGCCGCATCGGAGAGGTCGGGTTCGCGGAGCCACGACAACGTGCCAGAGGAAAGCTGTTGCGACTGGCCATCAATACGAGCCGACCAGCGCAGGAGCGTGACTCTGACCTTCGTGGCGGTCCCCATGGGCTGCCCGGGTCCATGATCAGCCGCCCGATTCGTCTTTCTTCAGTTGGTCCTCGGCGACTTGAAGCTTGATCTCGTCGGCGCTGAATTTTGCCTGCAATCGCGAGTACGCGGCGCTCCCTGGGCAATATGACGGAAGGCTCGACGACGTGGTGGCCGCAACTCCTGGTGCGCTTTGTGCTTGCGAGGCGACGGCGCACGCAACGACCTGAGACGTCGACAGGCTAGAAAAATCGTTCAACGCCGCATGATCCCGCGCGACCGTGGCTTGCAGTGAATTCACAGCACTCCGATCGCTTGCGAGTGAATGCGACGAACACGCCGCAAGGGTCAGCGCACCCGTGAGGATGACTCCGACTATCCACCGTCTCATCTCGGGAATCGTAATTCGGAGCCACACCCGCGGACGGGTTGCCGCACAGACGCGCACACGTGTGGAGTCAGTGGAAGCGGCCAAGCGAGTATTCCGCACATGCTCGCTGTACAGATCGGGTGGGCCGTACAGGACTTGAACCTGTGACCCCTTGCGTGTCATGCAAGTGCGCTACCAGACTGCGCCAACGGCCCGTTGGGCAACACCCTACCACCGGGTCAATTCGGCCCCTGGGCTGCTCCACTGCCCCACCAGGGCAAACCGCGGGGATCCTCCCTACAATTGACCCGTGACCCCCCCGAGCGCCCGACTCACGAGAACACGACCGTGAACCCGCTCCCCCACCTCGAAGACCACATCACACGGATCGCCGAGGAGGGCTACACCATCCTCCCCGACGCCATCGAACCGGAGCTGGTGGACGAAATCGACGAGGCACTCCTCAAGCTGGAGCACGACCTGGGCACCGTCCCGGCCGACAATCTCTTCGAGGGCGTGCGGACCATGCGGGTGTACAACCTGCTCGTCCACGGCGCCACCTTCGAGAAGATCCCCGTGCACCCGAACGTGCTCCCCGTGGTCGAGGCGGTGCTCGATCCCGGCCTCTTGATCTCCTCGCTCTCCTCCATCGCCATCGGCCCCGACGAGCAGGCGCAGCCGATCCACGCCGACGACCAACTCATCCCGCTGACCCGGCCGCACGTGCCGATCATCTGCAACACCATGTGGGCCATCACCGACTTCACGGAGGAGAACGGGGCCACCCGCCTCGTCCCGGGGAGCCATCTGCGCGACGAGCCTCCGAACCCGCTCGAGCACTACGAGACCATCGCTGCCGAAATGCGCAGGGGCAGCGTGCTGGTCTGGGTCGGGAGCCTCTGGCACGGCGGCGGGGCCAACCACACCGAGCACCCGCCGGGTGGGCATCGCCATGAACTACTGCGCCGGCTACATACGACAGCAGGAGAACCAGCAACTGGGCATCCCGCCCGCCCTGGTCAAGACATTTCCCCGCCGTTTGCAGGAGCTGATCGGCTACTCGGTCTACAACGGCCTCGTCGGCCACATCGACAAGAAGCACCCGGCCCAGGTCGTCCTCGCCGAGGACGAGGGCGTCGACATGGTCTGGGACCTGCTGAAGACCTGATCGGGCTCAGGCCGCCGGCAGCACCGCGGGGGCGACCGGCCAGACGTAATCGCGCGGGTCGCTGGGGATCATCCCCTCGGCGAGGCGCCACGAGTCGTAGCTCTCCGTCCACTCCCGGTGCCAATCGATCTGGTCGTGGTGGAGCCGTACGAGATCGCACCTCCACAGAGCGTCGTAGCGCAGGGCGAGTGCGAAAAGGACCTCGATGGAGGCGGTCGCGTCCGCCGAGGCATCGTGCGCGTTCCCGATCTCGATCCCGTACTGCGCGCAGAGATCGACGAGCGTGCGCCTGCCCTTGCGATCGGGATCGAAGTGGCGGTCGATGACCACCGCATCGAGCACCGGCCCGCACCATCCCCGCTCGATGGGGCCCCAGCCGCAGAGATCGCGTGCCTGCGTTTCGAGGATGGTCAAGTCGTAGTCGAGCTTCATCCCGGCCAGGGGAACACCACGTGCCGACGCCGCCACCACCGCATCGGAAACCAGGGAGATCGCCTCACGGAGCGGCATGCCCTCGTCCCGCGCCCGCTCCGTCGAGATGCCGTGAACGGCGGTCGCCTCCGGCGGTATCTCACGGCCGGGGTCGATGAGGCCAGACCAACTCCTGATCACGACGCCCTCCACGACAGACACCAGAGCGTAGGACACCGGCACGTCGTTGAAACGGTCGATCCCGGTCGTCTCGAAATCGAGCCCGAGCAACTCGCCTGTCGGCCACGCACCCACGAAACGAGCATGGCAGCGGGCTGTGACACGGACGCGGATGCTCCCGCACGCGGCGCCAGGCCTCCGATCCGGGCCGACCCGCCACTCCGCATTCCCCGTTGCTACGGTCATCCCGATGACCGGCACGGTCCGTCCCCGGAGACGTTGCGCACTCGTGGTCACTGCGTCGGTGCTTACCATGCTGGGCGCACTGACCACGGCGATCGCTGACCGGCCTTCCGTCGCCTGCTTCGGGGGCCCCGCCGCCCGCGACCGCCGGCACCGACCCGGCGGCCCTCGTCCATCCGCTCGACGGCACAGGGACCGGGCTCGTCAGCCCGGGCACCGTGGGCCAGTTCCCCGGAGCGGACGTCCCTTTCGGCATGATCCAGTGGAGCCCCGACACCAGCCCGAACGCGGTGCAGGCCGGTGGCGGCTATTCCTACGGCGACTCCGAGATCAACGGCTTCAGCCTGACCCACCTGAGTGGAACCGGGTGCCCGTCGTATCAGGACGTCCCGATACTGCCGACCGAAGGCGCCATCACCTCTCCGGCCACGACGGTCGCGAGCTTCTCGCACCGAGACGAACACGCATCTCCGGGCCAGTATCAGGTCGAGCTCGGACAGCAGGCCCCGATCTCCGTCTCGCTCGCGGTGACGACGCGCTCGGGGATCTCGAGCTTCGCCTTCCCAGCCGGGAACCGAATCCAACGTCCTGTTCAAGGTGGCGGACAGCAGCAACCCGGTCACTGCTGCGAGCGTGCGGGTGTTGAGCCACGACGAGGTCGAGGGCCAGGTGTCGAGCGGGCAATTCTGCGGGACCGGCACCCCCTACACCCTCCATTTCGTCGCCCTCTTCGACCGGCCGTTCTCGTCGGCCGGGGCGTGGGGCGACGCGGGCACGTTGCCGGGAGCCACCACCTGTACCGGCACCAGCTGCGGCTCCTACGTCACGTTCGACACGACCAAGGAACGCCAGGTACTGATGAAGGTCGGCATCTCCTTCGTCAGCACAGATGACGCGCTGCAGAATCTCAAGTCGGAGGATCCGGGCTGGTCGTTGCAGCGGATCAGCTCGCAGGCACACCATCGCTGGAACGCCCTCCTGGGACGCATCGCCGTACACGGCGGCACCGCGGGCCCAGCAGCACACCTTCTACACGGCCTTGTACCACTCGCTCCTCTTTCCGAACGTGGTCTCCGACGTCTCCGGCCGCTACGAAGGGAGCGACGGCAAGGTCCACATGGCCGGCAACCGCGAGGTGTACGCCAACTTCTCCGAGTGGGACATCTACCGCAGCGAGGTGCAACTCGAGTCCCTGCTCGATCCGCACGCAGTCGGGGACATGGTCCAGTCGCTCCTCGACGACGCGCAACAGTCGGGCTGGCTCCCCAAGTGGGCCATCGTCGGCGGCGACGAGTCACAGATGAACGGCGATTCGGCCGACCCGATCATCGCCGATGCTTTGGCCATGGGTGTCCATAACTTCGACGTCGGCCTGGCCCTGAAGTACATGGTCAAGGGGGCGACCCAGAACGAGACAGGTCCATGGCCTCGAGATCGAACGGCAATACCTGAGCCAGTACTTGTCTCAGCACTACGTCAATGCGTCCTCGCTCGATCTGACCTCCATCGACTACTCGATCGGCGGCTCCGTCACCCTCGAATACGCCATCGACGACTTCTCCATCGCCCAGGTTGCATCGGCGGAGCACGAACGGATCCTTGGCCTCGACCATGTAGCCGACGCGCCGCCAACTGGGAGTACGAATTCAATCCCGCCACCGGCTACGTCCAGGCCCGCGGCGCCGACGGCAGCTTCCCCTCCGGGAGCGCCTTCGAGGCGTCCCAGCTCGAACCGGGCGGACAGCTGGGCTTCGAAGAGGGCAACGCGGTGCAGTACACCTGGTCCGTCCCGCAGGACCTCGGCGCGCTGGCCTCGCTCATGGGGGGCGATGCAGCCGCCACCAAGAAGCTCAATGCGTTCATGAGCTCCCTCAACGCGAGCCGCGACGCTCCCGAGGACTGGTCGGGCAACGAGCCCGACGAATGGGCACCATGGGAGTTCGACTTCTTCGGAGCGCCCGACCAGACCCAGCGCTTCGTGCGCGCCATCGCGGACAGCGAATACGCCGACGCCCCGGTGGACGAACCGGGGAACGACGACCTCGGCGCCCTGGCCTCGTGGTACGTCTGGGCGGCACTGGGACTCTTCCCCGTGACCCCTGGGGAGGCGAACCTCGCCCTCGCCAGCCCTCTCTTCCCCTCGGTGACCATCACGCTCCCGGACGGTCGACGCCTCGTCGAAACGGCGGCCGGGGGCGACCTCTTCGCGCCCCTACGTCCACGCGCTGAAGGTCTCGGGCCTGGCCCGACCCGAGCTCCGGCCCGCCGGCGTGCAACCGGAGTACGGGAGCAGCACCCAGGCCGGGACCTGGGACATGCCCTGGCTGCCCGCCTCGGTCCTGCACACAGGTGGGAACCTCACCTACACGCCTCTCGGGCACGCCGGACCCCACCTGGGGCTCATCGCCGGACGCCAGCCCCCCAGCCTCGGGGTCCGGCCAGCTCCCGGCCGTCGGGTTCTCGCAGCCGAGCGGTGCGACGACCGTGACGGCAGGCCAGCCGACGACGATCTCCATCGGGGTGGCCGCTGCCGGGGATCAGGCCACGACGGTCCATTGGCAGGCCGTGGCGGATCCGGCCGGCCTGGCAGTGACGCCGTCATCGGGGACCCTCACCCTGAAGCCGGGCAACTGCGGTCCGATGCCACTCCCGCCACGCAATCGCTCAGTGTCACCGCTCCGGCACTCCACGGGCTCCGCTTCGCTACGGGTGAACCTGAGCACTACCGGTGGGGCTCACGCTCCCGCCCGTCGTGGTCGACGTGCAGGTCCAGCCCTGAGCGACTGACTCGCTCAGCGCTTCACCAGGCCTTGAGCGTCTCCGAGTGGAAATCGATGATGGCCAGCAATCGCCGAGCCGGCCGAACACCGCCTCGATGTCGGCCGCCGAATTGGTCAGCGCCATCTCTGCCGTGAAGGCGACCTCTGCGCAGGTGCTGAGCATCAGGCCCACGCGTGCCCCGACCTCACGGTCAGGACAGGGATTTCCCGCCATCCAGGACATCGCTTCCCTGGTGGCGGCTTCGAGCTCGTCCGCCGCCGCCAGCATGGTGACGTGGTTCATGCTCATCGCCGCCGAGAACCGTGTCTCGGCGTTGGTCACCCGGCGAAGGTCTGCCCCCGCCTTGAGGAGCCACTGTTGCGTTTCAAGTTCTTGGTCCATGACGATCTTTCGAGGGTAAGGATCAGAGGCGCACCACCGTGGTACGCCGGAACGGCCCCTCCTGGGATTCTGGCGAGCGCATGCGGCGATCCATAGGGCCGTTCGTACCCTGGCCCGACAACCCTCCGACAACTCACGACACGCCAGGTGGCCGTGCCTGAGACCGCGTCCGCCGCGACTGTCCGGTTGGGCCGACGAGTCGGGATCGCTACATGCGTGAAGAGTGAGGAGCGGCCGGCCGCTGTCCGGGGTGGCGCCCCGACGCCCACCGGGACGACCGCGACCCAATAGTCTGAGATCACGTTCTATTACGGTCACGGTTCCTGGCTCTTCCTGGTCGTCTTCGTCGCGTTCTTCGTGATGCGGGTCCTGCCGGCGCGGCGGCGCCGACAGGGGCGACAGCAGGGGGTCCCCGCTCCGACCAGCTCGTTCACCGACTCCACGACCCGACCGCAAGCGACGGACGGCGTCGATGGATCGTCGGGCAAGGTCGTCTACACCGGTATCGCCCCTGGCTGGCTCGTGGATCCCACGGGCCGGCACCAACACCGGTACTGGTCGGGATCTGAGTGGACCGAGCACGTGACAGATGGGGGTATCCCAGGCACCGACCCGCCTCCGCCCGGCGGCCGAGGTCAGGCGTCCTCGTAACCCGACCCTCCCCGGCCTGCGAGTGTCAGCGGCCAATGCACCGACTTGCTCGTGCGAACCGGAGCTCGAGACGATCAAGGACGCGCTGCGGGTGGAGGTGCCGAGACCCAGCACCCCCCGCGTTCTGAGGTCTGACTGGAACGAGGCCGTTTCGCAAGATCCATGCCAGCCTCCGTCTCGTCACGAATCGTGACTGCAATAGGGAGGGGCCCTTTGCCGCTGGGCAACCAGTCGGTGGACCCGAGTCCGCTTTCGATGCTTCCGATGACCCGGTGCAGCACTATGGCGGGCTGGGGAGGCCTGGTAAATTTCGGAAGATAGACGCGAAGAGGGGGGGTCGTCATGATCTCTTTCGCGAACCAAGTGGACCATTTTCGGTCCGCAACATTCGGCATCCAGGGCGTCCGGATGCGGGCTTACCCGGGCCTCTAGGAGCATCGCGGGAGGACGCGCATTTCCAAGGTGGCCGCCCTGTTCGGAGCCGTGATAGGCGGCTTTTTGGCGATGTCGCTCCCAATGCCGCCCGCTGGGGCCGACAGTGCGTCGACCATTAACACCGTCTACGTCTGGCCCGGCAACCTCTATCAGGGCAACACCAGCGGGAATGGCTTGAACATGCGCGAAGTCGGCAGCGGCAGTTTCTCGATTGTTCCAGGGCCGGAGACTCCGCCCCTCGGCAACGCGTCGGCCCAGTTCAGTCTCGGTCCTGGCCCCGAGACCGGGAGGACTGACATCTGGGCCAACCAGTTCGCCAGCACGCCGCTGAGCTCCATCACGTCGATGGGGTATTCGACCTACCTCGGACCAACAGAACCTGCGAGTTCTTCGGCTGTGTACCAGCTGCCCATATTCGCTACTCCGGGTGGTGTGTCTCCGACCTTCACCACCTTGAGCTTCCAGCCGTACAGCCAGGGCGTCTCCATCGGGCCGGGCTGGACCACGTGGGACCCCTTGTCAGGACAGTGGGCCGCCAGCAACGCAAACCTCGGCTCGCGGATTCCCGGTGGGTGCCAGCTTCCATCGACGTGCACTCTCTCCCAGGTCACCACCGCCTTCCCCGCCGCCGCCCTACACGGAGTCGATCCGGTGACGGGTGAGGGCGGAGCGGGGCTGACCCTCGGGACGACGGTCGGCCCCGCCACGTCGGCGGCGAACAATTGGAGCTTCGGGGTGAACGGCGTCACCACGGTCTTCGATTTTCACACTGGGCCGCCGCCGGAAGGGTATTGGCTGACAGCGGCCGACGGAGGAGTCTTCACTTTCGGGAGTCCTCCTTTCGAGGGCTCGAATGCCGGGGCGGCCTTACCGGCTCCGATTGTCGGGACAGCGCCTGCGGCCGGAAGCGGCTACTGGCTGGCGGGCTCTGACGGCTCCGTGTATCCCCACGGCGCAGATTCGTTCGGATCGTTGAACGCGAAGCGCCTCAATGCACCAATCGTGGGCATCGCGGCGACGACTAACAAAGGGGGGTACTACCTGGTCGCATCGGACGGCGGCGTGTTCGCCTTTGGCGATGCCCAGTTCGAGGGATCAATGGGCGGCCAACACCTGAACGCAGCAATTGTCGGAATGGCCGTGGCCCCCGACGAGGGCGGTTATTACCTCGTGGCGTCCGACGGAGGAGTGTTCGCTTTCGGCGACGCCCAGTTCCAGGGCTCCATGGGTGGGGACCACATCAACCAGCCCGTCGTGGGGATGGCCGTGGACGCATCCACCTTCGGCTACTGGCTGGTGGCAGCAGACGGTGGTCTCTTCACGTTCGGCGCTCCCTTCCTTGGTTCTGGCGCCAGCGTCCATCTCGACGCACCAGTTGTCGGCATGGCAGCGACGGCCGACGATCTGGGCTATCGCCTCGTCAGCTCCGATGGCGGAGTCTTCTGTTACGGAACAGCGCAATTCTTCGGATCGATGGCCGGCCAACACCTGAACAAACCGAATGTCGGCGTGGCGTCTGTGGGGTGACCTCCACAGCTCGGCCGATCGGCTGTGCGTCCGCCTCGAGCGCTCCCACGGGCCATCCCCGCGGCGAAGGCTGACATCATGACCGAATGGCTCAGGGAACGGGCAGCACACTTCGCTGGTTCTTCCCGTCACTGCACGGCTACCAGCGGACCTGGCTCCCGCGCGACCTCGTCGCGGGATTAACGGTCTGGGCCGTCCTGGTCCCTGAAGCGCTCGCCTACGCCTCGATCGCCGGGGTCTCGCCAGCCGTCGGATTGTACGCCACACCCTCGGCCCTGATTTTCTACGCTGTCTTCGGAAGTTCGAGACATCTCGTGGTTGGGCCGATGTCGGCCACCGCCGCCCTCTCGGCTGCCGCGGCCGGGACCGTCGTAACCGCTGGTCATGGTGACTTCGCCGCGCTCACCGCCATCTGGCGATTACCGCTGGTGTTATTGCGTTGATCTTCGGACTGGCCCGCCTCGGGTTCATCGCCAACTTCATCTCCGAGCCGGTACTCAAGGGTTTCATCATCGGTTTGGCGTTCACCATCATGATCGGACAAGTCCCAAAGCTCTTCGGCGTGTCAAAGGGCGAGGGGGACTTTTTCAGCCAGCTCGTCCACGTCGTGCGCCATCTCGGGCAGACCAATGGATGGACGCTCCTCATCGGCGCCAGCTCACTTGCTGTCGTGGTGCTGCTGCGACGCCTCGCTCCGGCGGTACTCGGCTCTCTGCTTGTGGTGATCGCCGGCATCGCCCTCGGCTACTGGGCCCACCTGGCCACCCATGGTGTCGATCTGGTCGGCCACATCTCGGCGGGCCTTCCCTCCTACGGCCTCCCCCAGGTGCCCGCCGAGAGCTATCTCAAGCTTGCTGGGTCGGCCATAGGGATCGTCTTGGTCGGGTTCGCAGAGGGCCTCGGGGCGGCCAAGACCTACGCTGCTCGTGAGGGGTCGACATTGACGCCAACCGCGAGCTGATCGGGCTTGGTGCGGCCAATGCAGCGGCAGGACTCAGTTCGGGGATGGTGGTGAACGGGTCGCTGTCCAAGACAGCCGTCAACGGCGGTGCCGGAGCGAAGTCGCAGCTGTCGGGGCTCTTCGTAGCGCTCCTCACGATCCTGACCCTCCTGTTCTTGACCGGTCTGTTCGCGTACCTGCCCGAGACCGTCCTCGCGGCGGTAGTGATCGCGGCAGTGCTCGAGCTCGTCGACGTGGCAGCCATGTTGCGCCTCTACCGAGTGGTGACCGGGCCGTTGCGGAACATCTACGGACCTGCGGCCCGGGCCGACTTCATCGCGGCGCTGGCCGCCATGTTGGGCGTCATGGTCTTCGACACCCTGCCCGGACTCTTCATCGGCATCATCGTCTCCGTCGTGCTCCTCGTCTACCGGGCGTCTCGTCCGCATGTGGCTGAACTCGGCCTGGATCCGGCGGACCCAGACCGCTATCTCGACCTGTCCCGGCACCCCAGCGCCAGAGCGACGGCGGGGATTGTGATCCTGCGTATCGAGAGCGGACTCTTCTTCGCCAACGCCGACAGCGTCGAATCCGTGATCCGCGCCGCTGCTGATCGTCCTGGCACCCGAGCCGTCATTCTCGATGCCGAGTCAGTCCCCAGCGTCGACGTCAGTGCCGCCGACATGGTGGAGGGTCTGCGCCACCGGCTCGAGGACCACCACCTACGCCTCGTGATCGCCCGTGAGTTCGGCCAGGTCCACGACGTCTTCACCACGGCCGAACCCGGGCGCAGGGCGCTCGACGTCTACCCGACGGTACGCGCGGCGGTGAGGGCCTGCACCGACGGTCCCTGAGTCAACGTCTTCAGGGTGTGACGATGGCGAACCCGGGAGTAGGCGGGTCGAGAAATCCGAGTAGCTTCGCCACGACGGTCGGGTCGCCCTCGGTCGAGAGCCCGTCCATTCCACGGCCGCCGCCGATCAGGCCCAGCAAGTCGGGCTTGGTGAGGGTCACAGCGAGGTCCGCCGTGCCGTGTTTCGGATCGACGTCTTGGATGAGGACACCGTTACGCAACTCAATCCGGTAGGTGTGGCCGACGTCGGTAAAGACCCAGTCGATTGCCAACCGCGCGTCCCAGGCCTTGGGTCCATTGACCCGAATTGCGATGGCATCGAACAGCTGGTCCACCGAGAGCGCCCCGATCATGTCTGCCGAGCCGGCCGAGTCCAGGGCGGCCGGCTGCACCTCGTGCCGGAGCTCGTAAGCCCCCTGCAGGTAGAAATTACGCCAGGTCCCGTTCTCGGAACCGAAGCCCAGGGTGTCGTACACGTCAGCGAGCAAGGATCGCGCTGAGCGATTCCCCTCGTCGGCGAAGACCGCGTGACTCAGCAGCTCGGCGGCGAAGCGGAGGTCACCGGCGTCGACGTACTCCTGCGCCTTAGCGACGACCGCCTCGGCTCCACCCAGGCAGTCCACATAGCGGATCGCGGTCTGCTCCGGCGGGTGCTGCCAAAGATTGGCCGGGTTGCCGTCGAACCATCCGAGGTAGCGCTGGTAGATGGCTTTCACGTTGTGGCTGACCGAGCCGTAGTAGCCGTGCGTGTGCCACGCATCGTCGAGAGCCGGCGGCATCTGCATCTGCTCGGCGATCTCTATGCCCGTATAGCCCTGGTTGAGCAGGCGCAGGGTCTGGTCGTGGAGGTAGGCGTACAGGTCTCGCTGTAACGAGAGATAGGTCACCACCCGATCACGACCCCACATCGGCCAGTGGTGGGAGGCGAACGCCACATCCATGTCGTCGGCGAAAAGGTCGATTGCTTCGTTCAAGTACCGCGACCAGATCCGAGCATCTCGGACGACCGCCCCTCGCAGGGTCAGAAGGTTGTGCAGGTTGTGTGTGGCGTTCTCCGCCATGCACAACGCCCGACGCTCGGGAAAGAGGAAATTCATCTCGACCGGACACTCGGTGCCAGGGGTCATCTGGAAGCGAATGAGCACACCGTCGAGGCGCTCCTCCTGTCCAGTGTGCGTGATGTCGAGAGTTGGCGGGATCAGGCCAATCGAACCGAGGGAGGTCGTTTGGCCCAAACCGGCACCGATCTGGCCGCTGGGTCCCTTGGCCAGCTGAGCGCCGTACATGTACTCGGCACGACGGTTCATTGCCGGACCGGCGTAGACGTTCTCAGCAACGGCGGCCTCCATGAACCCGTGCCCGGCCACAATCGGCACGCCCTCCTTGTAGACCCCGTGCACCCCACCGAAGTGGTCGCCGTGGGCATGGGTGTAGATGACCGCGGTCACTTCCCGGTCGCCTCGGTGATTGCGGTAAAGGGCGAGAGCGGCTGCGGCCGTCTCCTTGGAGATGAGCGGATCGATGACGATGATCCCGGTGTCTCCCTCGACCAAGGTCATGTTGGAGAGGTCGAGCCCTCGCACCTGGTAGATCCCGTCGCAGACCTCATAGAGGCCCTGCTTCGCGCAGAGCTGACTCTGACGCCAAAGACTCGGGTTTGCCGTGTCGGGACAGTCGCCCTCCAAGAAGGCGTAGGCGTCGTTGTCCCAGATGACCCGCCCGTCCTCAGTCGTGACAACGCACGGCTCCATGGAGCCGACAAACCCGCGCTCGGCGTCGTCGAAGTCCTGACGATCGTGGAAGGGGTACTCGCTGTCCGCTCGAGTGCTCATGGTCTACCTGCTCCGTCCTCGCTGTCGATTCCCACCGAGATGATGGCTTTCCAGGACGTTAGCCACGTACCCAATCCTTCCAGTCTCCTCGCCCCCGATGCCCCCCCGTCCACCTGGTCCACGACATGTTGGCCACGACATGGTGGCCACGATTCCGGAAGTCGCGCGTTCGACCTCCGGCCGTTCGCTAGTCGGGTGTCACGGTGGCGAAGTAGGGATCAAAGAGTCCAGGAGTTCGCGTACGTCGCGAGCACTGCTCGCTTCCAACACGCCCGATATGTTCACCCGGGGCAAGCTGTTCGAACGTCACAGCCTTGTCTTCGATGAGATGCACGGCGGCAAGTCGAACAGTATGTCGATCGGCGTGGCCAGGATGCTTTTCCTCGCTCGCCGTGGCGAAGGCGCTGGAGTCACACCCTTGCGCCGCTCTCGTGCGGTTGTGGGGAAGATTCCTCGCCATTGCGGCCTCTCGGCTCGGTAACCCGTCTGCTCGAACGCGTCGGCTCGGAGGTTGCGAACCACCTCATTGTCGGGCAGGGCTAAGTCCAGGTTGTGCAGATTCTGGGCTGCCCATTCCGGTCCGACGAGATGCCGTTCTCTTTCCCGATCCGTTGAGAGCGGGCCGGCTCGAGAGGCTTGACAGTCATTGCATCGAATCGGGGCCTCGTCCTTCCTGGAGGTATCTGGTTGTTGCGCCGCTGTTGCCTGGAGCACGCAATGTTCCGGCAAAGCTACGCACATATCGGCGCAATAATTCAATCGCCGTTGGACATGGGTTGTTTAATGCCGGGTGCAGGCTGGGCAAGTCTTATTGCATGAACGCAACCGCGCAGCAGATGCGTCTGTTCAATGACGAGGGCTATGCGTCGACGCTGCCGATACCACCGCCGCCAATCGGGCTGGGGAGAGTACTTGGCCTGGTAGTGATTTTGGCAACATGGGTGTTGATCGCTTTAACGATCTGGACCCTTGCGTAGCTTTACGAAGGTGCACAAAGTCCAGCGGCCGTAGCGTTTCTCGTCGATTTCATCCACAGGACCGACGGCCGGCTACGGCTATTGCAACGCTGTGGCGGAGATGTGACCCAGACGGCGCTGGGGCTCACCCCACCATATGTATCGGCCCTGTACCGGCAGGCCTCAGACTATGGGGGTACCGCTGTATCCCTGGCCACCGCGGAATGCTCGACAGAGCGACCAGGCGGGGGTGGCCGACTCAGCCCTGTCGCCCAGGGCTGAGTCGCGTATCAGGACTCACCGGTGCTCGGTCAGTTACGTGGGGACCGCCCCGCCTGGCGTTTCACCCAGTCAGGGCGGTTGTCGGCCCAGCCCTGCGATGGTCTCCCGGGGTTGGGCCGCGGCGCTCGACCGCACACGCCGTGCAGATCAAGACGCCGCCGACATCCACGATCCAGTCTCCAAGTTCTTCGTGCGAAACCTCGCGGCAGCCGCGACCACAGTCCGTGCACTTGCCGTCCTGCGCAGTGCCCATTTCTCCACCGTACGGCGCGGGGCACTGAAATCGGTGGACCGACGGCGTCATGCCCCTCTTTCTTCACCTGCCACGGGAGCTGGGGCGGACGGAATCGAACTGCCCTGCGAGCCTCTGCAGGAGCGCTGTTGGGTTTACTCGCGGTGCGTGTTCGTACATCCCCCAGGAGATGGTGCGGTCGGGTGTGCCGGTGTCGGTGCCAATCCGTCGGTCTGTGTGCGTCACCGTCGCATGAGATTGGCCTGGCGAGCCGACCGACGCGTGGGAATGCGAGGAACGCGAGGAGGTCAACGTACGGTCCGACGTTGCGGCGTCCATTTTGGACGCTTCTTGGGATAGGACGTGGATAGTCGTCCACACTGTGCCCCACCGGGGGCACCGCTTGGTGGCGACGGACCTTGACTGGTCGCCAACAGGCCACAAGTTCTCCGTTGCCAAGAAGGACCAGGCTTGAGGCCGTACGTTAAGGATGCCCAGTCCCGGCGAACGCGGACGCGGACACCGAGGAGGAGCTCGACTTCTGAGGCGCAGTCTAATTCCTTAGAAGCGAGCCGGCCTGAAAGGCATGAGTAGATCGTCGACCGCGCCCTCGACCACTTCCTGTGAGAGCAAGCGCCCCACAATGACGCCGAGTGTGATGCCGCTATGGGTGATCGCCTCGTAGTAGCCACTGAATCCTTCCACTGCGCCGACGGACGGGAAGCCATCACCAGGTATCGGGCGCATGGCCACATTCCAGCCAACCAACTCTGAGGTTCCGAGAGCCGGTACGACGTCTACAGCAAGCTCACGCAGGCGCGTGGCCAGGTCGTGGGACACCGTGTCCTGCCCGATGAGCGCATCGATTTCCCGACTGTGGATCACGACGAGCTCGTGTCCATCGGGACGCAGCTCCACATGCGGAGAGTGCATGGCACGTCGGATCGGCAGCCGCTCGCACCGCAACCTGGCCACCATCCCGGGTTCGTCCCTCATGGGAAGGGTTCGTCCGACCAAGGCTGCGATATGGGCGCCCGCCGGACCAGTGGCGTTGACAATGCCGTCCACTTCGATCGCACGCCCGTCGGCCAAGCAAATCTCGTTGGCCCGGGCATCTCGAATGGTGATCCCGGTCACGGTGCTGGTGTCCCACACCTGTGCGCCGAGGTTCTCGGCTTCCTGTATCAGTCGATCCACGAGCGATCTGCCGTGGACCCAGCCCTCGTTGCGAAATACGGCGACCGGGGTGTTGTGGGAGGGGAACACGACTTCGGATTCAAGAAGGAGCTGCACTCGCTCGGCCTCCCACAATGCCGCGTCATATCCCCAAGAGCTAAGGAGGTCCACCTGGTTCTCGAGTCCCTCGGTTCCCTCAGAATCGTCGAACCACCGAAGGTGCCCACTCGGGTGCCACCAATCACCAGGGCCGAGACTCGCCGCGAGATCTGCGTGGGCGACTACTCCGGCAACGTTGAGATCGAAGTACGCCTTGGTCTCGGTCTTGTTCGAGGCGTTGACCCACGAAAAGGTCCAGTTGGTGACCCCCTCGCCAGGCCGTCCGGCATCAATCATCACAACCTCGACACCGCGGTCTGGCCAGGTGCCAACCGACGCTCGCACCAATGATGCCGACTCCTACCACTCCGATGCGCATCTCGTTTCCTCACGCGTTGGCTTCAGAAAGAATGCGGTCACATCTCGATTGTGGCTCAGCGCCACAGGATGGTCCATCACTGGGAGCGAATGCAGCCTCACTGCCGACGACGCTGGGAGCAGGGGTTCTTCGAATAATGCAGCGTTGGCTAGGCCCGATCCTGCCCATCTGCGATGGAGATGCGAATGGACAGGCAAGCGACGCGGGTACCAAATGCCGGGCCGGCCGCCAACCGCGGCAAGGTCCGCCGGCCCATCCGGGACGAACCCGGCCTTGGTCAGCACTTTCTGAGACGCGACGTTGTCCAGGTTGGTTGCCGCTCTGAGAGTGTGCAGCACATAGTGTTCCGCGGCGACCTGGCACAACTTCCGCAGGGTTGCCGTCGCCACCCCGCGCCCCGTGGCGTCCTGCGCGACTCGATACCCGAGTACGGCCGAACCATCCTGGAGATCGCGGACATTGAACAGGCCGATCACCGTGCCGTCGTTGTTGATCAGGGCATGGAAGATGCAGGTGCCAGCCTCCTGTTCGGCGAGCAACCCGTTGTAAGCCTCGTCGAAGTGGTCGAAAAAGTCGTCGCCACGGTCAGAGATAAAGCTGGCAAAGTAGATGCGGTTCGCCAATTCGAAGGCCCTTACAGCTGGGGCATGGCCGGGGCGAAGACGCTCTAACTCGGGCACCGCCCAACGCTACAGAGCTGTATCCAGCGGCCCTCTGAGTGTCACACCAAGTCGCCGCCAGGCGATTCCCTAAGAGCGCTCAGCTAACGCAACAACCCGTTTCCCACTGCCCGACTCTTGCTGGTGGGGGCCGACCCTCAAGCGTCGCGGCCTCCTGACCGGCTCTATTTGCCCAACGACGTCCGCACCTTTCGCCCGGCATGGATGGTCGCTGGGCCGACAGGATGCCGTGCGTACTAGCCCCGCGGACGGGCTTGAGCGTTGCCCGGCGGCGATCCCTCTCTGCAAGGTTGCCAAGTTGAATCAATCTGACCCCCAACCCGAACCGGGATCATTGCTTGACACCCCCAACGGGCCACCACTCATGGGAGTGACCGTTATGTCTTGAAACACGCCGCCGAGAGGGTCAGACACGACAATGGCCGCCGGAACGCTTGTGTACTTTCCACCGGCACAATCTGGCTGACAGTTATTTACGTTGTACGTGCCCATGCCGTAGGCGCCACTTGCGCCCCACCTCGACCATGTGATTGTCGTGACCGTCGAGTTGCTTGTTGCGCACCCGATGTAAAGAAGGGTAGGTCGTGCTGGTTGCGACGCGTTTCCGGAACAGGGCGCGATTGAAGCGGGAGGTGCTGCCAGGATCGTAGTCGCCATTGGCGCCGTCGTCGTGGTGGTGTTGGTACGCAAGCGACGCGGAACAATGGCGTTGTGTACCGGCTCCGTGACCGTTCCGGTTGCCTGGCCCGTCCTCGCCTGCGTCGTCGCCGGGTGAAAAACGAGCCACCCGATGGCGAAGCCGATTCCAATGGCAACGAACATGGCCACGACGATGCCCGCCCGGTCGACGGTACGACGCGGCACATGGATTATTCCGGGGTCGTCATCGTCCACAATGGAAAGCTACTTCGCAGAGATATTGGTGTGGGGGGTCCGAAATTATTGTGGACCCATGCGGTCCGATACGTACGACGTGCCCCACTTCCTAGAGACATCGTTGGCGTGTAGCTCGATCCGTTCGAACCTTGATTGGGTGATCCCGAAGTCGGCACTCGCGGCCCGGATTACGCGGTTCGGTCCTCACGCATCCACCGCTCATCGTCGGGAGCGGTGCCGCCCGTCAGGCGGACCGAAGAGCGGTCAAGTCGTCCCGGAGGCCGTCTCGACTCCAAACCCGGTGCGCCTTTTCCGAGGGGCGTGATCAACACCGCACGCACCGACGGGGCGCCCGGTGATGGAGTGGTTGGCAACGCTTCCCGCCGGGAGCCCCCTAGTTGTTGGTTGAAGTCGATGGGCACATGTAGGCACTATTCACGGCGTTGATATCCGCTTGGGTCGCGTTCTGAACGCGCAATGCGTCGAACAGGCGGACTGCGACCGCGTGCGCCGTCGCGGTGGGTGCACTGTTCGCTATGAGTGTGGCCTCAAGCGGAGTGTGCTGACCGAGTCCCGGGGGGTCGTTGTTCAGTTCCCCGACGTCACTGCAATACTCACTGGCCGAGGGCTTCCACGTCGCGGCGCTAGGCGACGCGATGTTGAAGAAGTCACCGTTGCTCTGAGTGGCCGAGTTGGCGAAGCGCCATTCAGGAGCAAGGAGCGTGAACCAGCCGATGATCACACACGCGGAAATGGCGACTATGAGAAGAAAGCCCGAAGGCCAGAACCACGGCGGCGCCTGGCCATGCTTCCGGGCTTCTGCGATCACCTCGTCGGGTGGCATCGATGCGGACCTTAGTCCCCGAGTTGTGGCTGGGGATAGGATGACGCCAACCCACCAGTTCCTGGCACATTGGGGGTCGCGGCGGGACCTGTTGTCGGTCAGGCTGGCCCGAGGGCCGTCCGGTCGTTCGAGGGCCGTCCGACAACCAAACGCTGTGCGCCTTGCCCGACGGCGTCACGGACACACGCGACGCCAAATCCGCGCATTGATGGGGCTGCCGAGCTCCCCACCCGTCACGCACACCAGCCGGCAGTGGCGGAGGCGAACAGCCCCCCGGAGCGCCTTGAGACCCGGGGAGCCGTCGACGAGAGATTCGACTCTGCAGCAAGTCGCACGGGCAACTAAGTACCCATACGTAACGTGGATGAACGCCAGACCCGTGACTGACCGCGCAGCGACCACCGGGTGGAGAGGATGGTCGACAACGCCCCTGGAGTCGAGCGCCGATAGCGCCGCCCGACGCGGAGCTGGACCCCCAAAAGGGAGCCGCTCACGCACACCGCGTCATCGTGACTTGACGTGGTGTGGTGACTTTGTACCCATCGGACACAGCCCCGAAATCACCTGATCGGGTGGTTTCCACCCGCTGGCGCGAGAACCGCCTAGACAATGGGCTTCTGTACGACTTCCTTCGCAAAATGACCAACGCACGTCTCGCAGCGCCGGTCCTCTGGCGTCTCACTCCAGATGCGTCGTTCCTGGCCAAGCGTCAAGGAGAGCCCGCACCAGGTGACAGCTCTCTCGATGTCAATCATGTGCCACAACGAGGCATCTAGCTCCAATGCTTGATCGCCAAGGGCATCGACGTCCAGGCGCTGGCGGATGAAAAGTCCTTGCAAGTCCATCTCGACGTAGGGAGTGCTCATGCAAACCCCCATACCCATTTATCCGTTGCGGGAAGGAGAGCCCCAAACTCCCTGAGCTCCTCAGCCCCTCGATGTGGTCCGGGCAGCTCTGTACCCGCCACCAGCGGTCAATGCTGGGCGAGAACCAGCGCCCGCTCCACGATGGCGTCACGGCGCTGTGGATGCCGTGTCTCTGGGGGTCGTGAACAATGGCCCGGCAATGGCCCGGCACGGCCATGGTGCACGACGCCAAAGGTCAGGCGTACCACTGCGCTGAGGACCCGTCCTGGCCAGGCGACGGCTCTCGCCCCTAGGCGACGACAGATGGAGCCGGGTGGGAGGCTGCCTCGACCACCTTGAGGGACTGACCGCTGTCAGTTCGGCCGGCGGCGCTAGGCCGGCGGGCCAGCGGGTCCGCCATCCTCCGGCGATGGTTCAGGGATCGCTCCGAGCGACTCGTCCTCGGTGATCTCGCGAAGATGGGCGAGCTGCGCGGACGTGGTGAGCCTGAGCATCTGATCGTTGACCTCCGCCCGGTCCGACTCCGAAAGTGCCTCGATGTACTCGGTCATCTTCTTCGCAATCTCTTCGTCCGAAGCATCGGGGCCAAGCTCTCGCAGCACTCTCAGCAGTATTTCTTGAAGGTCTGCCATCAGGCTCCTTTCACGGTCTCTCGCCCTGTCGCCTTCGCCCACTTCTCGACGTCTGGCCAGGCCCACACTTGGCCGGCCTTGAGGGTCGCCACTGGCTCGGGGAACGGGTGGTCCGACTCAGCCAGAACCGGTGGCGCCAATCGTGAACGATCGATGTCCGGCCGGATTGGGTCAATCTGGCCGCGATCTCGCCTGCTTCAACGAGCTGGTCCACGGCGATCCTCCTGGTCACGCCTCGAAACTAATGGGGCTGGTCCTCAAAATATCGCCGATCTGCGTCGCGTCACCAAGCCACGGTCTTGAAGGCGGTTGACACAATTTCGAGGACGCCACGGCGGCCGCAACCGAGCTCATCTCGTCCGTTCTTGCGATCGCTCGAGGCGACATGACGATCCCTGAGGCAGCGACTTCGTAGCGAGAGATTTGAACCGTATCGGGAACGAGAGAGCTCCTTGTACGGCGACGCTCTTCGGGTAAGTCACGCGAAGACAGGGCCACTCCCACAACCGGTCCGGATTGCGACGGCGACCCAGTCACCTGATTTCCCCTGGTGGCGGGGTCCGTTTCGCCTCCATCGACGAGGAAGACTCAGGCCCGCCGCCCGTTGTGCCGACACCAGATCAGGCGGACGCGAGCGACCCCGGCCCCGGTCACCTTCCCCCCGGCTTCGGCCGGGGTCGCTTCGCAATCACCGCATCACCCGATCGGGTGATTGTGGGTTGCCGCGCCGCCGAGAAAGATGCCGACGCGGCCCGCTTCAGGTTGGTGACCGTTGGGGGCGTATTTGGGCGGACGAGGACCGATCAGGGTTGCGCCGCCCCTTTGGGTCGGTCGTTTCGGTTCAGGCCGGATTTAGGTCGTACCTGTTCCTCTACATGCCGTGCACGTGATGTATCCGCGGCCTTGACACATGCCGCAATTCGTAGGGCCGGCTTGCGGCCCCAAGGAGGGACCAAACGTGGCCCTTCCAGTACCACCACAGCTCTGACAATTTGTCTTGCCCCGCCCGTTACAGGGCAGACATGACCGCTTCTGCTGAGTGGACGCGCCGAATGTGCGCCTTGGTGCTGGATCCGGCCTCACGCTTGCCGTCTGCACATCCTCTTCTGAGGACCCGCCCTTCCCAACAACAAACCCGACAATGAGGAGCAGCACAAGCCCCGCTCCGATCCAAAACCAGGGCAGATGAAATCCTCCGGAGTTAGCCTTCTTGTTGGTCGGCGCCGCAATGCTGTTGAATACCTTCTCGCCGTGGCGGTACGGGTCGCTACAGCTCGAGTCATAGACCATCCAATTTTCGACTCGATTCGCCGCGTTTGTCGCCGACTGCAGCTGATTCGCGACGGCCGGATTGGAGTCGTTGGGGTCAAGCGCCTCCGCGAAGTTCGCCCATTCCACAAGTGCAGGTTTGATTCCCGCGGGTGCTTCCGTGGCCAACTTCTCCAAGTACGGTGCATCATCGTTGAGCACAGTCTGCCCATCAGGGTTGTCGTATTGATCCGGCCCCGGCTGTTGAGCTGTCCCCCAAGTCTGGAGTTGGCGCGCGTCCGCACAAAAGGGGGACGACGCTGAGGACGCTCCGGTCTGACCACCCCCCGCCGCTCCCGCCGATGACGCGCCCATGAGCACCACTGCGTTGCAGGACGCCGCAATCAAAATCGCGTCCCAAAGTGGAGGCAGGAAGGGTCTCGCCGCCTTGTTGCAATGCATGTTGCGGATAATATTTGCTGCGTACGCCTGGCGTCTAGCGCCATCGCAGCGACCTGCAACCTCACCACCGTCAACCCGAGGTGTGAGAACTTCGGATACTGGCGTGGCGTTGGATCTTCGTCGAGCTCGGCCTCCATCGCTTTTGGGGGTGCGGCCGAATCGCCACATATGGGCGGACCCGACCCTTGGCCGTTGACCGTGTGTTGTGCGCGATCAGTCCGGTCGGCTCTACTCCGCCGTGACCCGGGATCTCAGCATGGGGGCTGAGGGGCAGTTACGGCTGACCACTAGCGGGAAGTCCCCAGCCGTAGCTGACCCTCGCCAATCGCGGCGGGATCGGGTCGCCGATGCCGGTGGTGTCGCCGTGCGACCCGATCCTGCTCCGGCCTACCCTCGCCTGGGCCAGGCTTACTCGCGTATCAGCGGTGGGCAGCAGAGCTCGAAGGTGTCCGGATGATGGCACGCAGCAGCATCCTGACCATCGAGGGCGTGGCTCGGCCCGATCCTTCGCAGTGGGGGTTGGGCTGCGAGAAGTTTAGGTCTACCCTCGGCGCGCGGCCTCCCCGGCTGGGTCGAAGTCCTCGTCGGCATCGTCGAGCTTGTCTAGGTGGTCTGGGCCTTCATGGTCCGACATGGTCCACCCATCACGCGCACCAGAGCACAGCGATTCACGCACATGTCAGGGTGACCGGAGCACCATCTCAACCTTCGAGTCACCGTCCCCCGGACGACCACGACCGCTCGGATCGTGCCGCTGCCGCCGAGCAACATTCCGTGCGCCGCCGGCGCGTCCTGCATTTCTCCGCCCTCATTCGCTCCCGCTCCTTGAGCCCGATGCCTCTGGGCGACCGCCCCGCCCAGGGGTTCAGCGTCGGCTCCGCGGCGCAGTGCATGGGACCGGGCGCTGGCTCTGGCGCAGAAGCGACGGCCGGTGGTGGCGAGTCTGGTCACGTCCGGACCACATCGAGGGCCTGAACGCTGCCCGAGAGTTCGGCCGGCGACGCCGGTAAGTTCCTTCCGCTTAACCACATGCCTTCGTCAGGGACTTGTGGGCACGGCCTATATCTGACGTCAGCTGCTTCTCGATTTGCTTCTGCTGCGCTTTATTCGAATTGGAAACATGCAACGCGTTCGAAAAGTCTCCCGCCACTGCGTTCCAGCTTGCCTTCGCCGATGCGGGCGCATCGTTTGCGGTCTTTTTCGCCAAACTGATTATCTTTGTGACGCTTGCGCGGCCACTACCCGCATTGTTTATGAAACTTCCGAAGCTGTTGCCGTCCTTACAAAACTTGCTTGTGCTCGCTCCAGCATCACCGGCAGCTGCGGTGAAAATGAGTGTCGCGGCTGCCACCACTGCTCCAAGGCGGGCCGTCAGACCCAGCATTCTTCTTCTTGGAGTGCGAGTAGTTCCCATGAAATGTTGCCCCGCTTCTCTCTACGGTCCGTCAATAAATGTCTCACCTGAAATCAGCTCCGGTCGCGTAAGCACGGAACGTCGGGGCAGGCACTCGATGGTCGCCTGCGCCGCGAGTGCATTCGTGACGCCGTTGTTGAGCGGTCCCGACCACCTCTTGGGCCTGACAGGATCCGGGGGTTCGTCCTGCGGCGCTAGTTGAGTTCGATGATTGATGTGCCCCTGCCCTGCCTCCCACCGACATTTTTGGGCTGGGCCGCCAGTTTCGGGCAGCCATCGCTAGAGCCGACAATGGAAACTGACCGGTGCGTACGAGTCATTCCATGCTGCGACTGAACGGATCCAGCTGAGGGGACTTCCCTAGGAGTTACCGAAGTTGTCGCTGTTACCTGAGTTGTCGCTGTTACCCAAATCGCCGCTGTTACCCAAGTCGCCGCTGTTACCCAAATCGCCGCTGTTACCGGAGTTGCCGCTGTTACCGGAACCACCGGTATAGCCAACGCCTCCCGGACAGTCGAGGTCGTAGTCGCTCGACAAGGAGGCCTCGTCGACCACCATGTTGTTGTTGGCGCTATTCGGCGATTTCAGATCCCTCGCGAGAGCCTCGGCGTCTTGCTTGACCTTGGAAGGCGCCTCATTTGCCAGGTGTTGTGCGGCCGTGGCGGCTTTGTGGAGAAGAGAAGCGGAAACCTCCGTACCCCCGTCCTTGGAGGTGGCGAGAAGCGTTGTGACATCGCCGGTGACCGTACGGACGTCTTTGCAAAAAGCTGTCAAGCTTCCTTTTGTCCCCCCCGCCGAGGAGCCGGTATTCCCCGAGCTTCCCGAGTCGTCACCAGAGCCGGAGTTGACTGAGAGTGCGAAATTCCCGAAATTGGTGGAGTTGTAGACGAGATACCACTTCCCATTTTGCTTGACAATCGCCTGCGACACGTTGCGGCCGGTGAAATTGCCGCAGTACTGGGCGCCCGAGCACGACAACGTGTATGTCGCGTTGTTTCCAGTGACCCGGACTGAACTCAATCGCACATGAGGAAAGGAGGGGTGGGTTCCGTCGAGTTCCCCTTTGACCTCAGACTTGCAGCGTGATCGCACCGATGGGGGCGCCAGCGAGCAGATGTTCGAAGTCTTGCCTGCCTGAAAGTCGGCCACGAGTGCGGCGGCCACCGACCGTGCGCTGCTCCCCGCAACCGTGTCGGCCGAGAGCACTGCGCTGGTCTCGGACGATGGAACCGGAACTGACTGCGCGCCACTCGCCGAGGAGATGTCCAAAAGGAAGGAGCTGACGCCGAATCCTGCAGCAAACAGCGATGCCATTGACAGCGAAATGACCGCTCCTCGCAGGCTTTCTACACGAACTCCCATATTGATCGCCTCCCAATTGCCCTTGGGCCAGTCATGATTGCCAACGACTCCGCCAGTGCGAAGGCAAACCGCCTCGAATACCCGTCCTCATTGGACTTCCCCGTCCTCAGGTGCGCCCCACCTGCTTGGCGAGTTGTTTACCGGGTTTCAGGGAGCACGTCAACTGACGTTGCAGACACATGCTCGAGGACCAGCTACCCGCCAATCGAACTCAGTCCGGGCCCGATGGGCTCGTTTTCCTGAACACCCGCTGCAACCCTTCCCCATCTGTCCTCCTTCTCGCCGCAGACGTGGAAGAAGGCTCGCAAGGAGATCGGCCGCTCGGACCTCTGCTGGCATTGATCTCCGGCACATTGCCATCGCCCTGGCGATCGCCAACGGTGCGCACCTAAGGCAATCCAGGAGCGGATGACCCACGGCTCGATCATCGTCACTCTCGATCCGTGTGGCCGCATCTTCCCGTCACTCGGCGTGGCGGTGGCGGAAGGCTCGAGAACACCTTCCGAGCGACAAGGGCGGCGCCACGGTGCGCGTTTCTAGGACCCGAGTGACCGCATTGCCTCAGCACGAATTCGGGCGACTAGAGAATTCCCTCCGGGTTCGGCGCGCCACTTCTTCTGGGAACCCCTGCCCTGACAGGACCAAGGTGTGACGCGCCAAAACAGACGCGCATCGCGTAGATGTTCCGGAGCTTGAGGAGCCTTGGACGCCCACTCATGCCGAAGCGTGGCGCCCAGGTCCGGCGTAATGGTGCCCCCTCGCATTGGCATTGATCCGGTGAACGCCATGGGGTACGAATCTCCGCTACCGGCCACCTATCGCTGCGGACCGCGTCCAAATCCTTGCCTGAGGGATCCTCGACCACGCGCCAGATTGTGCTGTTGGCGTAGGCGGATGAGCATAAACGCAAGGACAACTCCAATAGCTGTGGGGCCTGCGGCGCTGCTCAACGCGCCCGGCTCGAGGATGAGCCTTCGCGCCCCGTTTGGCTCTCGACGCCGCACGCATTGAACCTCCGCGGAGGGGATTTCCACCGAGACAATCCATTGACAATTAGTTGACGTCAAACGTTGACAGCTTGTTGACAGGTTTACGCTTGCAGTGTGAGTGTCACACCCCAATGTCACTCATAAGAGGTACCCCATGAGTGATACTGCCCAAGCTCCAGTGGCGCCGTGGGCGCTTTCCTTGGCCTATAGAGCTTTTAAGGAGTTGCGCCGCCCGGGAGAGGTCGGCCGGCTGCGCTGAAATGGAGGGTCGATGCGACTCCGAGCCTGGATTGCCGGTCTGACGCTTTTCGCATCATCTGCCGTAATCACCCCCGCTGTGCTCTTGACCGACGTTGGCGTGGCCTCTGCGGCGCCCACCTGCGCGTTGCCAGCGCCCGTTGGGGGCGTCATCACCCTGACCGGCGACTGCGACACGACGGTCCCGCTCATGATCCCAGACGGGGTCACCCTTAATGGCGCCGAGTTCACGATCACCGCCCACGATGTCGCAAATGGGTCATTCAACGGCGCCGTGGTGACGAACGCCGGTACGTCGATGAACGTCGAGAACCTGACGATCATGGGCACTGGGTTTACACAGACCCAGCCCATAGGTTCGTGTGGGAGGGCGGCGTTGTATGGCATTTGGTTCAACGGTGCGGGCGGATCGGTGAGCAACGTCACCGTCACCGGGATAACAGAAGGGAGTAACTGCCAAGTTGGAAGGGCGATCGTGGGCAACGGCACTGCTGGACAGACCCTCACGATTACCAACACCATCGTTAGCGACTACAACAAGGACGCGATGCACGCGTACGGCATGACCATGAACGTCTCGGATAGCACGATCGATCCGCCCGCGTCCCTCAAGGGCGTCACCGGCCAGAACGGCTTGGTGTACCAAGACGGTGCCAGGGGCAGTGCCACTAACAGCACCATCTTCGGCAGCGGCTACGGCACTGACGCGAACGCAAACGTTGCTGTACTCTTGTTCGGGGCGACCAATGTCACCCTGACGGGCGACACCATCACAGGTGCCGGAACCGACATTGGCGTGGACGCGGCCGCCGACAGCACCGGCATCGTCATCGACGGAAATCAGATCGGACGGAGCGCCCCCGACGTGCCCGACAATTTCGGCTTCGGAGTGGAGGTGGATCCCGGCTCGACCGCGACGTTGAACTGCAACACCTTTAGCGGCTGGAACATCGACATTACCGGCTCGACGCAGACCGAAACTGATTGCGCACCACCTGTCACAACGCCGAGTGAGGACCCCTTAGGGTTCGGTTATTGGCTGGGCGCCGCCGACGCAGGGGTGTTTACCTTCGGAGCGGCCAACTTCTACGGCTCGGGCGCCAACCTTCACCTCGTCGCTCCCGTGGTGGGCATGGCCAGCAGCCCCTCTGGCGGCTACTGGTTGGTCGGCGCTGATGGCGGTGTGTTCTCCTACGACGGAGCAGGCTTCTTCGGCTCCTTGGGCGCCAGCCCGCCCGCGGCACCCATCGTCGGCATGGCCGCGACTCGCGACGGTGGCGGGTACTACCTCGTGGGGTCAGACGGCAGTGTGTACCCCTTCGGTGACGCCCAGTCATACGGCTCGATGGCTCGAACGCATCTGAACGCCCCGGTGGTGGGCATCGCTGTCACCCCGGATAACGGGGGCTACTACCTGGCGGCACGCGACGGCGGCGTGTTCACCTTCGGGAACGCCAACTTCCTGGGATCAGAGGGAGGCAAGCCGCTCAACAAGCCCGTTGTGGGCTTGGCCGTAGACGACGCCACAGGCGGCTACTGGTTGGTGGCGAGCGATGGCGGTGTCTTTGGGTTCTCCGCTCCCTTCCTCGGCTCGACGGGCGCCATGCACCTCAACGCCCCGGTGGTCGCCATGACCGCCCGCGCCAATGGCCTCGGCTACTGGCTGGTCGCCTCTGACGGCGGCGTGTTCGCCTACGGGAGCGCGCCGTTCCTCGGCTCCATGGGAGGGTCGCACCTGAACAAACCTGTGGTCGCCGCGGCCTCCTTCGCCACCGAAAACGCGGCACTTTCTCCCTAGCCCTTAAGCGCCGCACGGTGGCACCCGATCCCCGCGTTAGGGGGGCAGGCTGGGCGGTGGCACCGCTGACACGAGCCCAAGGTCTCGGATTACAGCTGTGGACGGACCCCGTCAGCCGGCAAGTGACTCGACGTCGGTCCACACAATGCTTGCCGCGCCCCGGACGTCTTCTTGGCACGATGCGGAACGTCGAAGCTCGCCGCTTGACGCCAGCCTCGTCGCTGCCGCCAAGAACTCAGGGGTCAATCTCCGGTGGGCCTCGAGAACGTGATCCGGGGCTTGATCAGCGAGCCAAACCAGATGGAGAAGATGGGCGAATGCTCCCCAAGGGCCACCCAACAGGTCTCGCTCGGGCAAACCCCGTGCGATTGGTTCGAGCTTGGAGAACAGGTCATGCATGCCGTCCCAGACTGGATCAGCGGCGGCATAGAGCACCGTAGGGATTCGGTAAATCCGAATCGTCGCAGCACACATCACGCATGGCTCGAACGTGGTGTAGAGGGTGTGTCCCTCGCGGGCATCACGGTCCAAGAGAGCCAGCGCGTTCATTTCGGCATGGGCCATCCACGTCCCGGCGAGCGGAGCGGTTCTGTCGGGTTCATCGAACACTCGGCTGCAACCAGTTGCGACTATGGCACCGGCCCCGTTTGTCACGACAGCGCCCACACCAGCCGAACCCGAGCGGAAAGACCTCCACGCTTCTTGGAAGGCAATCTGCCAGGGCTCTGACAGACACGCCCACGACGTCTCGGCCTGCGTCATACACCGATGAACTTAGTTGAGGCCCCCGAAAGGACTGCTCCCCGTCCCGGCGAAGTGGGGCAGTCTCTCTGCGATCGAGGATCGCGCCATGGAGGATTCGGGAGCGTGAAATCGTATGGTCCCCGGTCGGTGGCCGAACGTCAGTTGAAGCCTGGCGGTATGGGAGGCATCATTGGGGCCGGATGGAGGATAGCTACCACCACACATGGAGGCCGCACAAGCCCGCCAATGCCAGCCCCGAGCAGAAGAATCTGGGCTGGAAGGTGGTGAACGCCGCCTCGGTGGCCGTGGGTGCCTTCGTGACCCAGCGCCTGCTCACCATGGCCTGGCGCATAGTTCGTCACGAGCCCCCTCCTAGCGGTCCGGCGGACCGGCGAGTTACCTGGGGCGCCGCCCTCACCTGGGCCACCTCCATGGCTGTGGGCATCGCGGTCTCCCGAGTGGTGGCCGTGCGCCTTTCCGGCAAGGTCTGGGAGGCCGCCGTGCATGAGCCGCCCCCAGAAGCACCCTCCTAGGCTGCCACCCCTGGTGCACAGAGGCACCCTCTGGAGTTCGCAGGGATGGGTGGTCTGGACCGATTGAATATTCGCGTGAGGTTCACCAGCTTGGTGCTGGTCGCCTTCGTGGGACTATCCCTGAGTCTCACGGGGTGCGGGTCATCAGGTCCCTCCAAGTCGTATCAGCAAGGTTGGGACCGGTCGATTGCATCACCGGGGCATGACTGCAATGACGTCCCGCCAGGTGTCGCATCACCCTCCGATTGGACGAAGGGTTGTATGACTGCGGAGAACCTCCAGAGGATCAATAAGGCAGGGGGGCGTCCGACCCCGACTCCGACCACATACTCCGGCGATCCATAAGCTTTGACTCTTTCCTCGGGGCTGATGTCCCCCTTCGCCGCCGCTGGATTCGTCATCAGCCCCATTTCCGGCGGTGTCGGATGGCCTATAAGCAGTCGGATGCTCCGCCGGTCTTAGCCCCGGGGTGCGAAGAATTCAAGTGCGATGTTGTCAGGATCTCGAAACGACAATGCCGAGTATTGAGGCGTGTCCACGATGCCACCGTTGGGGATGCCGAGTTCGTTCAGATGGATTTCCCATGCCTTTAACTCATCGCGGTTGGCACAGCCGAAAGCCAGATGATCGAGCCCCGGCCGCCGCTCGTTGAACGGCTCAGTGCTGTCCAAGTCAGGGAACTGAGTTAGGCCAACGATTGTGCCGCCGGTAAGCCAAGCGATGCGCTGAAACGGACCTGTGTCCTCGTCAAGGATTGGGTCCGAGCCGAACAGATCCTTGTACCAAGGCACACTCCGTTCAAGGCTCGTAACCGTTAGTGCCACGTGAGTAATCGCAGGGAACTCAGGCATCTCTTTTCTCCCCTTCGCTCTTCGCGGACGCAGCGAATGCTACCTCTTTGGCTGGCAACTCTCGGAGAGTAGAAGCTATCTGGCAGCACCAGTCGCCGTGCTAACCGAGGCCCCAGTCCGGCGTTCGAGGGCGCCCTGGAGTGAGCCGAACAAGTGCGTCAAGAACCGCTCTCCGATAGCGTTCAAAGGGTGAGTGGACGGGCGCGGTATGCGAATCAGGCCCACAAGATTCGCGTGACTGACGGTCACGAGGCCGACGCCAAGGCGGCGCAGTTGCGCAAGCGTCCGAACCGGATCGGACTGTTCTTCCTAAAAGTTCTGGGCTTCCGGGGCCAGGTCCCCGCGCCGACGGATCAGAGAGGCCATGTCGGGCCGTCTCATGAGCATCCCGGGCACCACGAGCACTAAGCCCCCACGAGTAGGTAAAAGGGCGATTCCCCCCACTCGTGCCGCATGTTGGCCTGGCGCCCCTCCCCGGCGTACTGGGATACCCGGGCCAACAAGTCTCAGGTGTTCCTTCGCCGCCAGGATCGTCGCTGGCGGGCAGCCTTATTCTTTCGGGGTTGATCCTGCAGATTCGTCTGACGTTCTCTGCCCTGCTCCAGATGTTCTCCCAGTGTGGGTCCAGGATCCTTGTAGACCGGCTTCCGTCGCAAGCTTCCTGGATCCGCATCGGCGCCTGCCTGCAGTTCCTGCTTCACCTGATGACGGTGCGCACGCTCGGCCCTTGTCCGCCTTCTCGTGCGTTCCTTTCGCCACGGCTTGTCGAGCTTCCACCCATCGTGGACACGGTCCCGGGCCAGAGAGATTCCCTTCTTTTCCTGCGGGGACCGCTTGCGTCTAGCCATGCGCAATTGTGGCACCCGCCGCGAAGGTCACCGAACCGGCGTGCGGGGATACCTCGCGACGAACTCACGGACAACCGAGGTGAGCGTTCGGTGCACGGCCCAGAATCCCAATAATGTGTCGGCCGAATTCGGCACCGAAGCGATATCTGTCGGATCGGCTAACGGTGAGAATAAAAGAACAGGGCGTTTTGCGCCTTGAACTCGGCGTTGAACTGATGGGCACCCGCGGTGGCCAGAGTCTCCTCCTTCACCTCCAGCTTCTGGGAGCCGCTCAGCCCAGCGGGCAAGCCTCGGGCCAAGGCAACCCTGACCGCGTGGGAGCCGCTTTCGAGCTGGTCCAACATCGTTGTATTGACGGCTCCTTGGTCATTGAGGAACCCCACTCGAATGAAGCCATCCACGATTGCATCGGCCTCGCTCAGGCTGACGCCCGGTATCCGGAGGTATCGCTGGGCGTAGACCGGCTGTCCGATGACCTGATGGAATTCCGTCGGGACACCCGTGCCTTTGATGCGCTCGAGGTCATTGCGTTCCTTCGCAGGGTTCGTCACCGTGTCGTTCTGGCCAACGACCATGAAGGTTGGAACCTTCATCCCACCGAGCCGCGCACCGAGGCGGGTACTCCGTCCATGTACATCCCGACGGCCGACACGGCTTGGCCCGCGGCAGCGGAAGCGGTTGCCCACAGGCACACGAAGGCACTGCCGTTGGACATGCCGATGCCATAGACAGGCGTGGCCGGCGTCACCGGTGTCGTGTTAACCATCCGTTGTCGGAGGCTATCGATCCGAGCGAGATCCGGATTCGTCTGCGTAGTGGTGTCGACGATGTCCCATTGTTTGCGCCCCGTCCGCTCGGTGCTGTCGGTCGCGACGAAGCCATACCCCCTGTCGGTCAACTCGTTGAGGAGATCCACGGACTCAATCTTTCCTGCGAAATCAGCTCCTCCATCGCTGCCATGGAACATGAAGACAAGCCCGACCGGGTGGGATGGAACGTACGAGTACACCTGATGGCCCTCGAAGGTCCACGAGGAGACCCGGACGTGTGAAATGACCGGAGCCGTCGACACGGCGTCCGAGCCTCTGGAAGCGGAGCTTGTACCAGTCGGATCAGATCGGGCCGCCACATTCGCAACACAAGGAGCGCCGGGCACCAACAGCAGCGCCAGGACGAGAACTACGACGGCGAGCACCTCGCGACGAATGCGACCTTCTGCTCTTCGTTCCTCTGAGACCGGTTCCATCAGACCAGACTGAGTCGACGTCATTGAGATTTGGCCAACATCGTGTAATGGATCTGTGAGACAGGTGGCCCAGGTGAAGGGCGAGAGGTCAATGACAGAGACCCTGCAGGGCACCCAGAGTTGTCCTCGGGAGGCCCTTTGCCGCTCTCGGCTGGTTGTTCAGATCGGACCGGAGATAACACCCCGTTCCGGCGGACGGGGACACTTGTGCCCTCGCCCGGCTTTAAGGCAATTCCAGAATCCTTCGCGCCAAGTACCAGGAGAAGTAGCCCCGATACCTCTCCTGAAGATCGTTCCGCTGCCAGTCCCGCCCGTCGATTTGTCCCCGACAGAGCAGTCGTCCGCAGTGGCACTCCATTGAACCGTCAAAATCATCGAAGAGGGCGTAATCGGTTGTCAGCTCCTCTCCGGCTTCGATATCGCGCATCGCGATGAGGACGCTGTTGCCGCCAAAACCGACGTTCGGCTCGCAGGAGTGGTTGAGGAAGAGCATGACCGACTCGTACTCCTCGTCAGTCAGCGCCACGAGATGAAGATCATCAGTGATCTGCACGTCCGAATTCTGGAGCTCAAGAGGCAAGGACTGGAGCGCCGCGGTGGACACGATATGGCCACCTTTCACGGCGACCACCTCATCCTTTTCAACCGCCTCGACGGCGATTAGGCCACGACCCGCGATGTCACTTTCGATCCCCTTGGCTGCCTTGGCGGATATCCAGGATGCGACCACGCCGTAATTCTGGCCCAGCGATCAGTTGGTGGTCCATGACCGCTATCCGGCGTATTGGGTCAGGCCATGCGAAGGCAGTCGGATTTTGACAATGAATAACGATGGGTGAAGTGGACCACAACCCCAATGCCAAGCCGAACTTTCCGGTGCACGTGACCGAGGGCCATGAGGCCGAGGCCAAGGAGGCACAGCTCCGAAAGCCACCCAGTCGGTTTGGTACGTGGATCCTGCGGCGTCTCGGTTACCGGGGTGAGATTGGACAGCGCGCTCCGCATGCGCAGTCCCCACCTTCGCACGAGCGTCCTGTCCGGGAGCCTCCTGAGACCTGAGTCGCTGCGACAAACGCAACTAGCCCGGAAGTCCGCAGGGTGGCACCCCATCCCGGCAGCGAGGATTGCCGGTCATCAGCCATATGGTGGCCGCCTCGCCGGCGAGCGTCTTGGTGATGTGGTTGGCCTCATTGGCCGACAGCTTTGGCTCCTGGAGCGGCGTGTCGTCGTAGAGCTCGTCGTCCTCCAGAATGTCGTCCTCGAGCCAATCCAACATAGGTCTCTGATGGTACGGCTGGGCGCTGTATCAGCGGTGGACCTGTGCCCTCAGAACCTTTCGGGATGGTGGCACGCACCAGCATCCCCGCCATCGAGGGGGTGAGATGGCCGGCCCAATCCTTTCCACTGGGGTTTGGCCGCGGTACAGCGCAGCAGTCGTTGTCGGATTGCACAGCTCAGTGTTGGCTGTCACGATCCCAATACCTCGGGGCGATGCACAGATCGCCAAGCTGATGCCGCTCCGAGGGTTGGCGGTGAGTGGCCCCGTCCCAACCGCCTGGGGCGGGGTCCACTCTCCTATTGGTCACCGCCGTCCTGTCTGTACCATGTTGAGACCATCCTCTTGGATTCCCCGCACGGGGTGAGTGTCGGGCGCCCGGACCCTGTGACTGGTCTCCTGGGGCTGGGCTGCGAGCAGACGGCGTCCACCCTCGGCTGTTGTCCGTGGGTTGTGCGCTTTCAGTCCCCTCGGCTCTACTCCGCCGTGAGCCGCGCTGTCAGCATCGTCGGCCGAGGGTCAGTTACGGCTGTGTTGGCGGTAGGTCCAGCCGTCGCTGCCCCTCGACGATCGAGCCGCCCTGAGTCGCTAATGCTTGGCTCCAGCGTTGTCCTGACGTTGTCCCGATCCATCCGATCGGCTCTATCTCGACTCAGTTGGAGCGATCACCATCGGCAATGGGGGTGTGGTGGCCTGAGAATCCTCGCCCGGCTAACAGGCCACTGCTCCCGCACCCCTACCTCCGCGACAGCGGGCGCCCACCGATGCCTTTGGTATCGGATTACTGGCCTTGTCGCCTTTGGTTGAGTCGGTATCACCGTCGGTCTGCAGATCTCACAATGTGTCGAGGATGGCACGCACCATCCTGGCCACCCCGGTCGGTGGCCGGCCCAATCCTTTCCATTGCGGGATTGGGCCGCGAGCAGAGACCGCCTACCCTCCGCCCTCAGAAGGTCTCCGCTCACAGCCAGGCGACCCGTGCCCCGCCTTCGTCGTGGAAGTAGGCCGCTGCTGGCAGATCGTTACACAGGAGGTTGCCATCGAGTTGTAGGCCCGTTGCGACTATTTCTGCGGCCACCGGTAAGAGCCTTGGCAGGGGGAGGGGAGGCAGCATCAAGTGCACCAGATCATCTACGTCCGTCCGCGTCGCCTCGGGCTCCGAACGGCACAGGCCGCCCGCTTGGCAAAGCAGCTGAATGATGCGGCTGACGGTCGGTTTGTAGCCTGGTTGACGATCTCAGGCGACCTCGCTGTCGATCGTGATCTTCTTCAGGATCTAGTGGACTCTGACCTGCCGCGTCAGCATCATAGATCCGGGTGCTCAGCTGCGGTCTTACTAGCGGTGAAACATTCGGTCGTCGCTGTCCCCCGCCACAGCGGAAGCGAGGCCCACACGGATCGGGATGGCCTGACCGCTGTCAGGGAGTTCGGCCGGCGGAAAGCCGCTAACTGAGTGTCGGATTATTTCACAACGCGTAAGGAGACGCCGGCACCGTGCCGTGAGGTCCTGACGCGTGTAACGAAAGCCTTGATGCGCGCCAGACATCTTTCGTTGAAATCAGAGGCGCCGACCCGCATGATCACTTCATGCGACCCCAATCGAAGACTTCCTCCTCGCCGACGACCTCGAGGCTGCCGGTCATCCAGAAATCGCCGAATGGGTCCGCACCTGGCCCCACGAGAAGGTCGAGACGTGGTGCGCGGGACTGATCCGTCTGATGACGCCAGACGAGGAGTGGGGGAACCACCCGATCGGGCGATGTTCAGCCCGTGCAGCGACGGGCATACTGCTGATGCGCCTCACGTCAGACACGTTTTGGGGGCGTGCGTGGAGTGGAGGTGAACAGCTCCATCAGCGTTGCGGCCGCCCTTCGGGGCGGCTGCTTCGCGTCAGTTCACGCGGCCGTAATCCCAGAATCGGTCCATTTGCAAGGGTCGGTCCGGTAGAACAGTGAACGGCGGAATTGTGAGTTGTGCGAATCGGCCCCGTCCCTCCCCTGTGGCGGGGTCGCTTCGCGCCCCGAGAATTACTCCTTCGCTCCGTCGACATCGCCTTGGGTCACCCGAATCGAACGCGGCCAGCCCTGAGATGCTGAGAGCCGGACCCAGTAGGCGGTTCCGTCGAAGGAGATCCACGACACCGTAGGGGTCAATCCATCGGGCCCGGATAGCGCGAGAGAATTTGGCCGGCCCTTTGGGTTGATTCGATAGCCGCGAATCGGGTGGTCAACTTCGGCGATGCAAGTACCACCACCACCTCGAGCCCGCCACGACAACTTCGCCAGCTTCTTCACGGACCGCCCTTCTTCCGGTTCGGCACCCTTCGGTTTCGAGCGTACGCCGCTTAGCGTCTGGATGGACCATTTGATTGGGCGATTTTGAACGGCAAGACTGATCTCGGCGCACAGGGCCGTTCGCCCGGCTCGGGGCGGGTCGTACCGCCATTCAATCCGCCGCGCGTGTGCCAGTAAGCGAATCGACCCCGACCCGCATAACCGGATCGGGGTCGATTCGTCTTTGTCGGCTCCCGCCCCCTCGGCCTTAACGATTCGAAGCCGGGAATGGTTGGCTCCAGTTGATCCTTTATGCCATAGGCATAACCGTGGGTGGTGGATGGCACGGTCACCCGCTGCGGGCCGACCTTCGGGCGGTCGCTTCGCGTTATGGCGAACTCGGGCAACATCAGCGACCCCACTTCCACAGAAGATTGCAGGTGACAGATTTACCAACCCCCATTTCGACATCGCCGATTCCCAGAAATCCGACGTGCCCCGTAGGCTCCACTTGCGTGTCGGACTACGAATGGCAAGTCGCGCTCGCCGCGAAAGGCATGGCTGAGCGCGACAACTATCCGATGCCCCCGACCGTCACGACTCCCAAGGCGTTCTACGAGATGATGGCTGGCGCAGCCCTCGATGCCATTGACTTGCGAGCCCTCACGGAGCGACTGGCACAAGCGGAGCGCGAACTCGAAGTAATCCACGAAGAATTGAGGGCCGCTGCTTCGAACGCCGGGCGCGCCCGGCACGGCCGAGACTGAGACGCTTAGTCCGAATCGTCGTCCACTGTTTCGACGTGCCTGAGTCCGACAGTGTCTTCATCGACACGTCGACCTCCACGTCGACCTCCGCCATTTCATTTTGAAGTTCGTCATATTTGCGGGACGACACCGCCGCTATCTCGGCGGCCATCTAGGTGCTCTCGACCATCACGGCAGTGGGAAGACGATGATGTTCCGGTTTTGGAACGTCCAGGTGTTGGCATTCACCTGGGATTTGAGCGTGAGCGTGTTTAAGCCAGGGATCAGACCGCCGATATCGGTCGCACAAGTCTTTTCCTGGGGCATGGCGCCTTGGCCGTTGCCCTGTTGGACCAACAGGTCGTTCGTCTCCGCCGGCGCGGAAAGAGTCGTTGCCCCGACACCGCGACCCCGACGAAGGCGATCTGGTCAGCCGTGTTGTTGTAGAGATATGACGTAATTAGGCCCACCGCGTTCGCTCCGGTCGTCAGCGTCACGGCTGGGCCGACTGTGGCGAGGTCGGTGTACGACGTGGAGGTAGTCGTCTGCGATGCCGTGACCGTGGCGCAGGCAGCGCCCCCCAGAAACGTCAGGTGGATCGACGAGATGTTCCAGTCGGTGGTGGTGAGAATGTCGCCGACGGCGTGGGTGATCGGCGTAGACCACGCCATCAGATCTCCTCCCTGTCATCGACAAGCACCGGCCGGGGCGCGCTGGTTCACGTCGCAGACGTGGAAGAAGGCCCGCGAGGCGATCGGCCGTCCTGACCTTCGCTGGCACGATCTTCGCCGCACGGCCGTGGCACTGGCGATTGCAAACGGGGCGCACCCGAAAGCCATCCAAGAACGGATGGGCCACAGCTCGATCACCGTCACGCTCGACCGATACGGCCACCTGTTCCCGTCGCTCGGCGTCGCAGTGGCAGATGGACTTGAGGCGACGCTTCGGGCGGCGGCTGGAGGCGGCGCTCCTCAGGCGAGGGTTACGAGTCGGGTGTCCTGAACACTGGGACGGTCGTTTCGATCGCGGAAGTCGTCGGCGTGAACCGTCTCGTCCTCTGGGACATCCTCTCTAGCTTGATCTGAGCCACCTTGACAGAACCGCTGAACCAATCCCTGCGGTCCTCTTGCAGCGCTGCGACGAAGCCCGCGAAGGCGGCGATTCTCAACATCGAAACGTTTGGCCGACAGGGGCTTCCAACCAGGCAGAAAGTCTCCGGCCGTGATCTTTGAGCCAGGCCATTCAGTGAGGAACTCAATCAGGTTTGGGGCGTGGAGCAATCCCGACTCGAGATCGGCCACACGGCCACCATCGTGCTCGGCCAGGTCGGCCGTGGCATCAACCATCTGCCGGAGTTCGAAGCTGACATGTAGACCGGCTGCGCGCAGCTCTTTCTCTGTGCGAGGTGTCGTCGTCTTGGGCACCGCCGGTGAGGTTACGCCGCGCGACGCGAAAATGACGCGGCGTTGACGCGAAACCCCAGCAAACCCGCGTCACTGACGGTAAGCCACGGTCAAGTCACTTCTAGCACCTGACCAGGAAAAACCCTGGAGGCGGCGGGCGGAATCGAACCGCCGTACGGGGCTTTGCAGGCCCCTGCCTAAACCACTCGGCCACGCCGCCGCGTCATTTCCACGAACGGGCGGCCAGCCTAATGGCCCACGTTCCCCGCTCTCGGCCTCGGCCCTGAGCGGGTCCGGCCTGGCCTATCCCTAGTGCCGGAAGCGGGAGACCAGCCAGAAGACGGCTGCGATAAGAGCGATCACGACGGCAATCTTCACGAAGAAGAAGATCACCCCGGCAATACTGCTCAGGATCCAAAAGGCCACGATTATCCCAACCACGGCCACCGCCGTCATGGCGACGGCATGGGTGAACGTCATGGGAGTCTTGCCCTGCCTGCGTTCCACGTCTTTGCTCACGGACGCAATGCTACGTTCCCGCCATGGTCGCCGAGACGTCACTCCGTGATCGGCGCAGCAGGCTGCTGGCCGAGCCCGGGCTGCGGGGCCAGGAATTTTGTCGCCGTTATGCCGCAGAGGCCGACGCCTGGCTCTCCGGCCTGGCCGAACGGGCAGCCGGCGATGTCAAACGGCACCTCGCGCTCGTGGCCGTGGGGGGCTACGGGCGGGGCTCGCTCTGCCCGTACAGCGACCTCGATGTAGTGCTCGTCCACAACGGCCACCGGGACATCGGGAAGGTCGCCGACGCCATCTGGTACCCGGTCTGGGACCAGGGGGTACACCTCGACCACTCGGTCCGGCGGCCTTCCGAGGTCCTCAGCGCGGCCGCCGAGGACGTCCGCGTGGCGCTGGGCCTGCTCGACGGCCGTCTTGTCTGGGGAGAGGCCAAGGTCGCGGAGCCCCTCCTCGAGAAAGCCCGCGCCGCCTGGCGTGATCGCCTTGGTGCCCGGTACCTCCCGCTCCTCCAACAGCAAATGGCAGAGCGGCGAGCCACGGCCGGTGACGTGGCCTTCCTCCTAGAACCGGACCTGAAGGAGAGCCACGGCGGGCTGCGAGACGTGAGCGTGCTGCGCGCCATCTCGGCCTTTGCCCCGCTGTTGGCCGACTACGCGGACCTAGATTCCCTCAGCGGCGCGACCGCGCTCCTGACCGACATCCGGGTAGAGCTGCACCGCCTGGCTCAGCGTGAGCACGACAAACTTCTCCTCCAGGACCAGGACCAGGTGGCAGCGGCGCTCGGGTTCGTCGATGCGGACGCCTTGATGCTCGCCGTTTCGACGGCGGGGCGGCAGATCGCCTGGGTCAGCGACGACGTGTGGCAACGCCGGCGCCTGTGGGATCCCACTCCGCCACCGAAACGGCGTTTTCGCCGCAGCGCGTCCGACCACGCCACACCCGCGACACCAGTGGATCTCGGGCACGACCTCGTCCAGGTGGACGGCGAAATCGCCGTGACGTCGCTCGCCCCGGTTTCCGTCGACGCGTCGCTGCCCCTGCGCCTGGCCGCGACCGCAGCCGAGTTGGACCGCCCCATCGCCAAGGGATCGCTGCACCGCCTGGCCGACCGCATGCCACCGCCTGGCGACCCATGGACGGACGAGACGCGCGATGCCCTCGTCTCGCTGCTTGCCCTCGGGCGCCCCGCCATCGACAAGATCGAGTCCCTCGATCAGCACGGTCTGCTGGTACGGCTGATTCCCGAGTGGGCCGCCGTTCGCAACAAGCCTCAGCGCAACGCCTACCACACCTACACCGTCGACCGTCACCTGCTGGAGGCCGCCGCACTGGCCGCAGGGCTCACCGACACCGTCGAACGGCCGGACCTTCTCCTCGTCGGCGCACTCCTGCATGACATCGGCAAGGGATTCCCCGGCGACCACACCACGGTCGGCATCGAAGTGGTCAACCGCATCACCGCGCGTATGGGGTTTGCTCCGGCCGACGTCGCCGTGCTGGTCGACCTCGTTCGCCTCCATCTGCTGCTGCCGGACACCGCAACCCGACGCGACCTCGACGATCCCACCACCATCGCCCGCGTCGCACAGGCCGTCGGCAACAGCCTGACCCTCCACCTGTTGGCGGCCCTCACCGAGGCAGACAGCAGGGCGACCGGTCCGTCCGCTTGGGGAGCGTGGAAGGCCGGACTTGTCGCCGACCTCGTCGAGCGCACCGACCGAGTGCTCCAAGGAGAGACCGAGACGGCTGCGCCGGACAGCATCGTGACGTCGAACCGGGAGCTCATCACCGAGGTGCGCGCCTCGGGACTCCCGTCAGTCTCGCTGCAACCGCCCCACGTCATTGTGGCGGCACCGGACCGACCCGGCCTCTTCTCCTCCGTGGCCGGTGCTCTCGCCCTCAACGGCATGGACGTGCGCGCCGCCAACGTCGGCGGGGAGGAGGGGGTCGCGGTCGAGGTTTTCACCGTCGAGGTCGCCCGCGGGACGTGGCCCGACACGGCCAAGCTGCGGGAGGACCTCGCTGCGGTGCTCTCGGACCGCCTCGCGCTCGGAGAGAGGCTCTCTGAGCGTGAGCGGATCTACCCGCTCCGCCGCGGCTCCGCGGCCCACCTGCCCGGGAGCGACGTGAAGGTCGACAACGAGGCCTCCGAGACTGCCACCGTCCTGGAGATCCGGGCACCGGATGAGATCGGCATGCTTCACCGCATCACCCGCGCCCTCTTCGATGCGGGGCTCGACGTCGTCTCCGCTCGGGTCTCCACGCTTGGCGAGATGGTCGTTGACGCCTTCTACGTTCGGGAATCCGGGGGGTCCAAGGTCACCGATGCCAGCCGGCTCTCAGAGATCACTCAGAAAATTGCGGCTGAATTGGGACTTTAGGGGCTCCTTCGCACCGATAGAATCCGCTGGTTATGTCTGGCGAACACGTGCGGAGCAAGGGCGGCAAGCGGCGGTGGATCATCATCACCGTCTGCGTCGCCGTGGTGGCGGTCGCTGCGGGTGGCTTCGTGGCGTACGACCGCATGCACAGCAATCAGGCCGCGGCCACCCCTGCCAGCCCACCACCGCGACTGACCGTTTCTTCTGTGTCCCCCACGGGGACCAGCGTTGCCGCCGGCTCCACCATCACAGTCCAGTTCTCGACGGCCCTTGCACCCAACAGCCCGCTGCCGACCCTCACCCCGGCGGTAGCCGGCAGTTGGGCGGTGCTGTCGCCGTCGCTACTGGAATATCAAGCGACAGGGCCACTCGTCCCCGGCACGACCGAGACGGTGACCGTCCCCGGTGGAGCGTCCGGGGTCATCGGCTCAGAAGGCCAGCGCATGGACCAGCCAGTCGCCTCGCAGTTCACCGTTGCGCCTGGATCCATCCTTCGGCTCCAACAACTCCTGGCCGAGCTCGGGTATCTTCCCCTGACGTTCACCCCGGCGTCGCCGCTGACTTCGCCGACGCAGGAAGGCAACAACCAAGTCGGATCGTTCACCTGGCGGTGGGCGAATCAGCCACTTTCGCTCGAGACCCTGTGGACACCCGGTGTGAGCAACGTCATCACGACGGGCGCCGTCATGAACTTCGAGAACCCAGAACGGACTCAAGACCGACGGCATCGCTGGCCCCCAGGTGTGGACCGACCTTCTCGCAGACGTCCAGAGCGGGAAAGGCGACGCCAACCCGTGGAACTACGTCCTCGTCAGTCAGTCGCTCCCCGAGTCGGCGACCGTCTACTCCAACGGCGTCGCCGTCTACAGCACACCCGTCAATACGGGAGTCGCCGGGGCGACCACAGCAAATGGCACCTTCCCCGTCTACGCCCGGTACACCGTGACCACCATGTCGGGCACCAATCCGGACGGCTCGCACTACGTTGACCCCGGCATCCAGTGGGTGAGCTATTTCAACGGGGGAGACGCTCTCCACGGCTTCGTGCGGGGCTCGTACGGCTTCCCTCAGAGCGATGGATGCGTCGAGATGCCGGTCGCCCACGCCGCTGTTGTGTTCCCGTTGACACCGCTCGGGACCCTCGTCACAGTCCAGGCCTGAGGGAGGCGCACCAGGCTGGGCCTCCGCGGGCTCTAAAGTCTGTGTTCGATGTCTACGTTACGACGGGTCGTCGACATCATCGGGCGGGTCCTTATCGGGTTGGGCGTGTTGCTTCTTCTATTCACGGCCTACCAAATCTGGGGCACCTCGGTGCAGGAGGCCCACATACAGTCGGGGCTGCGCACGCAACTCCAGCAGGAGACCAACAGCGATGCCGTCCGCCGCGCCCTCGCTCAGGAATCGGCGCTGGACAAACTCCCGACCGGCCCGGCCGTCCCGGCACCGTCCACAGCCGCCCCTGCCGAGGGGAATCCCATCGGTGACATCCGGATCCCCGTCATCGGCATCAACCAGGTCGTGGTCGAGGGTACGAACACGCCGGACCTCCGCAAGGGTCCTGGGCACTACACGGGGACGCCCTTGCCCGGCCAAACCGGCAACGTCGCCATCGCCGGCCACCGCACGACCTACGGTCATCCGTTCTACAACCTCGATTCGGTGAAGGTCGGCGACCCGATCGTGCTCACCACACTGCAGGGGATCTTCGTCTACGACACAACCAAGAGCTTCGTCGTGTCCCCCAGCGACACCACCGTGGTCGACAACGTCTTCGCGGACCAGCTCACGCTCACGACCTGCAATCCCCGCTTCAGCGCCACGACGCCGCTTGGTCGTCCAAGCCAAGCTTGCCCACTCCCAGCTCTTCCCGAACTCAGGCTTGCCGGTGCATCGCCTCCACTCGGACCCCAAGAGCGAGAGCCTGGCCGGCGACTCAGACGTGTCGTTCACGAGCACGCTGTTGTGGGGGTTGGCCACCGCCGTCGTGATCACGGGGATTTTCCTCGCCGCCTGGCGGTTCCGGCGCCAGCGCTGGGTGATCTACGGTGTCGGCGCCCTGGGCACGCTCGTCTTGCTCTGGTTCTTCTTCGGCGCCATCAGTCCCCTGCTGCCTGCCAGCTTCTAGCCCCGTGCTCGTCGAAGAGCCCTTGGCCGACCACTTCCGCGGCTTCGCCGACGTGGTCGAGCGTGACGGCGGGACCACCTACCCCGCCATCTGCCGATCGGTCGCCGACGACGACGACCTGCTCTCGCTCCTCGATGGCGCGCCGCTCCCCCAGCGACGTCCCCTGTTGCTTCTGGCGGCGGTTCACTTCCTTCTGCTCTCGGGCACCGATCACCCATTGGCGGCGTTCTATGACACGGTGGCAATCGTGCGTGGCATTCCATCGGAACGTCCGCCCGGGAATGATGTGGCATCGGTGTTTGCCGAGTTCTGTCACCGACACCGCGCCGATGTCGAGCGGCTCGTCGCCACGCGGGCGACCCAGACCAACGAGGTCGGGCGCTGCTCGGCGCTGCTGCCCGGCCTCTGTCACATCGCAGCGCAGTACGGGTGGCATGAGCCGCTGTCGCTGCTCGACCTCGGCACGTCGGCGGGGCTCAACCTGCTCTTCGACGACTACGCATACACCTACCGGTCGGCCGAGGGCGCTGCCGTCCACACCGCCGGGGCGAGTGACTCGGGTGTCGCCCTGGAATGCTCCGCACGAGACGACGTGACGTCCCTGCCCGAGCTCCGCGTGCCTGTCATGGCCGAGCGGGTCGGACTCGATCTCTCACCCGTCGACCCGTTCTCCGACGATGAAGCCCGCTGGCTGTTGGCCTGCCAGTGGCCCGACAACCCGGCGCGCTTCGGCCGCCTGCGCGCTGCGCTGGCCAACGTGCGGGCCGCGGCACATCCTCCACGCCTGGAGCGAGGCGACATGCTGACGGATCTCCCCCGCATTACAGCCTCCATGGCGGGTAACGGGCCGTTGGTGGTGTTCCACTCCTGGGTGGCGGCCTACCTCAGCGAGCGGGAGCAGCAGTCGCTGACGGAGCAGGTGGCCGGCCTCGACGCACAGCGCCCCATCCATCACCTCTATTGCGAGAGCCCCTTCGAGACACCTGGTCTGCCCACCCCGCCGTCACCACTGACGCGGGCGGGCCCGGACCTGGCGACCGCTCTGGTCCACATCGGACCCGGACGACCCGCCGTGCGTCTGGCAGATACCCACCCCCATGGGTACTGGATCCGTTGGTGGCCTCAGCCCTGAGCTCGCCCGCTTTCGGCCGTGCGAAGCCGGTCGCCACGGATCGGTGGGGAAATGGGCATTTCGACTCGATTGCCCGCCGCGCTCTGCGCCCCGAATCACCTCCGGAATGGCCACGGGAGGAAGTCCCGACCCGAAAGATGATCCCTGCCGAGGCCTTGTCCGTAGTAGCTGCTGAGGGAAAGACTCAGATCGAGGCAGGAGTGGATCGAAATGCAGAAGAATCGTGAGAACCAGGAATCAGCCCACCGAGCCGCTTTGGCGCGATGGGTCGGCGCGCTCGTGGCCGTCGGCGCAATCTCACTGTCGGTCCTCGCCTCGTCCGAGGCTGGTGCCGCGAGCGGGGTGACCGTCTCAAGCACCAAGAATGCGAAATTGGGCACCGTCCTCGTGAGTGGAAAGACCCTCTACACCGTGAAGCCGGGCAGTACTGCGTGCACGGCCGCCTGTCTGAAGGTCTGGCCGGCACTCGTGCTCCCCGCCGGTGTGACCAAGGCAAAGGCGGGGTCGGGGGTGAACGCGGCCAAGCTCGGTACCGTGAAGCGCAACGGTGCCGTCCAGGTCACGTACGGGGGAAAGCCGCTCTACTACTTCGTCGGTGACACGGCAACGGGCCAAGTGAACGGGAACGTGACCGACACGTGGGGAAAGTGGACCGCAGTCGTGACGAAGAAGTCGGCGAGCTCCGGCACCGGCGCGAACTCAGGTTCCGGCACGAGCTCGGGTTCCGGCAACTCCAGTGCCGGAGGCGGCGGAGCAGCGTTCTAGGGATGGAGTCGCCCAAACGATGGTGATGACCACCTTGCTCCAGGCTCCCAGCCGCCCGACCAAAACCGAACGAGACGAGGACGTTGCTGACGGGAGAGCCGAATCGCAGGTTCGCCTGCGCTCGCGGGTCTATCTTCCCGCCTTCTCCATTGCCGCGCTGGCCCTGGCCCTGATCGCCCTCGGGTGGTCAGTGAGGCTGGGGCGGCGAGAACTTCACCGGTTCGGTGACGCTGCTCCGGGTGGTGCTGGTTGGTCCGCTGGCACTGGCGATCTTGGGGTGCTTCATGGTTGTCGAGCGGATCTGGCCAGCCCAGCAGCGGCCCCTTTTCGCCCGTGGCCATCGTCATGATCTCTTGCTCACCGCAGTCAACGCGCTCGTCGTGGCGCCCCTGGTCACTGCACTGACCCTCGCTTTTGAGGCGCTGGTCCAACGAGGCCTCCCATGGATCGTCCTCCCGAGAATCGGCGTGCTTCCTCGCTGGGGGGCGATCATCGCCATCCTCGTTGTGATGGATTTCTGCAACTGGGCGGTTCACCTGGCGAACCACAGAGTGCGGATGTTATGGCGCTTCCACGAACTCCATCATTCCCAAGAGGACATGAACGTCCTGACGGTCTTTCGCACGCATCCCTTGATCCATGTCTCCTATCTGTTGGCATTGATTCCGGGACTGGTCCTCCTTTCGAACGGTGCGCTGTCGGTCACCGTGTTGATCCTCTACGGAGGGATGGTTGCCTTTGCGCACTCCAACACACGTGCCGGATTCGGGCCCCTGGAGCGGGTCTTCGTGAGTCCCAACTTTCACAGGATCCATCACAAGTTAGATGGGCCGCAGGACGTCAACCTCGGCTTCGCGTTGACGGTTTGGGACCAGATGTTCCATCGTGCCGTCTTCCCTACGGACGAGACGATCAGGACCGACACCGGACTGCCTGGCCGCCCGCTCATCGTTGAGCAGCAATCAGCCCGACCACGCCACTTCGCCGTCCTCCTGGCCCAATTGGTGGCGCCGTTCCGACCAATCCGCGACCTCACCCAACGACCTTCGAGTGCCGCTACGGCGAGAGTGCCGGAGTTGCGAGTCAGCAGCGTACGCTCGGTGGGTCCCTGACGGTGCCTGGCACGCAGAGGAGGGAAGGTGGTTCCACGGTGACCGCTTCGGTCGAGACACAGCAGCGCTCATGGAAGTCGCTGCTCGCAATGGTGGTGAGCACCCGCAGCACCTCACAGTCCCCCGCGGATTGCGGACTGCTCGTCGCACGCATCGTGCTCGCGTGGATCTTCATCTACTACGGGGGCGGGAAGCTCTTCGGATGGTTCAACGGACCGGGTATCCATGGGACCTCCATCTACTTCTCGCAGTCGGCGCACCTGCACCCAGGAGGCCTCTTCGCCGTGCTGGGCGGGGTGATCGAGTTCTTCGGAGCCATCGCCGTGGGACTCGGCCTCTTCTCGCGCCTGGCCGGCATTGCGCTGTTCGGTGACATGGTCATGGCGATGATCACGGTTACCTGGACCACCGGGATCAACTCGCACACGGCGCCTCCCGGCTACCAACTGAACCTCGCGCTCGCTGGCTTGGCCTTGGTCGTCGCCTTTCTGGGATCGGGTCGGTTCAGCCTCGACGCAGAGATCGAGCGTCGCCTCTCGGGGCTCAATGGCGGCACCGCGCGTGCACAGGTGAACCAACACAGACAACCACAGCAACCCGCGAGATAAATCGTCCGTGGCGACCGAAGGACCGCGCCTCCTCGAACTCGAGATTCCCAAATCGAGCCGGACTCAGCTGGACCGTTCGGCCGCGGCGTCGGGCTACTCTCCGAGGCGCCCCGTGAAACGGAGCGCCAGGCGGCTGGAAGACACCCTCTCCGCTCCGCCGATCGATCGGTTGATCAGGATCGCGGCGAACCTCGTCGGGGCCGCGGGCGCCGCGCTCTTCGCTCAGGCCACCTTGCGGACCTACCTCCAGACCCACCAACTCATCGGCCCGGCGTTCTTCGCCGAGCAGATGTGGGTCGTCATCGCCTATCTCATCCGACGGCCGGCCCGGGTGCTCAGTCGACGAATGAGGGACTGGTTCGTTGCGTTCGGCGGAACGTTCGGCGGCGTCCTGTTCCGGCCGGACGGCGCACATTTGCCCTGGGGACTCACCGCGGGGCTTGTGGTCCAACTGTTCGGCCTCGCCCTCTGCGTGACGTCATTTCTCGCGCTCGGAAGATCGTTCGGGTTCGTCGCTGCGGACCGAGGGCTCGTGCAACGAGGGCCGTATGCCCTCGTCCGTCATCCGATCTACGCCTCATATCTGTTCCTCCAGGCCGGCTACCTGCTCCAGAGCATCTCGATTCGCAATGCCCTCGTGATGGTGCTCGCCTCCGGTTGCAACGTGGGTCGCGCCATGGCCGAGGACCGCGTTCTGGCGACGAACGACCGCTTTGACGACTACCGCCGTCAGGTGCCCTGGAGGCTCATCCCAGGCGTCTGGTGACACGCAGATCACGGCGCGGAGCTCGCGGCCGTCGGTGACCCCAAATGAGCATCTGGTAACGATTTCCGCTCATTTGTCCGGCCCCCAGGGCGCGTCGCGTCGCGTCGGCACCTGGATCCCCTCCTCGGTGACCATGGAGGCTGCGCCGACCGCTCCCCGTCCGAAACGGTCGCGGATGGCGTCGATCGCCGTCGTCGCGTCCTGCCAGGACTGCTCGCGTGCCGTCGCACTCTCGTTGTCCTCATGGAGCCCGTCCCCGAGATCGAAGGAGAGCTGATCCACCCCACCGGCGGCGAGCCCCGAGGCGCTCACGCCGAGGAGACGGATACCCTCGCCCGGATCAACGCCGGCCAAGAGCGCCGCCGCAACCTGCCCGATAGCCCCGCCGGTGGTGATGGGTCGCTCCAGAGTGTGCGACCGCGACACCAGCGACAGGTCCTTGAACTTCACCTTGATGGTGATCGTCCGCGCCGAACTCGCAGCGCCCCGCAGCATGGTTGCAACTGACTCGGACATCCGCAGCACGTGGTGCTCGAGCTCGTGCGTATCGACGAGATCCTGACTGAAGGTCTCCTCATGGCCGATCGACTTGTTGGGCCGGTTCGGGTTGACCGGATCGGGATCCTCGCCACGCGAGAGCGCCGCCAGGTGCGCACCGCTGGCCTTGCCGAGCCGGCGCACCACCGTGTCGAGGGGCAGCGCTGCCAGGTCTCCGACCGTGCGCACCCCCAGATCATGCAGGCGCGCCGCTGTGGCGGGACCGACGCCCCACAATGCCTCGACCGCGTGGCCATGGAGGAACTCGAGCTCGTCGGCCGGCTCCACGAGGAACACGCCTGGGCCGGGCTCGAGCCCCGCCGCGGCTGGCCCGCGGCTTGGCAGCCCTCGACGCAAGCTTGGCGATCATTTTCGATCGTCCGATGCCGACCGCACAGTCCAGACGCAGGTCGTCGCGCACCCGGCGACGCAGTCGGTGTGCGATGTGGGATGGTGGACCGAGCAGGCGCACCGCGCCCGCGACGTCAACGAACGCCTCGTCGAGGCCGATCGGCTCGACCATGGGTGTGATGTCGGCCAGAAGCTTGTGCAACTCGGCACTAACCTCCGCGTACCGGCTGTGGCGCCCGGGCAAGAAGATGGCCTCAGGGCAGAGCTGGCGGGCCCGTACGGACGGCATGGCCGAATGCACTCCGTACCGACGTGCCTCGTAAGTGCACGAAGCGACGACGCCGCGCGCCCCCGCCCCACCCACGATGACAGGCTTCCCGGCGAGGGTCGGATCATCGAGCACCTCGACCGACGCAAAGAACGCGTCCATGTCGACGTGCAAAATGGTGGGGAGGGCTGGTCGCTCAGTCACCGAGGGTCAACCGGCGGAATCCTTCGGCGTAGGCGACGCCGGCCCTCCGGCCCTCTTCGGCGGCACGTCGTCGTACCGCTTCGCCGGCCCAGCCGTCCTGACCGGCGAACTGGGTCCGATGGCACTCGACGGCAGACGCCTTGGTCTCAATGGTGTCGGAGATGTCCACCCACTCGTCCGGTTCGAGCGTCGCGGACAAGAGCACCGTCAGCACCTGATGAGGCGGCCCGGCGTCGGGGAAATAGTGCGGCAACGCCGCGGCAGGAGCCACCGCATCGAGCAACGCGGCCCCGGCGATCCGGTGGTCCCGGTGATTGAAGTAGTCCTGTCCGAAGAAGACCGCGGTGGGGTCATGGCCACAGACGACATCGGGGCGCAGGGCGCGCACCCTCTCCACCAGCGTGCGCCTGAAGTCGAAGGAATCGGTGAGCTCCCCGTCGGGGAAGCCGAGGTTCTCGATACTGGACAGGCCAATGAGGGCAGACGAGGACTCCAGCTCGGCAGCGCGCTCGAGTGCCAGCTCCCTGGGCTCGACAGCGGGGTCGGTCGACCCCTTGCCGCCGTCGGTGCACACGACCAGATGTACGGCGCTTCCCGCTTTGGCCCAGCGGGCCAGGGTGCCCCCGCAGGCGACATCGGCATCGTCGGGGTGGGCGTAGACGGCCAGGACGATGCCTGGCGTCTCCTCCATCACTTTCGCTTCGGCTCCGTCGTCTTGGTCAAGAGCCCCGCCTCACGTTGGAAGTCGCCCGCCTCCTCGAACCCCTTGTAGACGCTGGCGAAACGGAGGTACGCCACGTCGTCGAGGCTCTGCAGGCGCTCGAGCACCGCGACCCCGACCTGCTGGCTCGTCGCCTCTGTCATCGCCGCCCGCAACGCGTCCTCCACCGACTGGGCCAGCTCATCCATCTGCTCCAGGGTGACCGGGCGGTTCTTGGTGGCCGAGCGCACGCCGGCGACGACCTTGGCCCGGTCGAAGGGCTCGCGCACTCCGCTGCGCTTCACCACCCAGAGCGGGACCTCTTCGACCCGCTCGAACGTCGTGAAGCGGCGCTCGCAGCCGAGGCATTCGCGGCGCCTGCGGATGGCGCCGCCCTCTTCGGCCTGGCGAGAATCCACCACGCGGTCGTCATCGACACCGCACCAAGGACACCGCACACCGCCGACGATAGTCAGGGAATGAAGACGTGCTCCCCCGGCACGACCAGGTTGGTCCCGGTCTCGCGGACGAGGCTCTCGGTCAAGCGAAGCCGAGTGCGCCGGGTCGGCCCGGGTCGCGATGGATGCCAGGGTGTCGCCCGCCTTGACGATGTACTCCTGACCCTGCGCCGGCGCCGCCTGGGCCAGGGTGCTTCCACCGAACGCGCGGACGGGAAGGGCAAGGAGCACCAGCAGGGCGACGACGACCGCGGCAAGGGCGATGCGACGGCGGCGCACCCGTGGGGACGGCCCGGTCCGTGGCGATGGGGCGGGAACGACGTACAGCTGGGGGCGGTACGTCTCGAAATCGAGTTCATATGCGACCGTCATGGCGTCTCCCTCTTTCGAACACCTGTTCGCTTTGCGAAGATTTCACCACGAACACCTGTTCGTGTCAACACCTTCGTCGAACAGCTGTTCGCACCCTACGGAGGGGGTGTGACACCCACGACATCTTCTGATTGGACAAATCCGATAGAGTTAGTCAGGATTAAGCGTCCCAGTCCGGCTTCCCCCGATCCCCTACGAGGAACCTCCATGACCACCACCACCTCCGTCCAGCTCGACATCGCGCCTCTCTCGGGCACGATCGGAGCCGAGATCCGCAACATCGACCTGCGTCAACCGCTCGATTCCGAGGCGCTAGGCGCCGTCCGTCAGGCTCTCCTGGACTACAAGGTCATCTTCTTCCCGGGCCAGCACCTCTCTCCGGCCGAGCACAAGGACTTCGCCGCCGCGTTCGGCCCGATCACGGTCGCACACCCCGTCATCCCCGGGATCGAGGAGCACAAAGAGGTCTTCGAAATCGACTACACGAAGGCCCGCCAGTTCTCCTACGGGGTGGGGCGCGAGGAGGGCGACCGGGAGCGCTGGCACACCGACGTCACCTTCGTCGAGACTCCTCCGTTGGGCTCGGTCCTCAACGCGATCGTGATACCCCCGGCCGGTGGCGACACCCTCTGGGCCGACACGCAGGCTGCCTACGAAGGACTGTCGGCTCCCATCCGCGACCTGGTCGACGGCCTGACGGCAATCCACGACGGCACCCGCGCCTTCGGCTCACTCCTCAAGGCGGTCGGCCAGGGTGAGTGGGACGGAGTCGACCTTTACCGAGCTGACTCCCACCGAACACCCCGTCGTACGGACACACCCCGAGACCGGGCGCCGGAACCTGTTCGTCAACCCAGGATTCACGAAGCGGATCAAGGGTCTGACCACCAAGGAGAGCGACACCCTCCTCCGCTTCCTCTACGAGCACATGGCAACGCCCGAGTACGTCGTCCGTTACCGCTGGGAGGAAGGCGACCTCGGCTTCTGGGACAACCGGACGACCATGCACTACGCCATCGGCGACTACGGCGAAGCGCACCGTGTCATTCAGCGCGTGACCATTCAAGGCGACAAGCCCTTCTAACCCGCCGGCAATCCGCCGCCGGGTCAGCGTTCCCCCCAACCGGCCCGGCGGCGGCCCGGCCCTCGACCACAAGAAGGAAGTGCAGTGCAATCAATGACGTCCCCCACACGCCGGCCTCTCGCAGCGCTCCGCCGCGTGGCCGCCCTCGTGCTCCCGGCGGGCCTTGCCGCCAGCCTCGTGGTCGGAGTCGGCGCCACCAGCTCATCAGCCGCGACAAAGACCGTCTCGCTGAGCGGGGTCACCCTCACCTTCGGAGACCAGCTGAAGGAGTACCAGACCATCTTCGCTGCCACCAATGCCCTCCAGGGAGCGCCGTACAAGGTCGACTGGACCGATTTCGTGGGCGGGCCGCCGGTGATCGCAGCGGAGACGGGCGGGTCGGTCGATCTCGGCGACATGGCCGAGACGCCGACGATCTTCGCCCAATCGGCCGGTGATCCGGTGAAGGTGGTGGCGACGACGGAGGGAGCGAATCCCAAGGTCTCGCCGTACGACATCGTGGTGCCGACCAACTCGCCGATCAAGACCGCAGCGCAGTTGAAGGGCCAGACGGTCGCCGTCCAGGAGGGGACGGTCGAGCAGTACTTCCTGGTGCAGTACCTCGCCAAGAACCACATCCCCTACAGCGCCGTGCACCTGAGCAACCTGCCGGTCACCAGTGCGTCGACCGCCGTGACCAACGGCCAGGTCGCGGCCGCCGTGATCTCCCAGCCGCTCACCGCACTCGACGTGGCAACGGGCAAGGTCAGGGTCCTCGCCACCGGCGCGGGATACCTCCAGGTGCTCGGCTACCTGACGGCGAGCAACGCCGCCCTCGCCAACCCCCAGAAGGCGGCAGCACTGCAGGACTTCATCAAGCGCTTCTACACGGCGTCGGCAACACTGCGGAAGAACCCGCTCCTTGCCGCCAGACCTACGTGAAGACGTACGGCGTCACGCTGGCGGTCGCCAAGGCGGCGGTGGCGTCGGTCCAGGCCGTCGGCACGCCGATCACGCCGGCCATCATCAGCTACCAGCAGACAGAGGCCAACACCTTCCAGAAGCTCGGACTGATACCGAGCACGCTCGAACGTCAAGAGCATCTTCGACCTGCCCTACAACAAAGTCGTGGCCAAGAACTCCAACTTGACGTCGTGACGGTGCAGGTAGCGGGCAAACCCGACAGCGGCCAGGTCGATCCTCCTGGGACGGCCGGCCGGATCGCGGAACCGCACGGGCGAGAGTCGCCGCGGCCTGGTGCACCTCCCCGTCGGGGACGGCCGGCAACGGACCCGGCGGCGCTCGCTCGCCGTCCGCCTCGTCTTGCCGATCGCGATCTTCGCGGCCTGGTGGATCCTCACCGAGACCGGAGTGATTCCGCCGACGACGCTCTCGACACCGAGCGCGACCTGGTCCGCCTTCGTGCAGCTCCTGCTGCACGAGGATCTGATCGGCGACGTCGGCATCTCCATCCGCCGCGCCCTCCTGGGGCTCGCCCTCGGCGCCGGAGTCGGTCTGATCCTCGGGATCATCGTCGGCCTGTACCGTCTCGGCGAGGAGCTCCTCGACGCGTCCATGCAGATGCTCAGGACGGTTCCCTACCCCGCGTTGATCTTCCTCTTCATCATCTGGTTCGGGGTCGGCGAGGCGTCCCACGTGTTGCTCATCGCGCCTCGCCACGTTGTTCCCCATGTACCTCAACACCTTCAATGGCGTGCGGAACGTGGACCGTCGAGTCGTCGAGGCGGCCCGCAGCTTCGGGGTGCAGGGATGGCAGCTCATCCGCCGCGTCGTCGTGCCGCTCGCCATGCCGTCCATCATGACGGGGCTGCGCTTCTCTGCCGGCATCTCGGTCATCGCGCTCGTCTTCACCGAGAGCATCGGTGCCAGTCAGGGCATCGGCTACTTGGTGAGCCAGGCGAACAGCCTGCAGCAGATCCCCAACCTGGTCGTGTGCATCTTCATTTACGCACTGATCGGGATCAGTGCCGACATATCCGTCCGCGTCCTGGAGCACTACTCCATGCCCTGGCGCCGTCATCAGGCGGTCCGATGAACCTGCCCACAACCCAACCCGCCGCCATAGTGGTGGAGGTCTCCAAGTCCTTCGGCGAACGCGAGGTCCTGGCCGAGCTCGACCTCACGGTCGCCCAGGGCGAGTTCGTCGCGCTCCTCGGCGCGTCGGGCAGCGGGAAGACGACGCTGCTGCGCATTCTGGCCGGGCTCGAGGTCGCGAGCGGCGGCGACGTGCTGGTCCCCGAGGTGCGCACGGTCGTCTACCAGGAGCCGCGGCTGGTGGCCTCCATGCGGGTCTGGCGCAACGTCGTGATCGGCCTGCCCCGCAGCGCGGGCGACGCGCGAGCGGGCGGTCAGCGCGTTGCGCGAGGTGGGTCTCGAGGATCACGCCGATTCCTGGCCTGGCACCCTCTCGGGAGGCGAGGCACAACGGGTGGCGCTGGCGCGGGCCCTCGTCCGCGAGCCCCAGCTCCTGCTCCTCGACGAGCCATTCGCCGCACTCGACGCCCTGACCCGCCTCCGCATGCAGAGCCTGGTGGCCGAGCTGTGCTCCCGCCACCACCCCGGCGTGCTCTTGGTCACCCACGACGTGGAGGAGGCCATCCTGCTGGCGGACCGCGTGCTGGTGCTGAGGGACTCCCGGATCTCCCTCGACCGCACGGTCGAGCTGCCCCGGCCCCGCCGAGTGGGTGGGGAGGCCTTTGACGATCTGCGCGATCGGCTCCTCGCCGAGCTCGGCGTCCTCGCCGGGCAGCGCTGAGCCGGGCCGGGCGCTACCCGGCGATGCCGAGGGTGAGCGGGTAGACCGCGCCCGCACCGGACTGGCGCAACAGCCGCGCCGCGAGGGTGAGCGTCCAGCCGCTGTCCGTGACGTCATCGAGGAGGAGCACCGGGCGGCCGGCGAAGTCACCGCGCAGAGCGTCGGCCAGGCCTCGATCGAGGGAGAGTGTGCCCCACAGCCGGGCGAGGCGCTGCGCCGAATTGGTGCGGGCGGACGGACGGGGCGGGCCGTCGTGGACGATGGCGCCGATGTGCGGCAGGCGGCCAACCGAGCCCAGCGCGTCTGCGAGCGTGCGCACGAGCCGAGGGTGCGTGCGACCCGAGATCGGACGCGATGGCGGCCGGACGCTCGGCCCACTCCTCCTTCCATTCCACCAACACCTCGACCGCGCCTCGAACGAGATGCTCGGGTACATCGGCGTCAGGGGCAGCGGCATCGACCGCGGCACGCACCGCACTCCCCCACCCCAGATCGGTGAAGCGGGCCAGGGCACGGCCGGGTTCGGCGGCCTCGTCGGCGCTGATGCGACCACTGAGAGGGACGTCGAGCGTGGCCAGGTTCGAGGGCCACAGCTTGTGGGTCTCGATGGACACGCCCACCTTCGCCAAGGCGCGGCGCGCCCGCTCGAGGGCGCCAGCGGAGACCGTGGACGCCGGGCCTCCGCCGACGCAGTTATCGCAGCGGCCGCAGTCCTCCCGCATGTACGGATCGTCGAGCTGGTCGAGCAAAAAGCGCATCCGGCAGCGGTCGGTGGTGGCGTAGTCCACCATCGCATCGCGCTCGGCGCGCCGGGTGGCCGCCACGCGGGCGTAGCGCTCGGTGTCGTAGTGCCACGGCGAGCCGGTGGCCTCCCAGCCTCCTTGCACCCGGCGTACCGCGCCCTCGACGTCGAGCACCTTGAGGGTGGCCTCGAGACGCGAGCGGGTGAGGTCCACGCTGGCCTCGAGGGCCGGGGTCGACGTGGGACCGCCGGCGGTGGCCAGCGTCTCGAGAATGGTGTCGACGACAGGCCGGCGCGGGAAGGCGAGCGAGGCGAAGTAGTCCCAGATGGCGACGTCGTCGGCGCCGGGCAACAGGACGACATCGGCCCGGGCCGTGGCCCGGCCGGCCCGGCCCACCTGCTGGTAATAGGAAATGGGCGAGGAGGGTGCACCGAGGTGGATCACGAAGCCGAGATCGCCCTTGTCAAAGCCCATGCCGAGTGCCGACGTCGCGACAAGGGCCTTGACCTCATTGTCCAGGAGAGCTTGTTCGGCTGCGGCACGTTCCGCCGGTTCCGTCTTGCCCGAGTAGGCCGCGACGTCGAAGCCGGCTGCGCGCAGGTAGTCCGCCACCTCGGTCGTGGCGGCGACGGTCAGGGTGTAGATGATGCCCGAACCGGCGAATTCTGCGAGGTGGTCGGCCAGCCACCCCAGGCGCTCAGCGTGGCTCGGCGATGTTGAGCACGCTGAGCGAGAGCGAGGCGCGGTCGAGCGGGCCGCGCTGGACGAGCACGTTGGCATCGTTGGCGCCGAGACCCAGGACGGCCGCGACGTCGTCGACCACGCGGGCGTTGGCGGTTGCCGTGGTGGCGAGCACCGGGGTGCCGGGTGCGAGCTCATCGAGCAGGGTCCGGATGCGGCGGTAGTCGGGCCGGAAGTCGTGGCCCCAGTCAGAAATACAGTGCGCTTCGTCCACGACCAGGAGTCCGCAGCTGGCGGCGAGCGCGGGCAGCACCTGGTCACGAAATCCAGGGTTGTTCAAGCGTTCGGGAGAGACCAACAAGACATCGACCCGGCCGGCCGCAATATCGGCGTAGGTGGCCTCCCACTCCTCGATGTTCGTGGAATTGACGGTAACTGCGGTGATCCCGGCGCGCCCGGCCGCGGCGATCTGGTTCCGCATCAAGGCAAGGAGTGGCGAGACGATGACCGTAGGACCGGACCCGGAAGCACGCAGCAGCGATGTGGCGACGAAGTAGATGGCGGACTTCCCCCATCCGGTGCGCTGGACGACGAGGGCCCGACTGCGCTCGGTCACGAGGGCGTCGACGGCGGCGAACTGGTCGTCGCGCAGCACGGCGCCGGGGCCGGCGATGCGCGAGAGGACTTCCTGCGCCCGGTGTCGCAGGTCCGATTCGATGCGGGGGTCGTCAGCGGGGGTCATGGGCGCGTTCTTGGCCGAGTCAGGCGCTCGATCCAGTCGGTGCTCGCTCCCCTGGAGCGCCGGCGCAGAGGCCCGGCTGGCGGGAACTGCGACGCAGCGACCTGTCGACACGTTAGGACCTCTCTGCGGCCGTGCCCGACAGTCACCGGGAGAAAGGTCGGCGTCCCCACGGAGATCCGCGTCGAACAGGTGTTTGCTTTGCGCCTTCCGCTTGGGTAGGTTGGTCCGTCACGAACGGATGTTCGCCCCCGGGAGGGGCCCGGCGGTAGGCCGGGGTGGGTACCAAAGGAGACGCCGATGGCCGAGGTCCTGAGCGGGAAGCGGCTGCAGATCCTCAACTTCATCGCCGATTGCCAGCGCGACCGGGGCTACCCACCCTCCGTGCGCGAGATCGGCGAGGCCGTCGGGTTGGCCTCCTCGGCCACCGTGCACACGCATCTGGCCGTGCTGCAGCGCGAGGGCTATCTCTCGAAGGACCCGAGCAAGCCCCGAGCCATCCAGGTCCACTTCGACCCCGACACGTCCTCCCGGCTCCCTGCCTCGGCGGTGCACAACGTGCCCCTGGTCGGCGAGGTGGCGGCGGGCACCGGCGTGCTCGCCGAGGAGAACATCGAGGAGCTCCTGCCCATGCCCGAGCAATTCACCGGCAGCGGGCCCTCCTTCATGCTGCGCGTGCGCGGCGACTCCATGACCGACGCCGGGATCTTCGACGGTGACTACGTCGTGGTGCGCCAGCAGCCCGAAGCGGACAACGGTGACGTCGTGGTTGCCGGCATCAACGACGGCGAGGCCACCGTCAAGACATTCAGTCGCAAGAACGGACGCGTCGTACTGACGCCGGCCAACAGGGCCTACGAGCCGATGGTCTTCGACGCGCCCGACGAGGTGACGATCTTCGGCAAGGTCGTCACCGTCGTGCGCCAGCTCAACTGATCGACGCGGCTCATCAGCGCGCCTTGCTGCGCTCCCGCTACTTGAGGAGCCGGGAGAGGCGGCGGTCGGCCAGCACCTTGCCGCCGGTCTGGCACGTCGGGCAGTACGCCATTTCGTAGGACTCGAACGAGACGCGTTCGAGCGTGTCGCCACACGGGGTCGGGCAGGGCTCACCGAAGCGGTTGTGGACCTTGAAGCGCCCGCCCAGCTTGGACTCCGACAGGCCGCCCTCCCGCGTGCGCTCGAGCTCGAGCGCCTCGGCCATGACATCGTTGGCCGCGGTCAGCAGGGCCTCGCGCTGGTCCGGGGTCAGGGAGCGCAACGAGCGAAGGGCGACAGTTTGGCCCGGTGCAGAATGTCGTCGCCCCAGCCACGGCCGATGCCGGCCACCACGTGCTGGTCGCGCAGGTCGGTGGTGAGGTGCCGCTTGGAGTCGCTGGTGCGGATGAACGCCGCGAAGGCGTCGCTGCCCGGTTCGGGTCCGAGCCCGGCGAGCGGCCCTTCGTCATCGGGCGCCAGCAACCACCACGACGCCTTGCGCTGGGTGCCGTACTCGCGCACCAGGATGCCGATGCCCTCCCCGTCCAGCCCGGCATCACCGTCGCCGAACACGAAGCGCGCCACCGCGCCGCGGGGCTTCGTCTTCTTGGGCGGCTGCTCAATGTCGAGGCGGCCCGCCTGGGACAGGTGTAGCACCATGCGGGTCCCGCCCTCGAACTCCCAGACGAGATACTTGGCCCGCCGGGCGACGGAGAGCAGCCGGTGGCCTCGCAGGGAATCCGGCGACGGGTCATAGGTCTTCAGCGAGGAGAAGCCGAGCAGATCCGCCCGGCGCAACGTCATGCCGGCCAGGAGCGCATCGAGCCGCTCGGACAGGGCCTGCATCTCGGGCAATTCGGGCACGCCACAATGTACGCATGACCTACACGCACGGGCACCACGAATCGGTGCTGCGCAGCCACACCTGGCGCACGGCCGAGAATTCCAGCGCATACCTCCTCCCTGAGCTGCGGCCCGGCCAGCGCCTGCTCGACGTGGGCTGTGGCCCCGGGACCATCACCACCGACCTCGCCCTCCTGGTGGCGCCGGGCGAGGTCGTCGGGATCGATGCGGCGGCCGACGTGGTGGCCCAGGCCCAGGAGCACGCAGACGGCCTGGGCCTGGAGAACCTGCGCTTCGAGGTGGGGGACCTGTTCGCCCTCGACTTCGCCGACGCCTCGTTCGACGTGATCCACTTGCACCAGGTGCTGCAGCACGTCGACGACCCCGTCGCGGCCCTCGTCGAGCTCCGCCGCGTGCTGGACCCCGAGGGCGTGCTGGGCGCCCGTGATTCGGACTACGGGGCCTTCTCGTGGGCCCCGTCCGATCCCGTCCTGGACCGCTGGCTCGACCTCTACTTCGCGGTCACGGAGCGCAACGGCCACGACGCCCGCATCGGGCCCCGGCTGCTCGGCCATGCGCACGCGGCGGGCTTCTCCGACGTGACCGTGTCGAGCTCGACCTGGACCTACGCCGACCCCGAGTCCCGGGCTTGGTGGGGCGGCCTGTGGGCCGACCGGGTGCGGTACTCGCGCATTGCCGAGCAGGCGGTCGAGTACGGGCTAAGTGACACCGACGAGCTCCAGCGCATTGCCGAAGCTTGGCTCCGTTGGGCCGACTCAGACGACGCAGTCATCGTCATCACCCACGTGGAGATCCTGGCCCGCGGCTGACCCGCGCCTGGCCGTGGTTATCGGAATCGGACCTGGTCAGTCCGTCCAGAGCTTGTCGGTGTAGGTGTCCGTGCCCGGAATCGTCGGGATGAAGGGGAGGGCGGCGACGACCGTGCCCTTGCCCGCGGCCTCCAACTGGCGGCGGTGCTCCGCGATGACGGGCTCCCAGGCCACCTCAGGCGGCGTGTTGAGGAACCACAGCAGCACCGTGCGGTTGTCCCGGGCCTTCTCGCGGGGCACGTCACCGGGAGCGTCCACCTCGAGCGCGATCGGAGTGAACGCGGCGACCAGGTCGGCGTCGCTCCCGGGCATGAGCGCGGGTAGGTGCTCAGTGCGCAGCCACGACCACAGCTCCTCGTTGGTGAGGGAATCGTCACGGTCGATGAAGACGGTGACGAAGCCGCGGTAGGGATGATCGAGGGCGAGCTCGACCGGGACGCCATCCGGATCGCGCCGGTGCTCCCACTGGAAGTTGTAGAGGAGAGTGTGGACGTGGTCGCGCTCTTCGAACATGCGGCCTGCGGCATGCAGCGCCTTGACCTGACGCAGGGCCCACTTGTTCCACGCGTCGAAGTAGCCGTCGAGCACCCAGTAGGCCGAGATGTAGGAGCCCCGGGTCGGCTCGCCGGTGATGGCGGACGAATCGGGGTCACGCAGCGTCTTGAGGTCGGCCGTGGCCACGAAGCGACGCCCCGCAAAGTTGTACGGGCCAACCATGCAGCCGGAGTAGAAGTGGTCGCGCTCATACCAGCGGTTGTAGGCCACCTCGTGGCCGCGATGAGGCTCCACCAGGGTCAGCAACATGGAGCCCAGCTTGATCGGCTCCGCGTCGGCGAAGATCTCGATGGGCTTGCGCTTCTTGGGTGCCGCTTCGTCGGACATGAGAGGCGAACCTAACAGCTGCGCGCCGGCGTCAGACAGTCCCGGTGGCGATGATCGGGCCGGTCGGGAAGACGGAGCCGCCCGCCGGTTCTGCGGTGATGCTCAGGTGCGATGGTCGGGTGGACCCGGCCATGGTGAAGGCGGCGTGGCCGGGCGCATGACCCAACAGACCGAGCGAGATGGGCTGATTCCCCTCGATCGCCCACAGCTGGTAGGTCCGATCCTTGTCCAGGGACGGGAGCGACGACGAGACGAGGTAGCCCTGGCCCGAGGGGAGGACGACGACCTTGGCCTGCTCGGTCTTCGAGGTGGTCGAGTCCAGTACGACGAACTGGTGCCCGGGTGCCTGTAGGGCGGCCGTCGCCGCGGGCGACGCGCCCTGCAGGTTCGACACCTTGTTGTCCGCCTGCACCAAGCCGATGCCGAGCACGACAGCCACCGAGGCGGCGGCGACCGCGATGGCACCGACAGTGCCGACCATGACGCGACGCCGGCGCGTGGGGCCGGCGGCGGGAGTGCGGAACGGCGAGCGCCGCTCCTGCGCGAGCTGCGGCATGGGCGGCGGCTCGTCGTCTTCCTGGCGGTCGGGCAATCGAAGGGCGATCTGGGACCACAAGCCTTCGGGCAGCGGCTCTACCGAGTTGCCCATGGCGGTCGCGACCTCGCGCAGGCTGTCGAGCTCGGCGCGACAACGCGGGCAGGTCTCGAGATGCTCCTCGAGCTCGGCGAACTCGTCGCCATCGACCGCATCGAGCGCGTAAGCCGCCAGAAGGTCGCTGGCCTCTTCATGCGACATCACGCCTCGACTCCCCGCACCCCGGCGTCGGCGAGCACGGCGCGCATGCGCCGCATGCCGTTGCGGATCCGGCTCTTGACTGTGCCCTCGGGCTGGTCGAGCATCTCCGCCACCTCTCGATAGGTCCGGCCGTCGAAATACGCCAGCTCAATGGCCCGCCGTTCCTCCTCGGGCAGCTCGCCCATGGCGTGCGAGACCTGATCGGCCACCGCGAGGTCCCACACCTCGCGCTGCAGGTCGTAGTCCGCCTCGGCTGTGCGCAGCGCGTCGCGGCTCTCCCGCTGCCGGCGCGAGCTCGACGAGCGCACGGCGTCGACGGCCCGGCCGTGCGCCTGGGCGAGCAGGAACGAGCGCAGGGAGCCCCGGGCGGGGTCGAATCGGTCGGGCTGGTTCCACAGCCGCAGGAAGATCTCCTGCGTCACGTCCTCGGCATCGGTCGGGTTGTGCAGGACCCTCTTGGCCAGGCCGAAGACGGCACCCCCGTGCCGGCGGTAGCACTCCGCCAACGCCACCTCGCTGTAACGAGCGATGGAGGTCACCAGCTGGGCATCGCTCATTTCGTCGATACGCGGCATATCGGACCTGTTCGGACCCGCCCTCCCGGTTGGATGTCCGGAATTTCGCCCATCCGGACGCACCCCGGTTCCGAATAGTAGGCGCCATGCGAACCACCATCGACTCCTACAAGACCCGGGCGGGCCGCCTGGACCTGGATGGCATCGACTTCGACGACTTCCGGGACCAACCGCTGCCGGCTGAGGCATTGCGCTCGCTGCGCTACATGCACGACGTCGAGCACCACACCATCTGCTACCTCCGCGACCTCCTGTTGACGCCGGCCCATCAGGACCCCGCCATCACCTCGTTCCTCTCCTGCTGGGCGTTCGAGGAGATGTGGCACGGCGAAGCCATCGGGCAGGTGCTCGAGGCCCACGGTGAAGAGGCGGGCCCACCGCGCATCGCCGCACTCCGACAGGGTCGTCGGCGCCGTCAGGCGGCCAGCGCGCTCAGCACCATTGCGTCGGCGGCCTTCGCGGGCCGCGCCTTCATCGCCGTGCACATGACCTGGGGTGCCATCAACGAGTGGACGACACAGGCCGGGTACGCCCGGCTCGCCGAGGCGGCGGGCCACCCGACGCTGCGCGAGCTCCTGCGCCGGATCATGAAGCAGGAGGGTGGCCACATCGACTTCTACGCGTCGGAGGCGACGCGCCGCCTCGGCGACAGCGCCAAGGCCCAGAAGATGACGCGCTTCGCGTTGTCGCACTGGTGGCGCCCCGTCGGCTCCGGCGTCATGCCGAAGCACGAAGTCCGGTTCCTCATCAACTACCTCTTCGACGGGAAGCAAGGGCGCCGACGTGCTGGCGCGCATCGACCGCCGCGTCGATCGGTTGCCGGGACAGAGCGATCTGCACCTGCTCACGCGCGCCGCGTCGCGTCTCTCGCCGTCGTAAAGATTCTTCTCAGTTCCGACGTCTTTTCGTCATCCGCGACGCGGCCGGCTCCGAACAGCTGTGCAATCCACTTTCCAGGAGGCCACATGACGGCAGATCCCCGAGCGCTCACCGAGCTGCTCGAAGAGTCCCAGGACCTACAGGCGGACGCACTGCGTCCGACCCACGAGGCGCTCGACGAACTCGTCGAGACTGCGCACGCGCAGCGAGAGGATGACCCGGCAACGAATGCAGGCGTTTCACGAGACGCACACGAAGGCACTGACGGCGAGCCTCGCCGGCACCGCCCTGCTCGGCGCGGCAGGCGGCGCGGTGCTCGTCGGCGCGCTGGCCTCGGCCGCAGGAGCCAGCAGCTCCAGTGACGTGCAGATCCTCCAGACCGCCGCCTCCATTGAGAACCTGGCGGTCTCCACTTACAAGACGGCGCTCACGCTCCCCTACATCGGCGGGTCGTCGGCCAATCCCGTCGTCACCAAGTTCGCCCAGGTGACCATGGGACAGCACGTGCAACACGCCGATGCCTTCAACGCCGCGGTCAAGAGCCTGGGAGGCAAGGCCCAGTCCAAGCCCGATCCGGCCTTCGTCCCCGTAGTCAACAAGGCGGTGGCGGGCCTCGGCTCCGCGACGCCCGCCCAGGGCGCACTCGGGGTGGTGGCGCTGGCCCTCGAGCTGGAGAACATCGCCGCCGAGACCTACGTCAAGGACACGGTCCTCGCCAAGAAGGCGACGAACAAGGCCCTGCTGGCCAGCATCATGGGGATCGAGGCGCAGCACGTCGCCACCCTGCTGGCGGTGCAGGCCCTCCTCATGGCGGGTGCACCGCAGCTGATCTCGCTGGCCCCCGGCACCGCCGCCATGCTGCCGGCCGCGGCCGGCAGCGTCGGCTTTCCCAACGCGTTCTACAAGACCAACAGTGCCGCCCCGGCAGCACAAGGAGCCGTCAAGTGAGCAAGAACAAGACGAAGAAGTACGAGGGAAGCGAACACGAGCTGCACGCCCAGACGCTGGAGCTCGACGAGCTGCACCACGACGTCGGGATGCCCGCCATGGCGGACGCACTGGCCGCCATGCGCGGCACCAGCCGGCGCACCTTCCTCATGGGTGCCGGCGCGGCAGTGGCGGGCGGCGCCGCGCTGGCTGTCGGCAGCGGCGCTCTGCCCACGTTGGCCGCCGCCTCGACCCGCCGCCTCTCATCGGTCGACGCCGCCGCGTTCCCGCCGGCCGGCCTGAAGGGTGACCTGGCTGTGGCCGCGGTCGCCGCCAGCCTGGAGAACCTCGCCGTCTTCGCCTACAACGCCGGCCTGTCCGCGGCGACCGCGGGCAAGCTCGGCACGGTGCCGCCGGCCGTGGCCACCTTCGCCACGACCGTCAAGGGGCAGCATCAGCAGCACGCAGCGGCGTGGAACGCCGTGCTGAAGTCTCACGGCAAGGCCCCGGTCACGGTGACGAACCCCATGCTGACGCCGACGGTGCAGTCGGACTTCGCCAAAGTGACCGACATCGCGGGGTTGGCCCAGCTGGCCGTGACCCTGGAGACCATTGCGGCGCAGACCTATCAGGTGGAGACGGCGAAGCTGAAGAGCAGCGCGGCTATTCAGCTGTCGTCGTCGATTCAGCCGGTGGAGATGCAACACATCGCCATCCTCTACTACGTCCTCGGGATGTACCCGGGGGCGCAGACTTCGTCGGGCACGCCGCTCGCCTTCAACCCGACGTCGCAGGCGGTCTAAGTGGTGCGGGAACCGACGCGGCGATTCAGGGGTGGTGCGGTCGTCCTGGTCCTGGCGGCCGCGCTGCTCCTGGCCGCGTGCAGCAGCGGTGGCGGGTCGAGCTCGTCGAGCGGGTCGAGCTCGTCGAGCGGATCCGCTACGACGTCGACCAAGTCGATCACCATCTCGAACTTCATGTTCTCCCCCATGCACGCGGCAGTGGCGCCGGGCTCGACGGTCAGCGTCACCAACAAGGACACCGTCACCCACACGTTGACGGCCAGCGACGGCCAGTTCAACACGGGCGACATCGGCCCCGGACAGACCAAGACGTTTACGGCGCCATCGAAGGCGGGAACGTACAGCTATATCTGCAACATCCACCAGTACATGATGGGGACGGTCGTCGTCAGCTGAGCCGACTATGTCTCGGTGACGAGGGCGAGCAACACCTGGTGGGCGCGCTCCAGCTGTGCCGCCGATACCCTCTCGTCGGGGTGATGGGCGAGGAGCGGATCGCCAGGGCCGAAGTTGGCGGCGGGGACGCCGTGCTCCCAGAACGAGGCCACGTCGGTCCATCCCACCTTCGCCTCGGGCGGAGCGCCGCTCTTTGCCACCAGCGCGTGCAACAGCGGGTGCCCAAGGGACGGTGGCGCGCCGTCGCCGGCATCGAGGAGCTCCCAGACGTCACCGGCATCGGGATCCCAGGTTCCCCCGAGGAGCTCGAGAAGAAATGACTCGGCCTCGAGCGCCCTCCGGTCGGGCGCGTAGCGATGGTTCAACGTGACGCGGGCTTCGTCGGGCACCACGTTGGCGGCCACTCCCCCTTCGACGGCCACGGCCTGCAACTGCTCGGCGTAGGTGCAGCCGTCCAGGACGACCTCGCGCCCGGGCCAGTCGGCGACGCGCTGGAGCAATGGAGCCACGCGGTGAATGGCGTTGCGACCTGCAAACGGGCGCGCCGTGTGGGCCCGCACGCCGCGCAATGTGATGCGCACGCGCATGGTGCCCTGGCAACCCGCCTCGACCAGCGCGCCAGTGGGTTCCCCGAGAATGGCGGCATCCCCCGCCAGAAGATCAGGGCGCTCCCGCCAGAGCTCGAGCAGGCCGCTGTCGGCGCGACCGATCTCCTCCCGCGCGTAGAAGCACCACGTCACGTCCACCGCGGGCCGGCGCACCGATCGGGCGAGTTCGAGCATGACGGCCAGGCCGCCCTTCATGTCGGATGCACCGAGCCCCCACAACGTGTCGCCCTCGAGCCTCGGCGCCTGGTTCCCGTTCGCGGGAACCGTGTCGAGATGGCCGGCCAGGACGAGCCGCTGGCCGTGGCCGAGCGAGGTGCGGGCGATGACGTTGTCCCCGACCCGTTCGGACTCGAGCCAGGGGCAGGCGCGCAGCGCGTCGTCGACGAGGTCGGCGAGCGCAGCCTCGTTCCGGCTCGGCGACGGCACGGCCATCAGCTCCCGGGTCGCAGCCAGAAGATCGACCATCGGATCAGGTGCTGGCGCCGTGGTCCCGCAGGACCTGGTTCAGCTGTGCCTTGTCGTGGCGCTCCCCTTCGCTGAGGCGCTTGATCACCAGGACGCACGGGATGAAGAATTCGCCCCCCGGGTACTCGCGCCGACGGCTGGCGCGGATGGCGACGCACCACGGCGGCACCACCCCGCGGGAGATCTCCTGTCCGGTCTCGGCATCGATGACGGGGATGGAGGGATCGAGGAAGCTCCCGGCGCCCAACACCGATCCTTTGCCGATACGCGCCCCCCCGGTCACCATGCAGCGGCTCCCGACGAAGGCGTCGTCCTCGACGACCACGGGCACTGCGTTCGGGGGCTCGAGTACGCCCCCGATGCCCACGCCGCCCGCCAGATGCACCCGCTCCCCGATCTGAGCGCACGAGGCCACGGTGGCCCAGGTGTCGACCATGGAGCCGGCACCCACCCACGCACCGATGTTCACGTAGGAGGGCATGAGCACCACGCCGCGGCCGAGGAAGGAACCCCAACGGGCCGACGCGCCCGGGTAGGGCGCGCACGCCGGCCTCGGCGAAGCCGTGCTTGAGCGGCAGCTTGTCGGCGTACTCGAACGGCCCGGCTTCGATCGTCTCCATGCCGCGCAGCGAGAAAAGCAGAAGGATCGACTTCTTGAGCCACTCGTGGACGACCACCTCGTCGGTGACGGCGTCGACCTCGGCCACGCGGGCCTGTCCCGTATCGAGGAGCTCAATGGCCTCCTCGACCACCTTCGCTGCGTCGGCGTCCGCCGGGGACAGGTCGGCGCGGCGCTCCCACAACTCTTCGATGCTCGCCTGGAGATCAGCCATGCCGCACCATAGCGAGGCGCTCCCCCACCAGCGCCAAGCGTTCCATCGGCTGGACCACCGCCACCCGGACGTGCCCGGCACCCTCGTCGCCGTAGAGGTCGCCGGGGCTCACCAAGAGCCCACCGTCGGTGGCCAGGGCCTCTGCCATGACCCAGGCGTCACTCCAGCGGCCGGCCGGCACTGGCACCCAGAGGTAGAACCCGCCTTCGGGGAGCGCCACCGGGCAGCCGTAGCCACCGAGGATCTCCGCCAGGAAAGCCAGGCGCTCGCGGTAGCGCTCCCGCTGGACGTCGACGTGGTCGTCGTCGGCCAGGGCGGCCACACCGGCTGCCTGCGCCGGGCCAGGAACCATGAGCCCCGCGTGCTGGCGCACCGCACGGAGGAACTCGACCAACTCGGCATCCCCGGCGTAGAAACCGACACGCACCCCAGCCAGGTTCGAGCGCTTGGAGAGGGAGTGCACGGCAACCACGCCGTCGGGCCCCTGCTGCAACACCGAGCGCGGCGGACCATCCCAGGTGAACGCCGCGTAGCACTCGTCGGAGAACACAGGGACACCGTGGGACCGACCCCAGGCCGCTTCTGCTCCGAGATTTCCGAGGCCACCCGTCGGGTTCGAAGGCGAGTTCGACCAGAGCAACAGGGCGCGCGCGGCGTCGTCCGGTTCGATGGCCTCGAGATCGAGTCCGCCGAGCCGCCCCGGTGCCGACGGAACGGGGACGGCACGGCACCCGGCCAGTTCCGCCCCCATGGCGTAGGTCGGATAGGACACCGCGGGGTACAGCACCGTGTCCTTGGCCGGCTCGCGCAGGCGCAGCAGGTGCGGCGCCGAGGCGACGAACTCCTTCGTCCCGACACAGGCGGCCACTGCCGACGGATCGAGGGCCGGCAACCCGAAGCGACGCCTGAGCCAGTCGGCGGCGGCGGCACGGAGCGCCGGGGTGCCGGCGGAGGCGGGATAGCCCCGCTCGGTCTCCGAGGTCGCCAACGCCTCGATGACGGCGGGCAGAGGCGGGTCGTACGGCGTCCCGATGGAGCAGTCCACCATGCCGCCCACGTGCGCGTCCGCCACCTTGGCCAGTCCGGCGAGCCGGTCGTAGGGATAGGGAGGCAGGCGGAAGGTCACGGTACGGCCACGAACTCGGCAAAGCGGGCCCGGCCGACGTCGTCCAGCACCACCTGGAGCGTCGCCGATTCCTCGCCGTCGCTCTGGCCGACCACCTCACCCTCGCGGTGAATGGCGGCCAGGACGTCGCCACGCGCCCACGGCACCACGAGCTGCACCACCCGGTCCGAGCCGCGCAGACGGTCGCCGAGCACGCGCAGCAGCTCGTCGATCCCCTCGCCCGTGCGGGCCGAGATGACCACCGCTCCCTCATTGGCGTGGGCCAGCACCTTGGCCTCCTCGGGCGCGGCGTCCGCCTTGTTCACGACGACCAGGTCGGGCACGTCGGACGCGCCGATCTCGGCGAGCACCTCGCGCACGGCAGCCATCTGTCCCTCGGCATCGACTGCCGTGGCGTCGACAACGTGCACGATCAGGTCCGCCAGACGTACGGAGTCCAGCGTGGAGCGGAACGCCTCGATCAGCTCGTGCGGCAACTTGCGGACGAACCCGACCGTGTCGGTGACCAGGACCGTCTCGCCGCCGGGGAGCGAGAGCTGCCGGGTCCGCGGGTCGAGGGTCACGAAGAGCCGGTTCTCGGCCGGGACGCCCGCGTCGGTCAGCCGGTTGAGCAGGGTCGACTTCCCGGCGTTGGTGTAGCCGACGAGCGCCAGCTCGCGCTGGCGGCCGCGGGACCTGCTGCGGCGCTGCAGCGTCCGGGTGCGCTCGACCTCGCGCAGCTCGGCCTCCAGCTTGTGCATGCGCCGGACGAGGCGCCGGCGGTCGACTTCGAGCTGTGTCTCCCCCGGCCCCCTCGTGCCGATGCCACCGGCCTGCTGGCTCAGCGCAGAGCCCCGGCCGCGCAAGCGCGGCAGCCGGTAGCGCAGGAGCGCCAGCTCCACCTGCGCCTTGCCCTCGGGGCTGCGGGCGTTCTGGGCGAAGATGTCGAGGATCACCGCTGTCCGGTCGATGGCGGTGCGCCCGAACAGCTTCTCGAGGTTGCGGTGTTGCGCCGGGGTCAGGTCGTCGTCGAACACGACCGTGTCGGCGTCGAGACTCTGGCTCAGCGCCGCGATCTCCTCGGCCTTGCCGCGACCGACGAACGTGGCGGCGTCGGGCGCGTTGCGCCGCTGCACGACGCGACCGACGACATCGGCACCCGCGCTGTCGACCAGGCGGGCCAGCTCGTCGAGCTCCTCGGCGACCATCTCCTCGGTCAAGCCGGGGAAGATCACGCCGACCAGAATGATCCGCTCCCGAAAGCTGCGCTCGATGAGCGTCCCCGGCAACACGTTGCTCAAGAGAGCATCCCCGGGTGGATGGTGATGTCGGCCACTTTGCGAACCGGCCCGGCGAGGAACGTGGTCGCACCCTCGTCGGCCCCGAGCGTCACTTCGAGCGTGCCTCCCGGATTGCGCACGCGCACGGTGCCGGCGCCCGGAGCGGCTCCCCAACTGCGGGCCGCGGCCGCGGCCGCCACGCTGCCCGTGCCGCAGGCCAGCGTCTCACCGGCACCTCGTTCCCAGACGCGGAACTCGAGAAGGTCCCCTGCTCGTCACGACCCGGGGTGATCCACTCCACGTTGATGCCGCCGCTGAAGGCGGCCTGGAGCTTGGGCCCGAGCTCGGCGATGTCCACGGCGGCGGTGTCGGGGCCCAGCAGCACCAGGTGCGGGTTCCCCACGTCGACGGTCCGGGCCCGGCGGTCGTCGAACTCCTGGGGCTGGTCCGGGCCGAGCCGGGCCGGGCCCATGTCGACGCTCGCCTCCGCCCAACCGGGCGCCTCGCCCGGCGTGTACTCGACGGTCCGCAGGCCGCCGGCCGTCGCCACGGTGAAGCGGGACGCGGACACGAGGCCTGCGTCGACCGCCGCCTGGGCGAGGCAACGGATGCCGTTGCCGCTCATTTCGGCCTCGCTCCCGTCGGCGTTGTGCAGCTGCATGGACAGGTCGCTGCCGCCGCGGCCGGGTCCGACCCGGATGATGCCGTCGGCGCCGATGCCGCGCCGCCGGTCGGCCAGGAGGCGCACCTGGGCCACCGAGAACCTGATGGCGTCGTCGGGGTCGAGCACGACCAGGAAGTCGTTGCCCGCCCCCTCGTGCTTGGTCGCCTGCATCACTCCATTCTCGCAGCTGGCACCGTTCAACCGTGCACGGCCAGGGCCTCCTGGAGCAGGGCCTGGGCCTCCGTGCTGCTGCCCGCCCAGCGCACCCGGGGGTCGCGGCGGAACCACGAGGCCTGGCGCCGTGCGAACTGGCGGGTGTGCCGCACCGCCTCCTCCACGCAGTCGGCCAGGGGTGCGCCCTCCTCCACGTGGGCCAGCATCTCGCGGTAGCCCAGCGCCTGGCGCGCCGTCCGGGACATGCCGGCGGGCCGGTCGGCCAGCGCCCGCACCTCGTCCACCAGGCCGTCCTTCACCATGCGGCCGAGCCGGGCTTCGATCCGGGCATCGATCTCCTCGGTCGGCCGGGAAAGGCCGACCTGTGCTGTGCCGACAGCGGGATACGCCTCAAGCCCGGGACCGAACGACGAGAACGGGCGCCCCGAACCGAGGGTGACTTCGAGCGCGCGCACCACCCGCCTCCGATTGGTGGGCTCCATCCTCGCCGCCGCCACCGGATCGAGCGAGGCGAGGCGAGCGTGCAGATCGGCGGGCGCGGCCAGGCCCTCGTCCAGCTCCGCCTCCAGCGCGGTAGCGACGTCCGGATAGCGACCCGGGATGGCGTAGTCGTCGACCACGGCGCGCAGGTAGAGCCCGGTGCCACCGACAAGCAGCGCATGATGCCCGCGTGCCGCAATGCCGTCGAGCGTCTCCCGCGCCGCCCGCTGGAATTGGGTGACGGTGAAGTCCTCGTCCGGGTCGACCAGGTCGAGGAGATGGTGCGGTACAGCGGCCCGCGCCTCGGGACCGGGCTTCGACGTGCCGATGTCCATGCCGCGGTACACGCACATGGAATCGACGGAGACGATCTCGCAGTCGCCCCGGGCCAGCGCCAACTGCAGGGCGGTCTGGGATTTCCCCGAGGCGGTGACGCCGACGAGTGCGACCGCAGTCAAGCGCTCGCCACCGGGATGCGCACGCGATGCCGGGGCCGCGCCACCACCTCCTCCAAGCGGCCGGAGAGGTGGTGGGGATGCCCGTCTGTCACCGTCACCCGGGCCAACGCGCCCGGTGCCGGCGTCCCCGCGGTCGTTCCAGCCGGGAAATGGATCAGCTTCCCCTGCCGGGTGCGACCGGTCAGCATGGACTCGTCGCGCCGGCTGACGCCTTCGACCAGGGCCTCCTCGCTGCGGCCGACGCGCGCCTGGTGCCGGGCCAGGGCGGAGCGGTCCACCACCGTCTTGAGGCGCTCGAAACGTTCGGCGATGACGTCGGGCGGCACGAAGCTGGTCACCATGTCGGCGGCCCTGGTCCCAGGGCGGGGCGAGAAGATGAAGGTATAGGCGCCGTCGTACCCGGCCTGGGCGCACACGGCCAGGGTGGCCTCGAAGTCCTCCTCCGTCTCGCCCGGGAACCCCACGATGACATCGGTCGTCACGGCCAGATCGTCGATGGCGGCACGCGCCGCGGCAAGCCGCTCGAGGTAGCGCGCCGCGGTGTAGCCGCGCCGCATGGCGCGCAGCACCCGGTCGCTCCCCGATTGGAGGGGCAGGTGCAACTGCTCGCAGACCTCGGGCGTCGCTGCCATGGCCTCGATCGTCTCCGGGCGCAGATCCTTGGGGTGCGGGCTGGTGAAGCGGACGCGCCCGATGCCCTCCACCGCGCCCACCCGGCGCAGGAGCTCGGCGAAGAGGGGGCGGCGCTTCGTGATGTCGCGCCCGTAGGAGTTGACGTTCTGCCCGAGCAACGTCACCTCCGTGACCCCGCTGCGGGCCAACAACTCCACCTCCGCCACGATGTCGTCGAGGGTGCGGCTGGCCTCTGGGCCGCGCACCGACGGGACGATGCAGAAGGCACAGGAGTTGTCACATCCGGTCTGGATGTTGACCCACGCCGCGTAGGGCAGCTCGCGGACCGCGCCGGAGCCCAGCAGCGGGTTGTGCCTGGACTCGGGCGCGGGTGCGTCGAGGATCTCCATGACGGGGCCCTCGTTCGCCGCCCGCCGGAGGAGGCCAGGTGCGCTCGTGAGGTTGTGGGTGCCGAAGACCACGTCGACCCAGCCCACCTTCTCCTGAATGCGTTCGCGGTCCTTCTGGGCCAGGCAGCCGCCGACGGCGATCTGCAGCCCCGGCTTGGCGTCCACCAGCTCCTTGAGGCGACCCAGCGTCCCGTAGAGGCGCTGGTCGGCGTTCTCCCGGATGCAGCACGTGTTGAGCACGACCACGTCCGCCTCCTCCATGGAAGCGGCGGGCGCCAGCCCATCGGCCACCAGCAACCCGGCGAGGCGCTCGGAGTCGTGCTCGTTCATTTGGCACCCGAAGGTACGGATGAAGTAGGTCCGGGCCATCCGCGGGAGTCTAGGGAACGGGGGCGCCTAGATTTCCGGCCGTGGACCGACGGCTGACGAAGAAGAGGCGGCACGCCGGGTGGGCACTTGCTCTGGGGCCGCTCGCGCTGGTGCTGGCCGGGTGCAGCTCAGGAGGCGGCGGCTCGGGCGGGGCCACGACCACGTCGCCGGACGGCTCCCTCATGAGCGCCGGCGCCACGGTCCAGTCCGCCATGAAGTCCTACCTGACCGAGGTGAGCGGCTGCGCCAAGCAGTCGAGCCCCGTCGTGTGCCTCGAGGCAGCAGATCGCCAGCTTGGGAACAAGGTCCACGTCTACGCCAACGTGCTGGCCACCGACCACGGGTTCACGGCACCACGGGCGGACCAGACCACCACGCTCAACGAGGCCCAGCTGCTGGCCAACAGCCTTGAGATCCTGGGCGACGCCCAACCGACCCAGGCCAACTACAACCAGGTCCTCAACACCTTCAACGTGAACTCGGCCATCACCCAGCTCCAGGGCGACGTCACCAGGCTGGCCGGCGCGCTCGGCAAGTGACGTCGTGGCCTCGTGGCCCGAGGCGTCAGAGGGGCACCTCGGCCTCGTCCCCATAGACGATGCCGGTGCGGTCCGCCTGCAACACCAGAGCCCGGCCCGGCACCTGCGCCTTCGCCAGGGCCTCCTCGGCCCCGGCGAGCACGGCGTCTGCCGTCGCGCCCCGGACGACGCCGAGGAGCGTCGGTCCCGCCCCGGACCAGCTGGCCGCCAGAGCCCCGGCGTCGACGAGCGCCCGCAGCAGTTCCGGCGCCTCGGGGAAGAGCGTCGTGCGCGCCGGCTGGTGGATGCGGTCGTCCGTCGCCTCGGGTACGAGCGCGTCGGGGTCGGCGAGGCCGGCCACCAGCAGGCCCATGCGGCCGAGGTTGAAGACCACGTCCGCCAGGGGAAGCGCGTCGGGAAGCACGCCGCGGGCCTCGGGGGTGGCCAGGTTGCGTTCGGGGATGACCGCGACGAAGGCCAGCTCATGGCTCAGCGGGAGCGCTGCGTGCACGGGCAAGCCGCCCACCGTGCTGCCGACGACGAGGCCGCCGAAAACGCTGGCGGCCGCGTTCTCGGGATGCCCGTCGTAGGCCGCTGCCACGGCGAACGGATCCTCCGCGCCGGCGGCCGCGGCGGCCGCGGCGGCGAGTGCGGCGGACGAGCCCAGCCCGCGCGCGAGAGGGATCTGGGAGCGTACGGTCACTGCGAAGTGGTCATGCCCCAGGACCTCCGCTGCCACGCGCGCCGCCAGGTGGGACGCGTCGTCGAAGAGGCCTGATCCCTCGCCCTCGCTCTGCACGCGCAGCGCGGGCGCCTCCTCGACTTCAACGCTCACGTAACAGTCGAGCGCCACGGCCAGGGTGTCGAATCCCGGGCCGAGGTTGGCCGACGACGCGGGGGCCCGGGCTCGCACGGGGCGAGACTAGGCGGTCAGAACAACCGTTGAAGCAGCGTCTGGGGCGGAACGTCCCCGGCGAGCCGCACCGGCACGTCGACCCGTTGGGCGCCGACGCGGACGACGACGATGCCGACCCGCGTGCCACGGCGGGCCTGATCGGCGACGCGGCGCGCCGGCACGAAGACCCGTGTCGCGCTGACGCCGGGCCAGGTGAGCATGGAGACCGACGACGAGGTCGTGGCGCCGAGACTGCTGCCCGCCTGGCTGACATGGGCCACGACCCTGCCCCCCGACAGCACCTGGGTGGAGCCGATGAGCGGACCCACCGCATCGACCAGCGCCAGGGCGTGCAGTCCCGCCTGTGCCAGCACCACGGGGCCGGTCTGTCCGGTCACCGCCGCCAACAGCAGCACCGACTTCCCGTGCACAGTCCGGTTCACCGCGAGCACGTCGCCGCCACCGGCGGCAGACGTGAAGCCGGACTTCACGCCGATGACCCCCTGCACGCCGAGCAACGGCGTGTAGGTGGAGATCGTCCCGGCGACCGGCAGCGTGATGGAGGACATGGTGACCATGGAGGCGAAGACGGGATTGGCCATGTCGAGGGCCGCCACCTTGAGCAGGTCCGAGGCAGTGGACTGCGACCCCGGGTCGACGCCGCTGGCATCGGCGAAGTGCGAGTTGTCCATGCCGAGGCGGGACGCGGCGGCGTTCATCTTCGCCACGAAGGCGGGCATGCTCCCGGCGTCCCAGGTGGCCAGGAGGTCGGCGAGGTTGTCGGCCGAATGCACGAGCATGCCGCCGAGGACCTGCGACTCGGTGATCTGCTCGTTCAACGTCACCTCCGCGTTGGAGTCGTCGTTCACGGTGGCGCTGTCGTAGTCGTCGACGTCGGCCTGCGTGACCGTGATGGTCGGCCCCGGTTGGTTGCGCGTCAGTGGGTGGTCATGCAAGACGACGTAGGCGGTCATCAGCTTGGTCAGGCTGGCGACCGGCGCCGCCTTCTCCGGCCCCGAGGCGACACGGATGCCGATGGCCGGCACGGCAATGGCCCCCTGGCCCGTCGTCGGCCACGGCAGCGTCACGCTTCCCGACGGGACGTGCACGGTGCGGACCAGCGCCGAGGTGACCGCAGGTGCCGGCTCGGGCGTGCGGAGGCGCACGCCCACGAACGCGCCGGCGGCGGCCACAATCAGTAGGAGCGCCAGCAGGAAGGCGCGGCGGCCGCGGTGACGGCGCCGGTGCGAAGGTGTGGAGCGGCGCCCGTGCTCGGGACCGGGAGGGGCAGGCGCCTGCTCTGCGGGCTCGTGCAGCGAGTCGAGCCGGAACGGCGCCACCATGAACGGTGGCGCCGGAGCTTCCGGACTCACTTCCCGTTCAGCCCGTCGAGTTCATCCGGGGTCATGAGCACTGCCCGCGCCTTGGACCCCTCGCTCGGCCCGACGACGCCGGCCTGCTCGAGCAGGTCCATGAGGCGCCCGGCCCGGGCGAAGCCGACGCGCAGCTTGCGCTGCAGCATGGAGGTGGACCCGAGTTGCGAGCGCACGACGAGGTCGCGGGCCTGCACCAGCAACTCGTCGTCGTCGTCGCCGAGGCCGTCGCTCCCCGCCGGGCCCGCGTCGGCCAGCTCGATCCCGACTATCGCCTCGGCCTGCCCGCCCTGCGCGTGCCAGTGGCTCACCACCGTGCGCACCTCCTCCTCCGAGACCCAGGGTGCCTGCAGGCGGCGCGGGATGTTGGAGGAGGCGGTCAGGAGCAGCATGTCGCCCTTGCCGATGAGACGCTCGGCACCGGGTTGATCGAGGATGACGCGGCTGTCGGCCAAGGAGGACACCGAGAAGGCCATGCGGCTCGGGATGTTCGCCTTGATCACCCCGGTGATGACGTCGACCGACGGACGCTGGGTGGCGATGACCAGGTGGATGCCGACGGCACGGGCCATCTGGGCGATGCGGACGATGGAATCCTCGACGTCGCGGGCCGCCACCATCATGAGGTCGTTCAACTCGTCGACGATCACGAGGATGAACGGCAGGGGCTGCGGCGGCTCGGGCTCGGGGTCGAGCTCGTCCTCGGCGTCGACGGCGGCGTGCTCCTCGCCCAGCGCCCGGGCCGCCACCTCGCGCATGCGACGACGGTCCGACTTGGGCGGCGGTGCGATCAGGCCCTGTTCGACCAGCTGGTTGTAGCCGGTGATGTCGCGCACGCCGTTCTCGGCCAGCATGTCGTAGCGGCGCTCCATCTCCTTGACCGCCCAGGCGAGGGCGTTGGCGGCCTTCTTGGGATCCACGACGACCGGGTTGAGGAGGTGCGGCAGGCCGTCGTACTGACCCAGCTCGACGCGCTTGGGGTCGACGAGGATCATTTTGACCTGGTCCGGGGTGTCCCGCATGAGGATCGACGTGATGATGGAGTTCATGCAGGACGACTTCCCCGAGCCCGTCGAGCCCGAGATGAGGATGTGCGGCATTTCGGCCAGGTTCGCCATCACGGCGCGGCCGGCGATGTCGCGGCCCATCGCGACCTCGAGCGGATGGGTGGTCGTGGTCTTCTTGGCCTCGGGTGAGTCGAGGATGTCGCGCAGCGACACCAGCTGCCGCGTGCGGTTCGGCACCTCGACGCCGATGGCCGACTTGCCCGGGATCGGGGCCAGGATCCGCACGTCGGGCGACGCCATGGCGTAGGCGATGTCCTTGGAGAGGCTGGTGACTCGGGCCACCTTGACGCCGGGGCCGAGCTCGAGCTCGTAACGGGTGACCGTGGGCCCGACCCGGCAGCCGACCAGCTTGGTCTCGACGCCGTGGGCCTCGAGCGCCCGCACCAGGTCGTCGCCGAGCGCGTCGATCTGGCGCTGGTCCTGGCGCATCTTCTTGGCTTGTTCGAGCAAGGTGATGCTCGGCAGCGTCCATGCGCCCGGAGCGCGGGGCGACGCCGGGGCGACGGGCGGCGGGACCGACGCCACGGGCTCGGGCATGGCGTCGGGCTCCTCGACGTCGACCTCGTCAACCGGGTCCTCTTCTACGTGTTCCTCGTGGGGTGGCGGGTCGTCGGCCTCCGCGTCGAAGGGAACGGCGCCACGCGAGGCGGCCTCCACCGGAGCGTCGGCACCGAGATCGGCGGTGATCACGAACGGCTTGCCCGCCCACAGCGAGGCGAACGTGCGCCCGACTTGCCTGGCGGCCGTCCCGAGCGCCCGCCCCGCCGTGGCCAGCGACACGCCGGTCGCCACCAGGATGGCCACGAGGATCACCGCAACCAGGAGCACGGCGGCGCCGGCCGGGCCGAGGCCGCTGTGCAGCGGGCGGCCGATGGCCGCACCGAGGTACCCGCCGGCGTCCTTCAGGGCAGCCGAGTTCGAGAAGGGCGGCGAACCCTTGGCCAGCTCGGCCAGGCCGCAGATGCCCAGCACGCCGAGCACGGAGCCCACGGCCAGGCGCCAGGGGTCGGCCCCCTCGTTCTCCTCGTCCTTCTCCTCGTCGAACCCGGCCCGATCGAGCAGGAGGGCCAGACCGGCGCCGAAGGACACGAGCGGCAACAGGACGCGCACCCAGCCGGCCACCAGGCCGAGGGCGGTGTCGACGCCGTGGCCGATCGGACCGAGCTGCTTGCCCCAGAGGGCCAGCGCCAGGAGGACTCCGAGGGTGATCAGGCCGACGGCCCACAGGTCGCGGGCCTGACGCCGCCAGAAGGGCGGCCGCGGCGGTGGTGCCGGCGGCCGCTTGGCCCGGCTCGCCGGCTTCTTGGTGGTACGGGCGGCGGGGCGCGCCGAAGCGCCCCCGCGGGTCTTGGTCACCACAGTGCGGTCGAGATTACTGGCTGACCTGGTCCTTTTTGTGGACACCCCGCCCGTTGAATTGCGAACATATGTTCGCTATCGTAGCCCTCCATGGCACTGCGCTGGGCCCTGGCCGAGAACGAGGGCGGCGGCACGCTCTTCGCCGACGAGCGCCTGGCTGAGCGCCACGTCGGCAAGGGTGCCTATGCCGGCATGGAGTTCCTCCACGTCAACGCCCGCAGCATCATCAACACCGTGCCGGCGGAGAGCCGGATGCCCTTCCGGCACACGATCAACCCGTATCGAGGCTGCAGCCACGCCTGCGTCTACTGCTTCGCCCGGCCGACTCACGACTACCTCGGCCTCGGCATCGGGACCGACTTCGAGCGCAAAATCGTCGTCAAGGTCAACGCCGTGGAGCGCCTGCGCGCCGAGCTGCGCTCCCCTACGTGGTCCGGCGACCACATCGCCATGGGCACCAATACCGATCCCTACCAGCACGCCGAGGGCAAGTACCACCTGACCCGGGGCATCGTGGAGACTCTCTCGGGCGCCCGCAACCCGTTCAGCATCCTGACCAAGTCGACGCTGATCCTGCGCGACGCCGCCGTCCTGGCGGCCGCATCCGGGCGCACCGAGGTCGGGGTCAGCTTCTCCATCGGCACGCTCGACCGCTCGGTGTGGAAGCTGACCGAGCCCGGCACTCCCCCACCGGACCGCCGCGTCGAGGCCGTGCGCCGCCTGACCGCCCTGGGCATCCCGTGCGGCGTCCTGGTGGCGCCGGTGCTGCCCGGGCTCTCCGATTCGGAGGAGCAGCTGACCGACGTGGTCGAGGCCTGCGCAGACGCCGGGGCGGTGTCCATCTCGGGCGTGGCCCTGCACCTGCGCGGCCCCATGCGCACCCACTATCTCGACTGGCTCCAGGGTGTGCGGCCCGACCTCGTCCACCTCCACCGGGAGCGCTTCCGGCGCGGGGCCTACCAGGGGGACGAGGAGCGCCAGCGGATAGAGGGGATCGTGACGGGAGCGGCGCGACGGAGCGGGGTGACGGGTCGGAACCGCTACCGGGGGAGGTCGCCGGCCGACGCCGGATCCGGGGGCGGGGAACCCGGGTCCGCCCCGGGCGCCACGAGCGGAGAGGGCACATCGGCGGGCGACGCGGGCCACCAACTGCGCCTGCTCTGAGGGCGCGCCAATGTGGCGACCGGCACTCCCTAATATCGTGGCCTCATGCCGGGCGGATCATCGATCGTGCGGGCGCGCCCCCGGGGCGCCCTGGGCCTGGCTGCGCTCCTGGCCGCCTCGGCGCTCGTCGCCCTGTCCCCGGTGCACGCGGGGAACTCGACGGCGTCGGCCGCAGCGCCGCCCGGCGCGACGAACGGCTCCTACGCCATTGTCGACGCGGCGGGCGGCGTCATGACGTTCGGCGGTGCCGCCTACGACGGCGACACGCTCGAAGTCCCGCTGAGCAAGCCCATCGTCGGCGGCACGGCCGATCCCAACGGCGGGTACTGGCTGGTGGCGTCCGACGGTGGTGTCTTCTCGTTCGGCAACGCGCAGTTCTTCGGTTCGACCGGTGGCATCGCGCTCAACAAGCCCATCGTCGGCATGGCGGCGACGCCCGACGGCCAGGGCTACTGGCTGGTCGCCTCCGACGGCGGCATCTTCTCCTTCGGCGACGCGCAGTTCTACGGCTCGACGGGCAGCATCGCGCTGAACAAGCCCATCGTCGGCATGGCCGCCGCCGCGCACGGCCAGGGCTATTGGCTGGTCGCCTCCGACGGCGGCATCTTCTCCTACGGCGACGCGACGTTCTACGGCTCGACGGGCGGCATCCACCTGAACCAGCCCGTCGTCGGGATGGCGTCGACCGCGGACGGCGACGGCTACTGGCTGGTGGCCACCGACGGCGGCATCTTCACCTACGGCGACGCGGCAATTCTGGGGCTCCGCCGGCAGTATCCACCTGAGTGAACCGGTCGTGGCCATGACGCCGACGCCCGACGGGAACGGGTACTGGCTTGTCGGGCAGGACGCCGGCGTCTTCACCTACGGCGACGCCGCGTTCTCGGGGAGCGCGCAGTCCCCGCTTCACCCGCCGTACTTCCCCCAACCCCTGTCGAATCCGATCCCCTCCGTGGTGACGATCATCAACGAGGGGCCGGGACCCCAGGCCACCCACGCGGGCATGCAACGGGTGGCCTTCTCGGGCGACTCACTGTCCCTCTACGAGGGAGAGTATGTGGAGCAGACAGACCCGCCCTATGCCGTCGACGACGGGGCGGCGGCGGGCTGCGGCTACACCGACGGTGCGCCGACCATCCCGTGGAGCGACCCGCGCTCCGTCTTCATCAGCCCGGGGGCCTGCGCGCTGTGGGCGACGCAACTGCAATGGGTCGTGTCGCGCTTCCATCCCGACGTCACCGTGATCCAGACCGGCTACTGGGAGACCCAGAACCGGGAGTTCAACGGCGCCTACACGACGCTGGCCAACCCCGCCTACGCCGCGTTCATTCAGGACAACCTGGCGCAGGCGGTGCAGATCGCGCACTCCGACGGCGGGGCGGTCATTCTGTCCACATCGCCGTACTTCGACGACGGGACGCCGAACGGCCTCGTCAACGACTACAACCAAATTGTGCAGTCGGTCGCCGCGCAGTACTCCTACGTGTCGATCGACGACCTCTTCACCGTGCTCGACCCCGGCGGGGCCTACTCCACGGTGGTGGACGGCCTCGCCGCCCGCGGCCCCGACGGCGTGCACATCACGCAAGCCGGCGTGGACACCCTGATTGAGCCCGCGCTCAACCAGATCATTTCGAACGTGGCGGGTGCCGTCTACGCCGGCGGGGCGTAGACGCCCAGCGATTCGGTGACCGTCACGGCCATCGCCCACCGGGGCGAGCCCGTGGGACACCGAGAGAACACCCTGCCTGCCTTTGCGGCGGCGGTGGCGGCAGGGGCGGACATGGTCGAGATCGATCTGCGCCGCACCCGCGACGGCGCCATCGTCGTCCTGCACGACCAGACGCTCGAGCGCCTGTGGAGCCGCGCCGTCTCGGTGGGCGACGTCGACCTGGCCGACGTCGTCGCGCTCGGCGAGGGCGACATACGGATCCCCACCCTGTCCGCGGTGCTCGGCGCGGTGTCGCTGCCGTTGATGGTCGACTTCACCCGTCGCGAGACGGTGACGGGCGGGCTCGAGGCAGTGCAGGCGGCCGGAGCCCTCGGGCGCTGCCTCTTCGTCACGGGCAACGTGGCCGCACTGCGGCAACTGCGGGCCCAATCGGCGGCGGCCCGCGTCGGGCTCACCTGGGTCGAGGGCCCGGAGCCCCCGCTGCCGCTCCTGCACGACCTGCAGGCGGAGTACTGGAATCCCATGGCGGAACTGGTGACCCCCGAGGGCGTGGCCGCGGTGCACCGGGCCGGGTTGCGCGTGTCGACCTGGACCGTCGACGCCCCAAATGAGATGGCGCGGGTGCTCGAGGCCGGCGTGGACGCGGTCGTGAGCAACCGGATCGCCGCCTTGGTCGCCCACCTCGGGCGCTGATCAGACCGGGCCGTCGGACCCGCACATCCCGGCGAACAGACGGTGAACCCGGCGGTCCGCGGTGAGCTCGGGATGGAACGACGATGCCAGCACCCGCCCCTGGCGCACCAGCACGGGCACGCCGTCGAGCGTGGCCAGCACGTCGACCGCGGCGCCGACCGAGACCACCAGCGGCGCCCGGATGAAGACGGTGGGCAGCGGCGGTCCCTCACCTGACCCGAACACGATGTCGGCCTCGAAGGACTGCTCCTGGCGCCCGTAGCCGTTGCGGCGGACGACCGCATCGAGCACGCCGAACGTGCGCTGATCCGGACGGCCGTCGAGCACCTCGGCGGCGACCAGGACCAGCCCGGCGCAGGTGCCGAGGATGGGCAGGGGCTGCTCCGCCTCGCCGACCCGGCCGGCCACCGCCTCGAACAGGCCGGTGGACTCGAGCAGCATGGAGAGGGTCGTCGACTCACCGCCGGGCAGCACCAGGCCGGAGAGGCCCTCGAGGTCACCCGGCCACTTGACGGTGCGGGCCGCGCAGCCCACCTCGGCCAGCGCGGCCAGGTGCTCGTGCACGTCCCCCTGGAGGTCGAGGACCCCGATCACGGGTCCCGGCCCCGGCCCGGAGGATCCCGCTACCACCCCCGGTCGGCGAGATGCTCGCCGTACTGCGACGCCTCGAGACCCCGCATGGCCTCACCGAGACCACGCGACACCTTGGCGACGTGCTCGGCGTCGGTGTAGTGGGCCGTGGCCTCGACGATGGCCGAGGCCATCCGGGCGGGGTCCGACGACTTGAAGATCCCCGAGCCGACGAAGACCGCCTCCGCGCCCAGCTGCATCACGAGCGCCGCGTCAGACGGCGTGGCGATCCCGCCGGCGCAGAACAGCGGCACCGGGAGCTTCCCGGTCAGCGCGATCTCCTGCACCAGGGCGACCGGCGCGCCGAGCTCCTTGGCCCAGCCGTACAGCTCCGCGCTGTCCGCCTGCGTCAGGGCGCGGAGAGTGCCCAGAATGGAGCGCAGGTGGCGCACCGCCTCCACGATGTTCCCGGTGCCCGCCTCTCCCTTGGAGCGGATCATGGCCGCGCCCTCCGAGATGCGCCGCAGGGCCTCACCCAGATTCGTGGCACCACAGACGAAGGGGACCGTGAACGGCCACTTGTCGATGTGGTACGCCTCGTCGGCCGGCGTCAGCACCTCGGACTCGTCGATGAAGTCGACGCCGAGCGACTGCAGCACCTGCGCCTCGGCGAAGTGCCCGATGCGGGCCTTGGCCATGACCGGGACGGTGACGGCCTCGATGATCCCCTCGATCAGCACCGGGTCGCTCATGCGCGCCACACCGCCGTCCCGGCGGATGTCGGACGGCACGCGCTCGAGCGCCATGACCGAGACCGCGCCGGCGTCCTCGGCGATCTTGGCCTGCTCGGCGTTGACGACGTCCATGATGACGCCGCCACGCAGCATGTCCGCCAACCCGCGCTTCACGGTGAAGGTCCCGGTTGTCATCGGCCCAGTCTACGAGGGCTGGCCGCCCCTTCTCACCACTCGCTCAGCGCGGCGGCGCGAACCGAGGTGGCATCGAGGTCCCCGGGCAGCGGGACGTCGTGACGGTGGCCCACGGAGGGATCGATCCACACCCAACGGGTGGAGCCGAACCGGGACGGGGAAGCGAAGAAAGAGCCCTCGACCGGGGCGGGTGCGTCCATCATCGTCCTGAGCGCCCCGAGCAGCCCGCGGGGAAGCGCACCGCCGACGCGCCGACGACATCGGCCCGGTACTCGCGGCTCTCGCCCACGCAGCGCCGCAGCGTGCCCGCACCGCCGAAGACCGTCCCGAGCGTGATGCCGACGCACGACACGCCGTTGTCGCCCCGCTTCACGTGCGCCAGCTCGTGGGCGATCACGCCCTCGAGCTCAATCGGATTGAGCCGGCGCATGAGCCCCGTCGTCACGACCAGGACGGAGCGCCGGGCGTCCCGGCCGAGCGCGCAGGCGTTGGGCACCTCGTCGTCCAGGACGTAGAGCGACGGCATGCTCAACCCGAAGGTGGCGCACAGGCCCTCCGTCACGTTCGAGAGCCGCCGCTCGTCTTCCTCGTGGACCGGCGCCGCGCCGATCCGGTTGAGGGCGAAAGAAGGGGCCAGGCGCCACAGCCCGAACATCACGGCGGCGCCGGCGACGACGAACAAGACGATGCCGCCGATCACGGAGACCGTGACGCCGACGAGCGCGCCGAGCAGCAGCGCAGGGAGCACCGCGGCCAGCGCGCACAGCGTGATGGCCCGGCGACGGTTTGCTGCCACCTCCGCCGGAAAGACCTGCGGCGCGCCGAGGGTCGGCGCCATCGGGAGCGGCGTCAGGGGCGGAAGTGGCGCCAGTGCCACGGACGAGCGCGGCGCGCCACTGCGCTGCCGCGAGCCCGAGCGAGACTGCGACCGGTTGCTTCCGCCGCCTCCCCTGCCCTGACCCTGGGGTGCGCGCTGTCCACCCTGGGGCTTGCGTTGCCCATTGGAGCTCGACCGGGCGTTCGGGTTGTTGCTGTTGTTGCCGCCGCCGGACCGACCGTTCCCCCCGGCGGCGCCGCCCGAGGAGCGGCTGCGGTTCCGATTGCGGTTCCTGTTCCGGTTCCTGCTGGAGCCGCCCGTGCCGCCCGTGCCGCCGGAGCCGCCCGAGCCGCCCGTGCCACCCCCGCCGGCGGGCCGGCCGGACGTCCCCGAACCCTCTGATTGATCGGCCATGAGGTCATGCAGCCTACGACCTGGCGGTCACCGCCCCCGGACCGGGTCAGTCCCGGTCGGCGTCGTAGGACTCGATCGCCCGCTCATAGATGTCGACGTAGCGCTCGGCCAGCGTCTCCATCGACCAGTCCCGGGCGTACTCGGTCGCGGCCTTCCGGGCCACGGCAACTGCGGGCCCGCCGCTGTCGGCCAGCGCAGCATCGAGGGCACGGGCCAGCGCAGGGGCATCGCCGGGAGGCACCAGCGTGGCGTGGCCGCCCGATGCCATGCGGTAGCCCTCGATGTCGGAGGCCACCACCGTGCAGCCGCCGGCCATCCCTTCGAGCAGCACCATGCCGAAGGATTCCCCCTGGAGCGAGGGTGCACTCAGCACATCCGCCCCCGCCAATCGGGAGGCCACTTCCTCATCGCTCAGCACGCCCAGCCAGCGCACCCGATCCGACTCGGGGTGGCGCCGGCGCTGCACCTCGGTGGCCGGACCGTCGCCGGCAACCCACAGGACGGCGGGCCGCTCCAACGTGGCGAACGCGTCGAGCAGGACCTGGAGGCCCTTGCGCGCCTCGTGGCGGCCCAGGAACAGCACGGCGGGCCTGCCGTCTCCGTCACAATGCGGTGGGGCCGACTCGAAGCGCTCCATGTCGACCCCGTTGAAGAGCACCTCGAATTCGCCGCCACCCGCGCGCAGGCCCGTCTCGCGTGCGGCCTCCGACACGGCCACGCGGATCTGCAAGCGCCGCCCCACCAGCTCGGCCAGCGGCTTCAGCGGGCGCACCCACCGGCTGACCCCGGCCCGGTGGTAGGTGCCGACCATCGGGAGCGGCGCCGTGAGGACGAGGCCGTAGGACGCCATGGGGGCCAACGGCTCGTGCAGATGGACCACGTCGAAGTCGCCTTTGCGCACGAAGCGCTCGGCGCGCGCTGCTGCCGTCGGCCACAGGGCCACGGGGGCGACGGACCCGTTCGAGTGCAGTGCGACAGGCCGGCCGATGACGTAGTGCTCGCCGACGGCGTCGGGCATGTCGTCGCCACGTCCGGCCGGCGCCAGAACGGTGACCTCGTGGCCCAATGCCCGCAACGCGCGCGCCAACCCGACGACCTGGCCCTGGACACCGCCCGGGCGGGCCAGCGAGTACGGCGAGACCATGGCGATCCTCATCGGGGGTCGCTCGGCCAATTGGGCTGGTAGAGGTGCCACTGCTCGGGGTGGGCCCGGATGTCGTGCTCGAAGGTGGTGGCCAGGACCTGCGTCACCCGCGCGATGTCCTCGCGCATTCTGCCCTGGCGGCTGGTGTCGAGGGGCGGGTGCACCACGCCAGTGTGCCAATTGCCCGGGCCCGAGTAGACGACCACGGGCAGCAGCACCGCTCCGGTCCGCAGGGCGAGCGCGGCGGCCCCCGCCGGCAACGTGGTCTTCTCCCCGAAGAACTCGACCTCGACCCCGTTGCCGACCAGGTCCCGGTCGCTCACGAGCCCGGCGATCTCGTTCGCCTTGAGCGCCCGCAGCAAGGCCGAGCTCGAGCCGTCGCCCAGCGGCACCGCCGTGAGCCCCATGGCGGTGCGCTGCCCCACGAACCACTCGAAGAGTTCTTCGGGCTCCAGCCGCTCCACCACGGCGGTCATCGGCATGCCACCGAGCCCGAGCCAGGCCCCGCCCCATTCCCAGCTGCCGACGTGTGGCAAGGCCATCACCACGCCGCGCCCACGGTCCAGGGCGGCGTGCAGGTGCTCCTCGCCCTCCAGGAGCTGGAAGCGGCCGCGCACGCCGGCCGCGCTCTCGTAGGGCAGCCGGGCGCCATCGCTCCAATACCGCGCGTACGAGTCGAAGGTGCGCCTGCTCCAGCGCTGCACCAGTGCGGGATCGGGCTGCACGCCCGGCGCGCACTCGCTGGCCAGCACGCGTGCCATGTGGTGCTCGTTCATGGCCAGGGCTGGACCTCCCCGCAGCGCCATGACCCGGGCCACGCCCCGGGCGATCCCCTCTGCCACCGGCTCCGGGAGATGGCCCATGCCGGCGGCCAGGCCGCGATAGGTCAGGTACTTCGACCGGGCGCGCCAGCCGCGTACGGGTTTGTTGTCGTCGGTCACGACGGGCGAGGGGAGCGGCTGATCAGGACGCAGGTGGCGTGCGCCGCGTGGCGCGGCGTGCGCCGGTGGTGCCGGAGTGGCCCCGAGCCGCACGACGCCGCTCCCGGAGCGTCCGTCCGGAACGGCTGCTCAACGACTCCTGCCGCCGCGCCCGCCAGCGACCCACGGGTGCACCGGTCGTCCGGGACAGATCGCGTCGCGGCACGCCGGTGGACTCGCGGGCCTCGCGCCAGGCTCGCCAACGCGAATCGACCCGTCCCTCGCGCCAGGCCTCGATGCGGCGCCGGATGACGGCGTCGCGTCCGGACGCGGCATTCCAGACCTTGACGAAACGGGAGATGGCGGTGAACGAGACGAGGGCGAGGAGGATCCAGAGCACGGGCACGAAGATGACGGTGCTCAAGAAGGAAACGCCGAGCAGGAACATGCGCTCGCCCCGCTCCATGAGACCGCCCTTGGCCGAGAGCCCGAGCGACTCCGCCTTGGCCCGTTCGTAGGAGACGAGCGCGGTCACCGCCAGGATCCCCATGGGCAGGAGCGCGAGGTGGCCGTCCCCTCGGTTCAGCAGGTACCACGCGCAGCCGAACATGAGGACGGCATCGGCGACGCGGTCGGTGACCGAGTCGAAGAAGGCGCCCCGGACCGACGCGGTGCCCGCCGCTTTGGCGACCGGCCCGTCGAACAGGTCGTGCATGCCCGTGATGATCAGGAAGACGATGGCGAGGTAGAAGTGACCCGACGCCACCAGGACGGCCGTCGCCGACGCCGACACGAGGCCGGTCGCGGTGAGCACATCAGCGGTGATGCCATGGCGGTGCAGTGTCTCGCCGACCGGACCGGTGGTGCGGTCCACGGCGGTTCGCCAACGACCGTCGAACATGAAGCTCCTCGTCATGCGCGGCCCGGGAGGGTTCCGGCGCTGTGAGACCCAAGGTTACCATCCAGCCCCGGAAACCCGGGGTCCCAGCGGCCATGGAACAGACCGGTCGGACCCGACCCCATGCGGGCCGCGGGCGGCCGGTAGGGTGCTCCGGGCCTGGTCAACGGCGCCCTTCGGCCGCTGGGAGTGCAATCTCGGGCGCCCCTGGGCCCGTATGACATCAGAGCGACATCGACCAATGAGGACCACCATGCACGCAATCCCACGCATCGCCTCCCTGCCGCTGGCCGCGCTGGCCGGCGCTTCCGGAGCGACCATCGCCGCCACCGTTGCGGCGGCCGGGCCGGCAGCCGCGTCCACGGCCACGACCAAGGTCAAGGCGGTGGAGACCGACTTCCACATCGCCCTCTCCAAGAAGTCCTTCTCGGCAGGCAAGTACGTGTTCAACGCGGTGAACAAGGGCCAGACCACCCATGCCCTCATGATCACCGGGCCCGGGATCAAGATGGCCATGACCAAGGACATCTCGCCCGGGCAGAGCGCATCCTTGGCCGTGACGCTGAAGAAGGGCGCCTACGACATCGACTGCCCGATCCCGGGCCACAAGGCCCTGGGCATGAACGTCAACATCACCGTCGGTGGCGCGTCGACGACCACTGGCAGCACGACCAAGTCGAGCGGCACTGGCAGCAGTGGAGGGACGAGCAGCGCCGGCGGCGGCGGGGCCGCCTTCTGATCCTGGGCGTCGGGTAGCCTCGCCAGCCGAGATCGCCGCGCCGTTCACGCGTGGGCGCACGTGAGGTGATGGTGCCGGTATCCGAGCCGAGGAGTGCGGGATCGCTCCCCGATCCCACCCTCGACGTGTCGATCGTGGTCCCGTACTACAACCCGGGCAATCGCCTGCGGGCGACGGTCGAGGAGATGGTGCGGGTGCTCGACGCGTCGGGCATGACCTTCGAGATCATCGCCGTGTCGGACGGCTCGACCGACGGGAGCCCGTTCACGCTCGACGGCTTCCCCGAGAGCGTCGTGCGCCGGATGTCCTTCGCCGAGAACGTCGGCAAGGGACGCGCGCTGCGGGCCGGGCTGGCGACGGGACGGGGGCGCTATCTCGGCTTCATCGACGCCGACGGCGACATCTCCCCCGAGCTGCTCGCTCCCTTCGTCTCCATCATGCAAACCGATCAGCCCGACATCATCATCGGCAGCAAGCGCCACCCCGAGTCCTCGGTGCACTACCCGCCGCTGCGCCGCCTGTACTCGTGGGGCTTCCAGCACCTCATCGCACTGCTCTTCCGCCTGCACGTCAAGGACACCCAGGTCGGGATCAAGCTCGTGGACCGGAGGGTCATCTCCGACGTCCTGCCGCTGCTGCGCGAGAGCCGCTTCGCGCTCGACCTCGAGCTGCTGGTGCTGGCGCGTCACCTCGGTTACACGCACATTGTGGAGGCCCCGGTGCGGATCCGGGAGCGCTTCGGGAGCACGATCTCGCTCAAGGCCGTGTGGCTGCTCCTCGTCGACACCATCGCCCTCTTCATCCGCTACTCGCTCCGCCACGACTACGACGCCGCGCTGGCGGCCCGGGCGGGACCGGGCGGCGCCGCCGCAGCGGATCGGGGCTGAACCGGGCGGCGGCCACCCACGTTCGGCGCCCGAGCGGCGCCACACGAGCGGTCGTACACTCAAATCCAACGAGCCGGTTCAGGCCCACCTGAACGGACGGAGGACGGAGGACCAGGTGCCACACGACCCGACCGCTATCCGCAACGTCGCCCTCGTCGGCCATCACGGCGCCGGAAAGACCACGCTCGCCGAGGCGCTGCTGGCCGCCACCGGGTCGATCGCTCGGCGGGGATCGGTCGAGAAGGGCAGCACCGTCATGGACTTCGAGCCCGAGGAGGTGGCACGCCAGCTCTCCCTTTCGACCAGCCTGGCCCCGTTCACCGTCAACGGGGTGAAGGTCAACCTCCTCGACACCCCCGGCTACGCCGACTTCGCCGGCGAGATGGTCACGGCCCTGGCCAACGTCGACCTCGCCGTCGTCGTGGTCAGCGCCACCGACGGCGTGCAGGCCCAGACCGAGGACGCCTGGCGCGCCGCCGCCCGCTTGGGCGTGCCGCGGGTCATCGTGATCAACAAGCTCGACCGGGAGCGGGCCGACTTCGATCGGACGCTGGCCGGCATCCGCGAGTCCTTCGGCGCCGGCGTGGCACCGGTGGAGCTCCCGATCGGCCACGAAGCCGACTTCCACGGCGTGATCGACCTGCTCGACGACACGGCCACCCACTACGACGTGCGGGCGGGCGCGCCGGCGGTCGACGGGACGGTGCCGCCCGCCGGCCACGAGGGTCCCATCCCCGACGACCTCGTCGACGAGGAGCACACGGTGCACGAGCAGCTCGTGGAGGGCATCGTCGTGGGCGACGACGACCTGATGGAGCGCTACCTGAACGGAGAGACCATCGACTACGCCGAGCTCGAGAAGAGCCTCGCCGGAGGGGTCGCCTCGGCCAGCGTGTTCCCGGTCCTGTGCTGCTCGGCCGCCAGCGGCGTGGGCGTCGACCGCTTGGCCCGCCTGATCGAAGAGCTGTGCCCGAGCCCCGCGTCACGCCCGCCGGTCCTGGCCACGGCGGGCACCGAGACCGCCGAGATCCCGTGCGACCCCGGAGGCCAGACGCTGCTCACCGTGACCAAGACCTTCAACGACGGGCACACGGGAAAGATCTCGCTCTGCAAGGTGGTCTCGGGCACGCTGCAGCCCGACGCCGTCCTCGTCAACCCGCGCACGCGGGAGGAGGAGCGGCTGCACGCGCTGCAGAGCATCGCCGGCCACGCCACGGCGCCGGCGACGAGCGTCCCGGCCGGCGACTTCGTGGCCGTGCCCCGGCTCAACGGGACGCGCACCGGTGACACCCTGGCGCCCAAGGGGCAGCCCGTCGTGGTGCCGCCGCCCACGCTGCCCGCGCCGGCGCTCCGGGTGGCGGTGAAGCCCGCGACGCGGGCCGACGACGACAAGCTCATGTCGGCGCTGCATCGGCTGGTGGACGAAGACCCGTCGCTGAGCGTGACCCGCGACGACGAGACGCGCCAGACGATCCTCGCCGTGAGCGGCGAGGTGCACCTGGCCGTCACGCTCGAGCGGCTCGACCGCAAGTGCAACGTCCACGTCGAACGCGAGGAGCTGCGCATCCCCTATCGCGAGACGATCACCCGCCAGGCGGATGCGGAGGGCAAGCACAAGAAGCAGTCGGGCGGCCACGGGCAGTTCGGCGTCTGCCACCTCCGCCTGGAGCCACTCGGCCGCGGCGAGGGCTTCGTCTTCCGGGACGAGGTGGTCGGCGGCGCGATCCCGCGCCAGTACATCCCCGCCGTCGAGAAGGGCGTGCTCGAGACGTTCGACGCCGGCGGCATCCACGGCTACCCGGTGGTCGACATCGCCGTCACCGTGGACGACGGCAAGGCGCACTCGGTGGACTCCAACGAGGTCAGCTTCAAGATGGCCGCGGCGCTGGCCGTGCGGGCGGCCATGGCGGAGGCGGGTCCGATCGTGCTGGAGCCGATTTCGCGGCTGGAGATCACCGTCCCGGCCGAGTGCCAGGGCGACGTGCTCGGTGATCTGCACTCCCGGCGGGCCCGCATCGTCGGGACCGAGGCCGCCGCCGACGCGGGCTCCCAGACCGTCACCGCCACGGCACCAACAGCCGAGCTCACCCGCTACGCGGTCGACCTGCGGGCGCTGACCGGCGGGCGGGGCTCCTTCACCGTGGCGCACGAGCGCTACGACGCCGTGCCCGAGCATCTGGCGGCGTCGATCCCTACCCTGGCGGGCTGATCATCCCAGGAACGGGAACGTGTGTTGGAAGCGCACCGGGATTTTGCTGAGGACGAGCGTGCCCAGCAGGCGGTTGCCGGGTGTCGTCACCACGGCCACGGCCAGCGTGCCCGCCCGGTGCCCGAGCGGTTTCGACACCTCCGACGAGGTGAAATGGCCCGAGTACCCGGCGATGCAGATCGCCTGCTTCTTCGACACGTCGTCGGCCAACCGGCCGTAGAGCTTCGGGGCGATGCTGTGCAGGTTGCTCAGGCTGTACTTGCGCACGCCCTCGAGGTGCCCGTGGCCGCCGACCGCCTTGGCTGCCGTCGGTAGAGCCAGGTAGCACGAGTCGGCGGCGGTGCCCGAGTCGGTCCGGGCGGACGAGCAGGACGCCAGCAACGAGGCCGCCAGGACGAGGCCGGCGGCCAGGGCGCCGACCCGGTTGCGGTGAAGCATCGGCCTCACTCGGCACCCCCGAGCGCGGCCGACTGCGTCGGCGCCTCGTAGGCCACGGGTCCGGCCTCGACCTCGCTCGAGAGAGCCTGACGGGGCCAACGGCCCCGGCGGACCTGGAGCGCCAGCTGTCCGATGAAGAGCCACCCGACCACCAGGATCATCCAGAAGCTGATGAGCCGGTACAACAGGACGGCATAGGCCGTGCTCGCCTCCGGGCCGCCGAAGGCGACCAGCGCCACCGTGATGGAGCCCTCGACGACGCCGAGGCCGCCCGGGGTGATGGGCAGCGAGGCTGCCAGCTGGCCCGCCCCGTACGCGAGCAGGAGCCCCTTCCACGGGATCGGGACGTCCAGGGCGAGGAACATCATGGCGAAGCAGGCGCAGTCGAGCAGCCAATTGATGGTGCCCCATGCGATGATGCGCCCGATCTGGGTCCAGTTGAGGCGCACTGCCGTCATCCAGGCGACCACCCTGTCGATCAGAGCCACGGTGTCGCCCCGGGGCCTGCCGGTGAGGGCCACGGAGAACTTGAGCGCCCACGAGAGCAGGGCGTGGAGGGGACGCTCGTAGACGAAGAGCGACCCGATTCCGAGCAGGACGATGAACGTGCCGATGAGGACGGGCACGAGGTCGAGAGAGGCCCCCTCTTGGGTCGCCACGCCCAACCCGAGGATGGCGAGCAGGGACAGGCTCACCGACGCCGCCACGAGCGTGCCGACGAGCGCCCAGACGGCCAGCGTGTTGTCGGCGCCGAAGCGACGGAACCAGCGGAAGCCGTAGACCGAGGAAAAGGCGTTGCCGATGGGGAGCGAGTTCGTGATGGCCTGCGACGCGAACGTCAGCTTGACCAACGGACTCCACGGCGCCCGCAGGTGGCCCGCTTTGAGAAGCTCGAATTGCATGGCGGCGAAACAGAAGTAGGAGCCGATCTCGGCCACCACCGCGGGCGGCACCCACCACCAGTCGAAGTTGCGAAAGACGGTCCCGAAGCCCTCGAGCTCGGAGGTCTTGGAGGAGAGCACCCAGAGAGCGACCCCGACGAGGGCGAAGCCGATGATGATGCGGGCAGCCGGCCATGCCCTCCGGAGGCCGCGGCGCACGCGCTGTCGGCCCGTGCTCGAAGGCGCGGCGGCGGGCCCCGGTGCCGGTGCCGGTGCCGGTGAAGGTGCGGGGACGGGTCCCTGGCCGCCAGGCGGGGCTCCATCGGGGCGCGTCCCCACGGCGCCCCCCGGCCCCGCGGGCACGTCGGGCCCCTCGGGCGGCGCGCTAGCTGGGCCAGGCGTCGGTGAGCCTCTTCCAGGAGAGCTGCAGCGTCTCGGGCATGACCCGCGTCTCGGCCACCGACGTCATGAAGTTGGTGTCGCCGGACCAGCGCGGCAGGACGTGGAGATGGAGGTGCGCCGGGATGCCCGCGCCCGCCGCCCGGCCGAGGTTGGAGCCCATGTTGAGGCCGTCGGGCCCGTAGGCGGCCTCGATCGCCGCCACCGATGCCTCCGTGGCCGCCCACAATTCGCTGGACTCACCGGCGGTGAGGTCGGCCAGTGACCCGACATGCCGCAGGGGCAGGACGAGGACGTGCCCGCTGGCGTAGGGGTATGCGTTCAGTACGACGAAGGCCGCCTCGCCGCGCCACACGACGAGATTGTCCTCCGAGGGCGGGCCGCTGGCGGCCAGCCGGCAGAACACGCAGTCGGCGGCTTCCTGGGAGATGTCGCCCCGGCGCTCCCGCTCCGTCGCCTCGACGATGTACTCCCGGCGCCACCCGGCCCAGAGGTGTTCGAGGCTCACGGCGCAACCCGCCGCCCGCTCACTCGTTCGCCGCGGCGGGCGCCCTGTCCTCGGGGAGACCCTTGCGGCCGACCTCGTCGACGACCTCGGTGACGAGGTCGTCGAGGGGCACGCCCTGCTCGGGCTTGGTCGTCCAGCCGCGCCGGTTCACGCCCACCGTCCCGGCCGCCACGTCCTGGTCCCCCACCACGAGGATGTAGGGGATCTTGGTCATCTTGGCCCGGCGGATCAGCTCCCCCATTTCTCGCCACTGCCCTCCGCCGACGCCCGCAGTCCCGCCTTGGCACAGCCGTCGACGACGGATTGCGCGTAGTCGGCGTGCGCATCGGTCACGGGTATGACGCGCACCTGTTCGGGGCTCAACCACGTCGGCAGCGCACCCGCGTAGTGCTCAATGAGGACCGCCATGAAGCGCTCCACCGAGCCGAACAGCGCCCGGTGGATCATGATCGGCTGATGGCGTTGGTTGTCGGCGCCGATGTACTCCAGCCCGAAGCGGTGCGGCAGCTGGAAGTCGAGCTGCACCGTCGACATCTGCCACGTCCTGCCGATGGCGTCGCGGGCCTGCACCGAGATCTTGGGCCCGTAGAAGGCTCCACCGCCCTCGTCCATCACGAGGTCGAGGCCCATCTCCAGCGCGGTTGCCCGTAGCGCCTCGGTGGCGACCTGCCAGTCCTCGTCGGAGCCGACCGCCTTGCCCGGCGGCTTGGTCGACAGCTCCAGGTAGAACTCGTTGAGCCCGTAGTCGCGCAACAGGTCGAGCACGAAGTGCAGCGTGCGGACGAGCTCGACGTCCATCTGCTCGCGGGTGCAGAAGATGTGGGCGTCGTCCTGGGTCATGCCGCGCACACGGGTGAGGCCCTGCAGCACGCCGGACTTCTCGTAGCGGTAGACCGTCCCGAACTCGAAGAGCCGCATCGGCAGCTCGCGGTAAGAGCGCTGGTGGCTCTTGTAGACGAGGATGTGGAACGGGCAGTTCATGGGTTTCAGGTAGTACTGCTGCCCGCCGTCGAGCTCCATGGGCGGGTACATCCCCTCGGCGAACCAGTCCAGGTGGCCCGACTGCTCGAAGAGGGCGCTCTTGGTGATGTGGGGCGAGTTGACGAAGTCGTAGCCCGACTCCACGTGGCGCTGGCGCGAGTACTCCTCCATCAGGCGGCGGATGGTGCCGCCCTTCGGGTGGAAGACGGCCAGGCCCGACCCGATCTCCTCGGGGAAGCTGAAGAGGTCGA
>CAWKKE010000017.1:0-267826 GCA_963850185.1 uncultured Acidimicrobiaceae bacterium
ATCCCGCCTACAGGCCGGCTCACCGTCAACGACGTTCCTCGGGGGCCAGCTGGACGCGGCGGAAGTCGTCGCGAGAACGAAGTATCCCGGTCTTGGATCCGCCGTCCCCAGACCCGCGTGGTCAGTCGCCGCCCGCCTGTTGCTCGAGCTCGGTCAGCGCGCTGACCGCCGCCTGGATTACCGGGGTGGCCGCGCCCTCCGGGCAACGCAGCAGCCGCTCGCGGAGCAGCGACTCGGCCTCGCCGGAGCGACCCTGCTGTCCGAGATGCCTGGCATAGCCCACGGCGGCACGGAGGCCGTGCACCGGGTGACCACGCTCGTCGGCCAGTGCCATTGCGCGCTGCCATTCACCCTCCGCCTCTCGCAGCAGGGCTCCAATGTCTTCGGTTCCTGCCTTGGCGCCGGCCGCGGCCCGGTCGAACAGGATCTCCGCCCGCATGCGGTGGAGAGAGGCATCCCACCACGGCTGGTTGGTTTCCGCCGACGTTTCGAGCGCCATGTCCACGAGGAGGGCGGCTGTGGCTCCGTCGCCCGCCGCCCGCACCCCCTCCGCCACCCGGGCCATCACGTTAGTGCTCCCTCCGCGATTGCCCGAAGCCGCGGCCCGGGCGGCGATGTCGAGTAGCTCGGGCAGCTCCGAAGAGTCGCGCGAGCGGACCAGGCGTTCGGCCACTTCCCACAACGCACTGATCGAGCCCCACCACTCGAAGCCCTGCTCCTCGGCCAGGACCCGGGCGCGGCCGGCTTCTTGGAGTGTCTCCGCCGACTCCCCCCGCTCCCAGTGGGCGGTGGCCCGAAAGGTCAGGGCGTAGACCAGCTGGAAGGGTTGGTCCAGGGCTTCGGCCAGGGTCACACCGTCGTTCATGTGGGCCAGGCCCTCGTCGAGATAGCCCAGGAGAAGGCAACCCCACCCTGCGAAGATGTGCGCCGCGACACCTTGGTCGGTTCCGAAGCGCTGGGCGACGCCACGGTGGCGATCCGGGTCGTAGATCTGAATTGCCCGGAGCGAGTGGTCGAGGCTCACCTTGGACTCGCCCAAGTTGTTGCGGGCCAGCGCCAACTGGACCCGAGCCAGGAGCTCCAACGTGTCGTCAGCGTGAGCGAGGGCGATGGCAAGCACCCTTTCCGCCATCGTCGTGCCGAGGAGCGTCTCGCCGCGGTTGATGTAGTAGATCGAGAGGCCTGCCAGGGCCAGTCCGACCCGGTTGTCGTTGCCCAGCCGCTCGCAGAGCTCGCGGGCCCGCTCGTAAGTGGCCTCGATCTCAGGGTCGGCGTAGCTTTTGGTAGCAATGATGGCCGACCCAAGGGCCAGCAACGTCTCCACCTCGGCCTCGTCGCGCGCTGCGCCTTCGGGCTCGTACACCACCAAGGACAAGGCGTGTCGTAGGAAGGCGATGGCCTCTCGATAACCAGAGCCTTCGACGGCCTGTGCCGCCGCCAACCGGTAGCACTCCGCGGCGTTGCCGAGGAGGCCCGCCGCCTCGTAGTGATGCCCAACGACCTCATGCAAGACCGCCCTGCCCCCCTCGATCCGGCCTGTAAGAAGTTGCGCGATGCGCTCGTGCACGGTGCGGCGGGTGCGCCGGAGCAGCGACTCGTAGGCCACCTCTTGGATGAGGATGTGCCGAAAGGAGTAGCCCTCCTCGCCCCCCGTGTCCACCTCCAACAACAGGTCGCTGTCCAACAGCCGATCGAGCAGGACACGAAGGGCCTCGGCTTCGAGGCCTGACAACTCGGCCAGGAGATCGAAACGGAAGTCACGCCCGATGGTGGCCGCAAGTTGGGCCAGCCCCTTGGCCGGGCCCAGTCGGTCCAACCGGGCCAGGAGTGAACCCTGCAGAGTCTGCGGCACGCTCATGTCGGTGAGCGTCGTAGTCAGCCTCCAACTGTTGCCATCGGCCACCAGGATCCCCGATTCGAGCACCGTACGTCCCACCTCCTCGGCGAAGAGGGGAATGCCGGCTGCCGACTCGACGATCCGGTCAACCACCGCGGCGGGGAGCGGAGGTTGACCGCTCAGGCTGGCCACCAACTGACGCATCGACACGTCGTCGAAGGGCTCGAGGTCGAGACTTGTCACCACGTTGCCGTGTTGCCATGTGTGCACGAACTCGGGCCGCGCCGTCATGAGCAGGAGCAGCGGCGTCGACCCAACGGTCGCCAGCAGCTCATTGAGGACGTCCAACGAGGTTGGATCGCACCAGTGCAGGTCCTCGACCACCAAGACCAGCGGTTGCGGCTGGCTGAGCGCCCGGACCCACGCCACCAGCACTTCGATCGTCCGCTCCATGCGACGCTCGGGGGCCATGGAGGCGGCTTCGACGTGGACGAGGCCCAACAGGGCCGCCACCAGCTCCACGGCGTCGGGCAGGTCGACGCCGGCCGTGCCGAGCCCGGAGCGCAGGCGGTCGAGGCGAGTTTCCGGGTCGTCGTCCTCCAGGAGCCCGAGGCCCTGCTCAATCAGCCGGGCCACCGGCCACAACACGCTCATCTGGGTATAGGGGGAGCAGGAGCAGTCGATCCAGCTGTACGGCTGGCCGGAGACGACGCCCCGGAGCTGATCCGCCAGGCGAGATTTACCCACCCCCGGCTCGCCGCGCAGCAGAACGGCTGCGCCACGCCCCGCCGTGGCCGAGGACCACTTCTCCGAAAGCACGTCCAGGTCGGCCCGGCGCCCCACGAAAGGAGTCAGCCGCCCCGTCGCAGCCTCGAGCCGGCTGCGCACGCCAGTAGGCCGCAGCACCCGAAAGACCTCAATCGGCTCGGCAATCCCCTTGAGGGTGCTCGCCCCAAGCGGGGTAACAAGGAAGAGTCCTTCCACCAGGCCGAGGGTGGCGGCGCTCGCTGCCACCGTCCCGGGCTCGGCGACGGTCTGCAGCCGGGCCGCCACGTTGAGGGTCTCCCCTTGAGACATGGTGGCGCGCCGCCCGGAACCTCCCATCTCACCCACGACCGCCAGACCACTGTGCACTCCGGCGCGCACCCGCAGGCGTCCCGCCGGGTCGAGCTCCTCGACCGTGGCCACGATCTCGAGTGCGGCTCGCAGTGCCTGTGCGGCATCGTCGTCGTGGGCCTCGGGCCACCCGAAACGGAAGCTGATGCCGTCGCCGCTGTAACCTTCGACGTCACCGGCGAAACGTCGGGCCACCGCTACCGCATGCTTTTGGTACGCCTCAATCAGCTCGGTGAACTCCTCGGGGTCGATGGTGGAGGACAGCTCGGTTGATCCAACCAGGTCGCAGAAGACCGCCGTCAGGTAGCGACGTTCCTGCTCACTCTCGATGCCGAACGTCTCGAAAACGTCGGGCGAGCCGTTGGAGGGTTGGGAGCGCACCTTCTGTCCACAGGACGGGCAGAAGTTGGCGCCTCCCGGCAGAGATTCTTCGCAGGCAGCACAGCGTCCCGCCGACGGGTCACCGAGCGGCAAGACACTCCCTCATGTCTGCCGCCACGAAAAAGGGCCGCAGCCGCAGCCGCCGCCCCGCAAGCGCCCGGGCGTTCCCGAGCTCGCGGCTGAGGCGGCCCGGATGGGCCTGGACCCGGTCATTCGATAACGCGGTGTGGCCCGTCATGGCCTCCTAGCTGGGATTCGCCCGAAATCTAGCCTTGAGAGACGACATTCGCGGCCGAGGAACCGGCGGACTCAGCGCGCATCCGACGCCAGACTTCGGACACACAACCCACCCGCGTACCCCAGCTCTCTGTCCGAGTCCGCCCGTTGTCGTCGTCTTCTGCCTTGGCGGGGCCGGACGGTCTCCGTCATCAGGGAATAGCTTCGGCGTTCCGATCTGACACTGCGTGAACATCGGCTCAGAGCATCCCTACTACCGTCCCTACTATGAGCAACGCATCTTCCCGAACGGCGTAGCTGCATCCACCAAAGGCCCGGCTGAGCGCGCTTCTACATCACTGGACATCGCCCGACGCTCACGGCTAGCAGAATTCCGCCTACAGGCCGACTCAGCGTCAACCAGTCTTCGGCCTGGAAAAGCAGCCCTCGACGGACCTCGTCAAAGCGTCACATTGCATTAGTAGAACGCTGCCATGGCTTAACCAAGGTCTTGAGCGCCGTTCGCCTGTTACCCGGCGATTAAAGGCAAGTCTTGTTGTAGCTGACTCGGATCAACGGCGACGCCTATGTGGAATTGGTCCGCAGACCCACGATCATCTCGTCCTACCGGCGGACCTCATACGGGTGCTGATTCAGCACTCTCCCGAGCCTCCGGCTGCGTGGCGGGCTCGGCGTACAAGATCGGAAAACTTGGAACAGAGGGCCTGGCGTCGGCTCGCCTCGGCAACACCGGGGCGTCCCGCCCCGTCGACCCCGCCTCGTGGTACTCCTCCTCGACGTTGACCGACCAGATGTCGTGATCCGCGCCGTACATGTTCTCCACCGTCAGCATGGCGGTGTACATGGAGTGGTCCTGGTTGTTGTACTTGTGCATCCCGTTGCGACCGACCGGATGGATGTTGGGCGCCTCGGTCTCGATCCACTTGCGGATGGTGTCGACGTTGGCCTTGTAGGTGAAGTCGTAGTACGGGTAGGCCTTGGGCACGCGCACGACGTAGCCATGCTCCACATCGCCCGGCGCCGCCAGCCCGAGTGCGATCAGCTCCTTGGTCCCGAGCGCGATGAGCTGGTCGTCGGGGAGGTTCCACATGTCGTCGCCCTCGAAGACGAAGTATTCGAGGCCCAGACAGGTCCGGCCGTCCTTGACGAGGTACGGCGACCACGACCCGTAGTTCTGAATGCGCCCCACCTCGACGTCGGTGGCATGGATGTAGATCCAGTTGTCGGGGAAGCTGCGCGACTCGGGCACCACGAGCGCCACCGTCAGGTAGTCGCGGTAGTGCAGGTCGTCGGCGGCGGCGAGCACCTCGGGTGGCGGGGGCGGCGAAATCGTGTGCACGAGCTCGCGCATGGGCATGGTGGACACGACGTGCGAGGCGGCCACCGTGCGGTCGGTGCCGCCCTGGGAGTACGTCACCGACACGGCGCGGCCGTCCTCGACGTGGATGCGGGTCAGTCGCGCTTCCATCTCCAGCGTCCCGCCGGCGGCCTGCACCTTCTCGGCGCAGATCTCCCACATCATGCCGGGGCCGTACTTGGGGTACTGGAACTCCTCGATGAGGGTGGTGATCTCCGTCTGGCCGCGCCGGGGGAGGATGGAATTGAGGACCGCCTTGCGCAGGTCGAGGTTCTTGATCCGTTGGGCGGCCCAGTCGGCCGGCATGTCGGACACCGGCACACCCCACACCTTCTCGGTGTAGGTCTTGAAGAAGGTGCGGTAGAGGCGCCAGCCGAAGCGCTTCACGAGCCAGTTCTCGTAGTTGGACTCGTCCTTCGGAGGACGGATGCGGGCCCACAGGTAGGAGAACGCGCACAGAAAGGCCTCGCCCACACCCAGATTGTGCAGTGCGTTCATGGCCTTGAGGGGGTAGTCGTAGAACTTGCCCTTGTAGTAGATGCGGCTCATCCGGGGCCGCAGCATGAAGTCCCCCTCGGGCAGGATCTCGTGCCACAGCGCTTCGACCTCGTCCACCTTGGTGAAGAAGCGGTGGCCACCGAGGTCGAAGCGCCACCCGTCCCGCATGACCGTCCGGCTGATACCGCCGACCACGTCGTCGGCCTCGAGCACGAGGGGGTGCTCCCCCCGTTTCGTCAGGAGATAGGCCGCGGTCAGGCCTCCGGGACCCGCGCCGGCGATGACGGCGGGTGGTTGAGCGGGGTCGGACATGGTGTCGAACACCTAAATGGCCCTCACGCCGTCTCGACGCGCGACGTCGGGTGTCCCACCCTGTCGACGCGCCGCCAACACTGAGACCAGCGTGGACGCCGCGATAATGATCAACAACTCGTCGAACGGTACCCGGTAGCGCACGCGCGTCACGAAGAGGGCCGCAACAGGCGCATTGAGCAGATAGATCCAGATCAAGAGCCGCTCGATCGACTCAGGATGGTCTGATCTCCACCTGAGCAGCCTGACTAACAACAGGATCAGGAGGGGGAGGTAGGAGACGATCGCCAACTCGTCCTCGGATCTCGATTGCTGGGACTTCGTTGCGACTGTGTCGTACGGCGCGAAGTAGTCGGCGACGCGCCCGACGTATAGCTGAATTGCTTGCGCAGGTTGGCTCCGGATCCAGTCCAACGCCTGCGTTCGATAGAAACTCTGAAGCGCGACTTCCGAGGTGATGCCCTGGCGGGCCGCCTCTGCTGTGTAGCCGCTGGTGTTCGTGGCTACCCCCGCGCGGATGCTCGCGTGATCACTGTTCGCCTGGAGCAGGTTGATACCGCTGGCATCAGTGACCGGGATGAACTGGTGCATCGTGGCCTCGTTCCTGACCACCCAGACGGAGACGACGAGGAGCGCGACGATGAATACACACACTGCGGCCCGCCAAAGCCGTCGTCGGCCGAGCGCGAGCCAAGCCAAGGCTGCGACGAGAGGGATCCAGGCGTTCGGGATGGTCAATATGAGGTATCCGAAGGACGCTCCGGCCGCCGTGGCCCACCAGAATACCTTCGCAGAGGTCCTGGCCTGGATGGTCGCGGCGAGCCCGACGAGGAGCAGCACCGAACCCAGCGTCTCCGGATAGAGCGTCCCCTCGGTATAGACCGCGATCGGATACAGCGCCAGCATGGGCGCCGCCAGGGCCGCAACGGCGTTCCCGCCGAGCGCCCGGGCGATCCACCAGCCGATGGCCACGAACAGGATCGCCAGGGCGACGTTGGCCAGGCGGAAGACGAGGATGCTGCCACCGAGCTGGCGAATCAAGGCCAGCAGCAACGGCCAGCCCGGTGCCTCATACGCAGTGGCGTGGACACCGGCCTGCAGGGTGACATTCCCTCGCTGGGCAACCGAATAAGTGCCGTGATGAACCAAGTTGTTGGCGATCGAGACGTACTTCTGTTCATCGACATAGCGCAACTTCGGCCCGAGATGGATCGAATAGACGACGCCAATGAGGCCCGACAATCCGACGGAGAGCCACAGCGACCGGCGGTGCCAACGATCAAGCCAGGCGAGCGTCACGTCTCGCCAATCCGCCTTCGGCTTGCTCGCGCTAATCACTCGATCAGGCGCCACGAGGACTTGATCGCTCATATGTCCAACCTCAACGGGCTCTCACCCTTATCGAGAGCATCACCGCTATGAGGCGAATCAGCGCAGTAGTGATACAAGATCGGAGGCTGTCATCGGCTCAACCTGACCAGATGCACCCGCCAATGCGAGCGGACTCTGCCGAGCCAGCATCCCGCCAGCTGTTGCCTGCCGCTGCCAAAGAAAACCGACAGAGAATCAACACCACTCCCGAGAAGCCCAGCTCGTTTCCTTCCGGGTAGGACCGACGACCCCCCACCTGCAGCTATGTCAGCACGTCGATGTGGTTCTGGCGGCGACGTCAAGGGACCGCAGGCCGGCAGGGCCGGTGCGGTCGAGTGGCCTCCTAACTCTGGCTCGCTTCGCCCGGCACGTTACGACCCAGTGAGCGGTGCGTGTCGACAATTCATTCTGATGGCGCGTCGCACGGGGGCCCTGGAGAGGGAAACGCCACCCCGTGGCGCCATCGAAAAGGCTAGGCCGTTGCAACTGGATTCATCCGTGCTTTCATTTCTGTTGGACACGTGGCGGAATTCTTATCCCCACTATTCCCATCCGCCGACCTGCTGATCCTCCGAGCCGCAGGGTACGTCGTCCGGTCAATGGCTGAGCCGATGCAACATCGAGGGAGACGACGACGATGCACTGCAATTGTCCCGAAAGACGCGAGGACAAGTCGCATACAACACACGGACATGACTATGGGGTCGGGGACGCATTTCCGCGGTGACACTTGTGTGAAAAATAACGACCAATGAGCGGTGGTTCCTTTCACCAGAATTGATGACGCCCCGCTCGTGGAACGGGTTGTAGTTTGGGAGGGACGGTGAAAACTGACACTCCGGGCATCTGACCGGATCGTGACGTCAGAGTGAACACATCGCGAGGCCGCGGAACACAAGGCAACATCACCGCCTTCTGTGTTGAAGGTTTCAATAACCTGGATGGATCCACTGCCACCAGCGGCGGCAAGAGCAGGACGGATGAGACGATGAAACGAATCTTCACCGTCGTTGTGCTTTCGGAGACCGCAGACCGACGGCTTTCGAGTGATCCTGATTATCAAGGAGCGAAATGAAGAAGGTACTTCTTGCCCTAGGTGTGCTCACCGTGAGCTGTGGAGGGTTCTACGGTCTGGCGGACGCAGCCCAGACCATGATCGGGACAACGACACTAAAGAGTGGTCAAGCCCTCACCGTGGCCTGTACAGGCACCAAACTTCACATCACTCGGATCTCCGCCACGGTTTCTAAGGAAAGATGCTGGGGGGCGGCCGCAACGGCTACCCGGACACTGCCGACGTCGCCAACCACGAGACCGTCGACGACGGCAACTACGGCAACGCCGACGACAGCACCCACGGCACCGCCGACAACGCAGCCGAGTGGTAGTCAACAGTGCGTGAGCTTGCCGAACACCTATGACCTGCCGAAAGGAACGGCCTACCCGTCCACTCCATCCATCTCAGAGTCCGATGGCGTCAATCTCTACGTCAGCCCGGATGACTGGTCAGGCTCGGCCATCCCGTATGAGTCTCAAACGACCTGCGCAACGGGTCCGAGCAGTTGGAATGTGACGTACACGGGTGACAGCACCAATGACAACTTCTGTGGCACTTGCGTGAACGCTTACCCGAATGTGGACGTGGGTGAGGAAGACTCGACTACGACTCTTGGGCAGCTCTCGACGCTCTCGTCCACCTTCTCCTCCACTGACCCGCCGTCAAATGGGATCTGGGAAGAGGCTTACGACATCTGGCTCTCCAACAACGAGGAAGTCATGATCTGGGTGAACACCACCCCGCAGCGCCTGGCGACCAACGGGGCACAGGTGTGCAACACCAACGCGGTGGTCGACGGCCAGAGCTACACCTACCAGGTGTGGCCAGCCCCGGGCGTGACATGCGCCAATCCGTACCAGACTTCGCCGGCGGACGAGGTCGGTCCGAACTCGGTGGACATGGTGCTCAACACCAACGAGACCAGCGGAACGATCAACATAAAGGACGTGCTCAACTGGCTTGAAGCCAACGATGCCCAAGTGCCCTCCACCGCCACCATCGGTGAGATCGACTTCGGCTGGGAGCTCTGTTCAACAGTTGGGACGCAGACTTTCGTCGTTAACGGCTACACGCTGACTCAGACACCTGGAGCTTGATGGATCTACACCTTCGGCGAAACCGCACTTGGAAATCCGCTCCACCGTGGGCATTCAGACCTTTGCGATCAACGGCTACACGTTGACGCGGACACCAGCGCAGAGCCCAGGCATGTTTGGTTCGACATGGGTCGATTGCAACGATGGACGCGGTTCAACCCCGTCCCGCTCGCAGGGTTGAACCTGAACCCACTCTGACCGGTGGAGAACTCGGCCAAAGTGACGCTCACAGAGAGGATCAGCACCGGAGTCTCCTGATACGCGAAACAACCCGAGCGATGTGGCGGACAGTCACCTGGAGCGACCCTCGGCCCCGGGCACAGCGACCGGTGAGGGGCGGTGACGCTCCTAGAGAACACCGCCCCTCAGGTCGGATGGTGCCACCCTGGTCCGGTCCGAGCCAGGGCCGACCGGACTGAACCCCCACAACGGATGGACAACACGTTTCTCGCCCACGTCCTCGAAATAATCGGCTTCCTGGCCCGTAGGAGCCCAGCGGTCTCGGCGTGTCACTCCCGTCGATCCACCCTCACCTAGACCCTGACGGCAGCGTGTGCACACCCACGGTCGCCGAATCTGGCGTCCAGGCCGGTCACGCGGCACCGACGGCCACCGCTGACGCGTGGTCGACAGTAGGGGCAGGAACGCTGCCCGGTCAGGCCGTGGATAGTGTCAGGCGATGTTCCGAAGGCGCACCATTTCCGGGCGGTGTAGACGGGCTCTGGTGAGCCGAGTAACCGGACGAGGGCGTTGATGAACCATCGAGGAGATTGCGCTCTCCGTTTAGCGACACGCTGATGAAGGGTCACGGAGTGATGGTCCCACGGGTGGGCGTAATCGGTGCCGGCATAATCGGACTCTCGGTGGCTCGCCGTCTGCAGAGGGCGATGCAGGTCGACGTCACAGTGATCGACAAGGAATCCAAGGTCGCCGCACACCAGACCAGTCACAACAGCAACGTTGTGCACTCGGGTGTCTACTATCCGCCCGGGTCGCTGAAGGCCAGGTTGTGCCGCAGGGGAGGTGAGCTGCTACGCGCCTATTGCACCGAGTGGCAACTACCCTACGAAGAGATCGGCAAGGTCATCGTTGCTGTCCGCAAAGACGAGGTTCCCCAGCTGTTCGAGCTGGCCGACCGCGCAAAGGCCAACGGCATTCATGGATCGCGGGTGATCGATCCTGGGGAGCTCCGTGAGCGCGAACCACATGTCGGGGGACTTTCAGCTTTGTTGATCCCCGAGACGGCTGTCGTCGACTTCCTCGTGATCGCCGAGCAGCTCTCCGCCGAGATTGCTCAGACGGGCGGCCAGATCGTTCTGGGGCACCCGGTCGTGGAGATTCACGTGCGTGGCGGCGCAGTCCACGTCGCCACCGATGCGCACGAACATGTCTTTGATCACCTCGTGGTCTGCGCCGGCCTCCAGTCATCGCTCGTTGCGCGGATGATTGGAGCATCCTCGGACCCCGAGATCATCCCCTTCCGAGGGGAGTACTACGAGATTGTCCCCGAACGCAGCGACCTCATCGGGGGACTCGTGTATCCCGTCCCAGATCCTCGCTATCCATTTCTGGGTGTGCACTTCACCCGAGGCCTCGATGGCCATGTGCACGTCGGACCGAACGCTGTCCTGGCGCTGTCGCAGGAAGGATATCGGTGGAGCGACGTACGGCTCCGAGACGTGGGTCGCACGTTCGGCTATCCGGGAATGCGCAAAATGGCGCGCCAGCACTGGCGAATGGGCGCTCGAGAGATAGGCGGCTCAGTCAGCACATCGGTCTTCCTGCGTCGTGCCCGAGCTTACGTACCCTCCCTGAGTCGAAACGACCTCGTTCGTTCCGGATCGGGCGTGCGTGCTCAGGCGCTGCGCCGCGATGGGAGCCTCGTCGATGACTTCGTCATTGACCACCAGCAGCGCGTCACCCTCGTCCGAAACGCTCCATCACCGGCGGCGACCGCATCCCTGGCCATCGCGGAACATATCGTTGGCCAGATGGCCGAGAACGACGAATCCTTTGCTCGGCGCATGCGTTAAACGGAACGTATCGACCGCGATGGCGTCCTAGACGTTCAACCGCCCCCAGGAGTTGTTCGGGCGTTGTGATTTTTGGCAGGACCGCGTTGGTCGCCTACTGATCCCTCGAGGTATCAAAGCGCGGCCGGTGTTCTCTCCTTGCTGAACCTGTGAGCAACCTGGATAAGTCTGCACCCGGTGGCTCGCCAACGGAACTAGGTGAATCAACCTCCAAAATGCGTTACCTGAGTGTCGAAACCGCAAAGAAAGTCTCCAAGATTGGCCTGGGGACTGTCCAGTTCGGGTCGACAGCATGGGGATACGGTGACTCGTATGACCAGCGCGAATCGCTCGCGATCGTGCGCCGAGCGGTTGAGATGGGCGTCACCCTCTTCGACACCGCCGAGATCTACAGTGCGGGGCGTAGCGAGCGACTCCTCGGCCGTGCCCTTGGGGACGACCGGGAGTCCGTCTTCATCGCCACGAAGTTGTTTCCCTTCCTTCCCGGAGACCGCATCGTCAAGAACCGTGCTGTCGCCAGCGCCCTAAGACTCGGGGTCTCGCAGTTGGACCTCTACCAGGTGCATTGGCCCAATCCATTCCTCAGCGACAACACGATCATGCACGGCCTGCGCGCTCTGCAAGAATCGGACTTCGTCGATCAGGTGGGTGTTAGTGCCTACAGCCTGAAGCGTTGGCGCTCAGCCGAGACCGCTCTGGGCAGCCGAGTCCTTACGAACCAAGTCGCTTACAGCTTGCTCCATCGCACTCCCGAGAGGGACCTGCTTCCGTTCGCCGAGGCAACTGGACACGCTGTCATCGCCTTCAGTCCCTTGGCGCAGGGGTTGCTCTCAGGCCGGTACGCAAGCGACAATCTGCCGACCAATTTCCGGTCCTCCGACCCGACCTTCAACTCTGGTCGCCTTGAGGACATTGGCAATCTGCTGGCGACCCTCCAAGAGGTCGGCGACGCTCATGGCGCAACGCCCGCGGAGATTGCACTTGCCTGGGTCATCCACCAGCCGGCCGTAGCTGCCATTCCTGGCGCCTCGAGTGTGGAGCAGCTGGAGCTGAACGTGGCCGCCGCAGATATACGGCTCGCCGATGACGAGTACAAGGCGTTGCAGGCGGCCTCCGCCCCGCTCTCGGCGGAAGTGGACACATCTCATCGCTCCGAACTCGATCTGGCTGGGGTCAAGCATCTCGCCAGGTGCGGGAAGCTCTTAGCGAAAACAGTCCTGCACGACTTCACAGCACGTCCGGGAGGCCGGCCCTCTCCCACCACCACCACCACCAGCAGCACCCTGACTCGACGGTGATCTGAGGCCCAGGCACCGAAGAGCAGGGCCGATTTCTCTTCCGTTCCGCAATGTCAGTTGCAAACCGGGTCGTTGAATCAGACTGACCCCCCGCCACCTCTCTATGGGGGCAGGCCGACGAAGCAGTGGTCGCGGGTCGCGGCCATCGGCAGTGCTGGGGAAAGGATTCAATGAATACCGCATTTGTGCAGAGGACCAAGACGAGCGGCCCCATCGCGTTGAAGCTTCTCCTCTTGCTCGCCCTCGTCGCCTCAGCACTCGTCGTGGTGCCGCACTCCGCGTTCGCTGCGACCACGGCCACCGACGACTTCAACCGGGCCAACGGCAGCCTCGGGGCGAACTGGACCGACATGAACGACGCCGGTCTTGCCATCGCATCCCAGCAGGTCGTGGGGACCAACAACGGGTACTCGGGCGACATCCGCACGGGTGAGAATTACGCCAGTGACCAGTACTCCCAGATCGAGATCACTTCGACCCAGCTGAGCGGCGGCCAGTGGATCGGTGCCGCGGTTCGGGCCCAAAACGGCGGCCAGGACACCTACCTCGGCCTCTACTTCTGGAACAACGGCAATCCGGTCATGATGCTGTTCAAACGCCTCGGCGGAGGGTGGACCCAACTCGGCTCCACCTATGCCAGCGGCGCTCTGGCCGCCGGGACCCAGCTCACACTTTCGGCGACGGGCTCGAGCCTCACATTCTCGGAGAACGGCGTCGCACGCATCGCCTCGAGCGATTCGAGCCTGACCGGCGGGGCGCCCGGCATCATGGCCTTCGGCACCCCCGCCGCGGACAACTGGAGCGGTGGCGACAACGTATCGTCGGGCACGACGTACTCGGTCGGTGGGTCGGTCACGGGACTCTCGGGCACCGTCGTGCTCGCGAACAATGCCGGCGATGCCCTCAGCGTCGGTGCCGACGGCCCCTTTACCTTCACCACCCAGCTCGCCACCGGAGCGGCCTACAACGTGACGGTGCAGACCAACCCCACCGGGCAGACCTGCACGGTCCTCAACGGCTCGGGATCCATATCCTCGGCGAATGTCTCCAACGTGTCGGTGACCTGTGCCACCACTGCGTCAGGAACCGCCACCGACGACTTCAACCGGGCCAACGGCAGCCTCGGGGCGAACTGGACCGACATGAACGACGCCGGTCTTGCCATCGCATCCCAGCAGGTCGTGGGGACCAACAACGGGTACTCGGGCGACATCCGCACGGGTGAGAATTACGCCAGTGACCAGTACTCCCAGATCGAGATCACTTCGACCCAGCTGAGCGGCGGCCAGTGGATCGGTGCCGCGGTTCGGGCCCAAAACGGCGGCCAGGACACCTACCTCGGCCTCTACTTCTGGAACAACGGCAATCCGGTCATGATGCTGTTCAAACGCCTCGGCGGAGGGTGGACCCAACTCGGCTCCACCTATGCCAGCGGCGCTCTGGCCGCCGGGACCCAGCTCACACTTTCGGCGACGGGCTCGAGCCTCACATTCTCGGAGAACGGCGTCGCACGCATCGCCTCGAGCGATTCGAGCCTGACCGGCGGGGCGCCCGGCATCATGGCCTTCGGCACCCCCGCCGCGGACAACTGGAGCGGTGGCGACAACGTATCGTCGGGCACGACGTACTCGGTCGGTGGGTCGGTCACGGGACTCTCGGGCACCGTCGTGCTCGCGAACAATGCCGGCGATGCCCTCAGCGTCGGTGCCGACGGCCCCTTTACCTTCACCACCCAGCTCGCCACCGGAGCGGCCTACAACGTGACGGTGCAGACCAACCCCACCGGGCAGACCTGCACGGTCCTCAACGGCTCGGGATCCATATCCTCGGCGAATGTCTCCAACGTGTCGGTGACCTGTGCCACCACTGCGTCAGGAACCGCCACCGACGACTTCAACCGGGCCAACGGCAGCCTCGGGGCGAACTGGACCGACATGAACGACGCCGGTCTTGCCATCGCATCCCAGCAGGTCGTGGGGACCAACAACGGGTACTCGGGCGACATCCGCACGGGTGAGAATTACGCCAGTGACCAGTACTCCCAGATCGAGATCACTTCGACCCAGCTGAGCGGCGGCCAGTGGATCGGTGCCGCGGTTCGGGCCCAAAACGGCGGCCAGGACACCTACCTCGGCCTCTACTTCTGGAACAACGGCAATCCGGTCATGATGCTGTTCAAACGCCTCGGCGGAGGGTGGACCCAACTCGGCTCCACCTATGCCAGCGGCGCTCTGGCCGCCGGGACCCAGCTCACACTTTCGGCGACGGGCTCGAGCCTCACATTCTCGGAGAACGGCGTCGCACGCATCGCCTCGAGCGATTCGAGCCTGACCGGCGGGGCGCCCGGCATCATGGCCTTCGGCACCCCCGCCGCGGACAACTGGAGCGGTGGCGACAACGTATCGTCGGGCACGACGTACTCGGTCGGTGGGTCGGTCACGGGACTCTCGGGCACCGTCGTGCTCGCGAACAATGCCGGCGATGCCCTCAGCGTCGGTGCCGACGGCCCCTTTACCTTCACCACCCAGCTCGCCACCGGAGCGGCCTACAACGTGACGGTGCAGACCAACCCCACCGGGCAGACCTGCACGGTCCTCAACGGCTCGGGATCCATATCCTCGGCGAATGTCTCCAACGTGTCGGTGACCTGTGCCACCACTGCGTCAGGAACCGCCACCGACGACTTCAACCGGGCCAACGGCAGCCTCGGGGCGAACTGGACCGACATGAACGACGCCGGTCTTGCCATCGCATCCCAGCAGGTCGTGGGGACCAACAACGGGTACTCGGGCGACATCCGCACGGGTGAGAATTACGCCAGTGACCAGTACTCCCAGATCGAGATCACTTCGACCCAGCTGAGCGGCGGCCAGTGGATCGGTGCCGCGGTTCGGGCCCAAAACGGCGGCCAGGACACCTACCTCGGCCTCTACTTCTGGAACAACGGCAATCCGGTCATGATGCTGTTCAAACGCCTCGGCGGAGGGTGGACCCAACTCGGCTCCACCTATGCCAGCGGCGCTCTGGCCGCCGGGACCCAGCTCAAGCTCATGGCCGTGGGCAACACACTTTCCTTCCTAGTGAACGGCGTTGAACGAATCGCAGTCGGTGATTCCAGCCTGACCGGCGGGGCCCCCGGCATCATGGCCTTCGGCACCCCAGCCGCGGACAACTGGAGCGGTGGTACCGCGGGCTTCGAGGTGCACTACCTCAACACCGACTCCAGCGGTGTTGCCTCGTACGACATGATCTCGGCCAACGACGGTTACGGTCCGCAGATCCTGCGTGTCCTTCAGCCGACCCATCCGGCGGCAGGCGTCGCGGCACAACTTTCTCTACGTGCTGCCTGTGGAAGCCGGCCTCGGCACGTCCTTCGGGGACGGTATGCAGACGATGCAGGCGTTGGACGCGGAGGATCAGTACAACCTCACCATCATCGAACCGTCGTTTGACATCGAGCCGTGGTACGCCAACGACCCCAATGACGCCAATCTGCAGTACGAGACATTCATGACGACCGAATTGCAGCCGTGGGTCAAGGCGACTCTCTCGACATCAGGGACCGAGCAACACTGGCTCATCGGCTTCTCCAAGTCCGGCATCGGCGGTGAGGATCTACTGCTGAAGCATCCGAACCTGTTCACCCTGGCCGCTTCATGGGACTTTCCCGCGGACATGTCCAGCTACGATCAGTACGCGCCCGGCTCGACGGCCAACTACGGCACAGACGCCAACTTCCAGGCCAACTACAGACTCACACCCAGTTTCCTGGCTTCACACGCTTCCCCATTCACGAGCAGCAACCGGATCTGGATCGGCGGTTTCAGCGTCTTTCCACAAGACGTGACCGACTACAACTCGTTGCTCACCGCCGAGGGGATTCTGCATACGTTGGGTACGCCTCAGGCGATCGCCCATCGCTGGGACAGCGGATGGGTACCCAATGCCCTCGCTGCCCTCTATCAGGATTCACTCAGCCAGAATTAGCTGGCGCGGGACGTACTCGAGTTCGCTCCAACTGGGCCGACGCCGTCCGACATCGCCTGCTGTCGGCTATGTCACCTCGTCAAGCCCTTGGCGTTTGCGAGTCGACGACCGAGACACGATCCGATCACGCTCAACATGATGGCACCCGTTACGCCGAGGAACCACAAGAAGAGGACGGCATTCTGCGTCCCTTCGTGAGCGATCCAGACCCTGCGGAACACAGCGCAGAGCAGCAATGCGACCAAGGAGATGCTCGCGACGGCCAAAGCGTGGGCCACCGCGGAAGACGGACGGCGAACTCCCGCGAGCACACCACCCAGGAAGAAGGCGGATGCCACGAGAAAAGCCGGAAGAATCCACAAATAGGTCCCCTCGTCGATCATCGGGCGACTGTGCCAGCCTTCCTCCACCACCATCACCGGGACGGACACCAGCAACACCAGACAGATCGGGAGTGCAATTTCCACCCATGACGACTCTGGACGCGACCCTCTTCGTCTCGTGGGCCGGGCCTCTCGGAGGTTCGGCACGCCATCATTATCACTCAGCGTTACGCGACGCGCCGGTCGGCTCACACAGCGGGTTCGGCGAGGACGCCGGGAGTGCTCCGGGCTGGACTGCGCTAAGCAGAAGAGGATCTCCGCCACGCTCGGGGCTCGGATCTGTATCAGCGGCGGCGCGTCGCGCTCCAATCCCAAAAGGGTTGCGCCGCAGCCCGTGTGACCTCGAAAGACCATAGGGGCTGCCGAATGAGGGTCCTCGTTGCAGGTGACCGTGGCTACATCGGGGCGGTGCTCGTTCCGTTCTTGCGCGCCGCTGGACACACAGTAGACGGTCTCGATCTGGGTCTCTACGAAGGTTGTGATCTCGGGCCTGGACGCGGATGATGCCGGTACTCGTCGTGCGCTCGACATCAGAGATGTCGAGCCGGAGCATTGCATCGGCTATGACGCGGTGATCTGCCTGGCTGCGTTGTCGAATGACCCTGTCGGCCACCTGAATCCCTCGACGACCTTCTCGATCAACCTCGACGGCACCCTCCGACTGGGTCGGGCGGCAAAGAAGGCCGGCGTCGAGCGATTCCTGTTTGCCTCCTCCTGCAGCCTCTACGGCGCTGCGGGGTCAGACGCCGTCACCGAGGAGGCGGAGCTCTTCCCGGTCACGCCCTACGGAGAAACAAAGGTGTTGGCCGAGCGTGGACTCTCACTTCTCGCGGACGATTCGTTCAGCCCGACCTACCTCCGAAACGCCACCGCATACGGATTCTCGCCGCGTCTGCGTCTGGATATCGTCGTGAACAACCTGACTGCCGTCGCAATGACCACCGGTGAGGTGTGCCTCGAGAGTGACGGATCACCCTGGCGACCCTTGGTCCACGTGGAGGACATCAGTCGCTCTTTCCTGACCATGCTCGAAGCGCCGCGTGAACTTGTGCACGACGAGCCATTCAATATCGGTCGCGCCGAGGACAACGTTCAGGTACGTGACATTGCCGAGATCGTTCGCTCCGCTGTGCCCGGTTCGACCGTCACGCTGGCCTCAGACGCTGGCCCGGATCTGCGCGACTACCGGGTGGACTTCTCGAAGCTGACGACCACGTTTCCGGAGCTGACGCTTCGCTGGAATGTTGTCGCAGGGGTGGACCAGCTCGTCCGGGCCTACAACGACTACGACTTCAGGCACGAAGACTTCGTCTCGTCGACCTTTGTCCGCCTCCGTCGGATCCGGGAGCTGCTCTCGGAGGGATTGGTCGACGATCTCCTGCGCCGCCCTCCCGGGGTCTCGCTCTCAGTATCGAGAGATCAGCTCAGACACGAACCCGCCTGACAAGACAGGGCGAGGTCCGACCCGATTTGCCCCTCTATCCCAGCTCTCCTCGAAGGATCCGCACCGCGCTCGAGAGCGATGGCGCTCGCCGATCGCGCGACGACATCGCCACAGTGCGGATAGGCCAGGGAATGGCCAGTGCCGGGTCGTCGAAAGCGATCGAGACGTCCTCCGCCGGATTGTGGGGGCGGTCAATGCGATACGACACATCCGCTGGCTCGCTCAGCGCCTGAAATCCGTGGGCACAGCCCGCCGGGACGTAGAGCGACACCTGGGTATCACCTCGAAGTTCAAAGCTCTCCCAGTTTCCGTACGTCGGTGATGCAGGTCGCAAGTCCAAGATCACATCGAAGATCGCACCGTAGGAGCAGCGCACCAGCTTCGACTCCCCTCCGCCACGACGTATATGGAGGCCTCGCACCACGCCTCGCGCTGAACGGGACACGCTGTCCTGGGCGAATGCAGCAGGGTCGATACCAGCCGCACGCACAACCTCGGCGTCGAAGGTCCGACAAAAGAACCCGCGCTCGTCGACATGCGGGTACGGTTCGAAAAGGAGCGCACCAGCGATTCGCGGGACATCGCTGCTTCGCATTCCTGAGTGCGATACCGCACCGCTCTGGTCGAGAGAGACGGTCACTCCCCCCGTCCCTCGTTCACGGCGTCGGGGTCCTGGTCCGCTGGATTCGCCCTCCCTCGCCCCCATAGCAGGGGCTCGATGACAGCCTTGCTGCACGTGAATGCCTCCGAATACGGTGCCCGGCACTCCATGCCACGGAGCCGGGCCAACCCGAGGAACACCTCGTCGTCCCACCAGTCGCGGCTGGCCTGCGACGGGAAGCACTTGTGCAACAGCTCGACCTTGCGATGCGCCACGTCGTCCGTGAGCGGGATGTAGAACGACGGGCGCCCCAGATCGCCGTCCCACTTGGGGATCTCGTACGACAAGGAGAGCTGGTTTCGAAAGACCGTCGGCAACACCTCACCAATCGTCCGGTGATCCTGATGGGCGTCGGCGCTCGAGGGCGCGAGGATCAGGTCGGGTGCGCATCCCCTCGCCACCTCTTCCAGCACGTCCTTTACGCCATCCCACACGGCTGGCAGCCGACTCTCGGGCAAATGGTGCAGTTCAATGGTCAGGTCGGCTCCCGGCAGAAAGGCGGCCGCAGCGGTCCGGGCCTCGGAGTGGCGTTCTTCGGTTCCGGTGAGGACGACGTAGCGGACCTTCAGACCGGGCGACGCCTCGGCAAGGGTGATGAGCGTCCCTCCGGCCCCGATCTCGATGTCGTCGGGGTGAGCTCCGATCACCAATACCTGCAGAGGCCGCTCCTGGGGCAGCGTGATCTGCAATGGAAGCATGACTGAGGTCAGCGCTCTGCTGGAATGGGTGTCGACCAGGATTTGAGAGCAGGCACTGCTTCCGAGGAATCCTCGCAGCTCTGAGGGGGTTGTCCCGAGCGCTCCGGATCCCAGATCATCCACGGACAGTCGGCGCGGTGATACCGCTCGTCCAGCTGCAACCTCTCCTTTACCGTGTCGGCCGGCGACCAATAACCCTTGTACGGATAGGCAATGACCCTCCCTCGGCGAACCAGGCGGACCAACGTGTCTTCGACAAGGTCCTCGTCCTCGTTGAGCTGGTCGAAGATCTCCGGCCGGAAGATGAAGTAGCCACCGTTCTCCCAATGCCGCAGATCTCGCATTGGTGTCACGCCGACGATCAGTCCGTCATCAGCAATGTCCACGGCGTGGTGCGATGACTGGGGAGGGACGGCAAGGAGGCTCGCCACGGCGCCGCTCCCGGAGAAGCGCTCGATCATGTCGGGCAGCGGGGCGTCAGTAAGAACGTCAGCGTAGTTCGCCATGAACATGGGTTCGTCGGCGAGGAGGTGGCGGACGCGGCGCAACCGCTCTCCTATCGGGGAGTTGAGCCCGGTGTCCACGAACGTGATCCGCCAGTCAGAGATGTCGGTCTTGAACAGCATCGGATCATGAGCACCCCTCTCCAACACGAAATCGTTGGAACGGGTCTCGTCATAGTTGAGAAAGAAGTCCTTCACGGCCGAGGCGCCGTACCCGAGGCACAGGACGAAATCCGTGTGCCCGAAGTGGGCGTAGTAGCGCATGACGTGCCAGAGCAAAGGGCGCTCCCCCACCAGAGCCATGGGCTTGGGACCGGTTGTGACACCATCGCGCATGCGCATGCCGAGTCCGCCGCAGAAAAGGACCACTCTCACGAATTACACCTCACTCAAATGATCTCGAGTTCCGGAATGGGAATGACCAGTCGCGCCCCCCACGCTCGGACATAAGCCAACTGTTCGCTGATTTCATCTTTCAGGTTCCAGGGCAGGACCAGTACATAATCGGGACGGGTCTCCGCCAGGCGATCCGGTGCGTGGATTGGGATATGGGTGCCCGGCAGAAACTTACCTTGCTTGACCGGACTGCGATCGACCGTGTACTGCACGAGGTCTTCTCGGATGCCGCAATGATTGAGCAACGTGTTCCCCTTGCCAGGGGCGCCGTATCCGGCGACCGTTCGCCCTTCCCTCGCCGCAGCTATCAGAAAGTCGAGTAGGTCACTTTTGATCTTCAAGACCTCGTCAGCGAAGCCGGCGTGTCCAGCGAGACTATGCAGACCGAGCAGCCTCTCTTCGTCAAGGAGCAGGCGGACGCGTTCGGAGGGCTCGCCAGCCTGCCTTTCAGGACGGGCATAGACGCGCAACGAACCTCCGTGCGTGGTGACCTCTTCGACGTCGACAACGCGCAACCCGGCTGTGTCCAACGCCCTGGTCGCGGTCAGGAGGGAGAGGTACGAATAGTGCTCGTGATAGATGGTGTCGAATTGACGCCGCTGCATGAGGCGCAGAAGGTGGGGGAACTCCAGGGTGACCGTGCCCGTATCCTTCACCAGGGCCCGCAGACCTGCCACGAAGTCCCGGATGTCGGGTACATGCGCAAACACGTTGTTGGCGACGACGAGATCGGCACGCCCATGGAGCTCGGCGATATCGGTTCCTGTCGTTACGCCGAGGAACTGCACGACCGTCGGGATGCCCAGCGACTGCGCCGTCTCGGCCACGTTCTTGGCCGGCTCGATACCCAGAACAGGTATGTCCCGCGCCATGAAGTGCTGGAGTAGGTAGCCGTCGTTGCTCGCCACCTCGGTGACGAGGCTGTCTCCCGTGAGACCGAGAGTGTCGATCATTGACTCTGCGAACCGCTTGGCGTGGGCCACCCAGGAGTCCGAGTAGGACGAGAAGTACGCATAGTCGGAGAAGATCTCCTCTCCGGTGACGTATGCGGGCAACTGCACGAGGAGGCACGATGAGCACTGACGCACGTGCAGCGGGTAAAAGACCTCCGGTTCGTCGAGCGCGTCTGACGAGACGTAGCTCTCGCAGAGCGGCGACATGCCCAGGTCGACAAATGTGTGGGTGAGGCCCGCACCGCATAGGCGGCAGACACACTGGGACGACATGACTCCTCGATCCGACCTAGAACGAACATCTGAGAAGAGGCGCGGATCCCCCTGCTGATACGCCTTCTGGGCCGCGAAACGTGTCGGACCCTGACGCGGATCTGGCGGCCCGCCCGGCGTATCACCGCTGCTCAGGAGCCCCTCTATTCCACGTGGCTGGGCAACCCGTCTGTCGCTTCTGCCGTGGGCGGTCGGGCCGTCTGGTGCTCGACCTCGGTAACCAGCCAGCGTGCGACCATTTCCCCGAATGCGGGGACCCCGGCCCGGACCCCGGTCATCCGCTGCAGATGTGGCTGTGCGCCGCATGCGGTCTGGCGCAGCTGGTCGGCCAACCGATCGTGGCCGCCGAGCCCCGAGGGGCCGAGCCGGAGGCGCTCGTGCAGCAGGCCACCGACGCCGTGGAACGCCTCGATGCCGCGGGGTGGCTGTCCGGCCGAGAACGCGTCGTCGAGTTCCCGAGTCCCCACGGAGGCTCGTGGCTCGCCCTCCTAGGGGAACGAGGTCTCGCGCCAGCGGCAGACGGTGAATCTGCCGATCTGGTCATCGACTCCTTCGGCATGATGCACGACGCCGACCAGAACGGGGCGCTGGCAGCACGTGCAGCCCGGGTCGCCCCCGGTGGCACTCTCGTATTGCAGTACCACTCGCTCGACACGATCATCCGTCTTGGTCAGTGGAATGCTCTCCGGCACGGACATTACGCGTACTACTCCACGAGTGCCCTGGTCGGCATGCTCGAAACCATCGGTTTCACCCCACGCGGCGCGTGGCGATTTGACCTCTACGGCGGTACGGTGTTGCTTGCAGCGACCCATGAAGCCGGTTCCGATGGCGCACCGACCAATGCTTTGCCCGCGCTCCTGTCCGATGACGACCGGCTGGGGGTTCGCGACCCGGCCGTTGTGGGGGACCTTCAGCGTCATGCCGGTGCCCACGCCCATGGCGTACACGACTGGCTGGTCGATCAGCGGAATGAGGGAAGGAGCGTGTTGGGCTACGGCGCCGCGTCGCGGGCGGTCGCACTCCTCTGTCGAGCCCGGATAGATCGAGAGCTCCTCCCCGCGATCATCGATACCTCAACGGCGAAATACGGCCGGCGCATGCCCGGAACGGATATTCCGATCGTTGACCCAGCAATGATCACCACGTATCCGCCGGACGCCGTCCTCCTCTTCGTGCCGGATCTGCTGGCCGAGGTGCGCGAGGCCTTTCCGGAGGTCGAAGCATCTGGAGCGGTGTGGGTGGATGCGGAGTCGCTCCGCCCATGACGTCGTATCAGCCCGAAGGATGCAATCTCGTACAGACAGGCCGAGCGATCCCAGAACCATTGTCTTGTGCCGAAAGGAGGTGGATCCCGCATGGCCACTCCGCCGGGAGCAGTCTATAAACGGGACTTCTGGGCCGACGAGAACCCGAAGTACACCCGACCGCATCATCGGATGCTCAAGGTGGCCCGCCTCGTAAATCGTCTGGCGGCGGGGATGAATTGCCGGCTACTCGATGTGGGCTGTGGTCCAGCGACTCTCGGCCTCCTCCTTGATCCGAATGTGCAGTACTACGGAATTGACATCGCCATCAAGGAACCGTCACCCAACTTGACCGAATGCGACATTCTCCAAGAGCCGATCAGCTCCGAAGGGGCTCCATTCGACCTCATCGTTGCCCAGGGACTGTTTGAGTATCTCGCCGACAGTCAGTCTCAGAAGCTCGCAGAAATCTCTGACATCCTTGCGCCGCACGGCAGATTTATTGCCAGCTACGTCAACTTCGACCACCGTCGACCCGATCACTACTGGCCATATAACTGCATCCAGCCGGCAGCCCAATTCCGCGACAGCTTGGCCGAGTACTTCGTGATTGAGAGGCGGCTCCCGACCTCACACAACTGGAGCCATCACGAACCCGAGCGGCCGTACCTTCGAGTGCCCAACATGTACGTCAACATGAACATACCGTGGGTAACTCGCCGTCTGGGCGTGCAATACCTCTATGTCTGCCGCAGACGAACCTGATCGGGAGAACAGTTCGCCGGATTTTCGCCTGTCGTCTAGCTATGGATGGACGCCTGGTTCAGTTCCAAGTCCGTCATTATCGCTCGCAGGTGTTCGAGACAGCGACCTCTCGTTGGTCCGATGCTCCCGATGGGCATGCTCAACTGCTCAGCGATGGTCTTGTACGGAAGATCGTCATCGCTCATCAACACGCCAAGAAGACGCTGACAACGCGGCGAAAGCCGTTCGGCGGCAACCCTGACCATCCTCGCCTGCTCCTCCTTGAGCAGCGCGGCATCGAGTGGATCTGCCTCGTCGTCCGCCAGGAGGAAGAGTACGTCGGTGGCCGACACCGCAGTATGGCGGGTGGCGATCCGCAAGCTCTCGCGCCTCGAGGTGGTCGCCAGCCACGCACCGATACGTTCCGGTTGCTGAATTCGGTCCAGATTCTCCACAAGGCGGAGCCAGGTTGTTTGGCACACTTCTGCGACGTCGGCGTCATTCAGCCGGCACCGTCTCGCGATCGCCGCCACCAGTCCCCCAAATCTCTCGATGAGGGTCTCCCAGGCTGCGTTCGCTCCAGCACGTGCCTGCTCGACGATAAGAATGAGCTCAGCGTCGTCGACCGACGGGCTCACTGTGCGTCTCCAGGTACGTCACGTCTCCGCCATTGCGCGTCCGACACCACACTTCCTCCTGATCCTCCGCGAAGGATCCGCCTATCGCTTCGGGTCAACCGGTCGGCCACCACTTCCCCCTCGGCCGGTTGTCCCACACATCGTCCCGAATTAGTTGGGACCCGTCATCCCCTCTATTGGGGAACGAAGCGGGATTTCTGTGTCAGATTCCGGTTCACAGCCACGCTCCAGGCAATGGCCACGCACCGCACATACCAAGAGTTCAGGCGATCGAACGGGCGCGTGATGTCCCATCTGAAGTGGGACATGTCGGAACTCCTTTGTGACGTTTGCACGGATGCGCGAGAGCGCTTACAGGACCTCGGAGGGCACCCCTGGAGGTGTCCGTTCTCGCCGGCAAATGCTCACGGCGTGCGCTATCACCATCGGTACCGTTACCAGGAGCACGAAGAGGTCGAGTCCGATCGACCAGTTGTCGACGTAGACAAGATCCAGTCTGCGATACGCGTGAAACGAAGGATTGTCCCGAGCTTCGACTTGCCAGAGGCCGGTGATCCCCGGCTTGACGTCGTGCCGACGCAGAAATTCAGGCTCGAACTGCTCGACCTCGTGGGGCAAGGCGGGACGGGGCCCCACCAAGCTCATCGTCCCGGCAAGAACATTGAAGAGTTGGGGAATCTCATCGAGACTCAATGCCCGAATCACAGCGCCGACTCTCGTGACGCGTGGATCCTTGGTCGCTTTGAAGAGGGGACCGTCCGTACGCTCATTGATGACCGCCAGGTCGACGCCAGCTTCGGTCTCGATCGCCATGGTGCGTAGCTTGTAAACCATGAAAGGTCGCTCGTTCAAACCCACCCTCACCTGTCGATAGATGGCGGGACCACCGCCTTCGAGCCTTATGGCGATCCACGCCAGCAGCAGGACCGGTGCCGCCAAAAGCAGACCGACGACCGACCCAGCCAGGTCGATGATCCGTTTCGTCGCGAGTTGCCACGCCGGGCGCTTGACTGGCTCGACGTAGAGGAACGTCTCACCACTCATTGGAAAACGGCGTATGCGACGCGTCCCAAGCCCTCCGAAACCTGGCCAGACCTGGACGTGCAGCCCGCTTGCTGTCCCGATTTTGATCACGCGATGAAAATCCGAGGCCGAGACGGCGTTGGCCACTAACAGAACCCCGCAGGCGTTCGTCTCCCTGGCTATCTCTGGAAGCTGATCGAGGACGGGGCTGCTCGGCAGATTTGCCCAGTCCGAATAACCCCGGGAATCTCCGACAATTCCCCGCACTTCATATCCGAGCTCCGGCTGCGAGTGCAGCATCGTCCACACGGTCAGGGCGTCGTCATTGGCTCCGATCATGACGAGTCCCCGGTGGTACCGACCCTGGACCCGCTGCGCACGGAGCCACTGGCGGAACATCCAACGGAACGCCATCAAGGCGAGAATGCACGACCCGGCAGCGAGGATGGTGGCGCCGTAACTCTGGCTTCCATCTCCGCGCAGCAACTCGAGGGCGACGGCGCCGGCCCCCACGGCGATGACGATCCGTGCCGTCTCCTGGCCACGCTGTACACACAGGCGCGACCGGTACAAGCCAAGTATTTGCATGGCGATCAGAGTCACGGCTGCGGCGGCAACTTGCGCACCCCACTGACGAACCGTTGTGGTGGGGGGCAGGAGGAGGGTTCCCACGATCACCCATGCGCCAACGACGGCCACGGCATCGACGAATTGGAGCCTTGCTCTTAGCCCGCTCTCCTTCCGAGCAGCCGACGGGAGATGTGGCTCCCGCTCGACGCGAGGTACCCTGGGGAGAGCGCGCGGAGGCAGCGTCCCGGCCACCTCGGCCAGTCGCGCCTCGGAGGGGCGTGTCAAGATCTGCTTGACCGACGCGGCCCACGAGTCCGACCTCATGTCCGACGACACGAGGCTCTTACTCCCGCGCCGACATCTCAGATTGTGTCAATCGTGCCATGCGCCTTTTTCTCTGAGATCCTGGACTGGTGGACATTGACAGCACACGGGACTGCGTTCCCGTGATATCGGAGGTTGGGCATGGTCCGGTTGGCCCGCACCCGGACCCGTCTGGAGAATCGTTTCGTTCTGCGTGCCCTTTCGGAGGGCGACCGCTCCCATCCTGATACGTGCGTTTCGAGGCAACCCGGCTGGGTAGGAACAGGGGACGAGCGGTTTAGGGGTAGTGCTGTTCGAGACATTGCGGTATCACTGCGAAGCACCGCTCCTCCGGTAACAACGATGGATGCTGGCGAACTCAACTGATTGTGGGGGATCACGTGGATCAAGGCCATCACTCGTCACGGTTAGCGGGCGAAGGCAGCGTCTCGTCTGAAGAATGCCGCTCCTGCGCCATTTCACTTGAGATCTCCAATGAAGGTGCAGGCGGTTCGGACCATTACGTTGCCGAAGACATCGACGAGAACGTCGTCGTGGTCAGCAGTTCCCTCTTCGCCGGATTGGTCGTGATCCCGCGCTTGCACGCAGGCGGCCTCGAAGAGCTCTCCGTCGTTCATCGCGCGGAGGTGCTCGGTGCACTGCAGCGGGCGACACGATCGGTCCAGGAGAGAAATCCGGGGATGATGACCAAAGTCGTCGTGAGAACCGAACCTCCCGCCGCGGAAGGTCATGCGTGCTACGAGGTTCTGCCGAGCGACCACACGGATCCGAAGGACTCCCGGTCAACGTCTCCGTGAGTTTCGATGGCCCCATCGCCTAGTTTGGCCAGGCCGGAACACCGAACGGATGCACAACAATCCAACAACTGTTGGACAACGACGCGACAAGACGGTGTCGTAACGGTGACAAAGGTGCGTAGGCAGCCGCTCAGAGGCATTTCTCTGCCACCCCGATTGACCCTCTTTCGAAGCGCCAGGTATCATCGCCCCGCGGGTCGGCACAACAAGCGGTGTACCGAGTTGGTTGCCATCATTCAGGGGAAGGCACCGGCGAACTGACATTCCCGTTGAGAGGGGCCGAAGGCGGCGAAGTAGGGGCGACGGGCGACAATGGACGCGAAGCGCCAGCCCATGGGCATTGGCGGTCCGGCTGGTAAAGGCAGAGAGAGTGGGATCGGCGGCGAGGCCGCCTGCGTCGAGCGGTCGACACAGAGGCGGTTCGGGCACGCTATTGGCGCGCCAGGACGTCGGTCATGAGCGCCGCGACGGAAGCGGGTTCTGAGCACTCGGGCATACCCGCTCGGATCTTGATCGCCGGCCGCAACTTGTTTGCTGGCGCCCTGGCGAACGCTTTGGCGGCGCATGGTTTTGCGACGAGGCACGTGCCCGCCGATGCGGACATCGCCTCTGGCATGGAGTGGCGTCCGAACCTTGTGATCTTCGATATGCGGTCGCTCGATCTGGCTGCAGGATCGGCCCTGATCAGCCAACTCCACGGACTTGACCTTCAAGTGTGCGTCATCGACGAGAACGACGACGTTTATCGGTCGAACGCCTGGTTGGCAGCCGGAGCCTCGGCGCTCATCGATGGAAGCGAACCCCTAGACCAGCTTCTTCGCACGATCAATCGACTTCTCCGGAGGGGTTCCCTCCAACAGTCGGCACGAGCGCCATCGCAATCCATGGCCTTGACCGGTTCAACCCGGCGGCCGCAAGATGGTGCGATCCCTCGCTTCGCCAACTTGACAGAACGTGAGCGAATCGTCCTGGCGGAGCTCACAGAAGGCCACTGCGCAGAGGAGATCGCCCAAGCGGCATTCGTCTCGATCTCCACCGTCCGCTCGCAGATCAAAGCGATCCTCCAGAAACTCGGTGTCAGCTCCCAGTTGGCCGCCGTTGCACTCGCCCGGCGGGCCGATTGGTCCCTCGACAGTCCCACGGGAACCTCCCCTCAGCCTTCGAACAGCAGACCCAGACGCGTCGTCTGACCTTCTGGTCCAGACGAACCGCTCGTATTTCGAGGCTCGGAAAACCCGGGCCGGCGAGCATCGGGGCACCACGAGACCCTCTTGCCAGGATTCGGGGCCCCCGGACGGCGTGTATCTCCACGGAGTCCGCTCGCTCGTCTTGGGTATGGCGCCGCCCCGTGACAAGTCCTCGGGCACACCAGCTTTCATCGCATGAGGGTCGCGGTGTTCGGCCTTGGCTACGTCGGCACCGTCACGGCCGCTTGTTTGGCCGCGAACGGCCACGACGTCTGGGGCGTCGATCCTGACCAATTGAAGGTGGAAGCAGTCTCGACCGGCCACAGCCCCGTCCTTGAGCCAGATCTGGAAGCCCTGCTGTCGGCTGCTATCTCGTCAGGACACCTGCACGCCACGGTCAGTCCGGTTGATGCCCTTGCAAACGCTGACGTGTCGCTCCTGTGCGTCGGCACGCCATCGACCGCGAGCGGTGAAGCCAATCTGACTTACATCTACCGCGCCGTGGAGGATCTGATCCAGCCGCTCAAAGCGTCCCCGTCGACGAGGGCGTTCCACGCCGTCATCATTCGCAGCACGGTGCCACCCGGGACGGTCGAGGATGTGACCGCAATACTGGCTGCCGAATTTCAGCACTCGGAACTGGACGTCGGGGTCGCCATGTGCCCAGAGTTTCTCCGCGAAGGCACCGGTATCGCAGACTTCTATTCTCCTTCATACACGGTGATCGGGTCATCGGACCTGCGGGCCATAGATGCAGCCTCGTGTCTCTTCTCCTTTCTCGACTCGCCAGTCCGAGTCGTACGCCCGCGCACTGCCGAATCGCTCAAGTACGCATGCAATGCTTTTCATGCCACCAAGATTGCGTTTGCGAACGAGCTAGGACGGCTCTTCGGGCGGCTCGGCGTCGACAGCAGAGAGGTCATGGAGCTGTTTTGCGAAGATTTCCAGCTGAATATCTCCGCCAAGTATCTACGACCAGGTTTTGCCTTCGGAGGATCATGCCTCCCCAAGGATCTCCGATCCCTGCTCTATTTGGCGCGAAGCGAGAGCATCGACATTCCACTGCTCTCGGCGACATTGGCGAGCAACCGGTTATCGATCGACGAAGCCATAGATCGAGTCATCGCCCAAGAGGGAAATCGGGTCGCCCTTCTGGGTTTGACCTTCAAACCGGGTAGCGACGACCTCCGAGAAAGCCCCTACGTCGACCTGGCCGAGAGCCTGCTCGGCAAGGGCTACGAGGTCCGCATTTACGACCCGCTCGTCAACCCGATGTCCCTCGTCGGCGCCAACCTCCAGTATGTCGAATCTGAGCTGCCACACCTGAAGCGCATTCTCGCTGACGATCCCAAAGAGGCGATCGCCGGGGCCGACGTGGTGCTCGTTGCTTCGTCGACCCCGGAGTTCGTCGGAGCTCTCCTCGAGTCCCCGCCACCCCTGATCATCGACCTCGACGGAAGGCTGGGAACCGAACTCGAGGCGCTGTACTCGTACCAAGGGTTTGCCTGGTGACAGAAAGCCTGGTGACCCAGAGCGGTCAGACGATCGCGCGCTCGAACGTCGAAACGACCACTGCAGACCGAGCCACCAAGACACCGTCCGGGCGCAATCGCGGCAGAATCCTGATTCTTGTACAGAACCTCTCGGTTCCGTTCGATCGACGAGTGTGGCTCGAGTGTCAGTCGCTCATTGAGGCTGGATTCCGAGTTGCGGTGGTGTGCCCGAAGGCTCCTGGCGACCCGGCGTATACCCGACTGAACGGAGTGGAGCTCTTCAAGTACAAGCCCTACGCTCCAGGCGGTTCGAGCGTTTCCTTCGTTGTCGAATACATCTACTCATTTCTTGCCACTTTGAGGTTGAGCCTGAAAGCCAGCCTGCGTGGTCGCTTCACCGCCGTCCAGAGTTGCAATCCACCTGACCTCTTCTGGCCCATCGGACTGCTCTTTCGGGCACTTCACGGCTCCTCTTTCGTCTTCGACCACCATGACCTGTGTCCGGAGCTTTTCCAATCCCGGTTTCCTGATGGCAAGCAGCTCGTCTATCGCGCGCTTCGCCTGATGGAGCGCTGCACCATGCGCGCAGCGGACCACGTCATCTCCACCAATGAGTCCTACCGGGAGACGGTCATCGAACGCGACGGAGTCGCCCCGGCGGATGTGACGGTGGTCCGCACCGGTCCCGATCTGACACGGCTCCAGCGGACGGCGCCAGTACCCAGCCTGCGCCGTTCTGCCCGCTACATGGCCGCCTACCTCGGAGTGATGGGACCGCAGGATGGTGTGGACCTCGTGGTCAGGATGGCTGATCACGTGGTCAATCGTCTGGAGCGACGGGATATCAGCTTCACCCTCATCGGATCTGGCGATTGCTTCCATGACCTCGTCGCGCTGAGCGAGCGGCTCGGCCTCTCAGAATTCGTCACCTTCACCGGCCGTGTCCCTGACGCGGACGTATCCGCCGTCTTGTCCACGGCCGACGTTGGCATCTCACCGGACCCCAAGAACCCGTTGAACGATCTGTCCACCATGAACAAGACGATGGAATACATGACCTTTGCGCTCCCTGTCGTCGCCTTCGATCTCAGGGAAACCCGCGTGTCGGCGGGGGACGCAGCTGTGTACGCAACTCCCAATGACGTGACCGAGCTCGCGCAGCTCCTTGTGGATCTGGTCGACGACGAACCTCGGCGACATTCCATGGGCGAAGCCGGACGTGACCGGATAGAGCAGGAGCTGGCATGGAAGCACCAGTCTCCCCGTTACGTAGGCGTGTACGAGCAACTCATGGCATCGGCGCGACGGCGTGTGCCCACATCAGTTGGCGCCTGACCATGTGTGGAATTGCCGGTGCCTACCAGCAGGTCGATGGCGCGGCCGTCACCACGACCATGGGCCGGTGCCTCAACCACCGCGGGCCGGACGAGGAAGGCTCGTTCTCGCACACCGACGGCCGGGTCGATGTGCACTTGGCGCACCGTCGCCTTTCGATCATCGATCTTCAGCACGGCCAGCAACCATTGGTGAAGCGGCCATTCGCACTCTGCTACAACGGCGAGCTTTACAACTACCGGGAGATCAGAGCCGAGCTGATTGCCGGCGGCGCCCGCTTCGAGACGACCTCTGACACAGAGGTCGTCCTCGAGGCATGGCGGCGCTGGGGCCCGCAGTGCCTGCGACGGTTCCGAGGCATGTTCGCCTTCGCCCTGTTCGATCAAGCGACGGGCTCGCTCTTTCTCGCCCGGGACCATTTCGGGATCAAGCCCCTGCACTACATCGCCCGGAAGGATGGCGTCGTCTTCGCCTCCGAGCTCAAGGCGCTCGTGGGCGCCTTTGGCACCGAGCTCCGCCTTGATCCCCAAGCGCTCGTTGCCTCAATGCTGTACTACTGGGTACCCGACCAAATGTGCTCGGTGCGCGGTGTCGAGAAGCTCCAGCCCGGAACGTGGGCTGAGTTCCGTCCCGACGGCTCATTTCACATCGAGTGCTATTGGGACGTCGTTGAGGAGGCGGCCGCAGCTCAAGAGACCCACTACGACCTGGGCGAGGTCATCGAGGATTCGGTGAACGCGCACCTCGTGTCGGACGTTCCCGTGTCGAGCTTTCTCTCGGGGGGACTTGACTCGAGCATCGTGACGGTATTGGCCAAACGCGCCAATCCCGAGATCGACGCCTACACCATCACATTCCGAGCACAGGACCAGCGGCTGGAAGCCATGCCGGACGACGCGGTCTACGCCCGGAAGATCGCCCGGCGCCATGGCATCGCTCTCCACGAAATCGAGCTTCAGCCCGACGTGGTCGATCTCCTCCCGAGGATGGTTGACATCCTCGACGAACCCACCGGCGATCCGGCGGCGATCAACACTCTCCTCATGTCGCAAGGCGCGCACGCCGCCGGAGTGAAGGTTCTGCTTTCGGGTATGGGCGCGGATGAGCTCTTCGGGGGCTACCGCAAACACATGGCCTGTCTGCTGGCCGGGCGATATCGGCAGCTTCCAAGCGCGGTCCACCGCTCGGCGAGTGGCGTTGTGAGTCGGCTACCCGTGACGGCGGCGGGTCGAGGCCTCCGCTACGCACGCTGGGCCAAGCGGTTCGTCACGTTCGCCGAACTTCCCGAGGAGGCGGCCTTCCGCAGGAGCTACAGCCTGTACGACCCCATTGAGCTGGAGGCGCTGCTCAGCCCGGAGCTGCAGCAGGACGTCAATGAGGTTGTCGCCCAGCACCAGCGCGTCTACGAGGACAACCGCCTTGCCGACCCGGTGGACCGCATGTGCCTGGCCGACACACGACTGTTCCTTCCGGGCCTCAACCTTGCCTACACCGACCGGTCCAGCATGGCCGCTTCGACGGAAGTTCGGGTGCCCTTCGTCGATCCGTTGGTTTTTCGTGCGGCCTTCTCTCTGACTGGCAAGGACAAGGTTTCCGGGAAGAGCGGGAAAGTTGCGCTGAAGCGGGCAGCGCAGGCCTGGCTTCCGGACGACATTGTGCACCGTCCCAAGGCATCTTTCTCCGCTCCGCTCCGATCGTGGGTGACTCGGGATCTACGCGACGTGATCAACGACTCATTGCTCGGTGGTGAGCTGGTGGAGACAGGCTTTCTCAATCGGCCTGCTGTCGCCGCGCTCGTACAGGATCACCGGTCAGGACGAGAAGACCGCTCCAAGCAGATCTGGCAGCTGCTCACCCTCGAATTTTGGTACCGCCAAACACGCCACGCGGGAGTCGGGTTGTGACCACGGCAACCGGAAAGGAGCACGACGCCCCGTGAAGCAAGTCGCGCAGAACTACCGCTCCGGGGAGCTCGCCGTCATAGACGCGCCTGCCCCTTCGTGTGCGCCCGGAGGGGTGGTCGTCCGATCGCTCTACTCCTTGATCTCCACGGGCACTGAGCTGATGAAGGTGGGGGAATCAAAGCTGTCGCTGGTCGGCAAGGCACGCGCCCGGCCCGACCAGGTCAAGAAGGTCATGGACGCCGTCCAGCAGCAGGGCGCCCTCACCACGTACAAGAAGGCGATGAACCGGCTGGACTCTTACTCTCCCTTGGGCTACTCGCTGGCAGGAGTCGTCGAGGAGGTAGGCGCGGGTGCAGAAGAGTTCTCGGTCGGTCAGCTCGTCGCCTGCGCGGGAAACGAGTTCGCGCTGCACGCTGAGGTCAACTGGGTTCCGACGAATCTCTGCGTTGCCGTGCCCGACGGTGTTCCGCCCCAGTCGGCCGCTTTCGCCACGGTCGGTTCCATCGCCTTGCAGGGCGTACGCCAAGGCGGTGTCCAGATCGGCGACACGGCCTGCGTCATCGGCCTCGGCTTGGTGGGGCAGTTGGTCGTCCAGCTCTTGGTGGCCTCCGGTGTCCAGGTGATCGGTCTCGATCCCGACCAGGACCGCTGCCGGCTGGCAGAGAAGACGGGCGCCCTGGTCTGTGCAGCACCCGACGACGATGGAGCTGCGACAGCGGAGAAGGCGCTCTCCAAGGCGTCCGGAGGTTTTGGTGCCGACCGGGTGTTCCTGGTTGCCGGGGGCTCATCCAACCAGCCGGTCGAACTGGCGGCTCGACTCGCACGCGACCGGGCAACGGTCGTGGACATCGGCAAGTGCAAACTGGACCTCCCCTGGAACGACTATTACGAGAAGGAGCTCGACCTTCGGTTCTCGCGCTCGTATGGTCCGGGCCGCTATGACCCCAACTACGAACTGAACGGCGTCGACTACCCGGTTGGCTACGTCCGGTGGACCGAACGCCGCAATCTTCACTGCTTCATCAACGCGGTGGCGAGGAAGGAGATTGATCCGGAGCCACTCATCTCAGGAATCTTTTCCCTTGAGGATGCGACAGACGTCTACGGGAAACTCACCGCGGGTTCGTTACGAGGGGTGGGTTATCTCTTCGAGTACGACTCGCCGGCCGAGGCACATCGGGACGGCGACGAGCCGGCGATACCCGAAAGGCCGGCGCGACAGGCACAGCATCGCGTTCCTGGCAGTACCCAGAACCGTAATGGCGCTCTGCGGATCGCGGTTGTCGGCGCTGGCAACTATGCCTCGTCCATGCTGCTCCCCCACCTCGCCAAGGAATCCGGGGTCGACTTGGCCCGTGTGTCAACACGTCGCTCACTGTCCGCAGTCAACGCGCAACGCAAATTCGGATTTCAAGAAGCCAGTACGGACACTGATGCCCTTCTCGAGGATCCTTCGATTGATGCCGTTTTCATCGTCACCCGGCACAGCTCCCACGCCGACCTCACCTGCCAAGCTCTCGAAGCCGGGAAGGCGGTCTTCGTCGAGAAGCCCCTGGCCCTAACGCCCGAAGAGCTGGAACGGATTCTCTCAACGGTCGATTCCACCGGAAACGACAGGCTCATGGTCGGCTTCAACCGTCGCTTCGCCCCACTCCTCGTCGACATGCGCAAACGATTCGGTCGATCATCGGAGCCGACAAGTGCCAGGTACCTCGTGAATGCCGGACGGCTCGGGCCGGACAGCTGGTATCGCGACACGGGACACGAGGGTTCCCGTTTCGTGGGCGAGGGTGGGCACTTCATCGACACCCTCAGCTGGTGGATCGGCGGCGACCCAGTGGAAGTCATGACACTGCCCGCCGGCGGGGGCGAGGAGCTGCAAGTGTCCCTTCGCTACGGCGACGGATCGCTGGCGACCATCACCTACCTGACGGAAGCACACCGACGCTTTCCCAAAGAGACCTTCGAGGCATCGAGCGCTGGGCGAACGGCTCGACTTGACAATTTCAGGCGGGCCACCGTTTGGGCGGGTGCCCACTCCCGTGTCCGGCGTCATCTTGGTCCACCAGACAAAGGGCAGCGTGCCCAGATCGCCGCCTTCCTCTTCTCGCTGCGGAGCGGCGGCCCGATGCCGATATCGCTGGAGTCCCTCACGGCCACCACCCGCGCCACTCTCGCCGCTGCCGCCGCCGTCACCCTTCGAACCCCTCAGAAGCTGTGATGCTCGCCCGTCTGCTTCGGGACGGATGGGTCGAGCCCGGACAATGAGCCCGGTCGAGCTCGAATGGCGCTTCCGCCGACTCTCGCAGATGAGCGCCACCGAGGTGGGCTGGAGGATCTCCGACCACCTCAGGCGCAAACGGTGGGCAAAACAGCAGATCAGGCCCGGGGCGTCCTCGCTCACCCCTGAGACGTCGAGGAACTCCATGATGCCGGGGCGGCCCCGTCGAGATGCCACCTTTCCGGCCATTGCTGCCGAGGAACTATTGCTGGCCGTTCCCGACGATGCCCGCCAAAAGGTGATCGCGGCCGCAGAGGGACTGCTGGCGGGGCGGTGGGACCTCCTCGGTGCGGTGCGCTTGGATATGGAGGATCCGGACTGGTTTCTTGATCCGGTGACCGGGAAACGAGCCCCTCAAGCCGACTACTGCTTCAACGTCAACCACCGATCCGAGGATGTCACCGGAAACGTCAAGCAGGTCTGGGAGCTCTCGCGCATGCACCACCTCACGGTGCTTGCGACTGCCTTCGCTCTGACCGGCGACGAGCGCTACGCAGAGCGAACCGCCTCTCATCTTCGTTCTTGGTGGGCGCAGAACCCATTTCTCTCGGGCGTGCACTGGACCAGCGGCATCGAAACCGGCCTCCGGCTGATCTCCTGGGTCTGGCTACGCCGACTGCTCGATGGTTGGGCCGGGGTCATGGAGCTCTTCGAAGACAACGAGGTGGCGTTGGCCCAAATCTGGTGGCACCAGCACTACCTCGCGTCGTTCCGCAGTCGGGGATCGTCGGCCAACAACCACGTCATCGCCGAAGCCGCCGGCCTCCTCGTGGCAGCACTCGCCTTTGACTGGTTCACCGAGAGCGCACATTGGAGCGGCGAAGCCGCAGGGCTTCTTGAGCGGGAACTGGCACTGAACACCTTTCCGAGTGGCGTCAACCGCGAGATGGCATTCGAATATCACGGCTTCGTCACGGAATTGGCGACGGTCGCAGCAGTAGAGGCTGATTTGGCGGGACGCCCCTTGTCGATGGACACCTGGGCGTTGCTATACCGAATGTTCAACGTGGTGGCGTCCACGGCGGACGTGTCCCTTCGCAGTCCTCGCCAGGGAGACGGAGACGACGGGAAGGTTCTTGTCCTCGATCCGCCGACCGCCGACCGGACGCCCGGTCTGCTCGCCATCGGCGAAGGCCTTTTCGACGCGCCGGGGTGGTGGCCGAGCGTCGAAGCGACCGTCGCCAGCACCCTCCTGCCGTTGATAGCGCGTCGTCGCGATACCGATGGCCACCTGGGACGACGCGAACCACACTACGCCGATGCCGGCTTGACCCTCATGCGGAGCGCACCAGCGGACGGCGAGGAGATCTGGTGCCGTTGCGATGCCGGGCCGCACGGATTTCTGTCGATCGCCGCTCATGCCCACGCCGACGCGTTGGCGGTGGAGGTGCGCTACGACGGGACAGACGTCCTTGCGGACCCCGGAACCTACTGCTACCACGGCGAACCTCGGTGGCGGCGCTACTTTCGTTCGACTCTTGCGCACAACACCGTCGAAGTGGGTCACCAGGACCAGTCAACATCGGGTGGGCCATTCCTTTGGACACGACACGCTCGGAGTGGCCTCAGCCAATTGGAGACCAATGCGGACGGGGAGGTCACGTACTGGTCCGCCACGCATGACGGCTACGCCGCTCTGACCCCGCCCGTCCTCCACCGCCGGGCGGTACGGTTGGCGGGCCGGGACCGCCGGATCGAGATCGTCGACTGCATCGAGACCACTGGAAGTCATGCTCTCCGGTTGGCATTTCACTTCGGACCCGATATCCACCCGCGGATCGTCGACGACACGGTCCGGCTCACCTGGTCCAGCCATGGTTCCACCCGGAGCGCCGCACTCTTCCTGCCGCACGGCCCCTCGTGGTCCCTCGTGAGAGGTCGGACGGACCCGGTCCTCGGTTGGTACTCTGCGCGTTTCGGGCAGAAACAGCCGTCCTGGACCGTCATTGGCGAGGGTGCTTGCAGCGGAGCCGGGAGCGACACCTTTTCGACGGTCCTCCAGTTCGATACGTCAGCGACGACTCATCCGATGACGGCTGAGGCATCGAGGTATCTGCGCCGCCCGGGCCTGCTCTTATAGGACGTGGCGCAACTGCCCGAACTGGCTGGAGCAGACCTGGTCAGCCCCTCTTTCGGGGCGCGCCAGGGCGCTGGTTCCCTCGCGTCCCGTCGAGGGCACCGAAAATGGGGGCGCAAGTCCACTCCTCGTCCAGGTGTCCTGCTCGACAGAGACGGGACGATCATCGTCGATCATGGCTACGTCGGGTCCATCGACCGAGTCGAACTCATCGAGGGTGCGGCAGAGGCAATCGCCCGGTTGAATCGGGCCGGCCTGCCGGTGGCGGTCGTGACCAACCAGGCGGGGGTCGCTCGCGGGCTCTACGGCACATCCGACGTCGAAGAGGTGCACCGCCACGTCGCGCGTCTGCTGGCAGACCGCGGAGCCCACATCGACGCATTCTTCTACTGCCCCTTTCATCCTGACGGGGTCGTGGCTGAGTTCGCCCGGACAAGCGGCGACCGAAAGCCGATGCCCGGCATGGCGCGCGCCGCTGCCGAGGCGCTCAACCTCGACCTGACCTCGTCGTGGATCGTTGGGGACCGTCCCGAGGACATCGGGCTGGCCGAGGCAGTCGGGGCATTCGCCGTTCACGTCGGCCCAGCTGCTGCTGTCCCCTCGGGCGTGTGGTCATTCCCCGATCTCTTTTTGGCCACAGATGCGATCCTTGAACGGATGGCGGTGTGACCACCACCTACAGACCAGTTGCACGGACAAGGGAAGCGCGATTTCCGTCGGTGCCGTACGGCACCGCGGCCGCGTTCACCAGCGATTACTTCGAAGAGCTCGTCCAAGCGTCGGCCACCGTCGACCTGGTTGCGCTCGACAGTGCCGCAGCGATACTTCTTGATGCGTACACGCATGAGAAGCTCGTGTTCTCGTGCGGCAACGGTGGCTCCGCCTCCGTCTCCAACCACCTGCAGTGCGATCACATGAAGGGGGTGAGGAACGGCACCGACCTCCAGTCGCGCGTCATCAGCCTGAGCAGCAACGTCGAACTGCTCACCGCTATCGCCAATGACCTCGGATACCACGACTGCTTCGCCTACCAGCTCAGGGCTCAGTCCAGACCGGGGGACGTTCTCGTCGCCATCTCATCGAGTGGCTCTTCTCCCAACATCCTTCACGCGCTGCGGTGGGCACGTGACAATGGTTTGCGCACAATCGCGCTGACAGGGTTCGAAGGCGGCGAGGCCCGGTCGATTGCCGACGTTGCCATCCACGTCGAAAGCGCAAATTACGGAATCGTCGAAGACCTTCATCAGTCGACCATGCATGCTTTGGCCCAGTACATCCGACACACGCACATGAGCGCGGACGCCATCGCGTCGACGACCTTCTAATGGCTATCGGCGCGGCGACACCGGCTCCGACCGGGGGACTGTCTCCGCGGCGGGAACTCCCTACGAGTGACACCACCATGCGCGTGGCCATCAACCTCCTGACCGAGGATCCCCGTAACCCATCCGGGGCCCACTGGTTCTGGACTCGCATTGTGCCCGAGATGGCGAACCGCCTAAAGCCTCTCGAAGAACTCCATCTGATCCTTAGTCCAGAAGCGCGACGGGTTCACCCCGACTATGGCGACGCCGTTCGCTACATCACGTTTCCCTGGTCGAACGAACGTCGGGTGTTGCGAACCGCAAGCGAGCATCTCCTGTCTCCCTTTCGACTTCCCCTGAGCCACATCGACGTGCTGAACACAAGCGTCGCCCCCCTCGTGAACCCCTCGTGGGACCTGGTGATCCACATCAAGACGATGCACGCATTTACGACGCCAGCCGCTTTGAGCGCGGGGGCCCGGGCCTATCGGCGCCTGACCTATCAGCGATCGGCGCGGCTCGCCGGAGCAATCATCATCAATTCTCAAAGCCTTCGACGCGAGATCGATCAATATCTGGAAGTCGATCCGCACAAGATCAGGTTGATTCCAGAAGCGGTCGACCACGACGTCTTCAAGCCCGGGGATCGAGACGCTGCTCGGGCGATCGTGGCCCGCGTTGGAATCTCGAGGCCCTTCGGTCTCTTCGTCTCCTCTCTCTGGCGCTACAAGAACTGCCACGGGTTGCTCAAGGCCTGGAAGGAGGCCCGCCCTGCGCTCGCGGGTCGTCAGCTTGTCATCGTCGGCGCCGAGCGTGACGAGCAATACGCAGCTGAACTGCACCTTCTCGTTGACGAACTCGGAATCGGAGACGACGTCGTCTTCGTCGGTGGCATACCCCTCGAAGACACGGCTGACTTTTATCGAGCAGCGGACTTCCTCGTCTACCCGTCGGTCAATGAGACGTTCGGGCTGCCCATTCTCGAAGCCATGGCCTGCGCGTGCCCGGTCGTCACCTCCAATGTGAGTGCCATGCCAGAGACCGCTGGCGGGGCTGCTCTTCTCGCCGATCCCCACGACCCCGCAGCGCTCGCCCGTTCCATGGTCGATGCGTGTGGCTCGGGAGCAGACAGACTCCGCGGCCAGGGGCTCAAGCGGGCTCAGCAGTTCACCTGGGGTGCGACTGCCTCGGCCACGCTCGACGTCTATCGCGAGGTTGCCGAACTTCGCCACCGAAGGTCATGAAGTTCCTGGTGACCGGTGGCGCCGGTTTTATCGGATCCCACACGACCGACCGGCTCATCGAACTCGGTCACGAGGTGATCATCCTCGATGCGCTGACCCCGCCGGTTCATCGGGGCGGACCGCCCGACTATCTGAACCCGGAGGCCGATTTCTTCGAAGGCGATGTCCGCAACGAGGCTCTGTTACGGAACCTTCTGCGCCGGGTGGACGGGGTGTACCACTTCGCCGCCTTTCAGGACTACCTGCCGGAATTCGCGCGGTTCTCCGACGTCAACGTTGTGTCGACTTCGCTGCTTTATCAGATCATCGTGGAGGAGCGACTCGAGCTGGCACGCGTGGTGGTCGCCTCCTCGCAGGCAGCCATGGGTGAAGGGCTCTACCGGTGCCCTCTCGACGGCGAGCAGTTACCGGGAATGCGGTCTGAGTCCACGCTCGCAGCCGGCCGGTGGGACACCCCCTGTCCCGAGTGCGGTGGACCGCTTGCGATGCAGGCAACACCTGAACGAGTCGCCAATCCTCAGAATCCTTACGGCATGTCCAAACTCGGCCAGGAAATGGTGGCCGTGCACCTCGGACGCAGATATCAGATACCCACTGCAGCTTTGCGCTACAGCATCGTGCAAGGTCCCCGGCAATCGGTGTTCAACGCCTACTCGGGCGCGTGCCGGATCTTTTGTCTCCACTATCGCGAAGGCCGCGTCCCGACTCTGTACGAGGACGGCGAGAATATCCGGGACTACGTCAACATCAACGACGTCGTCGACGCGAATGTCTTGGTCATGGAGGATGACGGCGCTATCGGCAACGTCTACAACGTCGGCGGTGGGGCGCCGGTGAGCACCAGGGAGTTCGCCGACGTCGTCATGCGCCAGTACCACTCTGATCGCCGCGCCATCGTGCCCGGCGAGTACCGTTTTGGCGACACCCGCCACATCCTTTCCGACATCACTTCTCTGAGCACGCTCGGCTGGTCGCCAAAACGGAGGCCGGCCGATTCCGTGTCGGCCTATGCAGAATGGCTCGAGGACATGGACGGGCTGGATGGCATTCTCGATGCGGCCAGTGCGAGCATGCGCTCACTGGGTGTTGTACGCCAGGTGGGGGCATGAAGGCCTTCTTGTTGGCAGCGGGGCGCGGCGCCAGACTGCGGCCGCTCACCGACCACACGCCGAAGTGCCTGCTCCCGGTGGGAGGCAGCACGCTTCTCGACCTCTGGCTCGATGCTCTGCACGGCGCTGGTGTGGAGGAGGTGCTGATCAACCTTCATCACCTACCCCACCTTGTCATGCAGCACGCCCGGGCTCGGCACGGACCACCGGCCATCCGCACGGACCTGGAACCGGACCTCCTGGGCAGCGCAGGCACCCTCTGGCACCATCGAACGTGGGTGCAGGACGAAGAGTTCTTCTTGGCGGTCAACGCCGACAATCTCACGGACTTCGATCCGCGATCCCTCATTGAGTTCCACCGGAGCGGTGACGCCGACGCAACATTGACCGTCTTCCGCGCCGAATACCCGACGCGCTGCGGCGTGGTGGACGTCGATCCCCGCGGTCTCGTGACCGGGTTCACAGAGAAGCCACACCATCCCACGAGCGACCTGGCCAACGCCGGCATCTACGCCTTCAGCCCGAGCGTGCTCCTCGATATTGATCCGATGCCTCCACGTGACGTGGGCTACCACCTTCTCCCCCGGTTGATCGGGCGGGCACGCGCTCTGCCCGTGGAGGGATACTTTCGCGACATCGGTACTCCCAGCGCTTACCAACAAGCGATCCGGGATTGGCGACCCAAGGTTCCGTCATGATCGTCACCCAGACTCCGCTGCGCATCGGCCTGGTCGGCGGTGGTACTGACCTCCCCGACTACTACCTCGAACACGGTGGTCGGGTCCTGAACTGCGCCATCGACAAATACGTCTATGTCATCGTCAAGCAGCGCTTCGACGACGACATCTATGTCAACTACTCGCAAAAGGAAATAGTTTCGAGCGTCGAGGATCTGCGACATGACCTCGTGCGCGAAGCAATGCTCATGACCGGGGTGAAGCACGGGGTCGAGATCACCATGCTCGCCGACATCCCCTCTTCCGGTTCCGGGCTGGGCTCCTCGTCGTCGGTGACGGTCGGCCTCCTCCATGCCCTCTCGACGTATCAGGGTCGGCCGTTGTCCGGCGAAGAGCTCGCCGAGCGGGCGTGCACCATAGAAATCGACCTTTGCGGCAAGCGGATCGGCCGGCAGGACCAGTACATCGCTGCACTCGGGGGGATCCTCGACCTCCGGTTCGGACCTGGGCCCCACGTGGTGGCCGACGAAATTGAGCTCTCCTCTATCGACCGCAGGGCTCTCCAAGGTCAGATCATGCTGTTCTTCACTGGCGTCACCCGCAGCGCCGACCCGATCCTGCGCGAGCAGTCAGCCAACGTCGCCACCACCCTCTCGCAACTCGACTCTCTCAGGGACCTGGCCGCCTCGACAAGCGAGCTTCTGCGCCGCGGCGATGTGGGTGCAGTCGGTGACGCTATCCGGCAGGGCTGGGAGACAAAGCGCCAGCTCGCGTCAGGTGTCTCGAACGAAGGGATCGATCGCATGGTCGCCACGGCGCTCCGTGCCGGTGCAGCGGGCGTCAAGGTGACCGGTGCCGGCGGAGGAGGGTTTCTCCTGGTCGTCTGCGCCCCCGAACACCAGCGCGCCGTGCGCCACAGTTTGGGGACCTTGAAGGAGCTGCCGGTGGGCCTCGATCGGTTGGGGTCCCGGGTGGTCCTGAACATCATGCGGGACATCTGGGCCTGAGCTTGAACGCAAGCGGGCTTCGGTTCAGGCCGGATGCACGAGCTGCAGCGAAACTGGAGCCTGTGGATCCCGGGCCGCCGGAAAGAGCGATTGGGTCAATCGCGCGAACTGTGCCTCCAGCTTCGCTTTTCGCTCGGCGCTCTTTTCCGCCAACATCGCACGGAGTTCGCCGGCTCGGTCGTCCTGCTCCTCGATTTGGTTCTTGAGGCGATTGACATCGAACGACTTGGCAGATTGGCAGAACCCCGACAATCCCATGTCCGCCATGAGGACCTCACACTTTTCGGCGTAGCCGATCGACAGCGTGGGTTTGGCCAACTTCAAAGCACAGACGATGGTGTGATATCGGGTGGCGACGACGGTGTCAACCAGCGCCGTCTGTCGCATGAGGTCGCCGATACACGTGATCGGCTCGGCAATGACCTGCGATGGGCTCAGCCCCGGCCTCTGAGCCTCCAGGGACTCGCGAATCGCCCGGATGATCCTTTTGTCGGCCACCGGGTCGCTGGTGATCAAGCGAATGGGGCGGCCCTTGTCGACAAGCCAGAGCGCGAACTCTGGTAATTTTCGCAATGTAGGAGGACCGAATGTCGTCGGCTTGCCCTCGATCGACGTTCTGGCCGCAGTAGTCCATCACGCCGATGCCAACGCTCTTTGGAGTCACACGTGATGTTGGCGGCGCGGAAAGCGAGAACACAACGTCTGGGTAGACAGCATCGCCCGAGACATCGACTCCCATATGTTGCATCGCATCTCTCGAGAACGGGTCGCGATACGACCGGTAGTAGGCCAGTTTGGCTGCGCCGGTTATGAGGACACGCATGAGGCGCTCGTCGATCACGTTCGCGCCGATACTCACCAAGGCGACCTTGGTGCCGAAGAGGGCTCCCGAGGCCGACAGAAGAAACATCGAGTACGGGCTCTTCCACGCGCGCATCGGAACCGTGGTCTCGAGTACCCCCATCCCGGGGACGATGACGGCGTCGTGACGACGCACCCAGCGGACAAGGCGGACCGTGTCGATCGCCATCCCCAGTCCCGTGCCCGTCGCCCGACGAGCGAGTTCGGCCACGCCGGGCTTCCTCTCTCGCTCGGGATGATGCCAGTGCAAGTCGGCGGTGGGAAGGTCGTACTGCGCCCCGATCAGGTCGGGACCGGAGCAGAGGGCGTCGAGAGTGGCTTCAGGGTGCTGCGTCCTGAGGTACGTCAACAAGGCTTCCATCGACCCGTCGTTGCCGAGATTGCCCTGCCCCATAAGGCCGAACAGACCCACGATCGGCGGGTTCCCCCTCGGTTTTCTTCGTTCTCTCCTGCGTGCGCCCCTCACGACCGGCCTCTGTACCCTGCGACCGCCGACTCAATGGAGACGGGGAGTGCGGATCTGCATGACGTCTGTGCTTCGACTGGTTCAAGGGAACGAGGCAGGACCTTCGAAGTCCCTCGGTCCAGAATCCACTCGGCGAGGCTGCGATAGCACTCGCGCCGCTCCTTCGACGAGAGGGGTGCTCGACGGATGGATGCCACGTAGCCCCAGAGGTACTCGGCGACCAGACGTGCGCTCGGATGTCGGAGTCGGCTCGCCCGGTTCGGATCCAAGATGGCGCATCGGTCGTGCACCGATGGAGCCCTGTTGTACGACCGATCGGGGAAATCTCGCCGAAAGTAGAGCCACTCCGGCGTCATGTGAAACGGACCGTGCAATGCAAGTTCGCAGACGAGCACCCGGTCGGAATGGTGATAGCTCGCTTGTGGGGCGATCCGCCGCATGACTTCTGATCTGATGACGCCGTACTCGTCGCACGCCCGGAGGATTCCTTGGTTGTCCACTCTGACAAAACCGGGGGCCGCGGGATCGTCGCTCTCGAACAACCCGCTACTCCCGAACAAGATGCTGCGGAACCGTTCTGGCGCGCTCGCGGAGTTCGTCGCCAGCGGGTACTCGAACGACTGGGTGACTGTACCGGAGGCGTCGATGGCCGCCTCCCAGGCGTGAGCCAAGACGACCTCGGGGTGCTCGTCGAGTGCGTCGACACAAGATTGGAGCAGATCCTGCCCGTAGAGGTCGTCGGCGGCAGCCCACTTGAACAGTTCACCCCGTGACTGTTGGAACACAAAGTTGTGGTTGCCGGCAAGACCGATGTTCTCCGGCTGGCGGACGTAGCGAATTCGAGCGTCTCGCTCCGCGTAGCCCCGGCACATGTCGCCCGTGCCATCGGTCGACGCGTTGTCCGAAATGATCAACTCGAAGTCCTCATACGTCTGGCCAAGCAAGGCATCGAGGGATTCGGCGAGGTAGTCCTCGCCGTTGTAGACGGGCAGCCCGATGCTGAGGCGGGGGACTCTCTTCACTTTGCAGCGTCCTTCATTCCGACTGAGCGCGTGACGATGGTTCCTCTGTTCTCGTCGGCAGCGTGGCTCTGTTCGACATGCTTCACCTCACAAAAGAGGTAATGCGAATGCCGATTGATACGTCCCGAAGGACCGCGGTCACGGTGTGTGTGGGCAACGGCCCTGCTCAGCAGGTTCCGGGCGTCCAGGGGTGAGCACGCCGGGTCACACCAGTTGATCGGCTTGGTCGGTGGCTTCGACGAGGAAGTCGTAGAGCCGAGGGGCAACGAGATCAGCATCGAAGTCGCGACGGAAACGCTCGGTGGCGCAGGCTGCGGCCTTCAGGCGGTCCGGCTCGGAACCCAGGAGACCCATCAACGTTGCTGCCGCTTCCACCGGGTCGTCGAGCGGCCAATACCGCCCCTCGACGCCGTCGTCGAACAGTTCGGCAATGGGGCCGATATTCCCAGCCACGATCGGAAGACCGGCTGCCATGGCCTCGATGATTGCCAAGGACGACGACTCGGAGTACGAAACATGCACACAGGTGCGGTAGCCCGGAAGAAGATTTCGAACATCTGGCCGGAATCCCCGGAGGCGAACCTGGTCGTCGAGGTCGAGCGAAGTGATCTGCCTTACGAGGTCGTCGTGGAGCGGCCCCTCACCGAATATGTCCAGCGTGACGACGTGCCCTGCCTTTCGCGTCGCTGCCATGACGTCGATGAGGTAACGATGATTCTTGACGACGTCGAGATTGCCAACCGTGACGAGATCCCCCAAGGGCTCGGTCGCACACGGAGCGGGATCCAATGCCGCGACGAAATTGAAGATCACAGTGGAGGGAATCGGCGCTGCGTCCGGGAACCAGCTGAGGAGGGCCTCGCGCTGCCCAGCGGGAGACATAGACGATGCCGTCGACCTGGGGAATGACCTGCCGTTCCGTCCTCCGTATTCGGCGGAACACCGTTCCGCCTCGCGTGATCTGCTCCTTGTCGGCCCACTCGTCCGATTGGGAGATCCGGAAGTGGACGGCGAGGACGACCCGTTGGTGAGGCCCCTGCCGTGCCCTCAGTGCAGCTCGCGCTGCCGGCGGGTCCTGTGCATACACGACGCAGTCGCCGATTCCAGCGAGTCGCCGCCGCAACGCGTGCGAGAGGAACACCTCGTGCCAATGCCGGTACCAGACGACCCCGGCCGCACGATTGCCGCGTTCGACGAGCCGTCGCAGTCCGAAGACCGGCATGGCCAGAGTGCGAGACCAGGAAAAGGGCGTGACCACCGGGGCGTCCACTCCGATCCTTCGCAGGTACTGGCGAAGTTGTCGAACGTGCGTATGGACTCCTGTGATGCCTTCTTCCCGGAGCATGGAGGCGATGATGAGCGGCCGAAGTGGTCCCGAGGGGGCGGCACACCCTCTCTGGGCCGACGCAGGGTCGGGTCGTCTCATTGCTGCGGAGAGCGCTCCGTCGGCGCCCGTGATACCTGGTTGCGGCAACTCCCACGGCGACATGGCTCGAAGAAACTGACATTGGCCCAGAATCAGACCAGGTCAGAGCGGGAATCGAAGTTGTTGGGGGTATCAGGGTCCTGAGTCCCGGCTCCTAGCTCTGGGCTTTCTCTTTTCGCGGCCCGAGACCTTCAACCTATGACCCCTTGCCGGAACAAACCGCCGCGATCGACCCGTCCGGTCGGGCGGGTTCGTTCCTGGGTCGGTTGGGGCGATGACGATGGCTCTTGACGACGTTGGCGTCGTTGAGCTTCCCGAGGTGGAGACGCGCCGTACCAAGGGGTCATGGCGACATACCCGTCGGGCGCGTCGGCGACTTGGCTGGGGCGTGGCGGATCAGGCCGTCTCGAGTCTCACCAATTTCGCGCTGAACATCTACATCGTTCGCCACCTCGGGGCCGTGCAGTACGGAGCTTTCGCCCTCGCCTACGTGACTTATGGCTTCGCCCTTCAGGCGTCGAGGGGCCTTGCCACCGACCCGCTGCTCGTCAGGTACAGCGGCAAAGACATTTCGACCTGGCGCCGGGCCGTTTCGAGCGCCGCCGGGACGGCCACGACCGTCGGGCTCGTCGGCGGTGGTTTCGTGCTCGTCATGGCCGCCTTGCTGAGCGGGCCAACCAGAATGGCCTTTCTGGCGCTCGGTGTGACCCTGCCGCTTCTCATGCTGCAGGACAGTTGGCGATTCGCCTTCTTTGCACTCGGGCGGGGCGGCCAGGCGTTCCTGAACGACTCGGTTTGGGCGGTCAGTCTGATCATCGGGCTCGTGTACCTCCGCTCCGCCGGACTCTCCAGCGTCTTCTGGTATGTCTTCGCCTGGGGTGCGGCTGCAGGGGTCGGCGCCGCAGTCGGGCTCCTGCAGGCCAGGGTCATACCCAAGGTCTCTGGCACGCGGGAGTGGTTGTCCCGCCAGCGCGACCTCGGGTTTCGCTACCTCGTCGAAGGTGCCTCTTACAGCGCAGCGAGCCTGGTCCGTAACTATGGCGTTGGTCTCATTCTGGGGCTGACGGCGCTTGGCTACATTCAGGCGGCCAACACGCTCATGGGCCCCTTCCAGGTCATTCTCTACGGATTGGCCTTGGCCACGCTGCCCGAGGCCATCCGAATCCTGCACCGTTCGCCAAGGCACATGATGCTCTTTTGCGTCCTCTGCAGCGTCGGACTCACGTTGGTCGCGCTGGGGTGGGGCGTCACGCTCCTCGTCGCGCTCCCGAGAGGACTTGGGCAGTGGCTCCTTGGTCCCATCTGGAGGCCGACGTACGAGCTCGTCCTCCCGACGACGTTCTTCATGATGGGTGGATGCGTCAGTGCCGGCGCAGCAACCTACATGCGCGCCCTGGGGGCGGCCCGCCGGAGCGTTCGTGCCGCGATCTTCACCTCGATCTCCTTCCTGGTCGGCTCTCTCGTAGGGGCCATTGCAGGAGGGGTCGTCGGAGCGGTTCTGGGTGCCGCCGCTGCTTCCTTCCTGGGATCGCTGGCCTATTGGTGGCAGCTCCGTGCCGCGCTCAGGGAGACCAAAGGCATACCCATTGCGGAGAAGGATCTCTCGAGCGACACCCAGGGCGGCGCCCTGACGGTTGCCGGGTCGACGGGAGCCGGCGGTGGTGGCGCGCCCCCGGTCGAAGTCGTGGGCGTCTCGGCACGCCGTCCAGCCGGGGAACGCCTGGAATCGGTGCGACGTCGGCTCGTCGCAAACGCCCATCTTCTCGTCGTGGTGTCGCCGACCGATGCTTCGCCCGCCTCACAACGGCGAGGCACATCGCCCGAGAAACATCTGCCGTAGCACCCCTGCAGGTTGGGCCCTCGGTCGAGACATTTCCGACCGTGTCGTCATTCGCGTCGTCAGTGCTTCCGCCCAGAGAGGGAGCCCAGGTCATCGCGTTGAACGATCGCTTTTCCTAAGGGACAGTCCTCCAATTGACGGACAAACGTCCCGTTTCCGCTGTATCTGCCACCACGCCAGAGGCTCTGTATAGCCATCGCCTCCAATGACGCTTCGTGGGAAGACCATCCGCTTCATTCGGCTTCTATATCCATCACTCCTAGCCCAGGATCTTTTTCGGTGCTCAACAGCGACATATCTGAGGTTTCCCAAATGACGGGCCCCTCGGAGGGCCTCGCGGCTGGCGTGCCCAGGATCTCCATCATCGTCGTTGCAACCGAGCAGCTTTTCCGCCTGGGCCTGGCCGGACTCCTCAGTGAAGACAGCCGCCTGAGCGTCATCGGGGTGTCCGATGGCCAGGCCGATCTCCTCGAGCTCTGCCAGTCGACCTCCGTCGACGTCGTCTTGCTGGACATCCAGCTGTCTCGGAGCGACGCCATCGATCCCGTGCGGTTGATCGCTGCAGAATGCCCGCAAACGAAGACTCTGGTCCTGACTTCCAATGCCGACTGGCGGGTTCGGCCGACCATGATCGCTGGCGCTTCCGGTGTGCTGCTGAAGGACGCCTCCCCGGAAGCGATCAGGGCCGCGGTCGTCTCGGTGCATCTGGGTGATCTCGTTCTGTGCAGCGAGGCCGCTCGTTGGGTCCTCGGCGAAGAACCTTCCACCCATCTGACACAACGGGAGTCTGACGTCCTCAGGATGGTCGCCCAGGGGGCCAACAACTCCGAGATCGCGCAGCAGCTGAACCTTGGCCAGAAGACGGTTCGCAACTACGTCAGCCGTCTGTATCACAAGCTCGACTTGACCAACCGCGCACAGATCGCCACCTATCTGGTCGAGAGCGACATGACGCGCGCTGGCAGGCCGGCCGATTTGGCGCCGGTTCAGAATGAGTCCTCGGTCACCAGCCAATGAACGAACGACCCCTAAGCCTGCCCGCATCGCTACGGGAAATCTGGCGTCGCCGTGCGTTGGTGTTGGCGGTCGCGGTGCTCTGCGGGCTCGCGGGTGTCGCCTTCGGACTTTTCAAGCCCCAGGAATCGACAGCGGTTGCCCTCGTCCTGCTGCCGCCCAGCGCTGCCTCTGCATCCACGTCTGGCACGCCCGCGAACGACACACCCACCGATGCGGTGATCGCGAACAGCACGCCGGTCCTGACTGCGGCCGGCGCCAAGGTTTCTCCGCCGGTCGGGGTCGCAAAGCTGAGGACCCTGGTCACGGTGAAGGCGGTCGGTGGACAGATCCTCCAGGTCCAAGCCCGAGCTCCGCAGGCCCGATACGCCGATCAGCTGGCCAATGCGGTCGCCTCGAGTTATGTCACCTACACCGGTCAGTTGGCAGCGACCTCGGCGGGGCCTCAGGTGGCCGCTTTGCAGCAGCAATCCGCCCAGCTCACTAAGCAGGTCAATGATCTGCAAACCCAGATCACTACCGTGTCGACGCGTATCGCTGCCGAAGTCGCCGGATCGAGCGCCGGCCTGCAAGATGCCAATCTGCTGACTTCGCTTCAGAGCGAGCAGAGCCAGTTGTCTCAGGAGCTCAACAGCGTCACCAGCCAGATCTCAGCGGCCCAACTTGCGGGCAGCTCTGCGGCGAACAGCACTCGGATACTTCAGACCGCCACGATCGTGCCCGCCGACACCCACGCACTCGCGGTGACAGCCGGCATTGTCGGGTTCGCCATCGGAATCCTCGGGAGCGCGGCTTTCGTCCTGGTGCGGGCGCAGCGCGATCCCCGCCTTCGGCTTCGAGACGAGATCGCACAGGCCGTCGGAGCCTCCGTGATTGCCTCGATCGAGGCCCCGAGCTGCTCCACGGCCACCGAGTGGCGCGAATTTCTCGAGAGTCGTCCTCGCGCCACCGCAGAATGGGCGCTACGGAACCTGCTGCACACGCTCGTGAAGGACGGTGATCAGAGAAGGTCGGTACGGGTGATCTCCTTCACGGGGGACGCGCCCGCGCTCAGCACAGGACCCCGATTAGCGCTTCACACGGCAGCCTCTGGAACGCCGACCGCTCTCATGCCCGATGCTCCCCGAGAGCCCGATGACCGTTCGCTTGTCGTGCTCCGAGCCGCATTTACCGGCGCGGAGCCAGTCGGTCGAGGATTGCCGTTCACCGTCGGGCCCAACGTCGAAGATCCCGATGCAGCCCAACTCGTGGTCTCCATGGTCGTGTTCGACGGCGGATCGGTGACACTGGCGCCCTCGAACACGGTGAACCTGTTGTCGATCTCTCCGGACTGGGTCACAGCTGACGAGGTGGCACAACTCGCCCTCGAGGCCGCGGATGGCGGATTCGCCCTCGACGGTGTGGTGGTCGTGAACCCAGACCCGTCCGACACCACGAGTGGCCTCCTCACCACTGACTCGCTTCGCCTCGTACCTACTGATGCGCCGAGGAACGGGACGACCCACGAGCGGGTGCGACTGGAGGCGCTGACCGGCTCCAACGGCTCTCCGGAGCGCCTTTCAACTCGGGAGCACTGATGAACGCCGCCACGTCTGAAGACGACATTGCGCTCGGTCAGATGATAGGGCTGCGTTCCTTGTGGGCAACGATTCGGCGGAATCGACGGGTCTGGTTGGCAACGGGGCTGTTGGGTCTGATCGTGGGGGTGAGTCTTCCCGTGGTGCTCCCCCACAAGAGCGCCGCCGTCACCGACTTGTACCTGGCCCAGACTGCCGGCGCGGATCCAGCGGACGCCATGGCAGACAATGTGTCCCTCCTGCAGACAAACGCGGTTGCCGAGCAAGCGGTCAGCACCGGCCGCCTGAACATGAGCCCGAGCGCATTGCTCTCCCGCTACTCGGGTCTCCCGTTGAGCGACACCATCATGTCGATCAAGTTCAACGGAGCGGACCGGAGCGAGGCCGTGGCGGGCGCCCGGGCTGTTGCTCAGGCCTTCCTTGCCGTCCAGGCAAAGGAGCTTCGCCTCCAGACTGACGTGCTCGTCCGCGGCCTGCGGTCTGAGATCGCATCCCTCACGACGGCGATGGGCAATCTGAATACGCAGATCAGCTCACTCTCTCCCGCCTCATCCACAGTCAACGCCCAAACGAGCAATCAGATCACCAATCTGGTCAATCAGCGCAGCGCTGACCAGTCCCAGGTGTCCCAGCTCCAGGCGCAGATCCAGCAGGCCCGCCTGAACGAGCAGTCAGCCAACAACGTGAGCCATGTCCTGGACCCAGCGGCCCCTGTCTCAGCGTCGGGGAAGAAGGTCGTGCTGGAAGATGCCATTTCGGGACTCATTGTGGGTCTCGCCGTTGGTCTCGTTGCGTTGATCTTCGGCTCCCTCCTTTCGGAGCGCCCGCTCGACCGCTCAACAGTGGCCGAGGCGCTGGATGCTCCGGTGGAGTTGAGTCTCGAGCGTTATCGTCGTCCACGGGTGATGCGGAGGAAGCGTCTTTCCCGACAGCTGCGGACGCCGAGCCCGGCTCTGCGGATGATCGAACGACGACTCCGTACACGTCTCGAATCTGCGGCCGGATCGATCCTCGCTGTCGTGACGGTCGGATCCGCCGCCGAGCCCGCGGCGCTCGCCGTTGGCGCCTTGGCTCTGGCGTTGGCTTCAGAAGGCCACAACGTCGTGGTGGTCGATGCCGCAGACAACAGGATCCTCGCGTCTGTCCTGGGACTCGCCGCCTCACCGGACACGATGGAGACGTTCCAGATCCCCGTCGAGGAAGGCCCACCAATTACGGGTCATCGTGGCGCCGGAGGACCCGGCACAGGTCGCACAGAAACCTCCCCCGGACGACGCCGACGTCGTCGTGGTGCTGACCTCCCTCGACCCTGCATTCGGTACAGAACAACTTGCCTCGTGGGTGACGGATGCTGTAGCGGTGCTGAGCGCGCGCGGCGTCAACATCACCCGTTTGCGGGTCGGTCGCGAGATCCTCCGTGAAGAGGGGATCTCCCTCCGCTCGGTCATTCTGCTGGGCTCAGATGCGGAGGATGACAGTTCCGGCGCTCTCAGTTCGGTCGATCGCCGGTTGACGCCGGTGGGATCCTCGGAACCGTCCAAGTAGAGGGTCGGTGGAGAACGCGTCAGACGGTGGCGTCAATCGCCAGGGCCACCCCTACGGATCAGCCCGACGTCGGGTTGGGATCATCTGGGCGTTGCTCTTCTTCAACGCATTCAATCCCGGCGGAGACGCCCTGGTGCCTATCCCGCACAAGGTCGACCAGCTCGTCATTCAGGGCGCGCTGTTTCTCGCTCTCGTGCTGGCTCTGACGATCAATCCCCGGATGCGAGTCCGGCCCAATTGGTTCCTCGGCATCTTCACCCTGCTCGCACTCACCTCGCTCATGATGAGCGTGCGCTTCGTCGGCCTCGGGACCGCCTACCGCAGCTTCCGCCTGATCGGGTTTCTCTCCGTGCTGTGGCTTCTCACCCCCTGGTGGGGGCGGCGAGACATGCTCGTCCTGCGCAGTCAGATGCGCTTTCTCCTGTTGATCCTCGGCTCAGTCGTTTTAGGACTGCTCATCGCTCCCGGAAAAGAGCTTGGTGGCCGTCTGAGCGGGATACTTTGGCCAATCGCGGCGACTCAGGTTGCGCACTTCGCGGCAGAGGTCGTGGGCCTGACGACCCTGCTCTGGTTCTGCCGCCTGTTGTCCGGTCGGCGTGCCCTCTCGTTGCTCGGCCCCGGTCTCGTCATCCTCGTGCTCACTCACACACGCACGGCGCTTACTGCGATGGTAGCGGGCTTGCTCGTGGCGGGTACCAGCCTCTTCCTTGCGAAGCGGCGAGTGCGAAAGTCGCTCGCGACCGCCTTGATCGTGGTGGTGGTCATCGTAATTCCGGCGTCCCCCTTCCTCGCAGATTGGCTCACTCGGGGAGAGAGCGGTCAACAACTGCAGAGCCTCACCGGTCGTACCCAAGCCTGGTCGGCGGTCCTCTCGAACCACCGGCCAACCACCAACGTTGTTTTCGGAAGCGGCCTCACGAACGACAGTGTCACCGACTCGTCGAACCCGGCCACGAACGGGCTGCCGATCGACAGCAGTTGGATTTCTATCTATCAGGATCAGGGCATCGTCGGAGAGGTGCTCGTCAGCGCAGCCCTCGTGCTCTTGCTGTTGACGGCCCTTTTCCGGGCGCGGGGACCGACGCGTGCCATGGCCCTGTTCCTGATCGTCTATTGCATCATCGCCGGCGTCAGTGAGAGTGGCCTCGGCGGCGCGTCGCAATACCTCCTCGACTTGACGGTCGCGGCGTCCCTCTTGACCTTCCCGTCCGCAGCGGGCCGTGACTTGACCTTCAGCCTCGGAGGCCGTTCCCATGCTGAGCGGGCGCACGATCTCCGGAGTCGGGCGCAGCTGCTCTGACCGCTGCGCCCGGGCTCGGAGAGGCCAGAGTCCTCGATCCTGTCTGCTTCGGCCCCTGGCGGGGGCTGACCCCTGTCGCTGGTCGTCGGCACCGTCTTCTGATCCCAGGATCAACGTGGCCGAGCGGCCGCGCTGCGGCCGTCAGGGCCTCTGACCTGGAGGTCGTTCTACTGCGCGCTGGGCGAAGGAGAACTCCAAATGGCTCGGCGAGGCGAGGCGAGATCGGGAGAAGGCCAGTAGATTCCCGCCCCCGATCTCGCCAAGTACCCCGCCAAAACAGATGTCTAGCAATCATCGCTGAGCACCTCATAGGGGCCCTTTCGCCCAATTGTGCACAACGGTCCCACAACCAGGCAGGGTGTATTTGCAAAACTGGGGCATGGGCCCGGCGAAAGCCGGGTCCTGCGTCACGGCCCCGCTTGCCATCCTGCCCGCCACGGGATGAGCGCGGGGCCGTTTCGCGTGCCGACGCCTGTAGCCCCGGGCGGTTGGACCAGACCGGCTCATCCGCCAACCATGGGCCGCCGGGCCGGAGTCGTCAGTCGTCCACCTTCTTCAGGAACGGGACGAGATGCTTGAAGAAGACGTTGTTGGGATACGCACCGGCCGGGTCGTTGTGGGCGTAGGTGGCCTGTTCGTCAATAAGGGTGAGATGGCTCATCGGGATTCCCGACTGTTGAGCCAGGATCTTCGTGGCGGCGATCACTCCGGGCCCTCCCAGGTGGGCGGCGAAGGTGTAGATCCGCAGGCTGTGCGGCAGATCGTGGCCCATGGTGGAGTGCACGTCGAGGACGCTCTGCGCCGGGTTGGCATTGCCGTCCTCGACCGCGGCGGCGTCATCGGTCAGACGCTGGGGGAAGTACCACTCGGTACCGTCTGCGTTGTTGACCCCCGAACCGGAGAACATGCTGGCAAACCGCGTGATTGGTGTCAGCGCACCCGTTCCGTTCCACCCGTGGATCGGACCTGTGGAGGCGAGGCCCGCTCCGAGGTGCCCCTGGGCCGCCTCGAGAGCCGGCGGCGAGGTCGCGACGTTCGAGCGCGTAGCCGTATTGGCCGATGTTGGAGACTCGCACCGGCGGCACGATGTCTGCAGGTAAGAGCCCCGAGGCCTGACCCAGAGAGGGCGCGTTGGGATCGAGCAGCGCGGCAGCGGACCCCGTGGCCTCGAACAGCCCGGCGAACGGCGCCGCGATCCCACCGAAGCTCAGCCAGGGAGACACCGAAGGCTCATCGAACGACTGGAGCTCCTGGGTCGCCAGCGCGGCAGTCATGGTTCCGGCGGCGGCGCTCGAGCTGACGGCCTGGGGGGTCGGGCTGCTGGCCCCGTCGATGTACACCAGCCCCGCCAGCTGGTCGGCTCCCGGCTTCCCTTTGAAGTCCCAGGTGGCATAGGCGGTGACGACCGAACCGCCGAGGGAGTGTCCGCCGAGGACGACCCTGCCGCCGAGCTTCTTTGCCGCTCCGATCACCGTGTGCAGATCCTCGACGGCGACGTTCATCCCCCAGTTCTTGGCGAACTCCACGGTCGAGTTCGGGACCGTCTGGAAGTGATGCGTGATCGTGGGGTCCTTGAGGTAGCCGAGGTAGTAGTCGAAGAGCTGGGTCGCCGTGGCTTTTCGGTCCTTGAAGCGGTTCAGCTCCGACTCGTCCTCGAGCAGGTTCTCCCGGCGCTCGACCGACCACACCTGCCAGCCCGGCGTCTTCGAGACGATCCATTTCGCCAGCGGAACGAAGTAGGCGCTGCCGGCCGAGGTCCCCGGTTCCAGGACCAGGACGTTCTTGGCGGACGTCGGGCCAACCTTGAGGACGCCGACCTTGTTGTACCGCGCCGGCGTGTCGGGGGCGGCGAAGCTCGACATCCATGTCACCGAGAGAGAGGCCGCCGAAGCCCGGCCCGGGCCGGCCGATGCGAGCGAGGCCGGACCGAAGGCAGCGCCAAGGGCGACGAGGGAGAAGACGGCTGTCCCGGCACGCAGCGTTCTCCGCCGGACCATTCGCAGTATGAACACGCTCCGCTCCTCTGGAGGGCCAACAGCCGGGTTGGGTGCGCTGGAGTGCCTCCGGGGCATCTGCTTAGTGCACGCGGACCGTCGCATGAGATGACCCGGATGGCGCCCACCGTGCGCCAATCTGTTCCCGCGGCAGCGAGCAGGGGTTCGTCCAGGATCAGAGGGCTCTGTGACCGGTGGGTAAACGTTCAGCGACCCGCCCCGAAATCGCCCACTCATCGCAACACAGCCGTCATGGCAGGTGAGTAGACCGGTCTGTGCCGCGCGACCCCGCTTCCCCCGACCCCCCGGGAGGCGGGGTCGTGTCGTTCCCGTGAGAATCTGGCGCCCACTTGAGCTGCAGGATCGTTTTGGGTACACAGATGGCATGACGGAGCTGATCACGACCTGTTCGAAGGATGGGTGCGCCCGAGAGCTCACCCGTGTGCACGGCGCAACCGGCATCGATGCCGAGGGCCGGGTGGGGCCGTTGTGGACCTGCAAGGAGCACCGGACGGAGCTCTGGATGAAGGTCGGCGATGGCCTCGTCGCTCCTCTGGAGTGGTGGCCCGATTGAGGGCCCCGGCCCGCGGGCTTGGCGCAGACCTTCGGTCCCGCACCAGGTGCGTCGCTCAACGTTTGTCGAGCTTGCCGATCTCCCGGAACCAACCGAGCGTGGTCGCCAATCCGTCATCGAGACTGATGGGGCTGTACCCCAGCCGCTTGTACGTCTTCGAATCCTCCAGCTTGCGTCGGTCCGGCCGCGCCCGGGCCGCCTTCTCGGCGATCGCCACCAGGGTCGGACCGAACACCTTGGCCAGCTCCGGGTCGTCGGACGGCTCGACGTCGACCACCTCGTGGTCGAGTCCGGCCAGACGTCCCATCCGATTGCAGGCGTTGGCGATGCTGACGACGTCCTCGGGCCGGCCGTCGAGCATGTAGCGCTCGCCCGACACGCCCTTGTCCAGGGCCAGGATGCACCCGCGGGCGATGTCCTCGCCGTAGACCCAACTCACCGGGAACTTCAGATAGCGCTCAATGCGGCCACGGGCCACGGACAACAGGACGCGGTTGAAGCTCGTCATGCCGAGCGCGTTGCTCACGACGGGTGAAGGCCCGAAGATGGCGCCGGGGTGCGTGCTCACGACGTCCCGGCCCTTCTCCGCCCGGGACATGGCGTCCAGGAAGGCCGCCATCTTGGTGACGGTGTAGGGATCCGAGCTCGGCTCCTTGGTGACGGGCGCGTCCTCCCGGTCGAGGCCACCGGCCGTGTCGAAGAAGGTGCCGGTACTCACCGCCACCACACGGCGCAGGTCGACGGTCTCCGCCGCATCGAGCACGTTCTTGGTGCCGTTGATGTTGACGGCTTCGAAATCGGCCAGGTTCTGACTGGCACCACCGAGCAGGGCTGCGCAATGGATGGCGGAGTCGGCTCCTCGTGCCGCGCGCACCACGGCGTCGGCGTCGGTGACATCGCCCGTGACCACCTCGACACCGAGCGCCGCAAGTGGCGCGGTGTCCGCAGTCTCCCGAGCCAGCGCGCGCACGTGGTCGCCACGCTCCGTCAATTGCTTGCAGATGTTGGCGCCGGCCAGTCCGGTGGCGCCGGTCACCAGGACCGTCTGGCTCATGCCGTTTCCTGCAGCAGCTGCTCGTCCGGCTTGGCCGCGTCGACCTGGTCGGGGCTGTAGGGGATGACCGGCTCGCCCGTCCCGTAGAGGTCCAGCGTGTGGAGGAAGCGGTGCAGCCCCATGGCGTTGGCACAGGCGAATCCGAGCTCGACGATCTGCGCCGAGGTGAAATGCTCCCCCAGCTTGCGGTAGGTCTCGTCGTCAATGGCGTGATGATCGGCGGAGAGGAGGTCGAGGAACTCCACCGCCAGTCGCTCCTGCTCCGTCAAGTCACCGCCATGGCCGGGGGCGACGAGGCACGCGACGTCCTCGTCCGAGATGGAGTCGTGCTTCCTCGACTGGCTGCAGGGCTGACACTCGCCGAGTTGGGCACTACGAATACGCAACAGCTCGGTGATGCGCCCGCCGAGCAGGGTGTTCTTCCCGTAGCCCTGCCGAGCCATGTTGACCATCATGATCTGCGACGTCTTGTAGGCGAAGATCTGCAGCGGGACGGGAGTGGCGTACGTCCCGGCAGCCACCCCTTCCTCGATGATGCTGCGAACCTCCGGAGTCATCTCCTCAAACGGAATCGGCTCGAAATTCTCGGCATGTGCAGAAAACCCCCATCCATCTCCGAGCCTGTCCCCGGAAGATCTCATTCGTGTGGTGACGTCCCTACTGTAACGTCGCTGCGTGCCCCTCGACCCATCCGCAGTGCTCTTGACAGATCGCGTTGCCGTCGTGACTGGCGCCGGCTCCGGCATCGGCCGCGGCATCGCCAACGGGTTCGCCGCATTCGGTGCGAAGGTGGCGATCTGGGAGAAGAACCCCGAGACCTCCGCGGCTGCTGCGAAGGAAGTTGGTGGCCTCTCCATTCCGACCGACGTGCGTGATGCGGGAGAAGTCGACGCTGCGCTCGAGCAGACCGTGACCGAGCTCGGACCGGTGAGCATCCTCGTCAACAACGCGGGCGGTGTCTTCTCCTCTCCGCTGCTCGAGACGTCGGAGAACGGCTGGGATGCGCTGTACCGGGCCAATCTCAAGCACGTCATCCTGTGTACCCAGCGCGTGGCGCGCGTCATGGTCGAGCACGACATCGGCGGCAGCATCATGAGCGTGACGTCCATCGAGGGTGTCCACGCCGCCCCGGGCTATGCGGCCTACGCCGCCGCCAAGGCCGGCGTGATCAACTACACCAAGACCGCCGCACTCGAGCTGGCTCCTCTCGGCATCCGCGTCAATGCGTTGGCGCCCGACATCACCATGACCGAGGGGATCGCCGCCATTGCGCCCGATACCGGCGGGCGGTTCGGCCTCACCGTTCCGATGGGGCGGGCGGGGCACGTCGACGAGATGGCCGGAGCCGCCATCTTCTTGGCCAGCGAGCTGTCGAGCTACGTCACCGGGCAGACCATCCACGTCGACGGTGGCACCCATGCCGGAAGCGGCTGGTACCACCACGCGGAGACCGGTGAGTACGTGCTCGGGCCCTCCTCGTAGCGGCGGCGCCCTTCTCCGCCCCGTTCAGCCGTCGCCGAGACCGACGTGGGCGCCCATGCCCCCGTCCACGGCGATCATCTGCCCGGTGATGTAGCGGGACTCGTCTGACGCGAGGAATACGACGACGTCGGCGATGTCGTCGGGCTGGCCCACCGACGGCGTCAGCACGGCCTTTCCGAGTCCGGCCAGCATCTTCTCGTCAAGGTGGGCGCGCACGGCGTCCGTGATGATGAGGCCCGGGAGGATCGTGTTGACCCGGATGCCCTGCTTCCCGTGGCTGGTCGCCACGTACATGGACAGGGCGTTGACGCCGGCTTTCGAGACCCCGTAGGAGGTCCGTGTGCGGTCGCCCTTCAGCGAAGCACCCGATGACATGTTGATGATGGAGCCGCCGCCGCCGCGCACCATCTCGGGCACAGCGTGCTTGCACATCAGCATCTGGCTCTGGAGGTTGACCTCCATGGTGCGCTGCCAGACATCGAGGGACAGGTCGGTCACCGCGGTGTCGCGGGTCAGGAAATCCGAATCGGTCAATGCCGCATTGTTGTGCAGGATGTCCAGGCGGCCGAAGTGCGAGACGGCCGCCGCGATGGTGGCGACGACCTGGTCCTCATCGGACAGGTCGGCTTGCCAGGCCACGGCGTTGTTGCCCGCCGTGGCGATCCCCTCCTGCGTCCGCGCCGCGGCCTCCTGGTTGATGTCGACCACCAGCACCGAGGCCCCGTGAACGGCCAGTGCGCGCGCCGTTGCCCCACCGATCCCTCCCCCGCCGCCGGTGACGATCGCGACCTTGTCGTTGAGACGTTCCATGCTGTCCTCTCCTCCGTTGCAGACGTCCGAGCGACCTCACGGGTGCTCGATGATCAACCCCTCGAATGGCCCGAGCCGCACGTGACCCGGGACGACCTCGAGCTCGCGACCTCTGTCCGTGCAGATCTGAATGGTGCCCGCCGGGGTGGCGACGACCAGTTCCTCCGCCGACATGTTGAGAGCGACCACATGGCGGTCGCCGCGGGTCCAGGCCCATGCATCCTCCGGGGTGAGCAGCGACACGCTGTCCCCGGCACTGAAGGCGGGGTGGCTCCGTCGGAAGGCGATGAGGTCGCGACACAGGGTCAGAAGCGAACCGGGGTCGTCGCGCTGGGCCTGCACGTTGGCGGCAGCCAGGTCGCCCAGCGGCAGCCACGGCCGTTCGGCTTCCGTGAAGCCACCTCCCGGTCGATCGCTCCACTGCATGGGGGTCCGGCCGGCGTCGCGCCCGTCGTAGTACGGATAGAAGCGCACACCGAGTGGGTCGCGCAGGTCCTCCTGGGCGAGCGTGACGTTCGCCATGCCGATCTCGTCGCCCTCGTAGAGCACCGGGGTGCCGCGCAGGGACAACAGCATCAGCAGCGCCAGCCGGACCTTGGCCGGGTCGTCCTCGGCCCAGCGGGAGGGGAAGCGGAACATGTCGTGGTTGGAGCCCGTCCACGCCGGCCAGGCCCCCGTCGGGAGCGCCGCCTCGGTCTCCTCGACGATGGCCCGCATTTCCGGGGCGCGGAACGGCGCGCTGATGAAGTTGAAGTTGAAGGCCAGCCCGAGCTCGTCGGACCCGTTGCCGTAGAACTCAGCCAGCTTGTCGACCGGGACCGGCGTCTCGCCGATCAGGAGCCTGGGCGCGTCGTAGTCATCGGCCAGCCGTCGCCAGCGACGGATGACGTCGTGCACCTCGGGCCGGTTGGCGTTGTACACACTGCGCTGCCCGAACATCTGCGTCTCGAAGTCGTCGTCCTCGGTCGCCGGAGGGTTGTCGCGGAGCTCGGCGTCCTTGATGATGACGTTGGCGACGTCAATGCGGAACCCCGCCACGCCCCGGTCCGACCAGAAACGGAAGATGTCGTCGAAGGCGGCGCGGACATCCTCGTTCCACCAATTGAGGTCCGGCTGCTCCTGCAGGTGATTGTGGAAGTAGTACTGGTCGGTCCTTTCGTCGAGGGTCCAGCCCGGGCCCCCGAAGCTGCTGACCCAGTTGTTCGGGAGTGTTCCATCTGGCTTGCCGTCGGCCCAGACGTACCAGTCCCGGTGATCCGAGGTGCGCGACGAGCGCGCATCGACGAACCACGGGTGCTGTTCGCTGGTGTGGTTCGGCACAATGTCCATGAGGACTCTGATGCCACGCGTGCCCGCCTGCGCGACCAGCCGGTCGAAATCGTCCATGGTCCCGAATTCGGGCGCGATGGCACAGAAGTCCGAGACGTCGTAGCCCCAGTCGGCGTTGGGGGAAACGGTGACCGGCGAGAGCCAGATGCCGTCCACGCCCAGCCAGGCCAGGTAGTCGAGATGGTCGATGATGCCCGGGATGTCGCCGACGCCGTCGGCATTGCTGTCGGCGAAGGACCGCGGGTAGATCTGATACAGGACCGCGGTCTTCCACCACGGCTCGTCCGCCGGGGTCATGCCTCGGCGCCTGCGGCGGCATCCCGCCAGGGTGAGAGGTCGAGCATCGGGTAGCGGGCGGCGACGCCGGCCAGCGTCTGCCTTGTCCAGTAGTGATGGCCCGGCGGCGGGAACCCGAGCACGGTCAACTGGCGCACATCGGCGTGCTGCACGAACCGGTACCACGACATGTCCTCGGCGGCGTTGGGCAACCCGTGCGATCCCAGCCAGTCGGTGCCGGCCGGTTTGTACGAGACGTGCACCATGAACCGCGCCGACCGGGGCTCCGTCATGCGGACACCGCGGTGGTAGACGTCGGGGCGATAGGCCAGGATGGATCCGGCCGGCCCCGCAGCGGGCACCTCCGCCGCGTACAGCTCGGCATAGTCCGTCTGGCTGAGGTAGGTCCGCTCCACCTGGATGTCAGCGGTGAGCCGGCGCGACACCACCCTGGTCGCCCCCGTCCCGGCCGTCACGTCACTCAGGTAGACGAACATCTCGAGCTGCTGGTAGCCGGGCTCGTGGCGGGGCACGACGAGAGTGTGGTTCCCGAAGTCGACGTGCAGGAGCTGCTCGTCGCTCAGCGCGCCCTCGCCGTACTTGGCGCTCAGCATGGCCTGGTAGAGCCGGAGGTCGGTGTCGGTGATGCCGAGCAACTGCTCGGCGAGGTCGATGATCCGTTCGTGCACGACGACGTCGTTGAGCGCGCCGTCCTCGAACGGGAACCGCGGCATCACCCGGTGCGAATCGACCCGGAACGGCTCGTTGCGCACCGGATCGGCGTTGTCTGCGAACTCCGCCGCCGTCGGGACCAACGTGGGCAGGACCGCCTGGGCGGCGGCGATGGTCTCGGGGGGCAGCAGGCCTCGAACCACACACCATCCGTCCTCTTCCCACTGCGCCCGTTCGGCACCGCTGAGACCGGTCATCACGCGGCCACCGTCGTGGGCCGGCTTGTCTTCCTCGGTGCGTTCGTCAGCAAGCGTGCGGCCCTTCCCTCCGGGTGAGCAATGGGTCGGAAGCTTGCCATATCGATGCCGGGACGGAAGAAGCGCACGCCGGGCGAGGCGACCGCACCGAGGTGACGGACCACGGTGATGCGCACCGTTGGGGGCCACCGCCGATCGGGCCCAGAGGGCTACGCCCGCCACCGGAAATGTGATGGGCCCTCCCGGGAGCCGGAGGCATGCAATGAGTCCTGGTGGACGCATATGGGCAGGCGGGCGCCCCTCAAGGACTGGCCGCGTTCTTCCGGAAATTGCCTTGTGGACACCATTGCCGTGGGCGAGTCCCGCTCGGCCGCGTCCCACCGGGCGCGCCCGATCTCCAAGCACCTCCGGCGTACGAAGCTCGCGGCGGCGTTCGCCATTACCGCGCTGGTCGGCATCGGGTCGTACGCCGCCACCTACCACGCCCTCGTCATCATCTCCGTGCCATCGGCGGCTCCGGGATCGGTCGTGCTCGTCCCCTCTGGTGACGCGCACAGCGTGACCGTCCCGTCGACGGCGACGCCCACGTCCGCCGCTCCGCTCCGCTGAGCGCCGGCGGTGCCGTCAGGCCATTGACGGGAGGGGCGCCGCAGCCGGCCACTGCCGCAGCGTCACCACGAAGCGGGACCCGCCGTCGGCGTTGACCGGTGACTCGGCGCGCACCGTGCCCCCCATCGCCATGGCCAGCTCGGCCACGATCGCCAGGCCGAGCCCCGAGCCCATCTGGCGGTTCGGCCCCCTGTCGGCCCGGTAGAAGCGTTCGAACACACGTTGGAGGTCGTCGGGCGCGATCCCGGGACCGTCGTCGTCGACCGTGATGACGCTCTCCCCCGAAGCCGGGTCCTCGGCCACGGCCACCGTGACCGTGGCGCGGGCGAACGTCATGGAGTTCTCCAGCAGGTTGGCCAGCAGCTGCGCCAGCCGGTCGGGGTCGGCTGCGACGGGGCGCGGGGGTGCCGACACGGGCATCCCGTCGTGGCCCGGGACCCGCAGCACAAGGGTGAGCCCGCTCTTCGCTGCGGCAGGGAGAAACCCCTCCGCCGTCGTGGTGACCACCTCGGAGATGTCGGTCGGGCGGATGGCGATCGACACCTGACGCGCCTCGAGCTTCGTGAGGTCGAGCAGGTCGCCAACCAGGCGCTCCAGCCGCCGCGACTCGGCGATGATCACGTCAGCCGCTTGGGCGTTGTCCTCGATGGCGCCGTCCTGAATCGCCTCGGCGAAGCCGCGGATGGACGTGAGCGGGGTGCGCAGGTCGTGCGACACCGACAAGAGCAGATGGCGCTCCCGGGCGCGGCCGTCCTGCAGGCTCTGGGCCATGCCGTTGATGGATCCGGCCAGCGAGGCGAACTCGGGATAGTCACCCCGACGGATGGGGACGCGGCTGTCGAGGTCACCCGACGCGATCCGGCCCGTGGCCTCCATGGCCTCGACGAGAGGTCGGGCCATCCGCCGCGACATCTGCCAGGCCACCAAGGCGGCGATCAGCAGCGCCGCTCCCCCGGCGACGATGAAGTACCCCCAGCTCGGCCCCAGGTCGCCAACGTCGCGCGTGAGGAGCACGGCCAGCGTGCCGCGGAAGCTCACGCGGGGGTGGTGCGCGGCCTTGGCGAGGTTCGCCCGCTCCGCCTCCGTGAGCGTGACCGGCGCCGCCGCGTAGACGAGGTTGCCGTTGCGGCCCGAGCTGGTCTGCCCCGACTGCAGGCCCGCCACGTCGATGTCCTGTGCGGTCACGCCGGCAGGGAGGGCCGTGACGACGTTGCCGAGGGCGGTGATCGTGATGAGGTCGGCGTCCTCGAGTTTGAGTGTCTTCTTGATGGCAGCGAGGACGCCGAGATGCTGCGGGGCGGCCTTGGACGTCAGTGACTCGGCCTCCGAAACCAGCTGTTCTTGCGCCTGGTTGCGCGCCGCGTTGCGGGTCAGGATGAGGCTGCCGACTCCGGCGATGACCAACACCACCGCGACCAGACCGACCATGACCAGCATGAGGCGGCGGCGCATCGTCAGCCGAACCGGTAGCCGATGCCCCAGACGGTGGCCAGAGGGAGATCGGATCCGAGCTTCTTGCGGAGCTGGGCCACGTGGACGTCGACCGTCCGCTCGTCGCCGTACCAGTCAGTGCCCCAGACTCCGTCGAGGAGCTGCTGGCGCGAGAGCGCCAGGCCAACGTTGTCGGCGAGGAAGGCGAGCAGGTCGAACTCGCGCGTGGTGAGCGCGACGACCGCACCGGTCCGCCGCGCCTCGCGGCGGCGCTGGTCCACCTCGAGGTCGCCGAAGCTGACAACGTCCTGCGGTGCCGGGCCCTCCTTCGTCCGCCGCAGAATGGCGCGCACCCGCGCCACCATCTCGCGGGGTGAGAACGGCTTGACCAGGTAGTCGTCGGCCCCCATCTCCAAACCCAGGACGCGGTCCACCTCGTCGTCACGCGCCGTGAGGAAGAGGACGGGCACCGAGCTCCCGGCACGGATGGCACGGCACACGTCGAACCCGTCGCTGGCACCCGGGAGGCCGACGTCGAGGATCACGATGCAGGGGTCTTCCTGCCTGAAGATCTGCAGCCCTTTTTCACCGTCGCCCGCCAGCAGCACGCGGAAACCCTCTCGGCGCAGGTAGAGGTCCACCAGGTCGGCAATGTGCGGATCGTCCTCGACGACGACCACCGTCCCGCTTTCAGCGCCCACCTTCCTAGCCTTCCATCTCCTGCACCCCGAATTGCCCGAATCAGGGATCCCCTCACAGAACCATGACGATTGCCGAACACCGTGTTCACCGGCCTTGCGCACCATTGCCTACACCCGGCGCCCGCACGAAGGGGCACGGACGAGAGGAGTCCCCATGCCGCAGGCACGCAGACGATTGACTCGGCTCTGCGCCATCGCCCTGGCCTCGGGGGCCACGCTGGGCGCAGTGGCAGGCACGGCGGGCGCCGCCGCGGCAAGTGCCGCGGGCAGCAGCGGCCCCAGCGCGGTGCCGGCGACCTTGGCCGGCATCAAGACCAAGGCGGCCACCGACATCACCGATCGGGTCAACGACCTGAACGCGGCCATCGCCAAGGTCAACGCGGCCAAGGGGCTCGGCGCGAGCCAGGCCACCCTGGTGTCGTACCTCGGGACGGACAAGGCGCCGCTGCAGCAGCTGAACCAGACGATTCAGGGGGACAGCACGCTGGACCAGGCCGCCCACGACTTCGGGACGATCTTCAGCGGCTACCGCGTCTACAGGCTGGTCCTGCCCGCCGCCCGCGTTGCCGCCGAGGCGGACCACGCCACGACCTCGGCCATCCCGAACCTCACGACGGATGCGGCCAAGGCGCAGGCCCGGGTGAACTCCGCCAACCAGGCCACGTTGCAGCCCCTCGTCAACGATCTCGACAACCAGATCGGCACCGCGGCCAGCGCGACCAGCGGGCTCGCCGCGACAGTGCTGGCCTTCACGCCCGCGCAGTGGAATGCCGACACGACGCTGCTGAACGCGTCGAGGTCCTCAGAGCAGACCGCCACCGGCGCCATCGAAAAAGGGCGCGCCGACATCACGCAGCTCGTGCAGGACCTCAAGGCAGATCACGCGGCCGCCACCTCCACGACGACGACCAGCTGACCACCCAAGAGGGGCGACTCCACCCGGCACCGAGACTCCGGTGCGGGGTCCGCAGCACTACGACAAGAGCATCGCGGTGTTGGCGTTCAGCCCGTTGGTCGCCTTCGAGCGGTGCACGACCTGGAACTCGGAGAACTCGGCCAGTCCCCACGGCCCGTTCTCCACGCCGATACCGCTCCACTTGAAGCCACCGAAGGGCTGCTGCGGAGCCAGTGCAAGATGCGTGTTGACCCACGCCGTGCCGCACTCGAGCTGCGCCGCCACTTCCGCGGCGCGGTCGGTGTCGGCGCCCCACACCGACCCCGAGAGCCCGAAGTGGGTGGCGTTGGCGCGGTCGATGGCATCGCCCAGGTCCCGGTACGACACGACCGGCAGCGCCGGACCGAACTGCTCCTCGTCGACGATGCGGGTCCCGTCGGACAGCCCGGTGAGAATGGTCGGCTCGAAGAAGTACCCGGGGCGGTCCATCGCCTTGCCGCCGGTCACCGCGGTGGCGCCGTGGGACAGCGCGTCGGCGACGAGATCCTTGACCCGGTCGTACTGCGGCTCGTTGTTGATCGGCCCCAGTTTCACGCCGTCCTCGGTGCCCTCGCCGACCTTGATGCTGCGGGCGTGTGCCGCCAGGCCCTCGACCACGTCGTCGTAGAGGGCCTCGGGAACGTAGACGCGCTTGATGGCGGAGCAGACCTGCCCGTTGTTGTTGAACGCACCGGCGAAGATCGCCGTGGCCACCTCGGCCGGGTCGGCGTCGTCGAGCACGATGGCCGGGTCGTTGCCGCCGAGCTCGAGGGTGACGCGCTTGAGGTCCGGCGCCGCCGACATGGCCACCTTCTTGCCGGTCTCGACCGAGCCCGTGAAGCTGATCTTGCGCGGCACGGGGTGGGTGGTCATAAGGGCGCCGAGGTCGTCGCCGCCGCTGATGATGTTGACCACGCCCGGGGGGAAGACGTCCTTCAGGACTTCACCGACCTTCAGCGTGGAGAGCGGCGTGTACGGCGAGGGCTTCAGCACCAGCGTGTTGCCGGCCAGCAGCGCGGGCGCGATCTTCCAGAAGGCCAGGGTCAGCGGGAAGTTCCACGGCGTAATGGCGGCCACGACGCCGAGCGGGCGTCGTGCCAGTTCCACGTAGGCCGCCTCGTCGTCCTGGATGACCTGGGTCGGCATGTCGAGGTTGGCGAAGTACTGGCACCAGATGGCCGAGGCGAAGACCTCGATGCCGGCATCACTGAGCGGCTTGCCCTGCTCGGCGGTCAGCACCGGCGCCAGGTCCGCCGTCGAGGCCATCAGCACGTCTGCCGCCCGCAGGAGGGTGGCGCGCCGTGCCGCCTCGTCCGCCTTCCAGTCGCGGGCCGCCTTGGCCGCGGCGTCGAAGGCGGCATGGAGCTGCTGGCGCGTGCACTCGGGCGCTTGGGCGAAGACTTCGCCCGTGGCGGGGTTGCGCACGCCGAACGTGTCCTCGGTCGCAGCGGCCTCCCCGGCGATGGTCATGACGAAATCGGACATGGTGCTCCTCGACTGTGCTCGCGCCGGGCGTCCCCCCGCCCGCAGACCGGACATCGGCCCAGCACGATCCTCCCACCCGAGCCGGCTCCGCTCAACGAGTCAGGCGAAGAGACGCCTGATGAACTCGTCGACCGTGTCGCCGACCCGTCGCCGCAGGGCCCCGTCGGACGGTGCGGCGGCAATGAGGCCGGCCGCCTCGTTGAGGAAGCCCAACAGCAGGGCGGCGGCCACCTCCGGATCACCGGGCACGGCAATGTGCTCGTCCCCGGCCCGGGCGAAGACCTCCGCCAGCAGGGGGGCGCAGGCCACGGCATCGAGGGCACGGCAGGCCTCGATCCCGAGCACGGCCGGGGCGTCGGCCAGGATCCGCGCCATGGTGGGCTCGGCGCAGGCGTCCATGTAGGCGCGGCAACCACGGTGCAATTGGTCCCGCACGCCCGAACCCTGCAGTGCGGCCGACACCACCAGGTCCACGAGCTCGCCCTCGAGCTGCTCCACCACGGCGGCGGCGAGATCGGTCTTCGAGGCGAAGTGGTGGTAGAGCGCCCCCCGGGTCACGCCGGCACGCTCCGCGATCTCGTCGCGTCCGGTGGCGACGAACCCCTTCTCTGCGAAGAGCTCCCGCGCTGCGCCGAGGAGAGCACCCTTGGTGCGGGCGGAGCGGGCCGCCTGGGTCTCGCGTCCCGGGCTACTCGTCGTCGTGCTCACCGCATCCTCTCCTCCGGACATTTACATGCGGGCCGCACGCATGTTACCGTCCACGGGAGGGAGGAGGGGTCCATGTCGACGACCGCCGAGAGCACGGGCGCCACGAGGGAAGCAGACGTCTGTGTGGTGGGTGCGGGGTTGGCCGGGCTCACCGCAGCGCGCCGCCTGCGCCAGGCCGGGCGCTCGGTCGTGGTGCTCGAGGCGCGAGACCGCGTCGGGGGCCGGGTCTGGACGCGCACCAGCCGCGGCGGGGTGCCGATCGACATGGGGGCCTGCTTCGTCGGGCCGCACCACGTCCGCATGCACGCGCTGGCCCAGGAGATGGGCGTGGCCACCTTCAAGACCTTCGTCGATGGCGACAATGTTCTGGCCACCGGGGGCAAGGTGCGGCGCTACCGCGGCGACATCCCCCGGATCAGCCCGGTGGCCCTGCTCAGCGCCGGACAGGGCATCGCGCGCCTGAACGCCATGGCCAAGAAGGTGCCCGTCGATGCACCCTGGGACGCTCCGAAGGCGGCCCGCTGGGACGCGCTGTCGGTGCGAGCGTGGCTCGACGCGGCGCACGTGCCGACCCGGCTGGCCCGCGACCTGATCGAGGCGACCGTCCGGGCCTGCTTCGCCGCCGACCTTTCCGAGGTCTCACTCCTCAATTGGCTCTTCCTGGTGCGCTCGGCGAACGGTGTGGAGTCGCTGATGAACGTCGCTGGGGGGTACCAGGACTCCCAGTTCGCCGGAGGGGTGGGCCAGATTCCCGATGCCATGGCGAACGAGCTTGGCGAAGCCGTGGTGCTCGGCGCGCCGGTGACGACGGTGGAGACCACCGGCGACCGGGTGGCGGTGACGGGCACCAACTGCACGGTGTCGGCCCGGCGCGTGGTCCTGTCCCTGCCGCGCGCCCTCGCCGCGGGGATCCGGTTCGATCCCCCGCTGCCGGCGGACCACGCCCTGCTGATCCATCAGGTGCCGGCCGGCACGGAGCTCAAGATGGTCGCCGTGTACGACGAGCCGTTCTGGCGCGAGGACGGTGTGTCGGGTGCGACGGTGGCCACGGACGACGACATAGAGGTGACCCTCGATACCTGCCAGCCCGACCACGAACAGGGCGTCGTGGCCGGGTACTCGGCGGGCCCCCGCGCCCGCGCCTTGGCCGCTCTCGGCCCCGCGGAGCGTCGCGACGCGTTCGTGGGCATGCTGACCCGGCGCCTCGGTCCAAAGGCGGCATCACCGCTCGAGGTGATGGAGCAGAACTGGGTCGAAGAGCGGTGGACCCGCGGGTGCTCCATGGGCCACTTCCCCACGGGCGTGCTGACCCAGTACGGACGGCGCCTGCGCGAGCCGGTCGGGCGCCTGCACTGGGCCGGCACCGAGACCGCGTCGACGTCGTACGGCGCCATGGACGGTGCGGTGCGCTCGGGCGAGCGCGTGTGCGAGGAGATCCTGCGGGCGCCGGCCTGAACGAGAGGGCGGCGCGCTGAGGACCCCATCGCAGTGGGCCGGGAACCGGGGCCCGAGCCCACGCCGAGCTTCTCCCTGAAGAACGTCAGCGTCTGGTCGAGTGCAGCCCGCGTCGGCGTGCCCTCCTCGTCGTGGAGGTGTTCGGTCAGCACCGAGTGTGCCTTGTTGGGGTGCCCGTGGGGATTGCCGGGCGCCGAGTCGATCTCCACCGCGATGAACGCGTCACCGAGCTCCCGGCGGAGCGTCTCGAAGCGCTCCTCGAAACAGAAGGGATCGTCGGTGAAACGGAGCCCGAGCAGGCAGGTGCCCGACGCGGTGCGCTCTTTCACGCGGGCGAGATCGCCGTCGGAGATGCCGATGTCAGCCTTGAACTTCTTGGACAACGGGAACGGCAGCGAGGGTTGGCTCAGCACGGGGGCCAGCACTATGTCGTCGACCATCATGGCCAGCGCGAAGCCTCCGGTGAAGCACATGCCGACCACCCCGACGCCGGGGCCGCCGCAGCGCTCGTGCTCCGCCGCAGCGAGCTTGCGCAGCCACACCGTGACTGGGCTCGTCCTCTTCAACGCGAAGGCGGAGAACTCCCGGGAGACGCAGGCCGGCCCGATCGACTGGAACATGTACGCGGCTCCGGGAGGTCGCCCCGGGTCGCCGAACAGCACCGGCAGGACGGCCGTGCACCCGGCCGCGGCAACCCGGCGGCCGAACTGGGCGACCAAGGGGGTGATGCCCGGGATCTCGCTGATGACGAGCACCGCAGGGCCTGTCCCGATCCGAAACACGGTGCGCCGTTTGCCGTCGGCTTCGAAGGATTCCTTGTTGAAATCCTCGAGTTCGGACTCCCACCTGCCCGCTTCGCCGTGCGCCATGGCGGGACCGTAGCATCGAGCGTCGTGGCCGGACCCGTGCGCTCCCTCCATCCGCGGCTCCCCGTCCTGGTGGGGCTCGGCGCCGCCGCCAACGCGGCGCCGGTCGTGGATCTGATGACCGACGCCGTCTCGGCGGCTGCGGCCGACGCCGGCGCGCCGGCGCTCCTCGGGCACATCGACTGCATCGCGGTGCCCCAGGGCACGTGGTCGCTCACCGACCCGGCTCGCACCGTCGCCCGACGCGTCGGCTCGCCCGGCGCGCACACGCTGCTGTGCGAGGTCGGCGTCTCCCAACAGGAGGTGATCAACCACGCCCTGGCGCTGGTGGCATCCGGCCGCGCCGGCACCGTCGTGGTCGCCGGATCGGAGGCGCGGGCCTGGGCGCGTGACGGGGGCATGGACGCCGATGAGGAGGACCGGCCGCCCGACGAGGTGCTCACCAGGCCGCCCGACTTCGTCGCTTCGGTGGAGATCGCAGCCGGCATCGTCTGGCCGCCGGTACAGCAGTACGCGCTCATTGAGAACGCCCTCGCGGCAGCCCTCCACCTCTCGCCGGAGCACCAGCGCGAGGCGATCGCCGCGCTCTGGGCGCGTTTCAACGCTGTGGCGGCGCACAACGCCGAGGCGGCGTTTCCCCAACCGCGCGACGCGGCAGACATCGCCACGCCGGGACCGCACAACCGGCCGCTTTCCTTTCCGTACAACCGGTGGCATTCCAGCCAGTGGACCGTCGACCAGGCCTCGGCGCTCATGATCTGTTCGGCCGAACGGGCGCGGGCGGCCGCTGTGCCGCCGGAGCGCTGGCTCTTCCCTCACGTGGCCCTGCACTCGTCGGAGGCCGTCACCCTGACCGCCCGGCGGCGCCTGGAGCAGTGGCCGGCCATGGAGGTGCTCGGCCGGGCCGCGGCGACGCACCTCGGTCGCCCGTTGGGCGAGCTCCGCCTCGCTGAGGTCTATTCGTGCTTTCCGGCCGCGGTACGGGTGCAGCAACGCGCGCTCGGGCTCGACCCCGGCGGCACCCCCACGCTGACCGGGGGCATGGCCTTCGCCGGTGGGCCGTTCAACCACTACGTCGTGCAATCGCTCACCGTGCTGGGGGCGGCGCTGCGGGCGGAGCCCGCCGAGCAGGGCCTGCTCACGACCGTGTCCGGCATGCTCTCCAAGCCCGGCCTCGCCGTCTGGTCGGCCGGCCCGCCGGCCGGGCGCGGCGAGGCCCTCCTCGCCGACATGGCGGCCGAGGTGATCGCCGCCACCGAGGTCGTCCCGGTCGTCGAGGTCCCACCCGCCGCAACCACCCGGGCGACCGTGGCGTCCTTCACGGTGACCTACGGGGGCGACCAGGGGTTCGACCCGGTGCGCACGGCCGTGGTGGCCGACCTCCCTGATGGTGTCCGCACGGCGGCCACCTGCGAAGATGCGGAGACCGCCCGCCTCGCCGTCACCGAGGGCCTGATCGGGCGAGCGGTCTCGGTGAAGGACACGACATTCAGCTTGTGAGCGCACAACCCCGGCGGAGCCGGCCCCACCTGGTCGACCCGGACCTCGCCGCCCGGGTGCCCGGGCTTCGGCCCGTCGCAGCCACGGCGGTGGCGCTCGCAGTGCTGAGCGCGGCAGCGATCGTCGCGCAGGCGGTGGCGCTGGCTTCCGTCGTCGACCGCTCGCTGTTGCACCACGCCTCGCTCCGTGCGGTGACGCCGGCGCTCATTGTGCTCGGGCTGGCCATCCTCGCCCGGGCCGCGCTCCACGGCGCGGGCGATCTCTCGGCGCTGCGCGCCGCCGATCGCGTCGTCGCGACGCTCAGGCGTCAGCTGCTGGAGCACGCCCTGGCCCTGGGACCGGGCTGGCTGGGCACCGAGCGCCCGGGCGAGCTCTCGCTGACCGCCACCAGGGGGCTGCGCTCGCTCCACACCTACTACGCGCGCTACCTGCCCCAGGCGGCCGCGGCTGCCGTGATCCCGGTGATCCTGCTGGTCTGGGTGGCCACGCAGGATTGGCTGTCCTTCGCGGTGGTCATCGTCCTGGTGCTGGCCGTGCCCGTGACGATGATCGGATTCGGCCGGGAGGCGACCCGGCGGTCCGAGCGCCAATGGCGCCGCCTGAGCTCGCTCGCCGGCCGGATCCTGCAGCTCGTCGAAGGGCTCCCCACCTTGCGCGCCTTCGGTCGCGCCGCGCAGGGCCGCCGCGAGGTCGAGGCGGCGACCGAAGGCGTCCGGTCCTCCACCATGCGCACGCTCCGTGTCGCCTTCCTGTCCGCGCTCGCCATGGACATGATCGCCGGGTTCGGGGTAGGGCTCGTCGCCATGGTGCTCGGGCTTCGCCTGCTGTGGGGCGAGCTCGACCTGCAGACCGCCATGGCCGTCCTGCTGGTCGCGCCCGAGATCTTCATCCCGATGCGCCGCGCCGGGGCCGAGTTCCACGCCAGCACCGAGGGGCAGGCCGCTGCGGCGCGCGTCGTCGAGGTGCTCGCGACGCCCGCCCCGTCCGCGGCCAAGGCCGCCGAGCCGGTCGCCGCCGGTCCCGCCGGCGACCGCGCCGTGACGGGCCGCGGCTCCACAGGCTTGAGGGTCGACAGGCTCGGCGTGCAGTACGAGCACCGGGCGCGCGCCGCACTCACAGCCGTCTCCTTCGAGGCCGGACCCGGGGCCCGCCTGGCCCTGACGGGCTCGTCGGGGGCGGGCAAGTCGACGGTGCTGGCGGCGCTGTTGCGCTTCGTCGAGCCGAGCGAGGGCACCGTGGCCTTCGACCAGCTGCCCAGCAGCGCCCAGGACGTCGCCACGTGGCGCGGTCACTTCTCGTGGCTGCCGCAACGGCCCCATCTCTTCAACGCCAGCGTGGCCGAGAACCTCCGCCTGGGCGCTCCCGACGCGTCGGACGAGGAGCTGCACCGGGTGCTGGAGGCCGTTGGGCTCTCCGAGCTGCTGGACAACCTGCCCGACGGCCTCCTGACCGCCGTCGGCCACGACGGCCTCACCCTCAGTTCGGGCGAACGCCAGCGCGTCGCCTTGGCGCGGGCCCTCCTCCGCCCGGCGCCCGTGGTGCTGCTCGACGAGCCCACAGCAGCGCTCGATCCGCCGACCGTGACGCGCCTGGCGCCGGCGATAGAGCCCTGGCTCGCCGGGCGCATCGTCGTGGTGGCAGCGCACGAGCCGGTCCTCCTCCCCCACTTCGACAGCGTGCTGACGTTGCCGGCGAGGGCCGGCATCCCACTGGTGGCCTCGCCGTGAGGCCGACACGCCGAACAGGGACCCTGCAGCGCGTCCTCGCCGAGCCGGGCACGCCGTACGGGCGGCTGGCCCTGGCCGGCCTGCTGGGCCTCGCCGCCGCGGCGGCGACCATCGGACTACTGGCGGGATCGGGCTATGTCGTCGGCCGCGCCGCGCTCCGGCCCGGCCTGTCCGCCCTCGTCGGCATCCTGGCCGCGGTCGAGGTGCTCGCGTTTCTCCGGGGCCCCCTGCGTTACGCCGAACGGCTCGTCGGTCATGACGCGGCTTTGCGCGCGACTGACCCGCTGGCGCCTGTGGCTCTACGACTGTCTCTCCCCCCGGGTCCCCGCCGCATTGGCCGGCTGGCGCAGCGGCGATCTGCTCGCCCGCGCCATCGACGACGTCGATGCCCTGCAGGACCTCTACCTCCGCACGTTGCTTCCTGTCGCCGTCGCCACCGGGGCGGCTGCCATCGGCACCGTGGCCGTCGGACTCATTCTGCCGTGGGCCGCTCTCGCGCTCGGCCTCCCACTCCTCGTCGCGCTCGACGGTGCCCGCGCTCCTCACCTGGCGCCGCAGCGGCGACGACGAAGTGGCTGCGCTCGCCGGCTCTCTCTCGGCGCAGGTCGTCGATGCCCTGGCCGGGGCGCCCGAGCTCCTCGCCTTCGGCGCCGAGGCGCGCCTCGTTGGCGCGGTCGAGGAACTCGGCCTCCGTTCCGACGCGCTGGCGCGTGGTCAGGCGCGCCTTGCGACCGGCGCGAGCCTGCTCATTCAGCTCTGCCTCGGCGTCGCCGTGACGGCCGTGCTGGCGACCGGCGTCGCCGCCGTGCATGCGCACCACATCGGTCAGGTCATGGTGGCCGTGCTCCCGCTGGCCGCCCTGGCCACCTTCGAGACCGTGCCGGCCGTCCCCTTGGCGGTGGCGCGCGCCCTCGAAGTGCGCGCCGCGGCCCGGCGGCTCTTCGCACTCGAGGATGTCCCGGTGCCCGTGCGCGACCCGGTCACCCCGCTGCCGCCGGCCGGCGGTGTGCCGGAGGTGGTGTTCACCGGCGCCTCCCTGCGCTACGGATCCGGCCTGCCGCGTGCGCTCGACGGGGTGAGCATGCTGCTGCCGGCTGGCGGGCGGGTCGCCGTGACCGGGTCGAGTGGCGCCGGGAAGTCGAGCCTCGTGACCGCGTTGCTGCGCTACTGGCCACTCGAGGACGGCACACTGACCCTTGGTGCCATCGACGTGGAAGACCTGCGCCAGGACGACGCCCGAGCCGCCTGCGCGCTGGCCGACCAGCGGGCGCAGATGTTCGCCGGGACCGTGCGGTCCAACCTCGTACTCGGCCGGCCCGACGCCACCGACGCGGAGATCAGTGATGCCCTGCGCACGGCCCGCCTCGAAGCCTGGGTGGCGGCGCTGCCCGACGGGCTCGACACACCTGTCGGCGAAGACGGCGTGGCCCTGTCCGGTGGCGAGCGCCGGCGCCTGGCGGTGGCCCGCGCGCTGCTGGCAGGAGGTCCGGTCCTCGTGCTCGACGAGCCCACCAGCGGCCTCGATCCGGCCCTGGCCGACGACCTGATGGCCGGCGTTCTCGCCGCCGCCGGCGAACGGAGCGTGCTGGTCATCACCCACCGGGCGGCCGAGGCCGAATTGTGTGACGTGGTGGTGGCCCTGGAGGCCGGGCGGGTCGTCCCACCCCGAGCCTGACCGCTCCCCGGCGCCACGCACCGGTCCCAGAAACGCTCGAGGCCGAGCGAGATCGTGCCTCCGGGGCGTCGGCGCGCAAGTTTCCGGCGGCCGCCGCATTCTCCCCCTTGGAAGGAAGGGGATCGGATGACGGGAGGCGCCTCGGCGGCGTCGGGCCCGGCGGGCGACGCCGAGCCCACGGACGCGGACACCACGCGGTTGGGACTCGGGCTCGACGCGCTCGATCGCGCTCGAGGAGCCGGCGCGGGACGGTCGCTTGGCCCGCGGGCAGCGAACTCGCCGCATCGTCGCCGAGGCACTCATGGCGTTGCTGCGCGCCGGCGATTCGGACCCGACGGCGAAGGCGGTGGCCCGGCGGGCCGGGGTCTCTCTGCGCCTCGTGTTCCACCACTTCGCTGACATGGACGACCTCTACCAGTTCGTCGGCGCGCTGCTCCTGCAGCGCCAATGGGCGGAGATGCCGCAGCTGTCCCCCAAGCTCTCGCTCCCGACCAGGATCGAACGGACCGTGGCGCACCGCGCTGCGCTCTTCGAGGAGACCTCGGAGATCCGGCGCGCCCTGGCCTGTCGGGCACCCACGTCTCCCGGCGTCGGACAGGCGTTGGCTGCGTCCGACAGCCTGTTCCTCGAGGACCTGAAGGCCACTTTCGCCCCCGAGCTGACGGAACTGCCGGCGAGCAGGCGGGACGAGTACGTCGGGGCGATGGATGCTGGGACGTCGTGGGAAGTCTGGGATCGGTTGCGCACGGCGTCGGGCGTCCCCGTGCGCGGGGCCCGACGTGTCATGTCCCTCATGCTGGGGGCGCTCTTCACCGCTCCCGAGGACGACGGGGGACCCGGGGCAGCGATCGGATCGACGCCGCGGGCTTCGTAGTCAGGCGTCGGGCTCGTCGGCCATTCGCCGGCGGACGTCGTCGACGGTGGGTGCCGGGTAGCCGAGGATGCCCGGCCGCCAGCCGAGAGCGATCTTCTGCGCACCCGGCCCGTCCTCGGTCCAGACGTGACAGGTGTTGGTCAAGAAGCTGAAGCCGCCCTCGCGCATGGGGTGCTCGCCGTCCCCTTTTTCGACCTGCCACGCGGCGGACGAGGTGACGCCCTGCACCACGACGGGCCCGACGGCGCGGGCCAGGAATTCCAGGTGGCTGCAGCCGCGCTGGCGGCCGAAGCGCTCTTGCACCGCGCCGGAGTAGCCCCGCGCCACGGAAAGGCCGACGAGGTCGCGGAAGGTCGACTCAATGTCGGTGCACTCCGCGTGGGGGAAGGTCTGCATGTCGGCCGCCGCGTCGACGATCGTCATGTCGGCACGGCGCACGACCAGTCCGAGCTCCATGAAGTGCAGATGGCGCGGCGAGTAGTCGCCGCCGGCCCAGGGTCGCTCGTCGTGCAGGGTCCCCACGACTGCGAAGTACTCGTCGCGCTGGTACACCTCCATGGTGATGGTGCGGCGGTGGACCGGATCCTCTTCCGAGCCCGGTGCCGGGCGGAGTGCAGCGAGTGTGGGCGGATCCTCAGGCACCAACAGATCCTGGTGCCACGTGACGGCGGGGCGCCACGGCGACCTCGTTGAAGCCGTGCAGGATCGGAGCGTCACGGTTCCAGCCGATCCGGGTGACCGATGCCGTGCGCAGGTGGAGCCGCCAGTACAGGTCGACGGTGCCGAGCGCCCAGGCCACAGCGGCTTTGATCGGGCTGACGTGACTCACCACGACGACGTCACCGTCGGGTCGCCGCGCACCGGCACCGTCGACGGCGAACAAGTCCTCGCAAGCCGCAGCGATGCGCCGGTCCACCTCGGCCAAGGTCTCGCCGCCCTCGGGACGAAAGTCGCGGTCGCGTTGCCACCGCTGCCAGACCTCCGCCGGGATACCGCCGAGCGGCTGGCCCTCGAACTCGCCGTAGTCGACCTCTATCCAGCGCTCGTCGACTGCGACAGCCGGGCCCAAGCAGAGCAACTCGGCCGTGTCCAGCGCCCGGCGGAGCGGGCTCGAACGCACCTCGGCCACCGGTCCCTGCACCAGCGCGCGAGCGCTGTCGGCCTGGACCCGACCCGTGTCGGTCAGCTCCGCGTCCGTCCGGCCGAGCAGCAGGCCCTGCACGTTGGCCACCGACTCACCGTGACGCACCAGGATCAGCATGTTCAGGAAGGGACGAGAATGCGGCCACACTGCTCGCAGGTGGCGACATCGCCTGGGGGCAGGGCGCGGATCTTCTCGACTTCCGACGAGGAGAGCTCCAGGTGGCAGCCGTCGCAGTGGCTGCCGACCAGGCGCGCCGCTCCCGTGCCCTTGAGATGGGCCCGCAGCGTCTCGTAGCGATCCGCCAGTCCGCTCGGGAGGAGTGCTGCCTCTGCCGCCCGGGAGGCGTTCGCCTCGCGCAACGCGCCGTCGATCTCCACCCGGCTCTCCGCCACCTGGCGCCTGAGCTCCACCGCCTGGTCCTGCAGCGGGACCGTGCGCTCACGCAGCGCAGCCAGCTCGGCGTCGATGGGGTCCTGCTCCAGCATGGCCACCAGCTCGAGCTCCTCGAGCTCGCCCCGGCGCTCGCTCAGGTGCCGCACCTCTTGGTTCATGGCCTGCAGGTCGCGGCCCGAGGAGCCGGTGGCGGCGTACATCCGCTTCTCAATGACGCCCACCCGCTCGCTGATGGTGCCGATCTGCCCTTCGAGATCCTTCTGCGTGGCGGCGTGCACGGCGCGCCGCGCGGTGGCGTCTTCCCGCTCCGCCTCGAGCGAGGCCAGCTGCCCTTCCACGGCGGCCAGTCCCGACGTCTCGACGAGCGCCGCACGCCGGTGCTCGAGCTGCGTGATGGTGGTGTCGAGGTCCTGGACGGCGAGCAGACGCGCCAGGTCGTCGGTCATTCCGTCGCCTCGTACTCGGCAGCGCGCGAGCGGCAGTGCGTCGATCAGGGCAGGGTCGGCGATCCGCAACGCCTCGTCCCAACTCCACCAGCAGGCGTCGGGGCTCTCGTCCGGCGGTGGCATGGGATCGGCATCCGCGCCGAACAGTAGGTAACGCAGATCGAGGTGCGTGTGGGCGTGGGCGGCCTCGTGGACATCGAGATGGAGCAGCAGCGGACCTGCCGTGGGATGCCGGACCGCGAGACCGAGCTCCTCGGTGGCCTCGCGCAAAGCCGCGTCTTCCGGACGCTCCCCGGCGTCGATGTGGCCGCCGGGCTGCATCCAGATGCCGAGCTTCTTGTGCCGGTGCAGCACCGTGCCGCGACGGCCGACCACAATGCCCGACGCGGTCACGTGGATGGGGCCGGCGTGCTCGTCGTAGGGCGAACCGAGGCGGTCGAGCTCGGCCAGGAAGCGGTCCTTGGCTACGACTTCCCGCGGTGACGCCGGCTCGTGGCCCTCCACGAGGGCTCGGAGGTCCTCCGTAGAGGTGCCCGTCGCGGGACTCACCATCGAGAGAATCCCTAGCACAGCTCGCCGGTCAGCACCGTGGTGGCTCGCCCCGCGATGCGGACCCTCTCCTTGTCCGGGTGCACGTAGAGCGTCGCGCCACGCCGCGAGAGTTGGTGGGCGACCAGGTCGTCACGCCCGAGCTCGGCCGCCCAGTAGGGGCCGGCCGAGCACTGCGCCGACCCGGTGGCCGGGTCCTCGTCGATGCCGACGTTGGGCCCGAAGACGCGCAGCACGTAGTCGGCGCCCGAACCCGGTGCGGCGGCGGCGGTCAGCAGGAGAGCCCGGGACCCGGCGGAAGCGATGGCGGCCAGGTCGGGTTCGTAGGAGCGGACGGCTTCCGCCGAATGGAGCACCACGAAGGTGAAGAAGTCGGTGTGCCCGCCGGCCACGACGGCGCCCGGCCATTGCCCCTCGAGGGAAGCGGGTACCGGGCCGGGGACCACGCGGTCGGCCGGGAAGTCGAGCTCGATGCTGTCGCCGGCAAAGGAAGCACGGAGCGGGCCGCTGCGCGTGTGAAAGGTCAGCGCTGCCGCACCGTCGACCATCTCCGTTTCGCGCAACACATGCGCCGAGGCCAGCGTGGCGTGGCCACACAGGTCGATCTCGACGGCGGGCGAGAACCAGCGCAGGCCGAAGGTGGTCGGGTCGTCCGACGGTGAGACGAACGCTGTCTCGGCGATGCCGAGCTCGAAGGCGATGGACTGCATGTGCCCGTCGTCGAGCTGCTGGCGCGGCAGGCAGACGGCGGCCGGGTTGCCTGCAAATGGGACGTCGCTGAAGGCGTCGACCCAGGTGATCGGAATCGTCATGACGCCCACGATGCTAAGCGGGTGAGCGCGTCGTCGAGAACGTCGGCGCGCTTGCAGAAGGCCCAGCGGACGAGCGTCCTCCCGGCGTCGGGATCGGTGGCGTCATAGAAGACCGAGCTCGGGATGGCCACGACCCCGCACCGGCCCGGGAGGGCCAGGCAGAATTCCTGGGCGCTGAGGCCCCCGGCGACCGCCGCGATGTCGGTGGTCGCGAAGTAGGTGGCGGCGGGCCGGAACACCTCATACCCCAGCGCGCCGAGGCCTGCGCACAGCTGGTCCCGCCTGGCCTCGAGCTCGGAGGCGAGGCGGCCCATGGCCTCCGGCGCGGAACCCAGCCCCTGCGCGATGGCCAGCTGGAAGGGGGCGGGACTGGTGTAGGTCAGGAACTGCTTCGCCGCCCGCACCGCAGCCACCAGCGGCGCCGGGCCGCTCAGCCATCCCACCTTCCATCCGGTGAAGGAGAACGTCTTGCCGCCCGAAGAGATGGTGAGCGTGCGCTCGCGCATGCCGGGCAGGGTGGCCAGCGGGACATGCGACCCCTCGAAGACAAGGTGCTCGTAGACCTCGTCGGTGACCGCCAGGAGGTCGTGGGCTCGACACAGGGCGGCGACCTGTGCCAGCTCCTCGGGCGAGAACACCTTGCCGGTCGGGTTGTGCGGCGAATTCAGGAGCACCATTTTCGTGCGCGGCCCCACGGCGGCGGCCAGCTCGTCGGGATGGAAGTGCCAGTCGGGTGCATGCAGCCGGACGAGGCGGGGCGTTGCACCGGCCATGGATGCGGTGGCGGCGTAGGAGTCGTAGGTCGGCTCGAACATGACGACCTCGTCCCCCGGATCGCACAATGCGAGCATGGCGGCGGCGATGGCCTCGGTCGCCCCGACGGTCACCAGCACCTCCTGCTCAGGGTCGAGGTCGATGCCGTACCAGGCCAGCTGGTGGGACGCCACGGCCTGGCGCAACTCGGGCACGCCGTGGCTCGGCGGGTACTGGTTGCGCCCTTCTCGGATGGCGCTCACCGCCACCTCGCGCAGCTCCGCCGGCCCGTCGGCATCGGGGAAGCCCTGACCCAGATTGACCGAGTCCGTCGCCAGTGCCAGCTCGGACATGGTGGCGAAGATCGTGGTGGTGAAGGGTTGCAGCCGCCGGGTCAGGTGTGCGTCCCTCGGTGCCACCGTGACGATCGTACCAATGGCTTTCTCACTCGCCTATCGTCTGGCGACCGTGCTGAGCGTCGCCAACTTCAACATGCACTGCGGGATGGACGGATGGGGGAGGCGCTACGACTACGTCGCCGCCATCGCCTCCCTGGATGCTGACATCGTCGTCCTCGAGGAGACCTGGACGGCCGACAGGGACGGTGGGGACGGGCAGGCGCAACGTGCTGCGCGCGATCTCGGCTACCAGGTGGTGGCGCACCTCATCGGTGAGGGCCGCCGCATTCAGCCCCAGCCGGAGGCCGACGACAGGTGGATCGCCCAGCCCAGCATGCGCGATCGCAACCGGGCGCTCTATATGGACGGCGTCCGTCCCGTGAACCGCGGCGTCCAGTCCCTGACGCGCTGGCAGGAGGCCGAGGCCGGCAGCATGGGGATCGCTGTGCTGGTCCGACCGAATCTCCCGATTGAGGCCAGTCGCACATTGGAGTTGCGCCTCCTCAAGGCCGACCGCATGCGACGCGCCGCCATAGTGATCGACGTGACCGTCGACGGCCGGCCCATCTCCGTCGCAGGGATCCACATGTCGCACCTGCTCTACGGGTCGCCGCGCCACTTCGCCGAGCTACGGAAGCGGTTGCGCACCGAGGCCCGGCCCGATGCCGTGTTGGCCGGGGACATGAACTCGTGGGGACCGCCGGTCCGGTTGTTCATGCGCGGCTGGCGGCGCGCCGTGATCGGCCGTAGCTGGCCCACCTGGCGCCCCCACAGCCAGATCGACCACATCCTCGTGCGCGGCGCCGTGCGACCTCTCGCTGGTGTCGTCTTCCCCCACGCCGGTTCGGACCACCGGCCGATACGGGCCGAGTTGGAGATCGGATAGGGCCACCACCGAAGGCAGAAGGCCCGGGAGCGACGACGCGTCGGCAAGTCCACCTGCCGCTGCTTCGATTCAGGAAGGCGACGCTGGGCCCGCCGTCAAGCCGGTGACCGCCTGATTGACGCTCGAATAGAAGTGGCTCTCACCGATGCGCTGTGCCAGGCCGCTGCGCTGCAACATTTCGCGAGTGTGGTCCCCTGCCCTGGCCACCCCGAAGGTGACGTGCTGGCGCTCGCAGTCATCGAGCACGTGGCCCAGTGCGCGCGATCCGGTGAAATCGACGTCGGACATCCCGAGCACGTCGAGGACGAGGATCCGCGTCCCCGAGGTGCGCGTCAGAGCGCCGATGACCTCATCGCGAAAATGCACCGCGTTGGCGTACCAGAGTGGGGTGGCGAACAAGAGCACGAGGATGCCGGGGACCTCGGCCGCGGCGACGTCCGCCGAGAGCGGTGCCCAACTGGTCGTGCCCGGAATACGCCCGAGCACGTGGAGCTGCGGGCGGGCACTCAGCCGGACACGGTCCAAGATCGCCAGCCCGACCGCGACCGCGATGCCTTGTTCCACCCCGATCAGGACCACCGCCAGCAGCGTCACCACGGTGAGCCCGAACTCGAAGAGGTCGAAGTGGGCGATGGAGCGCAGCTCGCCCGGTTTCAAGAGCCGCAGGGCAACGTAAATGAGGACAGCCGCCAACGTCGCCAGAGGCACGTCTCTCAGGACGTTCGCCACGGGAATGAGCAGGACGATCACCAGCGCCGCTCCGAGCGCGCCAGCCTGGGTGCGGCCACCGGCCGTGACCACGGCCCCGGTCCGCGGCGGGCTGGCATCGACGGGGAACGAGCCGACCAGGCCCGCGAGAACGCTGCCTGCGCCAACGGCGAGGAAGTCGCGCCCGGCGTCCACGTCGTAGCCGCCTTGCTCGGCGAACCCTCGCGTCGTGGCTGCCGTCTGGGTCACGACGACCAACGCAACGACAGCGGCGAGCGGTGCCAGGTTGTCGAGCGTGGACCACGACAGCCCGGTCAGCCCGATCTTCGGCGCTCCGCTCTGAATGGTGCCGAGCACAGCGACCCCCTGGGCCTGCAACCCCAAGGCCGCCACGAGGGCCGTGGATCCGATCAGGCCGATCAGCCCGCCCGGAATGCGACGGTCGATGTGCGCGCTCACGAACATCACGGCCAGCACGCCGAGTCCGATGGCGACCGTCCAGCCGTTGACCTGGCCGAGGTGTGTGAAGACGAACCCAATGCGGTGGGTGTTCGAGCCTCCGGTCGAGGGCAGTCCCAGGAAGTCCGGCAGTTGGTGGATCACGATGATGACGGCAACGCCGGACAGGAAGCCGGTCACGATGGGCGTCGACAGAAATTCGGCGATCCATCCGAGACGCAGAAGGCTGACGAGCATCACCATGAGCCCGACCATCACCGCCAGGATCGCCACGAGCTCGACGTAGTGGGGCGAACCCGACAGGGCAAGGGCGGACACTCCGGTGGCGAAGAGGGGCGCGATGGTCGAATCTGCTCCGACCGACATCTGCGGATTGGAGCCGAGGAGCGCGAAGACCACCGTGCCCGCCACGAAGGCATAGAAGCCCGTGACGGGGGGCATGCCGGCCAGCCGGGAGGTGGCCAGCTGCTCGGGCACGGCGATGACCAGCAACATGAGCCCCGCCACCAGGTCCGCACTGGCCCAGGAACGCTGATACCCGTGCAGCGATGCGAAGACTTGGGTCAGGGGCCGACGCATCGCGCCATCTTCGCCTACCGGCGGTGTCCGCCAGATTGACCCAATTGAATAGTCTCGGATCAGACGGCCGAGGATCCAAATGTCGGTTCCCGTGCCCGTCGCCCAAGGAGGCCAGTACCCGATGAGCGACTATCCCTATGCCGACCGCTTCGCGATCAACCGCGTGCTCCCGGAAAAGGGCATGAGCCGGGAAGACGTTCTCGCCGAGCTCCGCACGATGGCAACCGAGGAGGACGCCTTCTGGGAGACCGGCAAGTGCTCGGGCACCATGTACTGCGGCGACCACGACCACTACCACTTCATGAACGAGGCCTTCGGCCTGTTCGCCCACGTGAACGTCCTGCAACGCGACATGTGCCCGAGCGCGACGAAGTTCGAGGCGGAGATCATCGCCATGACCCTCGACCTCCACCACGGCGAGGCGGCGGTCGCCGCCGGTGACGACCCCTGTGGCCTGGTCACCACGGGCGGGACGGGCAGCATTCTGCACGCCATCCTCGCCTACCGCGAGCACGCGGCCCAGACGCGCGGCGTGACGCAGCCGAACGTGATCAAGCCCGAGACGGCCCACCCGGCCTTTGACAAGGCATGCCATCTCTTCGGCGTCGAGCTGCGGCGGGCGCCGATCGACCCGCTGACGACGCAGGTCGACGTGGACTGGGTGCGGGACCACGTGGACGACCAGACGGTCGCCCTCATCGGATCGGCCTGCAACTACGGCTACGGCACCGTCGACCCGATCGGCGATCTCTCCGACGTCGCTCTCGAGCGCGGCGTCGGGCTCCACGTCGACTCCTGCCTCGGAGGGTTCATCCTCCCCTTCGGGCAGGAGCTCGGTTACGACATCCCGCCCTTCGACTACACGGTGCCCGGCGTCACTTCCATGTCCGCCGACACGCACAAGTACGGGTACGCCTTCAAGGGCTCGTCGGTGCTCAGCTTCCGTTCGAAGGCCCTGCGCAACGCGCAGTACTTCTACCTGACGGACTGGAGCGGCGGGAAGTACACGTCCCCCGGCATGGAGGGCTCGCGGTCGGGCGGCCTGATCGCGGCCACCTGGGCGGCCATGGTGCAGTACGGGCACGCGGGCTATCTGGGATACGCACGGGAGATCTTCGAAACGTCGTCCGCCATGCAGGTGGCGGTGCTGTCACACCCCGAGCTGCGACTGGTCGGCCGGCCGACCTTCCTCTTCTCCTTCACGTCCGACGACTTCGACATCTACCACGTCAACGATTTCATGCGCACGAGGGGCTGGCGCTTCAATGGCCAGCAATACCCGAATGCGCTGCACATGGCGGTCACGAGGCCCCAGACGCAGCCCGAGGTGGTGCCCGAATTCACGGCGGACCTGGCCGACGCGGTGGACTACGCCAAGGAGCACGCCGACGAAGCCCCGCGCTCCGGGGCGATCTACGGCGGCGTGGCGGGAGGCATGACCGACGAGGCGGACGAGTTCATCCGGGCCGTCATGGCCGACATGCTCGACGGGCAGTCGACCATTCCACCCTCGTGAGAGCGGAGGTCGCGGAGGGCGTCCCGACGGTCTTCGTCGAGGGGTGCGTCGCGGCCCAGGCCACGTTGGCGGCCGCCATCGCGGACCTGAGCGACGACACCGCCCGCGGGCCGAGCCGTCTTCCCGGGTGGAGCGTCGCCCACGTGCTGACCCACCTCGCCCGCAACGCCGACAGCGTGGTCTGGCGCCTGGAAGGCGCGGCGCGGGGCGAGTTGCGTGACCAGTATCCGGGTGGTCTGGAGCAGCGCGCCGGTGACATCGACGCAGGAGCGGGGCGCCCGGCGGCCGAGCTGGTGGCCGACGTGCGGCGGAGCGCAGGGGCCGTCGAGCGGGCGCTGCGCGAGCTCTCGCTCGCCGCCTGGGACGCGCCGTCGCGGACTTCGAGGGGCGTGGTGGAGGACTCCCGTGCCGTGGTGTTGTCGCGTTGGCGCGAGGTCGTCGTCCATCACGGCGATATCGGCTTGGGCCCGGTCCCGTTCCCGCCGGCACTGATCGATGTCTGGCTGCCGCAGGAGCTGCAACGGTTGGCGGAACGGTGCGACCCCGCGGACCTGCTCTCCTGGGTCATCGGGCGCGGTGACCCGCCGGATCTCGGACCCTGGTGATCAGGGAGAGACGAACGCGTTGCCCGAGCGGTCCACGGCCACGCAGTAGGCAACGGTCGGGCACGAGATGCTCGTCAGGGCGTGACCGTTGTCGATCAAGGTGCCGGCACTCCACGTCGTGCCGTTCCACCCGAAGACCCGCCCGAGGGAGTCGACGGCGCGGCAGAAGGTCGTGGTGGGGCACGACACGGCGGTCAGTCCGGAGGCGTTGGTCCCGGTCAGGGGCGGCTCGGTGGCGATCGACACCGGGGTAGAGAAACTCGCGCCGTTCCAGGTCAGAACGTCGCCGTTGCTGTCGACGATGATGCAGAACGTGGTCGTGGCGCAGGAAACGCCGTTGAGCTGGCCCTGGCTGTCGATGTCCCCCGGCTGGGTCCAGGTCCGGCCGTTGAACACCGAGGGCCCGCCCTCGGCGGCCACGCAAAAGGACGGGGACACGCACGAGATCTGGTTGGCGGCTCCCCAGGCGCCCAGATTGCCGGACCACCCGCTGCCGTCGTAGGCAAACGAGTTGCCTTCGCCGTCGATGGTGATGCAGAAGGTGGGCCCGGTGCAGTCGATCGCCGTGATGCCCTGCGCGGCGGCAATGGTGGCAGGCGGGTCCCACGACGACCCGTCGAGGAACGCGACCTGGTTCAGGTTGGGCGCCGCTGCACAAAAGTTGGAGACCCCGCACGACAGGTACGCAACGCCCTGGGGCGACGGGGACGGGACGGCCGGGCCGAGCGCGCTGATCTTGTCGAGGAACAGCCGATAGGTCTGACCACCGGCGGTGCCCATGATGCACGACGAGGGCGCGGTGCACGTGACGACGGAGAGGTTCGCGTCGGGGGCGACACGGATCGCCTTGGACCACGAGCCCGACGGACCCACCGTGGTGGTTGTGGTGGCGCGGGTGGCCGTGGTCTTCGTCGTGGGCGCGCTCGACGACCCTGGGGTCTGACTGCACCCGGCCGCGAGGAACAGCAAGGCCAGGGCGGCGAGCGCCGCCCAGAACGGTCTCTGCCTCGAACGTCTCGGCACTACTGCTGGGCCGGGAGGCCGTTTGCCTCGAGGGCGCGGTGGCGCGACCACGTGTCGAGCACAATGAGGGTCTTGGTGCCAGTGACGCGTCCGCGCCGTCTGAGCTGCTCGATCACCTGGCCGAGACGCTCCACGTCGGGTACCTGGAGCCAGACGAGTGCGTCGGGGTCGCCGGCGGTGGTGAAGACCGCCTGCACCTCGGAGAGCTGCATCGCTGTCTCCTTGATCTCCTGCAGGTCGGCAGTCCCGGCAAAGCGCACCTCGGTGAAGGCCTGGATCGGACGTCCGGCCTTGCGGTGGTCGACTACGACCGTGTATCCGGCGATCACCCCGGTGCGCTCGAGGCGCTCGATGCGCCGGGTCACCGCCGAGGCCGACAGAGAGACCTGCTCACCGATGTCGGCCATGGTGCGGCGGGCGTTGTGCGACAGCAGCTCGATGATGTGGTGATCAATCGGGTCGAGGTCCTCAGTTCCCATGGCCCCGAAGCCTAACGAAACGCGGTTCTCCTGCACGTTCAGTGCACAGGAAGGGCACAGAGTTGCTGGTCCGTTGCGTGAGCCCGGAGTGTGCGCTCAGATCTCCCGCCGATGCACCGCCACGGCGTAGCGGTCAGCCGGCGTGTACGGATGCTTGTCCCACGTCGACCAACGATCCTGCAGGACCAGGCCCGATTCGGCCGCCAGCGCGTCGTGCCGGCCGGGACCGAGGCCGTCGGGACGCAGGGAGTAGCCCGTCACGAGGAGTCCACCCGGGCGGAGCCAGCGGGCCGCATTTCCGACGACCTGACCTTCGCTGCCAGGCGGCACGAAGATCAAGACGTTGCCAGCCATGACCACCATGTCGAACATCCGGCCGCCCAGTTCGAGGTCGGGGTCGGCCAGGTCGCCGTGCACCCACGTGAGATCGGGCGCCTTGGCGCGGGCGGCCTCGAGCATCGCTTCATCGACGTCGACTCCCACGACGGCGTAACCACGCCGGGTGAGCTCGATCGCCACCCTCCCGGTCCCGCACCCCGCATCGAGCACGGACGCCGGTCCGCGCGCGAGGGAAGCGACCAGGGCCGCCTCGCCATGCATGTCCATGCCCGATGCCGCCAGATCCTCGAACCGGCGATCGTAGGCGTGCCCTCGTGGGACGTCGCTGCTCTCCCAGGGACCGGACATTCAGCCGACGAACGCGCTCCCGGCCGAAGGGCTGATGGTGTCCGGGTTGCACGTGCGCATGCGCCGCACGGTAGCCCGCGCAACGGTCGGTAGGGTGGCGTCCGTGTGTCTCCTCGTGGTCGCATCGCGCGCGGTGACGGGAGAGCCGCTGATCGTGGGCGCCAACCGCGATGAAGTCCTCGAGCGGCCATCAACGGCCGTGACGGTGTTGGACGAAGGGCCGCCCCGGGTCGTCGGCGGGCGGGACGAGCTCTCGGGAGGTACCTGGCTTGCCGTCAACGAGCACGGCGTGTGTGCCGGGCTCACCAACCAGCCGCTGGGGGACGCCAAGGATCCATCGAAGCGATCACGGGGCGAACTCCCCACCGCGCTCGCCCGGCATGCCACCGCGGCCGAAGCGGTCGAGGCGCTCCTGGCGGCGTTTCACCCGGCCGACTACAACGGCTCGTGGCTGCTCGTCGGCGACCGCACCTCGCTGTTCTTCGTGGACTTCACCGGCTCGGGCGACGGGGTGGCGTTCGAGCTGCCCCCGGGTATCCACGTGCTCGAAAACCGCGCCCTCGGGGAGACCTCTCCGAAGGTCGACCTGGTGCGCGAGGCGCTCGACAGCTCGCCGACGTCCGACGGCAGGCAGGTGGAGCACGCCTTCCGCCGCATTTTGACCGACCACCGGAACCCCGAAGGCGACGTGCGGCCGAACGCCGCCAACTGCGTCCACCTCGAGACGTTCGGGACTCGGTCGTCGTGCATTGTGCGCGTGCCATCCGGGAGCGGGCCGCCGCGCCTGTGGGTGGCCGACGGACCGCCCTGCACCACCCCCTACGAGGACGCGGGCGGACTCTGGGACGCCCCTATCGCCTCGCCTCCGGCTCAGTCCCGGACGAGAGGCTTGTAGCGCAGGCGGTGCGGCTGGTCGGCGTCGACGCCGAGCCGCTTGTGGCGATCCGCCTCGTAGTCACTGAAGTTCCCCTCCCACCACCTGACCTCGGACTCCCCCTCGAAGGCGAGCACGTGGGTGGCGATGCGATCGAGGAACCACCGGTCGTGGCTGATCACCACGGCACAACCGGGGAAGGCCAACAGCGCGTCCTCGAGCGCCCGCAGCGTGTCCACGTCCAGATCGTTGGTCGGCTCGTCGAGGAGCAGGACGTTGCCGCCGCTGCTGAGCACTTTGGCCAACAGCACCCGGTTGCGCTCGCCGCCCGAGAGCAGGCCGACCTTCTTCTGCTGGTCGCTCCCCTTGAAGCCGAAGCCCGCCACATAGGCGCGGCCGTGCAGCTCGCGGCCGCCGACGACGAGCCGATCCACTCCCCCGGTGATCTCCTCGTAGACGGTGGCATCGGGCGTCAGCGACTGGCGCGACTGGTCCACGTAGGCGAGATGCACCGACGCGCCGGTCGTCAGGCTGCCTGCATCGGGCTTCTCCTCGTCGACGATCATCCTGAACAGCGTCGTCTTGCCGGCTCCGTTCGGGCCGATGACGCCGACGATGCCGCCGGGAGGAAGCGTGAAGGACAGGCCGTCCATCAGCAGGTGGTCTCCGAACGCCTTCACGACGCCGGCTGCGTCGACGACCTGGTCCCCCAGGCGCGGACCGGGCGGGATCGACAACTCGACCTTCTCGGCGCGCCGCTCGGAGGATTCGGCCTCGGACACGAGCTCGTTGTAGGCGGTGATACGCGCCTTGCCCTTGCTCTGCCGGGCGCGGGGCGACATCCGGATCCATTCGAGCTCGCGCTCGAGAGAAGCCTGCCGGGAGCGGTCGGCCTTCTCCTCGGCCGCCAGACGTGCCTGCTTCTGCTCGAGCCAGGAGGAGTAGTTGCCCTCCCACGGAATGCCCGCGCCCCGATCGAGCTCGAGGATCCAGCCGGCCACGTTGTCGAGGAAGTAACGATCGTGGGTCACCGCGACGACCGTGCCGGGGTACACCTGCAGCGTCCGTTCCAGCCAGGCCACCGACTCGGCGTCGAGATGGTTGGTCGGCTCGTCCAGGAGGAGCAGGTCGGGCTGGGAGAGGAGCAGGCGGCAGAGCGCCACCCGACGGCGCTCGCCACCCGAGAGGGTCGAGACGTCGGTATCGCCCGGCGGCAGCCGGAGCGCGTCCATGGCGATCTCGAAGGTCCGTTCGAGCTCCCAGGCTCCGGCGGCATCGATCTTGGTCTGGAGGTCGGCCTGCTCGGCCAGCAGTGCATCAATGTCGGCGTCGGGGTCGCCGAACGCGGCGCACACCGCGTTGTACCGGTCGACCAGCCGCTTCGCCTCGCCCACACCTTCGGCCACGTTCCCGGCCACGTCCTTGGACTCGTCGAGTTGCGGCTCTTGCGGCAGGTAGCCCACGGTGAACCCAGGGGTCAGACGGGCCTCACCCGAGAACCCATCGTCCTCGCCCGCCATGATCCGCAGCAACGACGACTTCCCCGAGCCGTTGGACCCGATGACGCCGATCTTCGCCCCCGGATAGAAGGAGAGATTGATGCCCTTGAGCACCTCACGATCCGGCGGATAGAAGCGCGTGAGGCCGCGCATGGTGTAGATGAACTGTGGGGCCACGGCGACCAGTGTGCCCGATGGGGACGGTGCTGTCGCGCTCGTGGACGCGTCAGTGGCCCGAGGACCAGTGGATCCGGTCCAGCCTCCGCTCGCTGACCATGCCCGACGCCGCAAACCAGCGGGCAGACGCCTCGAGCGCCTCGACCGCGGGCCGGGGCGCATAGCCGAGCTCCACGCGGGCCCGGCTGATGTCGAAGGACATCTGGGAGGTCGACATTCGGGCGGCCTCGAGCGGCACCGAAGGGTGCCGGTGCAGGAGGCGCCCCTCGACCAGTTCGGAGACGGCGGCCACGGCCAGGGCGAGCGACTTGGGCACCCTGCCATAGGGAGCAGGAAGGCCCGTGAGCGTGGCGAGGTGGGCGAGCACCTGCTGCAGGGTCAGGTTCTCGCCGCCGAGGATGTAGCTGCGCCCCGTGCGGCCATTCTCGAGCGCCAGCAGATGCCCGGCGGCCAGATCGTCGACATGGGCGACGTTCAAGACAGTGTCGACATAGGCCGGCATGCGCCCGTTGAGGAAGTCGAGGACGAGTTTGCCCGTCGGCGTGGGAACGCGATCTCCGGGCCCGACCGGGAAGGTCGGCAGCACGAGCGAGGCAGGCAGGCCCTCGGCGATGGCGCGCAACACCTCGTGCTCGGCCACGTACTTGGAACGCTTGTAGGACCCGTAGAGATGCCGGACATCAGGGAAGGAGCGCTCGTCGGCCGAACGGGAACCCGAGACGTGCTCGAGCCCGAGTGTCCCGACCGTACTGGTGTACACGAGACGCTCGACGCCCGCACCCCGCGCCGCCTCGAGGACGTTCCTGGTGCCGTCGACGTTGATGGCGTAGAAGGCCTCGGGGTCACGGGCCCAGAAGCGGTACAACGCCGCCACATGGAACACGGCCTTGCATCCGCTCACCGCGCTCCGCACGTCGTCGACCCGGCGCAGGTCGCCGACCACCTGCTTCACGTCGAGCCCATCGAGATTCGCCGTGTCCGTCCCCGGCTCCACCAGCGCGATGACCTCTTGCTCCCGCGCCAGCAGCTGACGCGTCACGGCCGAGCCGATGAACCCGCTGGCTCCCGTGACCAGCACCCGGTCTCCTGAGTCGAGCGTCACAGCCGCGCCCGGTGCAACGTGCCCTTGGCCATCGTCTTGCCGAACTCGAAGATCAGGCTCGACCCCCTCTCCGCGCTGGCCAGCACGTCCTCGAGCGCGTCTGCGAAGAGCTCCACCTCGTCGTCCCCCGCAATCAGGGGCGGCAGAAGTTTGACGACGTTGAGGTTGTCTGCCGCCACCTGCGTCAGGATGCGATGGCGGTGAAAGAGCGGGGTCACGACCATTTGGGAGAACAGCGCGGGCCGGATCGCCTCGACCATTTTGAAGCGCCGGCGCAGCCCTGGGGTCGTCGGCTCGCCGAAGACCAGCCCGATCATCAGCCCCATGCCCCGCACCTCGTGAAGGAACTCGTACCGCTCGACCAGCGGCTGGAGCGCCTTGGTGAACGACGTCCCGGTCCGCCGCACACGGTCGAGGATGTCCTCGTCGTCGAACGCGGCCAGGGTGGCCAGCCCGGCCACCATCGCCAGCTGGTTGGTGCTGAAGGTCGAGGAGTGCACCACCGCCCGCTCCATTGAGCTGTACACGGCGTCCGACACGGCGGCCGTGGAGAGCATGGCCCCGACCGGCACGTACCCGCCCGACAGCGCTTTGGACACGGTGATGATGTCCGGGGTGATGCCGAACTGCTCGTGACAGAAGAAAGTCCCCGAGCGGCCCATGCCGGCCTGCACCTCGTCGAGGATCATGAGCGCCTTGTGGCGGCGGCAGAGCGACTGCGCCTCCTGCCAGAACTCCTCGGGTGCCAGGTTGACCCCCTTGCCCTGGATCGGCTCCGCAATGAACGCCGCCACGTCACCACGCCGGAGCTCCCTCGCCAGAGCAGCGGCGTCACCGAACGGGATGACGTCGGCCCCCGGGAGCAGTGGGCCGAAGCCGCTGCGGAACTCCTTCCCACCGTTGAGGGCCAGCGCTCCCGTCGTCAGCCCGTGGAAGGCGTGGTCGCAATAGAGGATGCGCGTGCGCTTCGTGGCGGCCCGGGCGAACTTGATGGCACTCTCCACGGCCTCTGCTCCGGAGTTGGTGAAGAACACGCGCTCGATACCCGAGTGCGACCGGGCGACCAGCTCCTCGGCCAGCACACCCGAGAGCAGCGAGCAATCCATCTGCACGAGGTTGGGCAGATCGGCGTCGAGGGCGTCGTGCAACGCCCGAACGATTGTTGGATGGCTCCGTCCGAGAGCGAACACGCCGAAGCCGGACAGGAAGTCCAGGTACCGGTGTCCCTTGTCGTCAATGAGATAGCAGCCCTCCCCGTTCTCATAGAACCGGTCGAACTCGATCTGTCCGAGGATCTTCGGGAGCTGGGGATTGATGTACTTCGAATGCAGCGTGAAGTTCTCACCCCGGCGCTCGTCCAACACCTTCTTCAGATCAAATGGCATGCAGTGGCTCCAGGGGTCGCTCAGGCGGTGGCGACAGGTTAGTGGTGCACTGCGTTGGTGAGGCCCCGCCTTTGGTCCGCTCCCCAGCTGTTTCATGCGATGATCACATTCCTTCCTCCCACACCAACATTCGATCGGACAGAAAGGGCGAGAGGATGACGACCGGCGTTCCCAACATTTTGCTCGTGATGTCGGATCAACACAGGGCCGACATGATGGGATGTGCGGGGGACACCAGTGTCCTCACGCCGGCTCTCGACGGGTTGGCCGCCGAGGGCGTTCGATTTTCTCGGGTCTCGTGCCAGGGCCCGCTGTGCATGCCGGCACGGGCGTCGTTCATGACGGAGCGCTACGTGCGCGACCACGGCGTCTACACGAACTCGTCCGAGATCGCACCGGACAGCCCGACCTACGCCTGGGCCTTGCGCGAAGCCGGCTACCACACGGCGCTGCTCGGCAAGGCACACCTCTACCTCGACGAGCAGCTGACCGTCTCACACATGGACGACATGGCGGGACGCCTCGAGGCGCTCGGCTTCGCCGAGGTCTTCGAGACCGGCGACAAGTTCGTGGGGAAGATTCCGACCCGCTACACGGACTACCTCGCCGGACGCGGCATGCTCGACGCCTACAAGAAACACATCGCCGACCGCAGCTACCAGGGCGAGAACGAAGACGGTCAGAACGCCACCAAATGCGTGCCCATGTGGGACTCCACACCGACACCCATCCCGCTGGACTCCTATGTCGACGCCTGGCACGGCCAGCGTGCGGTGGAATGGATCGACCGCTACGAGCGCGCCGAGCCGTTCTTCCTCTTCGTCGGATTCCCGGGGCCCCACGACCCCTGGGACGCGCCGGCGGAGGCCGTCCAGCGCTACCGCGGTGTCGACATCTCCATGCCCAGCTCGACGCGTCGGCCGACGATAGAGGGGACGGGGCGCTACGGGGCTCTCTTGAACTCCTTCCTGTGGGTCTCCGACTCCGAGACGATGACCGACGACGCCATCCGGGACATGCGGCGTTCGTACGCCGCCGATATCTCGGTCATCGACCGGGCGGTCCGCGACATGGTCGAGGCGTTGGAGCGCCGAGGGATGCTGGACAACACCTGGATCATCTACACCAGCGACCACGGCGAGATGGGCGGCAACCACAGGATGATGTCCAAATGCGTCCTCTACGAACAGGCCGTGCGCGTCCCGCTGATCATCCGCCCGCCCGGCGGTTGCTCTCAGGCCGTTGTGAGTTCCCTCGTGGAGCACCTCGACGTGCCGGCCACGGTGCGCGAGATCGCCGGTGCGCCCGATGTCGCGCATTCGGACGGACGCTCGCTCCTGACGAGCGTCCACGATTCGGCCACCCCTCCCTCACGCACCTTGGCGGTCAGCGAGAACTGGGGCTTCGCCGCCTTCGAGACCGAGCGTTACAAGCTGGTCGTCGACGAGGATGCCGTGGCGCCGTGCCAGCTCTTCGACCTGGTCGAGGACGCCACCGAGGACCACGATCTCCTGCCCGATCCGGCGGCAGCACCCGTGGTCGAGGAGATCATGGAGACCCACGTCCGCCCGTTCTTCCGGACTCCTCCGGCTCGTCCCATCCCGAGCATCTTCACCGGCGGGTACGACTGAACGACAGGCGCGCGCTAGCCCAGCCCGAGCGGGTCAGCAGTCAGCACCTCGTCCACGTTCAGGCTGTGACGGCCCGCCACCTCGTTGCGGAGCCAGCGGCGCCGAGCCTCGATCGTCGCACGCCGTTCCGGCGTGACGCACGAGGACAGATCATCGAAGATCGATATCAGCTTGCGTGAGATCTGCGGATCGCCCGCCCCGTAGAGCGAGATCTCGGTGAAGGCAAGGTCGAACACCCGGCTCCAATCGGGCACGGGCACCGCCAGGCGGGCCACGCCATCTGCGTCGAGGAAGACGCCGGAGGGGTCGGGGCGGTCCGCGATGGCCCGCAGGATGCCGTGCAGCCGGTCGAGCGTCTGGACGGCGGTCGTCGGGTCGTTGATGGCAGCCGACACCGCGCGGATCGCGATGTCGACGAGTTGTCGGACGCCGTAGCACGGGTCCTGGTAGAGGGAGCGGACCGCGAAGCAGTCCAGCGCGCCGAGGAGCTGCGCAGTCGCCGGGGCCGCGCCTCCGTGCACCTCCATGAGATCCGCGCCACGCACCATGTAGGTGCCGACCGGGACGCAGAGCCGAAAGACGCAGTCGTGCTGTCGGGCCACCTCCGCCAGGTGATGCGTGTCGACACCGTCGATGACAGCATCCCCGCGGTCGAAGGAGACCAGAAGGGGGGACGCTCCGAAGGCCGGCTCGGGTGCGACGCGGTAGGAGCCCGCCGGGACGAACGTGGCGTGGATCGCTTCCAGCGTCTCGTTGAAGACCGCCTGAATCACATAACTCACCCGCATGGAACGCACGGTCGAGTGCACGAACACGACGAACACGAGCACAGACGCCATGACGAGCAGATAGGCCAGGCCCACGGCCCCCTGCGGAACCGTGTGTGCTCCGGTCGTCGTGCCCACCCGCGCCAAGAGGGTCAACGAGTAGACGAACGTGGCGATGAAGGTCGAAAGTGCCAGCTTCGTGATCGGCTTGCGGACGAATGTTCGCAACACCCGAGGCGAGTACTGCGTGCTGGACATCTGGAGCGCGACGAGCGTGATGGAGAACACGACACCCGTGAAGGTCAGCAAGGCCGTCGCGATCGTGGCGAGCAGCGTCCGGGCGTCGTCCAGATTGGTCGGGAAGAGCCCCTGATGCAGCGTGAAGCTGTGGAGATACCTGGCTGCGATGTCCCCCGCCACCCAGGCTCCGACGGCTGCGATCGCCGGCCACAACCAGAGCGATTCTCGACGCCACTCGCGCAGATGGGCCCGCCGCGACCCGCCCGGGATCGGTACCCGAGCGCGCACCGTTGTCACTTTCCGTCCGAAGGCTCGGGAACAGCGGGCGAGCCCGTTGCCTTGGAGCCCTTGTCGAGCCAACGCAGCCCGACAAGGGGGTAGATCAGGACCGAGAGCATGCCGGCGGCCACCAGCGCGGCGGCGTTCTGCGGTTTCATCCGATGCTCGCTGACGCCGAGCGTCGTGATGACCACAATGAGCGGCAGGCCGGTGGCGGAGAAGACGGCCAGCGTCCGGGCCTCCACCTTCGTCACGACACCGCGGAAGAAGGCCCAGGTGGGCAGGCCCCGCGTGAAGAGGAAGATCACCGTGAACACCGGGACCAGCAGCAGGACCTTCGGCATGTGGACGAGCGCGTGAAGGTCGAACTTGATGCCGCTGTCGATGAAGAAGATCGGGATGAGAAAGCCAAAGCCAATTGCCTCCAGCTTGTTCGTGATCGGCTGGCTGTCCTCGCCCTGGATGAAGAGGCGCACGACAACGCCGGCCGCGAACGCCCCGAGCAGGACGTCGAGGCTGAGCTTCTCGGCGAGAAACACCAGCAGGATGACCAGCAAGACGGAAATCCGCACCGGCAGCTGGGCCGTCGAGTTGAGGTGCTTGCGCAGGAGCGCGATGACCCGCGGCGGATGCACCTGCGTGGCGAGGAGGGCAGCGATCACGGCGACGGCGACGAAGAGCGCCAGGAGGAGGAACGTCAGCCGAGGGTCTCGATTCGTGAGCAGCACTGCCACCGCGACAATCGGTCCGAACTCGCCGATGGCGCCCACTGACAGCATGGAGGGACCGATCGGCGTGTGCAGCACTCCTGCATCGTGGAGGATGGGCAAGAGCGTCCCGAGGGCCGTCGTGGTAAGGCAGAGGGCCACGACGACGTGGTCGAGCACCAGGCCCGTGGCATGGAGGACGACACCCACGGCCAGCGCGAGCACGAGCGAGGTCCCCCACGAGCCCGCGGCTCTGCCGAGGTGGCCCTGGCGCATGGTCGAGAGATCGAGCTCCGTTCCCGCCAGGAACATCAGATAGGTGAGCCCGAAATCGGACAACGCCGTCACGACGTTGTTCGGGTGCGCCAGGTTGAGGACGAAAGGCCCCAGCAGAATGCCGAAGATGATCTGGATCACGACCTCGGGTACGGCGACGAACCGGCGCGACCATTCGGCGACGATCGGCGCCAGGACCGCCGCCAGGCCGATGAGGACCAGTGTGGGGATCGCATCTTCGATCATGTGTCGTCTCTTCGCCCTCTGACCGCCCGCTGTGGCACGCCGCGCCACCTCCGCGCCACACGCTACGCGCCGAGTGCCCGAAACGCCGTGATCTCGAAGGTTTGACCGGGCCACGGGCTGTGGGGAAGCATGGCCCGACCTACTCGCGCCGGGGGTCTGTACATGGGATTTGTGTCAGTGGCATGCACGCGTCCGACAGGGATCGCGTGACGTCCGCATTCGTCAACCCATCGTGGATGCCCCATTCGGTGGGCGAGGCGGCCAGGGCCGGAGATGCCACGGCTGACGACCTCGTGTCGGGACGTGCATGGGCCCACCTGCTCGACGGCCTGCGCCGCGCCTCCGAAACCGTGCTCGCCGACGATGTCCCTCGCAACGCAACGGACATGGCTGCCGGCTTCCGACATCTGCTCGTACTGCTCGGGATCGGCCTGGACAACGCCCTACGAGAGGAATCCGGATCGGTGCTCGCCGTGAAGCCCTCCAGCGTCGACGCGATCTACAAGTGGGGCATGGACTGCCCCGACTGCATCTACACGGGAGCGGGGCTGCGAGGCGGAGAGACGTATCGTCTCTGGGGTAACCGCGGCACGGCGCGCTACGTCGGGCTGCAGGCCATGGCGGGCATGGCCTCCTCGGCGAACGTCCTCCTGGACGAGCTGGATCTCGGCCCGGACGGGGAGGTGGAGCTCATCCTCTCCGCCGATCCCCACGAAGGGAACTGGCTGCCCATTGCCGAGAACGCGACGGCACTGGTCGTTCGACACTTCTTCTACGACTGGGACACCGAGGTGGCGTCGTCCCTCTCCATCGAACGGATCGGCGACGCGGGCGACAGGCAGGCACGCGCCCCTGTGGACCCGCGGGCGGCCGTCGCCCGGCAGTTGATCGCCCTGGGCGACTTCGTCGGGGCGAACCTCGACTTCTTCCTCCAGTTCTCCCGACCGGACACGCCCAACACGTTCCTGCCTCCCCTCGACGGCACCGCGATGGGCGCGGCGGCGGAGAATCGCCCGGTGATCGGGTCGTGGCAGCTGGCGCCCGACGAGGCGCTCCTGGTGGAGGTTGCCCCGCCGCAGGGTCTCTACTGGAGCTACTCGCTCGGGAACCCCTGGTGGGAGACCATCGACTACGGGGCGCACCAGAGCAGCCTCAACGGGCACCAAGCGGCGGTCGACGACGAAGGGACCCTACGCGTGGTGATCGCTCACGAAGATCCCGGGGTCGCCAACTGGCTCGACACGGCCGGTCACAGCGCCGGGCCGATCATTTTGCGCTGCGTCCGCACGGAGACGGCGCCTGTCCCGGCGACGCGGCTGGTGCAATTCTCCGACATCGGCTCGTCCCTGCCGGCAGGAACCCGACGCGTGACGCCCGCAGAACGGCGAACGGCGCTGGACGCGCGCCGCCTCGCCGTGAGCAAACGGTTCTGCCGATGACATCCGGAGCCAGGCAAGGCGCACCCGGGACAAGGGAGGTGGGCGGAAATGGATCTGGGCTTCGCTGAGGCGACAGCCGTCGTGACCGGCGGGAGTAAGGGGATGGGACGGGCCGTGGCGGAGGTGCTCGCCTCGGACGGGGCCCGGGTCGCCGTCATGGCGCGCGGCCGGACCGCTCTCGACGACACCGTGGCCGCGCTACGCGAATTGGGCAGCCCCGACGCAGTGGGGATCAGCGTCGACATGACGGATCCTGCGTCCATTGCGGCGGGCTTTCGCGACGTGGGCGACCGCTGGGGATCGCTGAACGTGCTGGTGCACACAATCGGACCGGGTGCGGGACGGTTCGACGATCTCGACGACGCACACTGGGACGAGGCCTTCGCGCTGGGCACCATGTCGGCCGTGCGAAGCGTGCGCGAGGCCACTCCGCTGCTGCGTGCCGCAGAATGGGGCCGCGTCGCGATCTTCTCGGCCCACTCGATTCAGCGTCAGAGCCCGATGCTGGTGGCCTACACCGCCTCGAAGGCCGCCGTGACGAGCCTGGCCAAGAATCTCGCCAAGTCCCTGGCCCCCGACGGCATCCTCGTCAACGTGGTGTGCCCCGGGTCCATCGTGACGGCGAGCTTCACCGAGAACCTTCGAGAGATCTTCGCCGCCGAGGGTCTCGACCCTTCCGATCCACACGACGTCATGCAATGGATCGGCCAGACGTTCCATCAACCGGCCGATCTCGGCAGGGCTGGACTGCCTGACGAGGTCGCGTCGCTCACCGCCTACCTCGTGTCGCGTCGCAACGGCTACGTGACCGGGGCGTGCGTCAACGCCGACGGTGGGTCCGACTTCGTCTGAGGCGCGTCAGGAAGAGGAGATGCCCGAGAGAGGCGCGACGAGTCGCAGCCCGCTCGGCGCCCCGAGGAAGGTGGCATCGCCGTAGCTGTAGAGGGCGCCGTTCGAACCAACCAGCCAATAGCCCACCCCCGTTGGGGTCGCACCAATCCCGACGATCGGCGGCTGGCCGACGATCCCCTGACCCGGCACCGAGCCGAAGAAGCCGGCATTGCCGTAGCTGAAGATGCCCCCGTCGGAGCCCACGAGCCAATAGCCCGAACCATTGGGGGTGCCGGCAATGCCGGTCACGGGGTCGTTGAGCCGCTGACCGCCCATCGACCCGTCGAACAGCGCGTCGCCGAAGGTGAAGACCCCGCCATCGGACGCCACCAGCCAATAGCCCCCCGCGTCGGCGGCCGCCATGCCGACAACCGGTGCATTGAGCGGCCGGCCTCCCATGGAGCCGGCGAAACCAGCGTCTCCGAAGTTGAATATGCCGCCGTCCGCCGCCACGAGCCAGTAGCCGCGACCATCAGGGGTGGCGGCGATCCCGACGATCGGCGCATTGAGATGGTGGCCGCCCATCGACCCGTCGAACGTCGCGTCGCCGAAAGCGAAGACACCGCCGTCCGCCGCCACCAACCAGTATCCCGCGCCGTCGGGTGTCACCGCCGCGCCGACCACGGGCGCGTTGAGACGCTGCCCACCCATGGAGCCGTCGAATCGGGCTGTTCCGTACGTGAACACACCGCCGTCTCGCGCCGAGAGCACGAGCCCCTGGCTCGACGCCGGCGGGAAGGTCAGCTGCTCGACGAACGCGCGCAGGCCAGGGTCGTTCCCCTGGAGCGACGTGGCCGAGCTCCCGGCTGCCACGCACCCCACTGCCCGCACGCAACTGATCGTGTTCAAGAAGCTGAGCGCGGCCACGTTCGGACTCGGCTCAATCGACCACGACGATCCATTCCAGCTCTCAATGAGGGCCTGCGGCCGGAAGTTGCCACCCCCACCACCACCGGTTGGGCCCGATTCCCCCACGGCCCAGCACTGCGCCGCGCTGACGCAGGAGACGCTGCTGAGCATGCCGGACGTGGAGGAACTCGGAACAGAGCTCGAGACATCCGTCCAGCCGGCGCCGTTCCACTGCTGCAGGAGGAGCCCCGATGCCATGCCGGTGGTGTCGGTGGTGGCGCCCGATGCCCAGCAGTCCGTGGCGCTGACGCAGGCGATGCCGTTGAGGTAGCCGCCGTTCGGATCCGCCTCGGTCACACTCGGGCTCAGCGACCACGAGGATCCGTCCCAGTGTTCAATGAGCCCCTGGTCGCCGACGGCACCCGGGTAGATGGGGAGGAAGTTCGGGTTCTGCTGGGCCGGGCCCGCGTTGCCGACGGCCCAACAGTCGTCAGCGGCGAGACACTGCACGCTGTTCAGCTGATCGAATGCTTGACCGGTGTCCGCGGTCGGCACGAGGCTCCAAGTGGATCCGTTCCACTGCTCAGCGAGGGTATGGAGGCTCGCGCCGGTGTCGTCGGTCGAGAATCCGACAGCGACGCAACTGGCCGCCGACGCGCAACTCACCCCCTGGAGCACCGCGCCGACCACCGCGGGGCCGGTCACAGCTGGACTCGGGATCATCGACCAGGAGACGCCGTTCCAGTTCTCGATCAGCGCCGCCGTCGGGTTTCCGTCGCCGTCCACACCGACAAGGGCCCCGACCGCCCAGCAGTCAGATCCGTTGACGCAACTGACGTCGAAGAGGCCGCCGCCGGCGCCGGTCGGCAGGGGCGGCTGCGCACCCAGGGTCCAGCTCGAGCCGTCCCAAGCCTCGACGACCGGCGTGTCCGTCCCGTTCGAGCTGATGTTGAGCGTGATGCCGACCGCCATGCACTGCACAGACGTGGCACAGCTCGACCCCAGCAGGATGTCGTCGCCGCCCGTGCCCTGCGTCGGGACGACGTACCAACCCCCTGTCGCCCCCCCGCCCGGCGTCGCACCGAGCACGGTGCCGGCAGCGACGACGGCGAACGCGAGCACGCACCCGAGGAGTGCCGCCCTCCGGCCGCCCAAACGCCTGATCGTCCCACGATGCGATGCAATCGCCAAGAGTTGCATCCAATAATGGTTGCACCACCTTTCCGAACAGCGGGGGATGCTCCTTGCGCGCGGCGCCCATTACCGTTCTGCGGTCCGCTATCTGCGAAGCTCTTGCGGGTGGCCAGCGAGGACGACGACGAGGACATCCCGGGCATAGAGCGCCTTCTGGCGCTGACCGACGGTGTCGTCGCCATTGCGCTGACCCTGCTGGTGTTGCAGCTGCAGGTGCCCACCGGTACCGCGGCCCTGACGAAAGACCCCGACTCGGCGCTGGCGCTGTGGCACGCCTTGTCGCCCGACGGCTCGGAGCTCACCAGCTACTTGGTCTCCTTCCTCGTGATAGCCCAATTCTGGATGGTGCACCACCGCGTCCTCCGCGGCATGCGCGGCCACAGCGAGGGTTTGGCCTGGCGCAATTTCAGCTTTCTGCTCGCCCTGACCCTCATGCCGTTCACCTCGGACCTGATCGGCCGCTACGGCACCAACCCGGTGGCCATCACCCTCTTCGGGCTCAACCTGGTGGCCATCAGCCTCAGCACGCAGTGGATCTTCCTCTATGCCGCCCATCACAACCTCCTCATGGACGTGGCCCGGTCGAAACACGACGAACGGACGGCCAGAGTGCGAGTTCTGCTCGTGATCGGCATTGTGGTGGTGTCCATTGTCCTGGCCTGGACCGATCCCCAGTTGGCAAAATTCGTCTGGCTGCTCTTCCTGGTGGTCTCCCCGGTGGCGGAGCGACTCAGTCACCGGCTCGAGCACTCGCAGCGGATCCCCTGGTTGAACGCCGAGGTGCCGAGCAAGGCGGGCAAGGGATAGCCCAGGCCTCCGCGTTGGTCGCCCGATCCGGGCGGGTTCAGGTCCCCTTGTGACGTGACGAGTAGGCCGCTTCCTCGGCCGCCACGTCGGTGACCAGATTGCCGAGCGCCAGGTTGACGTCGTCCAAGTGGAGGCCCCAGGTCGGACCGAGCGTGGGCGTGACCACCGGTCGGCCGTCGGCGCCCGCCGTGATCTGGAGCCAGGTGGCGCCACCGACGCTTTCACAGGCGCCCATGTAGAGACCCGGATAGGTGACCCACGGTTCCCCGTTCGAATTGGCCGAGGATACGAAGTACGGCGTCAGCGGCGCCGCGGTGGACCTTCCGAGAGCGGCCGGGTTCGTGCACACGACCTGCTGGCCGCGCTCAGTCTTCTGATCTGATTGGAGGCTGACGCCCTGGCCGGGCCGTCCGAAGAGCGAGTCAGCGGGCGGCGGGGACGAGAACGACGAGTAGGCGATCACGCAGCCGGTCTGACTCGCCCCCGTACAGACCGGAATATGGGCGAACGTCCCGCCCACCGACTTTCCCAGGGGGACCTGGACGTTGCCGCCCACGATGATGGCCGACACCATGCGGTCGCGTAACGCGGGATTCCCGTCGACCTGCGAACGCAGCAGACGGATGAGGTTGGCCGCACCCTGCGAATGTCCGATGAACACAATCGGACGGCGGTCGTTGTCGTGGGCCAGGTAGGCCTTCCAACCCGCCAGGAGGCTGTCGTAGGAGATCTGGTCTGCTGCAGGATCGCTGCCAAGACCCTCGGCCAGCGACGCGCTGGTCCGCTGGCGGTACGTCGGAGCCCATACGTTGCACACCTGGGAGAAACGGGAGGCCTGTGCCACGGCCGCGCCCTCGAGAGCCGGGGTCACCGCCGTTCCGGTGTTGGACGAGGCCGCGGACGCGGTCACGGTGGGATACACGTAGAAACAGTCGAAGGATGACCCGGACGCGGGTGCCGCAGGGACCACCGTCTTGTCCCCGTCGGAGGCAATGGCGTTCGCGGCCCGCGGAGCGAGACACGGGTCGGCGGCGAGTCCCGGGCGACAGAGCCAGGTGACCCCCGCCGCGTCGGGCCCGGTGCGGGGGGCGGCCGAAGCTGCCCCTCCGTGTGGCACCAGCGCGCCGGCGAGCGACCCGATGCAGGCGGCGCACAGCAGCAGGGGCCCGAGCGACCGGCGCATGCTCCGGCCCGGGCGCTCCGGAGCGTTGCTGGTCATCGCAGCAGCGTGACAGCATTATTCCGGAAAGTCAATAATGTTGACCGACCCGAAACTTGACCTAGTATGAGGACGTGGCTCCCACCGCTCGGCGCGCCGAGTCGGGCATCGATTTGCCCCCGGCACGCCATCCCCAAGCGCTCAGCTGGCTCCTGCGCCGAGCCGTGCGGCACTACGCAGCCCCCGTCTCCAAGGCGCTCGCGGCCGGAGGTTTCGACGACCTTCCCCAACGTGGGGTCTGGGCCGTCGAGCGCGCTGGCGCAGACGGAGCCGGGGCTGAGCGGCCGTGATCTGGTGACCCGCTTGGGGATCTCCAAGCAGGCCATCAGTCAACTCGTCGAGACGCTCGTCACCCTGGGCTATGTGGACCGGCGCGCCGCGGCCAACGATCGGCGGCGCACGCTCTTGCACCTGACGGGCCACGGGCGCGGCGCAGCACGGATCATCGATGCGACGGTTGCCGAGATGGAACAGGCCATGGCGGACACCATCGGCCGCGAGCGACTGCACGAACTCCACCGCGCCCTGGCAGAGTTGGACGAAGCCTTGGGGGCTGATCCGAGACCCCCACGTTGAACGGCGCCCGTAGCCCGAGCAGGCATGTCAGACACCGTGAGCGGGGCGACGGGAAAATCGGCCGGTGATCAGATTTCGACGTAGGCCGCCAAGAACCGACGGATCTCATCGGTGAGCTCGTTGTCCTCAGGTGCACCGAAGAACCCACCGTGGGGCATGGCCTCGAAGACGTGAAGTTGAGCATCGACGCCGCCTGCACGAAGCTTCCGGTGCATCCGCACGGTGTTGGACAAGAACAGATCTCTGGTTCCAGCTTGCAAGAAGGTCGGTGGAAAGGGGGCGGTGAGGTCGCCAAACAGTGGAGACAGGTAAGGGAGTCGCAGATCGTGGTCGCCGGCGTACAGGGCGATCGAGTCGACCAGGCTCTCAGTCAACACGTTGTCGATGCCAAGATTCGTGTGGAACGAGTCGCCCGACTCCGTCAGATCGACTTCGGGTGTCAGGAGGACGAGGGCGACCGGGAGGGGCAGGCCCTCGTCACGCGCGCGCAGCATCAGGGCGGCGGCCAGATTTCCACCTGCTGAACCGCCTCCCACCACGATCTTTTGGGGATCCCGAACCTCGAGGAGTCCTCGGTAGACGGCGAGAACGTCATGGAGCGCTGCCGGGTATGGATGGTCGGGGGGCATCCGATAATCGACGGACCACGTCTGCATCTGCACTGATGACGCCATTCTTCGTGCCATGACTTCGCACGCCTTGCCGCCGCCCATCAGCAACGAGCCGCCGTGGATGTCCAAATAGATCGGCTGCGTGTCATCGCTCTCGTCGAGACCCTCTGGGGTAACCACAAACACAGGTACTCCCCCGACGGCTGCCGCTTCAACGTGGGACACGAGATGTTCGACCTGAGCACCAAGGACGGCCACGAGGAGCTCGTCAGTCTCCTTGATCAGCGCCCGCCATCCGGCGATGTCCCGAGGCGCGGCTCGTCCAGCACCACCGCCGAACATGTCCATGCCAAGGAACTGCTGGGCCTGCTCGCTGACAGACGTCGGCACCGGTATGAACCTGACTACCTCGCGCCCAGAGGGAGCGCGTCCTTCACTCTCCAACGTCATTCGTCACTCCCCTCGAAGGCGTGTTCGCCGCCCCGCTACGGTACCGGAGAGAAGACGCCGTCGGACGGGCGAAGCAGGTCGTCGCCCCCGAGGGCGTTCGTCGAGACGAACCAAGGCAGCGTCGTGGTCCGGTCGGCGATTGCCCGCAACGGCCCCATGGAGACCGTGGCTCGACTCACGGCGTCGATCCTTCCCGGAGGACGGGTGGCGCATGTCCAGCTCCGGGCGAACGGGGAACTCAGTCCGGTCGGACAGACAACCTCTCCGGTATCCCCCTTGGCCTCACGCGGTCAACGCGGCGAATGGCCACGCTTCAACCGAGTAGTAGTCACTCCTGAGGACATCCCTCACCTCTTCCCGCCCGACCGTCTTCGCGTGCTCACTATGACTGTGCGAGAGCCAACGCATGACTGTGTCGACGGCATCAGCCTCATTTGGGAGAGCCTCGCCCGCGACCGGTCGCCCGCCCAGTGGGTGTGTCATTCCGGCCGCTCTGACGGCATTGCGAATCTCGATGGACCTTGAACGAATTCCGAGATGGTCGGCGATCGGAGCCAGGGGGCTACTCAGAACGTCGGCTCGAAGGCGCTCGCACCGGGCGGCCACTCCGAGCCCCGATCGGAGGTCGGGTCGGTTGTGGAGAAGGTGGCACAGGTAGCCCAGGGTCGTGTCGCAGCGATAATGGCCGAAGAGGTAGGGCCTCGGCTTGTGGAGTGGCACCACGGGACCCAACTTGAAGACATGCTTGAGTGGGTCGCCGATCGGGAGGAGTCGGCGACCGATCGCGAGTGCGAGCAACACGGGGATGACGGCGTCCGTCGCCCCATGCGAGGTGTAGGCCGCCGCCCCAATGACGGGATGGCGAGGATTCGGCGCTGAGGCGGCCGTTTGATTCCATTGCGTGGTCGGGAACGACGCGAGAAACCAATCGCTCGAGAAGGCGTCCCAGCTGAGGACTGCTTCGACATCGTTCTTTTGGACAACGAAACCCTCGACCGTGAACAGCGATGTCGCACAGCGCCGCTTTGAACTCCCCGGGACGACCAGTCCTCTGTCGCTGACGTATGAGCGCTCGAACCACATGGCGGGCCGAGCCTACGGGCGTGGCCGTCGAATGGCCGGATCCTTCGTCTGGCAAGGTGGTGATCCGAGAGGTGGTCCCCTGCTCTCGTTGTTCTTGCGTGTGCAGCGGCGGTGCTCGGCCTTGGACTGGCCAGTCTGTTGGGTCGGTTTGGCGGGGGTGGCCGCGCCGTATCGGTCACCGCGGCGACGACCAGCACGACACATGTGGCCGTTGAACTTGTTGGACCGAGCGCGCAGAGCCACCACGTTGTCGTACCGACTGTGGTCGGTCAGACGCAGGCGCAAGCCACAGCGACACTGGGTGCGGTGGGCCTCGGGACCTCGGCGGCCAGCGTTGCTGTGAACGACGGGACGCCCGATCGGAACTGTCGTGGCCGAATCCCCCTGGCCCGGCTCGATCGTCGCGCCAGGTTCTCAGGTGTCGATTGAGGTCGCCGGATAGCCGGCGAGCCGGCAGTCCGAATGCGCGCGTTTCCTAGCCGGACACGCCACCGCCGGCGTCCCTCACCAGCTGCCACATGCGGGCCTGTTCCGCGGCGGACATGTGAGCATCCAACACCTTCCAGGCCACCACGTCACCAAGCGTCTGCCTGACACCTTCGATCTCGAACGAGCCCACAAAGCTGTGTACCAGCGCGGTTCGTGCGCGGCCCAGAATTGCGCCAATCAACCGACCCGTCGCGACCTCGCCGGTTGCCATCAGGACCCAGGCGATTGCAACGTCGACGTTTGGATCGCCTCGGCAGGCGTTGGCCCAATCGATGACGACCGGCCCGGTTGGACTCATCATCACGTTGAGCGGGTGGAGGTCCAGATGGAGCAGGCGGTCGCCTCGGCCGACGGGTGCGTCGGGCAGCCAGTCCGGAACTGTCAGCCCATGGAGCCGCCGATGGAGATCGGCGAGGACTCGACCCTGGCGACGGATCTCCCACGGGCGCTTGCCCAGCACGGCGACCATGTCGCCGCCTTCGATGCGCTCCAGGACCATGTCGAGGCCGTCGCCACTGACCTCTCTCACCGCAGGCACTGGGAAACCCTGGGAGCGGACGTACTCCATCACCCGAGCCTCTTGGGTCAACGAACGTCCCTCCCGAGAGCGCCGAAGCACGAGCCCAGGGCCGTACTCAAAAATGTCGGCATCTCGGCCGGCCGCCAACAACGGACCCGGTTCCATCACCAGATCAGGGTAGTTCTGAAGGCGGCCCTGGCTCGGACTCAGGCCGCCTCAGCGGGCCGATCCTCTTCGAGGAGGACGCCGCTGTCGTATCGGCGAGGTCAGCGAGCCCCAGCACAGGCTGCTGTCGCCGATCGGGGAAGATCGTCAATCCGCCCCCGATGGCGATGAGGATGGGGAACACGCTGGGCCGGACCTCGTCCACAAAGCGTGGGGTTGCTCTGCTCACCACCTGAGGCTTCGACAATGCCTTCGAGGATGATGAATTGGCCGACTCTCAACCTGCGCATGGATGGAGCTCTCCGTGGATTTCCGGCGAACCGGACGATGGTGTCCGGCTGGGAGAGCTCTTGCGGGGCGAGGCCGTTCCCCGCCTACGAGGTCAGGGCTGTCGCAAAAAACTCCAGCGTGTTTGGCTGTACGTCTCTCCTTTACCAAATCCGAACCCGGTCTCGGGTGCGACACGATACACGAGAACCTCCGCCCCCCGAATGGCGTCGCCGAGGCCGGCCCACGTTCCGTCTGGTTCGGCGAAATGCGGACCGTACTTCGACTCGTAGGTGTCGGCGACGCGGCCGAGCTCGACAACGTCGCTTACACCCTGCGCCATTCCTTCAATCACGAGATCAAGTCCGTCGAGCGCGCTTTGCCCCGTCGTAAGGACGCAGTGACAGTTCGTCGAGAGATTCCTCGCTTTTCGCTCGTTCGGTCCGGTACAGAAATACAGGGCCCCCTCGAGCCAGACTCCCAACAGGGGCGTGACATGTGGACGCCCGTCGGGTCGAACGCTCGAAAGCCAATACAGCTCAGCACTCGCCAGCCCGTCCCGAGCTTGAGACCAATCCGTCGGTGTTGCGTTGGGGCTGCTGAAGACGGATAGCTCGGTTACCGGAACTGGTTCAGCCATGCCATCCTCCGCTCGTTCACCTCTGTGAGTGCACACATAGCGATGCTCGCAGGTTCCCGGGCTCCTGTGCCTCCAGGATCCCGAGTCGTATCAGATTGCCGATGGGCGGTGGCGCGTCACGAACAGGTGTTCACTATCCCGACGCCTTCCGAAGAGCATTGCGGACTGCGATGGAGCACGCCGTCCTTACGTCATCGGGGGAGGTGCGGATCGGAGCGTAATCCACATGGAGGATGGTCACCGCCCCGCCCGCTTCCGCTTCCCGCAATGCTGAGGCGGCGCCCGAGATGGCAGCTGCGTGGTACGCATCATCGAATTGTTCCCGACCGACAAATTGCGAAAAGGCGTTCGGTGAGACGGTAACGGACGCCGGCCCGACGGCATCAAGTGTGATCTTCACCCGGACATAGAGACCAAACCCGCTCGTACGCGTGTAGACGTTCTCGAACACATCCCCATGGTGTATCAAATCGAGCCATCGATGACGGGTTCGTCAGTCCGGCGATCCCTGGCGACCAACAGTTCGCCGACCCTGACTCACTCGCGAACGAGTTTCAGTGCGAGCCTGGGGACGAGGAAGGAGGCCAGAAAGATCGGTAGGAACCTCTTGCCTGTGCACCGAAAGGCGATGATCGCGTTCTCGCCTGCTTCAAACACTTCGATGCCGCTCGACTTTCTGCCATCGCGGACCTGCAGGGTATGACGTCCCGGTTCGACCGGTACCTCGACCGTGTGATTGATTTCGACCGACCCGACCTGCTCGTCGTCGAGAACGACGTCGTAGGAAGCACGACGGACCTCCGCTCCTATCGCTTTATGCGTCAGCTTCAGCGTTGCCGACATCAGTTTGCCTCCCTGTGCCCCGAATGGTGATCGGTGGAGTCCAGATCGACACTCTGGGGCCGGCGTCGACCCGCCTTGAGTGGATTTGTCGAGACGTTGTGAAAACCCGTCCGAAGGGTTCTATTCGGCGCAGCAGCCCTCCATCATGATCGTCTTTGATCGACAAGGAGAAGCCATGCGAGATGGATTTACGCAGCGTGTTTGCCTGAGCTGCGGCGCAGTCGCAACGTCCGAACGCGTGACCTGCGATCACTGCGGAGAGCTCACTGTCCCCAGGGTTACTCGAGCCACGAAGACCGATGAGCGGCGGCCTTCGTAAGTCTTCATAGCCGGAGGCAACGGAACCGGAGCATCCGCACGAACTTACGACACGAGGGCATCTCAGCCGGCGAAGCCCGGTGCCCGCGAGAAGGCCGATCTCAACGAGATCCGGATCACTCCTGCTTGAAATCACTTCCTTCGAAGTCAGCTTCGGTGAACTCTCTCGGCTCGACCAGGACGAGCCAATTCCCCGAGTTGTCGCGCATGAGCGCTTCGACACCGTAGGGCCGTTCTTGCGGCTCTTGGATGAAGACGACTCCCTTGGCCGACAGGTCCTCATAGGTCTTACGGCAGTCATCGACGTGCAGGCCCACACCAGGTAGTCCCCCTTCGGCCTGGGCGCGCTTCAAGGCCCCGATGAGGTCGTCCGAGAGCGGACCACTGGGCGTTGTCAAATGCAGATCGAGCTCGGGCTGGCTCGCATGACCCACCGTGACCCATCGGAAATCCTCTCCGAGCCGAATGTCGTCGCGAGCTTGGAAGCCCAAGATGTCGGTATAGAAGGCAAGAGCTTCGTCCAGATCGGTGACCCAGACGCTGACGAGGGAGACATTCGTGATCATGTCGTCATGCTACGACCGCGTGCCGCAAAGAGGCTTCTCCTATGTTGCGATCTTTCGCTCGAGGTATCCGCTCATGAAGAGGTAACAACCGGGAATCCGAGGCGCCTTGCCTCCGTAGCGCTCCTGAAAAGCACTCGGCGTCTCTCCGACAATGTCGGTAAATCGACTGCTGAAAGAACCGAGGCTGCTGTATCCCACCGCGAAGCAGACCTCCGTGATACTCAGGTTCGTGGATCGGAGCAGGTCTTGCGCCCGTTCAATTCTGCGTTCGGCCAGGTGTGCCGCTGGCGTCCGGCCGTAGGTGGCAGTGAAGAGACGGTGAAAGTGATACTTGGAGAGTGCTGCCATCGACGCCAGATCCTGAAGACGGATCGGCTCGGCGAAGTGCCGATCCGCATGGTCTCGGGCTCGGCGCAGTTGGACCAGGGCATGGTCGGGCGCTCTCGCCATCATGAACGCAGAATAGGTCGATCGGGTCGGGAGCGCCCGCACGCACGGGGGGTCACAGAGCCGGCATGGAACGGACGCCCCGAGACCGGAGGCATTTCAGCGCTTTGACGCTCTCCTGTTGACGGCATCCCGGTGCGCCGACCTCCTCGCCGCGGGCAAACTGGGGAGGTGAGCTTCGATCAGTATGCCCCTTACGGGCCCGTCGTCGAGTCGAGCTTGCGGGTCGTGACGTGGAAATGCCGGGGTTGGGGGCACCAGTGACCCATCCCTGTCAGCATGGTTTCCTTGGAGCGTCCACCTCACGACTTTGATTCCAGCTATGCGTCTGAGACTCCACCCGCGTGGGACATCGGGCGAGCGCAGCCAGCTTTCGACCGCCTGGCCCGGGCCGGGGTCCTGGTCGGAAAGGTGCTCGACGCCGGATGCGGCACCGGCGAGCACGCCCTCCTGGCGGCCTCACTCGGGCACGAGGTCGTCGGTGTGGATCTGTCGGCAAAGGCCATCGAATTGGCCAGTACGAAAGCGACAGAGCGGCGCGTCGAGGCGCGCTTCGTAGTCGCAGACGCCCTTCGCCTCGTTGATTTGGGGGAGACCTTCGACACGGCACTCGACTGCGGGCTCTTTCACGTTCTCAATGACGTCGAGCGCCGGCGCTACGTGGCCAGCCTGGCTGCGGTCGTGCCTCCCGGTGGTCGATATCACATGCTCTGTTTCAGCGACAAGCAACCGGGTGACTGGGGCCCGCGCCGCGTGACGCAGGGCGAGATTCGGACTGTCTTGTCCCGTGGCTGGGAGGTCGATGCCGTCGAACCCGCCGTCATCGACCTCACTTGGGATCCCCACGGAGCCATCGCCTGGCAGGTGGCGGCCACCCGCGCCTAGAGGATCACCCAATTGTGATGGTCGCCCCGCACCGTTGCTCTACCTCAGGCCGACTGTGCTCATCTGAATCACTCGGCCGCGTCCGGAGGATGAGCCCGGTTCCGACGCCAGCGCACGAGGCGTCGTCCCGCCTCGACCGCTCCGCTGACCAAGAGCGCAATGCCAAGAGCAAGAAGGAGTCCGACCCAGGGCCGGTCTTTGAACGCCTCGCCACCGAGGCGTCCGAGGAAGAAGGCGTACATCGCCCAGATCGTTCCGGCGACCGCCGTGGCGACCAAAAACCGCCCGCGGGGATACTCGGTTGCGCCACACGTCAGGGTCACCGCCGTGCGGCCGCCGGGAATGAACCGGCACACGAGGATCATGCGTCCGCCGTATCGGGACAGGGTGGACTCAGCCCATTCTCGCCGGTGCCTTCCCTTTTCCCCCGCAAAGAATCTCCTGTTCGTCCAATTCTTGAAATGCCGGCCGATCAGGTAGCAGAGGTTGTCGCCCACGAACGCTCCCAGTGCCGCCAGCAGTACCAGGAACCCCAGGCGGGGGTCGGTCGTGCCGACACTTGCCGCTCCGAGGGCGATGATGGCCGTCTCGCTCGGCAACACCGGCACTACGGCGTCGAGCGCAGGAAGCGTGAACGCCACCGCGTACGACAGCGGCGAGTCGACATGCAGCGCCGTGAGGTCTGCCACCTAGCTCGACTCTCCCAGACGGCCCGGCCTGCCACTGTGCCGAAGGCTCGCCAGGATGGAGATCCCCAAGACGCCGACGATCACTGCGAGGCTGACGGCCACGGACACGTGGAAAACTGGTGCAACGAGGAATTTGAGTCCGATGAACACCAAGAGCAAGGCCAGCCCATAGCGCAAGTACTCGAAGCGACTCGCGGCGCGCGCAAACACGAAGTACAAGGACCGCAGACCAAGGACCGCGAACGCGTTGGAGGTGAACACCACGAAGGGATCTTGGGTCACCCCAAAGACGGCCGGAATGGAGTCGGTAGCGAACACGACGTCGGTTGATTCGATGGCCACCAGGGCTACCAGCAGGGGGGTGGCCCAAAGGCGGCCGTGCTCCCTCACGACGAAGCGCTCTCCGCGGAATGAGTCGGTGACAGGGAGGACTCGGCGGACTGCTCGCATGGCGAGATTGCGGTCTGGATCGACGTCCCCACCGGAGCGCAGCATCCGCAGTCCAGCGATCAACAGGACGAATCCGAACACATAGAGGACCCCGCTGAACTGATCCAACAGCGCAGCTCCCGCCGCAATGAATCCGGCCCTCAGCACAAGAGCACCGACGACGCCGTAGTAGAGCACTCGGTGTTGGTAGCGAAGCGGGATGGCGAGTGCTCCGAACAGCACCACAAAGACAAAGACATTGTCGACGCTCAATGCCTTCTCCAAGACGTATCCCGCGAAGTATTGCTGGGCAACGACGGAGCCCTGTGCCACTCCAAGTGCGACACCGAAGGCAACGCTGGCGGCTATCCAGCCGCCACTGGCGATCAACGCCCGGGCGGTACTCGGCTCACCGACGTTTCGATTGGCGATCAGGTCCGCCGCCAGAAGTGCCAACAGCAGCCCTACGGTGGCGAACCAAGCCCATAGCGGCGTGCCCATGACAGGGCCAGCCTAGGAAGCTTCAACCACAAGATGGAGGCGGGGGGTCATCTCCAGCGTTGGTCCGTGACCGGCCATGTTGGTTCAGAAAGGTGGACGGTTTCCGTAAGGAACCCGGTGAGGTCGCGAGGCCGCAATCGTAAGGTGCTGCGAAGTGAACCAATTCGATCATTGCCGAGGACAGCGACGGCGTACACTGTCGGAAGCAGTTCAGTCCATCGGGCAGACGTCAGTCGGAGGGAACACCATGATCGCGTACTACGTCACGGCGATGCCGTGTTAGCCAACGCTGGAGCCACTTTCGGAGGGGTCATCGGCTTCATCATCTGGATCTTGATCATGATCTGGATCTACAACATTGCCAAGCGCAAGGGTCGGCACGCCGTGGGCTGGCTCATCCTCGGATTCTTCTTCTCCATCATCACGCTCATCGTCTTGCTCCTGATGCCCTCCAAGCGCACCACGAACGCCCGCTGAACTCCTCATAGAGAAAGTGGACTCTGCATCCACCTTGATCGAGCAGAATCGCATGTTCGCTCAGTTGGCGCTCTCCGCCAAGCCTGAAACGCCGGTTCCCACATGCCCGGGTTGGACCCTTCGACATCTGGTGCGCCACGTCGGTCGTGCTCACCGATCGGCGGCTCAGATCATGACGACCGGAGCAGACGTGAACCGTGACCCGCGTTCCGTACCAGAGGGCAGGCCGCCCGATGACGCGGATGGCGCTGAGGCATGGCTTCATGCCTGCCCCGAAGTGCTCCTCGATGCCGTGGCGCATGTGGGCCGATGCTGCCTTGGCCGTGACAGAGCGATACGAACTCGCCCCGGAGGTTGCAGCTGATGGCATCGACGAACGGCTGGGGCGCCTTGCCGAAAGGCCGAGACAGGGCGATCTGCCGATAGAGAGTGGCGGGCAGGTCAGCTTCGTCGCAACAGACGTGGATGCAAGCTGGACACTGCTCAGACCGGGCGATGAGCTTACGTTGACGCGGATCTCGCCGGACTCTGGGACGGCCGCAAAGGTGGTGGGATCGGCGACCGGTCTGTTCCTCGCGCTGTTTCGCCGCCTCGACGCCGAGGAAGCCGGGTGCCGAGTCGAAGGCGACTCCGACGCATGGGCCACCTTCCTCGCTCGAACGCCGTGCACCGCTCCCGGGACCGAATAGCGCCTTCGAAGAGAGCGAGGTGCCGGCCTTCGGCGTTGTGGGGAACACCCTTACCGTCCGGTCTGGGGCGCGCCTCGTTGATCAACGGCCGAGGCTCTCATCAGCGAGTTCGCGGTCACAAACCTCGTGTGACGAACACCGGGCGGCCTCTTCATGATCATTCGATGCCCTGAGAGGAAATCCGCCAGCTCTCCAGAGACCCAGATACGACGGGCCCGTATGGATCAGAAGGCACATTTGAGAAAAACCGGCCCTTGCACCGAACCAACCTCGAGCCTCAGGGCTACAAAGAGGTGGTGGCATCAAGAGCGGCGGCTGAACATGAGCCTGGGACACCCCAGATCGATCCACCGCGAGACGACGACGACAACACCCTCGTCGCCCAAGTCCGCAGAGGTGATCGAGGGAGCCTCGAGAAGCTCTACCGACGACATGCCCCTTCTCTGTTGGCCCTCCTCACCCGTATTCTCGACGACCACCAGATGGCTGAGGAGGCCGTTCAAGACACGTTTCTCGCCGTCTGGAACGGCGCACGATTCGACGGACGATCACGAGTCCGTACCTGGTTGGTCGCCATTGCGATCCGTCAAGCCGGATCAAAACGTCGACGGAGATTGGCGGTTGGGAATCCGCCTCGAGACTTCGTCTCGAATGACCCGTCGCCTGAAGACGCCGCCGTGGCCAGTCTCGATGTCGAGCGATTGGTCAAGGACCTCTCTGAACTGACGCGCTTCCAGCGTGAAGTCGTGCTGCTCGCCTTTGCCGAACAACTCACCCACCCCGAGATTGCCGGCGTGCTCGGCGTGCGAATCGGCACAGTGAAGAGTCGTCTCCACGGTGCCAAGAAGGCGCTGATGCGGAAATGGGAGCAAGAGGACAGGTCATGACACGAACACGGCACCTCGACGACGAAGCACTGATCACCATTGCGCGAGACCACTCACCGAGTGCGAGCGATACATCCCATGTCGATTCCTGTACGCGCTGTGCGCATGAACTCGAGGGGTGGCGCAGGATCTCCGATCTGGCGACGGTGAGCATCGACTTGGTGCCTTCAGCGAAGGAGGACCTCGCACAGCGGGTCTTTGGCGAGCTCGACCGCCCTCGGCGCAACCCTGTGTCACCGAGGATGGGACGTCTACGAGCATTTCGCGGCTGGTCCCGAGGGGGACGTTGGGTGATTGCGGTCCCAATCGTCATCGCGGGGCTCGTTCTCGCCCTGACGCTCGGGTTCGAATCGAGCTCACCTTCTGACGCCATGGTGCTCGAGAGCATCAGGAGCAGTCCCGGTGTTGCGGCGATGTCCTCTCAGACGGTCCATTGGACCGCGCTCGAGGTCGATCGAGCTCCGCAGGGTTTCATAGACATCGAGTACAGGACCCACGGCGCGGCCGATCCCCGGACTAATGCCTTCGTTGACACGACGAAGGCGATCATTCCTGGTGGCGACCCGCATTTCGCATCCTCGACAACGGTCTCCGATGGCTCGCTCGTGTACCTCCCGTGCGACGCCAATTTGGGTTCTTATCGGCAAGAAGCCGTGTCTCGCGTATCCAGCGCAAAGTGGTGCCGCTGCAGGCTCCCCCTCCCTGACCTTTCTCCGCTACGCCAGCGGGCCAGTGGCCCGGCTGGGCGAACACGAGATCGACGGTGTCGAGACAACTGGATACAGGGTGAGCGTGCCGGTCAGCGCGCTGGCTCAGAGCGTGATTCCTTCAGAGCGCTCACTCGCTCAATACGAGGACTCCACGATCTCGAACGTCCATGTCGCGGTCTGGTCCGATGAGCGAGGCCTGCCACGACAGTTGGATTTCACCTACCTCGTCCACCAAGCCACTCTGTCAGCGGTACTGCGGGCCTCGCAGAAGGAACAGCTCAGCTACAGCACTGCCCTCCTGAAGGTGAGCATTCCGAGCCGGAGCACAGTGACCGTTGCCTCCGATCTGCATGCGGCCCTACTTCTCGAGAATCAGTACAGGAATGCGTTGATCGCTTACTACAACCAGCAGTCGGGACACTGAACCACCTCTCGTCGTGGGGAGAGAAGGGCCATGACCGGCCGCGGGCCGCGCGGGCGGAACGAGCGCGGACTAAGCGCAGGCGGGAGAGGGCCGAAAACGGGCCAGCCAGCCGGGTGGAGCCGAAGGCGAGCACCCAAACCCCGGACGCGGAGGGCGGACCTACGGAGTGGGGCGAAGGAAGGTCGTGGCTTCACATTTTCGCAAGCCACAACGGTCGAGGCCCTCCGAACCCCGCCGATGCGTGCTCCGGAACCGACGAAAAGATCCCACTCGCCATCTGGCGAAAGATGTACCTTTTGCTGGTGGCCGTAAAGCAACCAGACCTTGAGCGACGGTATCGGGATCATGTATATGAGCTGGTGGGCCGGAACGACAGTTACGAAGATGCCATGCAACAGGCCGTGGGCGGAGAGTTCGATGCCATTGGCCAGATGGAACTTGATCTCCTCATATCGGTTGGACTATCCGCTGACGGTTTTCTGATTGACGTGGGATGTGGTTCCGGGCGCCTTGCCGCTCCACTGGCGAGCTACCTGCGAGGTGACTACCTCGGGACCGACGTGGTGCCGACGCTGCTTGACCATGCACGTGGACTAGTCCAAAGACCCGAATGGCGCTTCGAATTGTCTTCAGATCTCACAATCCCGGCGCAGAGCGGCACAGCCGACATCGTTTGCTTCTTCTCAGTTTTCACGCACCTTCCGCACGAGGACACATACCACTACCTGCAAGAGGCCCGTCGGGTCTTGCGGCCCGGAGGGCGGGTTGTGTTCTCCTTCTTGGAGTTCGCCGTCAAATCACATTGGACTGTGTTCGAAGCAGATCTCCAGGCGAGGGGTGAACCGCATCCTTTGAATCAGTTCATCAGTCGTGACGGCATCGAAGCGTGGGCCGATCATCTGGGATTTGAGGTCGAAAATGTGTGGGCGGGCGACGAACCATATATTCCCCTCTCAAAGCCGATCGACATGAACGGCACGAGCTTCGACACGCTGGGAACATTCGGACAATCTGCCGCCGTACTTCGGGGTTAGGTTTCAGCAACCGGCTCAAGGTCGCTGACTGGGAGCATCGACAGTCGCGAGAGTGCAATCTCTAGGTTCGACTGCAACGCCTCACCGCGCCCCGTCGTACCGCAGGGAACCGCATTGACAGGGTGCCCGATCAGGGGACAACTCAGCCGAACTCCCGCAACGCTCGTCTTCGGCTTCGCCCGACTGGCTGGCTGGCCCCGTTTCGGCCCTCTCCCCGCCCGCGCTTTATCCGTCGCTCGTTCCGTGTGCGCGGCCCGCGCCCGGTCGTTCCCCCCTCTCTCCCCACCTCTCGTCGTGGGCGCTGAGGGACTCGAACCCCCGACCTGCTGGTTGTAAGCCAGCTGCTCTAACCAACTGAGCTAAGCGCCCGAGAGAGGCAACTCTACCGGCTCCTTTCGTTCGCGGGCGCTCCTCGGGCACGAATCGCTTCGCTTGTGAGCTTCCTGTAAGAGACGGACGAGCACATGGATACGGGTATCAGAATTATGTGCGATGACGCTCTCGGGTTTCGGTGGCGCGCTGGGAGCGCAGCAGCTCGTGTCGAATGCCTGCCCGCGGAACGGCAAGGCTGGAGCAGATCATTTGCGGGTCGCGCTGCTCTCGAGTTCGCCGAGCACGACCGTTCCCGTCTGCCGAGCGACGAGCTTGATGCCTCGTCCCGAGACCCGCACGCTGCGCAGCGTGTTCGACCACACCGGAAGGACGAAGGAGTGCCGACCCGGACCGAGGGGGATCAGCCAGGGCGCAACGGGCTCGACCGGTCGAACCCCCACTACGACAATGCGCATCACGGTCGGAGAAGCAGCGGTGACAACGATCCTTTCGTACAGGGACGCTCCTGCCGACGCGCCGAGAGACTCAGACGCTCCTCCAGTCGTCGGGCTTGCGGACTGCACATCGAACGAGACCCGGTGGAGTCGTCCGTCGGCGTCGAGCCCGACCAGTCTCTGGCCTTCGCCGTAGGTACGCGCCGTTGAAGACCAGTTCGGCATGAGCCGGTCGAACTCGCCGTTTTTCGGGAGATAGCCAAGGATCGGGTCGTACCAGATCGGAAGGGGCATAGATACGTCGACGATCGATTGCTGCCGGCTTGGGGGCAAGGCCTTGATGCCGGCGGCGATGTTCGCCGAGACCACCGCGGCTCGAGCACCCAGCTGCCTCGAGTAACCGGGACCACGCTCGTAGGTGGCGTGCAGATTGCCGAGGTAGCACACGCATGCAGCACCGACGACACACCCGACGAGCCACCACGCTGGCCGAGATCGAGCACCCTGAGGGCGGCGCTGGCCAGCAGGCAGATCGCCCGACGCGTCACGGACGGCACCGGCCACAGCGATGGCCAGGAGCATCGGGAGGAACGTGAGGTACCGCGACGGAGGGCTGGAACCGGAAGAAACCGCGTTCCGCTCAATCGTTACGGGAAGACTGACGAGGAGCAGCCCGACAAAAAAGAACGCGACAGCGCTCCAGCGGAGACGCCGGCGCGTCCAGAGCCAGAGAGCGCCGAGCGCCAGCCCGGTGACGACGAGGACGTCGCTGAGCAGGAGGGTCTCGGTGAAGGCGGTCGACGAGACGCCGGTTCCGACCACCGAAGGAAGGAGCGCGCTCGTCATCGCCCTCCAGAGGAGGCGGCCCCAAGGCCAAAGAGCGGGCATCGAAATGGAGCTCGACCAAGGCTGGGCTTCCACGTAGAGCAGGTAGATCAGGGCCACCGCGAAGAAGGGCACGAGTCCGACAACCACACGAGAGAGGCGCCGCCTATCGAATCTGAAGCACAACCAGAGCATCGCGAGAATGGCCGGCACGGCGAGGCCCTGCTCCCAGAAACCGATTGCCACTGCAGTCGCCAGCAAAGAGGACAGATAGTGGTGCCAGCGGCCGGACCGGAGCCAGCGCGCGAACGACAGGCACGCCCCGACGGCAAATGCGGCAGATGCGGCGGCCGCGCTGCCGGCGAACCACTGATTCGTGCTCATGAGGATCCACGAGGTCCCGAGCAAGAAGCCGATCACCAGGTGGGGCACGCGGCCGACGAACAGCTCGTCGAGCAGACGTATCATCCAGTAGGCGCCGACTCCGGTGATGACGGCGAGGATGGCGACCGTGGTCGGGTAGTTGCCGTGAAACGGCTCGGACGAGAGCCAGACCACAAGCTGGGTCATGGGCTGGAAATGATTAGTCCCGATGGGAGCGGTCAGCAGGTCCAGGGACAGCGATCTCTTGTTTCGTGCCAGATTCGCGAAATCGTCCAGCAGGAAGCCCCCATGCACCAACGCGACAAACTGGACGAGCGCGCACACCATGCCCACGAAGACAGCCGGAAGGCGACCCTCGAGGAGGCCGGCGAAGCGCCGATCGGCGGTCGACGAAGCAGCCGTGTACGAATCCGATTCGCCGGGCTTACCGATACCGGCCGGCACGGGTGCTCGCCCGAGGTCCGTGAAGAGCGAGAGAGCTATCACGGGTGGCCGCAGACTGCTCCCAGATGGCGGGTGTGGGTCACTCGAGTCCCTCCACAACGGGTGGTCCAAAGGCCTGACCGGCCTCACCTGAGTTTGGGACTGAGAACACTAGCGTTGCAAAACTCGAGCTGCGTGGCCGCTTGTTCGTCGCGTCGGAGCTGCGTAAAGCAACCGCTGACCAGCTGCACGAGGAGGTGTGGCGCGACACTCGGACCAGGTTGGCCCGAGCAGCGATGCCCTTCATGCATCTTTCGCGCCCGGCGTCGGGCGGCAGGGCGTACCGGGCGTCAGGGAAGCTGCCGGGCGAACGTCGCACTCCATGGGCGAACCAGCGCCCGCAGCTCCGCACAGCGCGCCTCACCCAACACGGCATAGGGCGCCGCCGCCAGCGCGTCGGTCCCCTCCTCGAGATCCCGGCGCTGGGTCGCTCCCCACTCCGTCAAGCGAAGCTCGTCGCCCTGCTCCAGCCAGCCTCGTACGCGCAGTGCGTCGACGGAGCCGTCCCAGGCGTCCTGGGGCCACCCCCGCGTCGAGCGGAGGATGTGCTCCGGCACGTCGCCGGCCGCCGCGTGCGTGACCAGGGCATCGAGACCGGACAGTCCCCGTACCACCAGCTGCGCAATATGGCCGTCGCCGCGGTACTCGCGCAGGATGGACTGGGCGTGCCAGAGCACCAGGTGCGGAGCGGTCGGCCACGCGACATCGGTGTGGGCGGCGGCCAGCGGTCGGCCCTCCACCCGGCGGCCGGCCTCCTCGGCCGCGTGGCGCGCCAGCTCGGCGGCCCGGGCCATGTCGTCCGACGACAGGGCCTCTTCGCCGAGCAGTCGCCGGAAGGCCGCGTCGACCGCGCTGAAGCGGGCGGCGACGAGCGCCACCGGCGTCGCCACCTCCCAGGCCGCGGGGATCGCTGCGTGCACGAGCTCGGGATTGAAGTTGAAGAAGGTGGAGACGACCACGTCGGCGGTCACCGCTCCCATCGGCGCCGCCCGCGACGCGAAGTAGCCGGCCCGTCCCGTGATGCCCAACCGGGCGTACGCCTCCGCAGCCTCGGGCACGAAGTACACCATGCCGTGCAAGGGCTCCAGGGTCCGCCACGTCTTGCGTGCCAGCAGCGCCCCCGCTGCATCCATGCCGTCCTCGTCCCTCACAGGGCGCCATCTCCGAGCAGCCGGTCAGCGAGCCGACTGGTGGCCGCCACGACGGGGCGGCGGGTCGAGGCCTCGCGCACAATCAGTTCCCTGCCCTCGCGCTCGCCTTCGGCCGCACCGGCCTCGCGGCACATGAGCAAGCCGGCCAGGTAGTCCCAGCTGTAGAGGGTGCTGCGTCCGACCACGAGGTAGGCGTCCAGCACGCCCTCGGCAACCGCGCAGCACTCGAGCGAGGCGGCGCCGAGCGCCCGGTACTGCGCCCAGCCCGGGTACGAGCCGGGAAACCCCGAGATCCCCACAATGGCGGCTCCGAGATCCTCGCACCCTGAGGCGGCGATGGCCCGGCCATCCTTTTCCGCCCCGTCGCCCCGCACGGCGGCGTAGCGGACGCCGGTGGCCTGGTTGGTCACGACACCGACGCGCGGGCCTTCGTCGTCGAGCACGCAGATGCTCGTGGAGAAGAAGGGCACGCCGCGATGTGCGTTGGTGGATCCGTCGATCGGGTCGATCACGGCGAGGAGTCCGGAACCCCCGTCGCCGGTCGTCCCGGACTCCTCCGAGAACACGGTCAGGCCCGCTCCGTGCAAAACGGGGAGAGCGGCACCGTCGGCGGCCAGGTCGAGGCGGTACTGCCCCGGCTTCCCTCCGCTCGGCCCCCAGTCCTCGAGCTCGTCGAGCGCGCCACGCACGGCGCGGACCGCCTCGTCGAGCACTTCCAGGAGGCGAACGTCGTCCACGGGGGAGGAACCCTACCGTCCGGGTATCGCCCCAGCCCACCTTGTCACCTGGCCGCCTCCCTGTTCGTGGCCATTAGGCTTTCCCAGCTGTGGCTGCCATTGACGTCGCTGGCTATGTCGCCGACCTGAAGGATCATTCCGTCGACCACGGATTCCACGTGCACGACGAGCGGCACTTCGTCGAGACGTATTCGTTGCGGCAGGTCTGGGAGGTGGACCTGCACCCCGAGGAGGGGTGCGGCGGTCCTCTCGATCTCCACCTCGCCCTGGACGTCGACCCACGCGTCCTCCTCTCCTTCGAAGACGCCGTCGTCCTCCTCTCCGAGGACGAGGAGCCTCCCGACGAGTTCCATTTCCCGCTCACCTTCACCTGGGCCCTGCCGCCACTCCCCCGCGGGCCCGACCTCCTTCGCCTCGCCATCGACCTGGCCGGGGTCGGAGGCATCGAGCTGCCCCTCGAGGTCTCGGCCATCGATTCCTTTGCCGACGCCACGGAGGGCTCGGAGCGCAGGCTGAGCATCGTGGCCCGGCATCCGGTCTCCCTGGCCCGGGTGCTCAGCGGCGAGGAACTCCTCTGCGACGTCTTCGACCGTGCCCTCGCTGTGAGCCGCTTCCTGCTCGAGTCCGCCGAACGCTGGCTGGGCTGACGTGCGGCGCGCCGGGCGCCCCGGTGCACTCCGGGTCGTGACGGTGGTGGCGCTGGCGGGCGGCGCCGCCCTGGGGTTGAGCGCCTGCAGCAACCAGGGCGGGCAGGACCTGGCGCAGCAGGCCTGCGTCCACGTCAAGCTGTCCGTGACTGACTACCAGCGAGCGGTCAGCCCGAGCACGTCGCCGGCGGTGGCGGCGCGGCTGCAGAAGGAGGCCGATCAGCAGCTGCGCGATGCTCTTCCGCTGGCCGCCGCCGCCAACTCCGCCGACGGGTCCTGGAACTCGCTGATGACGACCATCTCCGAGGGCGCCAACGTGGACGAAGGGCATCTCGTTCCCGCGCTGCGGGCTCAGTGCGTCGTCGCCAACGCCAATCCGAACGTCAACCCGCAGTCCCCGAGCTCGAACAGCGGGGGCGGCGGCAGCACGACCCAACCCCAGAACGTCAACCCCGAGCCGGCCTCACCCGCCGGCTGAGACCGCGGTGGTCGACGTGGTGCCGCCAGCCATCTGGGCCCGCCCGGCCGCCACAATGGGCGGCACGATCGCCGGCGCGACGAAGACGCCGCCCTGTGGAGTGAAATGCACGCCGTCGTTGACGGTCCGGATGAGCACGCCGTCCACCGTGCTGGCGTACCGGCCCCCTGGACAGGCCGCCTTCTCGAGATCGTCCACCGAGACGGTCCGCGGGTGTTCGGCCGCGATCTGACGGATCGTCTGGTTGTAGGCGTCGCGGCGCGCCGGATCGTCCTCGGGCCAGGCGTCGCCGTCGGGCTGTTCGGGCTCGTTGGTGCACGGGGCCGTGAGGAACACCATGGGAAGCCCGGCCGCGTTCACCACATCGGCTGCCTTCTCGAGCTGTGACTTGATGTAGGCGGCAAAATGCGGCTGCAAAATGTTCGCCCACTGGCCCTCGTACAGGCGATCGACCAGCTCCCAACGCCCCGCACCCTCCACGACCACGTTCGGATGCAGCTCGGCGATCTCTTGCGCCCATTGGGTGGCCCAGGGAATGACCTCGTCAGCGGGGTCGCTCGGAGCCGGTGGCCCGCCACAGGCCGGCACCACCGTGTCCACCGCGCCCATGTCCTGGACCTCGGTCCCGTCGGCCACCCCACAGCCGAGGATGGCGCGGTCGTAGAGGACGTAGTCGTACTTGTCCTGGACCGGGGTCTCGCCGAGGCCCTCTCCGAGGGTCTCGGCGATGGAGTCGCCGACGAGCAGCACCTTGACCGGTGGGCCGGTCGTCGTGACGGGTGGCACCGAGGTCGCCGTGGTCGTGGTCGTTGTCGTCGACGAGCTCGTCGTGGCGCTGCCGGCCGGCGGCGCCGTGCTGGCGATAGCCGTCGTTCCCGTCGTGGCCGCGATCACGGCCACCAGAACGGCGCCGACGCCGGCGGGCACGACCAGCCAGGCCCGCCACTGGCTGACGAATGTCCCCATCCGGATCGGGCGCTCGACGAGGTGGAAGGAGACGACCGACACCGCGAAGGTGACGGCGACGCGCACCGCGAAGAGCTCGTACCCGTAGAGGCCCGTCCGGGCGTGGTCGAGCCAAATGAAGATCGGCCAGTGCCAGATGTAGAGCCCGTACGAAATGCGTCCCACGTAGCGCACCGGCGACCACGACAGCAGGCGCGGGACGATGCTGTTCGGTGCGGCGATGGCGGCGAGGATGACGCTGGCCACCGACAACCCGATGAGGAAGAACCCACCCGAGTAGGGGAACGTCGACGTGGACGTGGTCAGCACCCACAAGGTGATGGCGCCGACGGCGCCGAGGACGCCCAGCGCCCCGCAGAGCATCACCCCGGTCGGGGTCTCGGGCCGCCACAGCTCTCCCTTGGCCAGCCGGCCCGTCTCGTGTCGGTGCTGGGTGACGAGCACGAGCCCCACGGCGAGCGCGCAGCCGATGAAGAGGCACTGCGAGCGCGTGTCGGTCCCGAGATAGGCCCGGTTGGTGTTCAGGCCTCCGTCGTACACGTGGTGCATCCAGATGGCCGAACCCAGGGCGGCCGCGCAGCACAGCGCGAACAGCGCCCGCAGGCTGCGGGTGAAGTGCATGACCCCGAGCACGACCAGGGGCCAGATCACGTAGAACTGCTCCTCGACCGCCAACGACCAGGTGTGCAGCAGCGGCGAGGAGGCGGACGTCTCGTTGAAGTAGTTGGAGTTGACGAGAATGAAGTGCCAGTTGCTCACGTAGAGGAGCGTGGCCAACGCATCGAGGCGCAGGGCGCCGTACGTGCCCTTGGGAACGATCACGGAGGCGAAGAACGCCACGAAGAGCAGCATCAGGAGGAGCGCCGGGAGCAGGCGTCGGGCCCGGCGCGCCCAGAAAGCGCCGAGCTTGATCGGTGAGCGCCTGGCGCCATTCCCCCAGGAGCAGAGAGGTGATGAGGAAGCCCGACAGTACGAAGAAGGCATCGACTCCCATGAACCCGCCGTCCATGTGGGGGATCCCCCCGTGGAACATCATCACGGCCAGGACAGCGCAGGCTCGCATTCCGTCGAGCGCGGGGAGATAGGCGAGACGAGTGTGCGAGACCGCGCTCTCGTCGTCCTGCATGGGGCCTCATTCCTCCTCGGTCGGGTCGGCCGGCACCGCACTCTGGGGTGAACCGGGACCGCATTCTCGCAGAACGGGGGCCGCCACCCCCGGGCAGCCCGCCCTCGCTACCCTGTGCCACCCTGAGCCCGACCCGACCGTTGGCCCCGTCTCCTCCGCCCCGCCGAGCCCGGGTGCGCCATCGCCGTTTCATCGCGTGCGTGCTGGTCATCGTGGTGGTCGGTGGCGGTGTGCTCGTCGTGCGGCAGGTCCGTCGCGGGCCGCCTCTCACCCCACTGCGCGCGCGCATCGTCTCCGTCGCCCAGGGTCAGGTGGGCTACCAGACGGACCCTCCGGACACCTATTGCAACAAGTTCAGCGCCTACTGGTACGCCGGCGTCGACGACTGCGGCAACGAGAACCTCGACGAGGAGTGGTGCGCCGACTTCGCCGCCTGGGTCTGGAAGCAGGCCGGCGCCGAGGTGTCCTACCAACTGGCGCCGGGATACCTGAACGGCAACTCGGCCAGCTTCTACGTCTGGGGGACCGACCACGGAACGTGGCATCCCGTCACGTCGGGCTACGCGCCCCAGCCGGGCGACGTTGCCGTCTACGGGCTCGACACCTCCGCCCTCACCGCCGTCCACGTGGCGATCGTCACCGCCGCCACGGGGAACGATGCCGCGCCCGACGTGATCAACGGCGACGGAGACCGGACTGGCTACAGCGTGGTGGAGGTCGGGGACAGCCAGGCCTTCGCCGACGCAAAACAAAAGGACGCCGCCCTGTCGGGTTACGTGTCCCCCACGGCTGCCGCCCCCTCCTCGTGATCCGCGCCTGAACCCGGCGACCTCGCCGCCTCCTCGGCCTGCTGAGCCGCCATGGCCGTTGCGACTGCCTCGAACACCTTGGCCGCGTCGCGCTCAATGTGGCGGCGGGCCAGCAACAGGCAACCGGCCCCCAAGAACGCGACCGGCAGAATGATGAGGAACGCCGTGCGGTAGTTGTTCCCGAACTGGGCGGCGATGGCCGAGGTCACCAGGGGGGCGGCGGCCGACCCGAAGACAACGGACGCCAGGTTGAAGGCGCCGAACCCCGTGCCGCGCAAATGGGCCGGCGCCGCGTCCGACAGTCCGGCCCGCAGGGCCGGCACACAGGCCGTGGCAGCGAGGAACCCCACGAGCTGCACCACGAACACCACGGCGAAGGTCGAGGAGGCGAACGACACCATGAACAGCGCGGCGCTGGTGAAGATGCAGACGGCGGGGATCACGACGCGCGCCCCCAAGAAGCGGCTGACCCACCGGTCCGCGATCCGGCCGCCGAGCAGCGTGCCGGGGATGCCGCCGAGAATGGCCAGCGCGCCGAACGTCGCATTCGACGCCTGCTGCGTCAGGTGCAACTGGTTCTGGTAGTAATTCGGCATCCAGGTCGCCACGGCCGTGACGACGAAGAGCACCGTCGACACCCCGACCAGCGCGTAGCGCATGGTGGGGATGCGCACAATGGTCCCGACGTCCCTGCGCAATCCCCCCGCCATGTCGGCGAGGAAGTGCCGGATCCCCGCCGGGAAGAGGGGCGGCCCGTCCCCCTCGGCGGCCAGCTCCAGCGCGTCGTTCCCGAGGACGTGTGCCCGGTCCGCCGCGCCACGGCTCGGCTCGGGCAGGCGCCAGCAGAACAAGGCGATCAGGAGCCCGGGGAAGAGCGACACGAAGAAGGCGACCCGCCAGCCGTGCCCGTGGAAGAGCGGGCCGATGGCGCCCCCCACGGCGAGACCGACGCCCAGGCCGACGTAGCTCAGGCACTGCTGGATGGAGAAGGCCTTCCCCCGTCGCTCGGTCCCGTAGTAGTCGGCGATCACGCTGCTGCCCGAGGGATCGGTGACAGCCTGACCGAAGCCGAGCGAGGAGCGGACCACCACCAGCAGGCCGAAGGCCGCCGTGGGCACCAGGCCGCCCAGCGCGCTGATGATCGACCAGGCCACGATCGTGACCGCCATGGCCCGGGTGCGGTTCCAGCGGTCGGCGAGGTAGCCGGCGGGCAGCGTGACGATGCCGTTCACGAGGATGAAGGCGGAGAACAGCAGTCCGATGGCGGTGTCGCCCACACCGAAGGCCGCCTTGATCTGGTCGCTGCTCCCCCGGACGATGTACTGGTCCATCCCGTCGACGAACAGGGTGAGCCCCACCACCCACATGGGCCAGTTGCTGATCACCATGCGCCGGGCGGGACCGCCCGCCCCCGGCGCCTGTTCTGTGCTCACGTCCGGCGCCCGCCCGTCGTTCGCCGGGCCCCGCCGCCCCGTGCGTCGTGCGTGGCCCCGATTCCCGGGGCTAGGACCCCGGGGTGTAGCCCGCCGGCAGGGCGATCGACTTCACCTCGAGGAAACCTTCGAGTCCCTCGGGGCCGAACTCTCGGCCGAGACCCGACTCCTTGTAGCCGCCGAACGGCGTCGAGAAGTCGATGGGCACGGGGGCGTTCAGCATGTAGGTGCCGGTACGCACCTGGCGCGCCACGCCCAGGCCACGGTCGTTGTCGCCCGTCCACACCGATCCGCACAACCCGTAATTGGAGTCGTTGGCGATGTCGACTGCGTTGTCGTCACCGTCATAGGGGATGACCACCAGCACCGGCCCGAAGATCTCCTCCTGGGCGATCTTCATTTTGTTGTCGACGTCGGAGAACACGGTGGGCTCGACGTACCAGCCCTTGGCGAAGTCGGACCCCGAGGGGCGTCCACCGCCGAACGCGACCGTGGCGCCCTCCTCGCGCCCGCTGTCGAGATACCCCTCGATCCTGCTGCGCTGCCGCTCGGCCACCACCGGGCCGACCTCGGTGGCCGGGTCCATGGGGTCGCCCACCTTCATGGCAGCCACGCCCGACACGACGGCATCGACCACTTCGGCATAGCGCTCCCGCGGCGCGAGTATGCGGGTCTGCGCGATGCACGCCTGCCCGTTGTTCATGATGGCGTTGGGCAGCAGGGTTGGGATCGTCGTCGCCAGGTCCGCATCGTCGAGGATGATGGCGGCCGACTTACCGCCCAGCTCGAGGGTGCAACGCTTGAGGCGCTCGCCGCAGAGCCCGCCGATGCGCTTGCCGCCCACGCCGGACCCCGTGAAGGAGATCTTGTCGACGCCGGGATGCGTGACGAGGTGCTCGCTGACCTCGCGGCCGGCCGGGATGACGGAGAGCACGCCCTTGGGCAGACCGGCGTCGGCGAAGATCTCGGCCAGTCGGAACGCGTCGAACGGCGTCTCGGGTGCCGGCTTGTACACGACGGTGCAGCCGGCGGCCAGCGACGGCGCCAGCTTGGCTGCTGCGATGAAGAGAGGCACGTTCCACGGGGCGATGGCACCGACGACGCCGACGGGCTCCTTGGTCACCAGCACCTGCGGGTTCAACATGCCGGTGCGCACCTCGTCGAAGGCGTACGTGGTCGCCAGGTCGGCGTAGTAGTTGAAGATCATGGAGGGCGCCATGACCTGGCCCAGTCCCGAGAAGGAGATCGGCGAGCCCATCTCCTGCGTGATGATCGCGGCCATGTCGTCCATCTCGGCCATGATTTGCGCGCCGACCGCGGCCAGGATGGCGCTCCGCTCGGCCGTGGTCATGCGCGGCCATGGCCCGTGGTCGAACGCCGTCCGCGCCGCCGCTACCGCCTTGTCGATGTCGCCCTCGGTGCCGTCGGGCACATGGGCGATCACCTCCTCGGTCGACGGCGAGATCACCGAGATGGTGTCGGTCCCTTCAGGGGCCACCCAGTCGCCGCCGATGAACAAGCGGTCGTAGTCCCGAATCGCCATGCGTCCTCCCAGAGATCTCAAGGGGCCGGCCCCCGCCGCCCGGACGTGCCGGTCGGCGTCTCAAGGGTAGCGGCGTCCCGCCCGTCCGGGACAGTCCATCGGGCTCATCACCTCCCGCCGGCGGGTTGTCTCAGCCCGGCTCGGGGCCCGTGTCGATGTGGGCGAGGACACCGCCGTCGGCCTCCACCCAGCCCTTTCCAGCGGCGTACGCGGACATGCCGGCGAAGCCCTCGTCCCAGGCCTCGTTCGCCGCGGGCCCCGCCAGCGCACGCAGGGCTGCCGGATCCACGACGACGTGGGCACCGTCGGCGTGGAGCCGGCCCAGACCGGATTGCCGCACCGCCCGGGCCAGGTCGCCGTGGCCCTCGAGGGCCACCGAGAAGCGGGTGAATTCGTCGGGTTGGCGCAACGACGCCGTGGCCCCGGACACATCGAGGACGATGAGCACGCCGTGCGACGCTACCCGCCGGCGCCCGACCGTCCCTTCCGATCCGCACCGGTGCCTTTGCCGAACCCTCACGGAGGGGCCGAGTCGTCGGTAGAGTGCCGCTCCGTGCCCGACATCAGCCAGCGTGACCCCGACCAGGTTGCCTCCATTCTCTCGCGCTGGCTGGCGACCAAATCGTCCGACGGATCCGGCCCCGAGGTCTTCGACGTCAGTGCTCCGGGGTCCAACGGGTTCTCCAACGAAACGATCCTGTGCCGCACCCGTGCCGCCGACGGCGCAGAGAAACGCCTCGTCGTCCGGGTCGCTCCCACCAAGCACCTGCTCTTCCTCGACGCCCAGTTCTCCACGCAGTACCGCGCCATGCGCGCGCTGGCCGACGGGGACTCGGCAGTCCCGCTCCCCCGTCTCGGGTGGTACGAGGAGGATCCGCAGTACTTCGGCGTGCCCTTCTTCTCCATGGACCACGTCGAGGGCCTGGTCCCCTCGGACAACCTCCCCTACACCATGGACGGCTGGGTGATCGAGGCCACACCCGAGCAGCAGGAGCGCATGTGGTGGAGCGGCATCGACGCGCTCGCCGCGGTGCATCGCACCGATTGGCGGGCCACCGGCCTCGAGTGGTTGAGCATGACCGACCGGGGCCGGCCCGGTCTGGAGCAACAGCTCTCCTATTACCGTGACTTCCTCGACTGGGCGACCAAGGGAGAGCGGGTCCCGGTGATCGAGTCGACCTGGCAATGGCTGGTCGACCACCAGCCCGCCGAGGATGGCGACGTGGTGATCAGCTGGGGTGACAGCCGTATCGGGAACATCATCTGGGACGACTTCCAGGCCGCCGCCGTCGTCGACTGGGAGATGGCCTCGCTCGCCCAGCCCGAGATGGACCTGGGCTGGTGGCTCTACTTCGACCGCCAGTTCTCCGAAGGCCTCGGCGTGCCCCGTCCCGCCGGCTTCGGCTCCCACGAGGACACCATCGCCCGCTATTCGGATCTGATGGGCCGGCCCATGCGGGACATCTTCTACTACGAGATCTTCTCGGGCTTCCGCTTCGCCGTCGTCATGTACCGGCTCTCCGACCTGGTCTTCGACCGGGAGGACATGGAGGGCGACGCCGACATGGCCACGGACAACATCGCAACCCAGCTCCTGGCCAAGATGCTCGACCTGGCGCCGCCGACCTAGTCGTCCTCGGAGTCGGAGACGGGGTCGCCCGTCGGACCCACGGCCACGCCGGCGGCCAGCAGACGTTGGCCGAGCCAGTGCGTGCCTTGGTTGCCTTCTTCGCGCATGGCCTCGGGCCAGCCCTCGAGGATCCTGTGGAGATCGTCGACCGAGCCGATTTTGGCGATGACGTGCACGGTAATTCTGTTCTCGTAGCCCGGCGGATCCGTGATGTGCATCCCTCCGAAGGGGTCCTCGCGGACATGGGGAGCCGGTTCGCGGAGGACGTAGAGCTCGCCGGTGTCCTCCACGTAGTTCAGCTCGTGCACGACGCCGTCCTTCCCCAGCCACTCCGAGCCCAGCTCGAGCTCGGCCGAGGCCCGCCGGCGAGGGTCCGCTTCATAGAACTCGTCGATGTCCATCGGCGGCACACTACCGCCGACCAGGACCATTGCCGCTTCCCGGGAGCCCAGGGCCTGCACGCGCTGCGGTGGGAGCGATCGGGGGAGGGACAAGGAGGACGCTCCCGCCATGCCCACTCGCATCGCAAAGCCGCGTGTCGCCCTCATCGATCAGATGGCCGCCGAATGGAGGTCGATCGGTCGCTCCCGCACCGCCGTCACGTCGCTGCGTGATGTTGCTCGCCGTGACCCCGGCCTGACCCTGCTGGTCCTCGGACCTGGACCGGGAGGCGGCCCGCCGTCGTGTCCCACACCCTGCGACCTCATTGAGCACCTGCGCGGCGCCACGGGTCGGGCCCAGAGAGAGGAGGCCGCCCGGCTCGTCCGGGTCCTCCTGCGCGAGGCCGACGCCGACCCGTTCGTCTGCCGGATGCTGGTGCAGGCCCTTGTCCCGGGCCTGGTCACGGTGGCCGGCAAGCTGCAGTGGGGACGGGGCGGCGAATGGCAGGACGGCGAGGAATTCTTCGGCGAGCTTCTGGCCACCACCTGGCTCGTGCTGCAGGAGTGGTCCGGACAGGACCGCCCCTACGCCGTGCTCGACCTGCTCTCGGCCATTCGGTGTCGGCTGCGGCGACAGCTCTTCCGGTCGAAGGATCTGGACAGCCGATCCGCCCCGTTCGGTCCCGACCTGGCCGACGCGGAGTCCACCGCGGGTGCGACGCGCCGGGAAACCGACCTGGAGGAGCTGGCCCGCCTCCTCATCGAGCACCACGGCGAGGGGATGCGAACGGACGACGTGCAGGTCCTCTACGCCCACCACGTCCTGGGATATTCCATTGCGGAGCTGAGCGCGCTGACCGGACGCGACCGGCGATCCCTCTACGCACGGCGTGACCGCGGTCAGCAGCGCCTGCGCGTCTGACCGACGGGTGCGCAGAGCGTGACGCGTGCGTATGGTGTCCCCGTGCCCGTTTTTGGCGGAGGGCCCGAAACTCCTGACGGTTGGCGTTCGAGAGTCGCTCGCGGCCGGCCCAATTGGTGGGTCATCCTCGCGGTGTCGCTGGGTCTCATGGCGTTGCTCGTGGCGACGGCGAGCGAAAAGACAGCGGCGCCCCACCGGGCAGGCGAAGCGGCCCAGGCGGCCGCTCGCCTCCGTCCTCATCCGGGCGTGCGCCACGCCGCGGGAAGTGGAACGGCCCCAGCGACCACGACCACGACCGGCGCCACGACGACGACCACCACCACGTCAGCCCCTCGGTCGGGCGCGCCCGCCGTGGCGTCGTCGGTACGGACGACGGTGACGTCGGGCACGATCGGCGCACCGCCGGCGACTGTCCCGAGTGTCACGACGACGACCCAGCCGCCGCCGGCCACGACGACCACACCCGCCAGTCCGAGCGCAGCGGTGGCGGCCGACCGCACGCAGACGCAGGGCTATCTCAATCCCCCGCTCCAGTCATCGAATCAGTTCGCGTTCACCGGAGCGGGTGCGATGGAGGTCTCCGTGGTCTGGTCGGGGAACACATACCTCACCATGGAGGTCAGTTGCCCGAGCGGGAACCAGAGCGTGGGCGGGACCTCGGCCATGGCGGCGTCGCTGCCCGACGCCAGCGGGAGCTGCCTGGCCACGGTCGACGAGCCCACGTCGGAATCGACGTCGTTGACGTACACCATCACCATCGGCCCGGCCGGTGGGTGACGCCGCCCGGCGCGGGCAACCCCGGCGCATCCTCGACATCGCCGGCGCCGCCGTCGCCGCGCTACTCGCCTTCGCGGCCGTGCCCGCCGTGCTCGTGGCGATCGTCGGCAATCCACTGGCGGGTGGTCTCGGGCATGCCTGGCGACCTCTCCCGCGCGATGCGCTCTGCGTGCTCGTCCTGGCGGCCTGGGTGGCCTGGGCCGCCTGCTGCGCGCAGCTGCTCCGTGCGGTGGTCACCGACGTACGCCGCGGCGAGGTCGGCGTGCGTCATGGCTCGTCGGTCCTCGATCGCCTGGCCGCACGCATTGCGTTCGGGGTGCTCGCCGTCACGACCTTCGGCGCACCATTCTCCCTGGCCGGCGGTGCAGGGGCCAGTGCGCCGGTCGGCGGCGGACCGAGCTCCTCGCTCACTGCCGCGCTTCCGGATGATGCCGCCACGTCCCCGGCGACCGTTGCGGCCCCGACGTATTCCGTGCAACCGGGCGACACGCTGTGGCGTATCGCAGACGATCTCCTGGGCGACGGGGCCGATTGGACGTCGCTCGCCGCGCTCAATCTCGGCCGTGACGCCGGCGACGGGACGCGCTTCGTCGATCCGGATCGGCTGCGAGCGGGGTGGCGCCTGCGGCTCCCCGCGGACGCCCGCCGCGGCGGCGGCGACGCGTCACGCGTCGGCGGCGGCAATCGGGCGGCGCGCCCCGGCCCGGAGGGACGCCTCCCCGAACTGCTCGCCCTGGGACTGGGCTCGCTGGCGTGCGCCGCCCTCGCCCGGCGCGCCGGGTTGCGGCGGCGGGCAGGGCAGCGCTTCCGCGAGGATCCCGTCCGAGGACGCATGCCGTCGGAAGACGCTGTGGACGCGGCGACCTTGCTGCACCGCTTCGACGGCGTGCCGGCGCTGCATTCGTTCGAGGCCGCCAATTGCCTGCTGGCCCGGTCCCTGGACGGCAGAGCCTCGGGCCCGACGGTCCGCGCCATCTGCGTCTCGGACTCCGGCGTCACCTTTCATTTGGCGGGCGGGCGCGCCGAAACGCCTCCCGCCGGCTTTCACGCGCGTCGAGGACGGCTCCGCGTGGCACGTGGGCCACGCCGCTCTCGAGGCGCGCGACGACCTCTCCGTCCCCTACGTTCCCGTCGTACTCCCCATCGGCGACGACGCCATGGGCACATGGCTCGTCCCTCTACAACCGGGCGCTGTCCTCCCTCTCCTCGGCGAGGCGGCTCCGGCGCTGTGGCGCGCCGCCCGCGCCGCCGTCGGATCCTGGGCCTGGTCCGAGACGATCCTCATCAGCGAGGATCCTGATGACGCAGCACTCCGGGCCGAGGCCACGGCCGATCCGTTGCTGGCGCGGGCAGTCGTGTTCTGCGGAGACCCCGAGGCGCTTCCCGCGGGCGTCGCCGCCCGTTGCGCCGTGGTCACGATGGAACCGGCTGCCGCGAGCGACCTGACCATCCTGGTCGATCCCCGGGCCGCCACCATCCACCCGATGGGGCACGTCGTCCGACCGCACCTGCAATCGGCCGAGACGGCGACGCACATCGCCGAGTTGGTGGCGCCACCAGAGAAGAACCAGCGCTCGTCCATGCACTCGGGCGTCGGGAACCATCAGGCCCACCCTCGCAGCGCGTCCGATGCCCTCGAGCCCGGCGCGGTCGACGTCCGGCTCCTGACCATGACGCCGCGCCTGGACGGGCTCCACGACGACCTCCCGCCCAATCGCGCCCGCCGGGCCGTCGAGCTCGTCGCCTACCTGGCGCTGCATCAGCCCGACGTGATCACCAGCGATCGGCTCCGCACGCGGGTGCTCGGTTCCTCCGACGCCGACGCTGCGTCGAAGACGCTCTTCAACACGGCGTACGCCGCCCGCCGCGCCATGGGGGTCGACGAGGACGGCGAGCTCCTCTTCCCGGCCGGGACCCGTCACGGCCTTTATCAACTCTCTTCCCGGGTCACCGTCGACGTGCAGCGTGCAGCTGCGCTCGCCGACGAGGCGAAGGCGCAGACGGACCCGGCGGCGGCCATCGCCTACTGCCGGGCCGCGCTGTCACTGGTCGAGGGCGAACCGCTGGCCAATGCACTGTCCGGCTACGCCTGGTGGGAGGCGGAAGGGCACGGCGGGCGCATCGCCGCCGTGCTCGTCGATGCTGCCTGTCGCATGGCCGCGCTGGCGTCCGACGTCGGGCTCTTCGACCTGGCGCGGTGGGGACTCGACCAGGCGCGGATTGTTGAGCCTTACAGCGAGGCGCTCTCCCGTTCTGCCATGCAGGTGGCCGCGGGGGAAGGCGACGCGGACCGTCTCCGCCAGGAATGGCGCGAATGTCAGCGTCGTGTTGACGCGTTCGACCCGGGCGGCTCTCCCTCGGCGCGCACGGAGTCGCTCTACGGCGAGCTGTCGCGTCAGATCCTGGTCGGTGCCGCACTCCCCGACGGTGCGTCCGCCAGCGTTGCGCGGGGCGCCGGCGACTGACGACTACGCCTCCGCCGCTCCTTCGTCGTAGCGCTGCACGACGTCCTCGAGCCGGGCCACGCGGCTTCCCTTGACGAGGGCGGCATCGCCCGGACCCAGGGTGCGCAGCAGTGCGACGGCGTCGTCGGCGGTGGCCACCGCGGCCGGTCCGTACAGCGCAGTCTGGTAGCCGACCACTTCGACCCCGAGCTCGTCGGCCAACCGGGCCGCTCGTCGGTGTTCGGGCTCGGTCTCGGACCCCAGCTCGGCCATCACGCCGAGAATGGCGAGCTTCCTTTTGGCCGGCAAGGCTGCGATCGATCGCAGCGCCGCCTCCGTCGAGGCCGGGTTGGCGTTGTAGCAGTCGACCACCAGCACCGGGCCGCCCCGCACCCGGCGCACCTCCATGCGCAGTGGGGAACCGGTCGCCGTGGCGAGCGCGGCCACCACGCTGTCGAACGGGACGCCGCTCCACAGCGCCGCCGCAGCGGCTGCCAATGCATTCGGGACCTGTTGTATCCCGTGCAGCGCGAGCCGGACGTCGCCCGCGCCCCACGGTGTCGACAGGTAGAACCGCGGCCGGAGCTCGTCGTCCACGGTCACGCGCTCGGCGCGCACCTCGGCATCGCCCAGCGCGTAACTGAGGACCGGACACGGACTGACCGAGGCCATGCGCGCCACCAGCGGATCGTCGAAGTTCAGCACGGCCACACCGGTGGGAGGCAGTGCGGCCACAAGTTCGCTCTTCGCCCGCGCCACCCCTTCGAGATCGCCGAAGAACTCCACGTGGGCCATGGCCACGCTCGTCACGATGCCCACATCGGGACGGCCGATGTCCGTCAAGCGGCTGATGTGGCCCGCTCCGCGCGCGCCCATCTCCAGGACGACCCATTCGACGTCGTCCGGTGCATTGAGGAGGGTCAGAGGGAGGCCGAGCTCATTGTTGAAGGAGCGCTCGCTCGCTGCCACCACGAAGGCCGACGCCAGGCAATGACGGAGCAGGTCCTTGGTCGTCGTCTTGCCGACCGAGCCGGTGACGCCGATCACCCCGCCCTCCAGGCGCTCGCGCGAGCAAGCCGAGCTGAAGGAGTGACACGGCGGTGTCCTCGACGAGGACCGCCGTCCCGCCGATCGGCTTCCGTGCCGTGAGGTAGGCCGGAGCACCTCCCTCGAGGGCCGCGCCGATGAACTCGTGTCCGTCGCGGTCCGCGACGATCGGAACGTAGAGCTGACCCGGCCGCACGGTCCTGGTGTCGATGCTGGCCCCCGTGACGGTGACATCGGGACCAATCCGTTCCCCACCGAGCCGGGCGGCGAGTTCATTAGTCGAGAATCGCACGCATCACGCTCGCGGCCGATTGTATAGCCTCGGTCGATGCCTGATCCGGGAGTGCTGGCGGTCCTCTACGGAGGCCCGTCCGCCGAGCACGAGGTGTCGTGCGTCTCGGCGCGTCGCATCGTCGCCAGCGCGCTCCGGAGCGGGTTCACCGTGACGGTGATCGGGCTCACGCATGACAAGGAGTGGGTGGACGCCAACCGGGTCCTGACCGATGTGGCCGATGTCGAGGCGCTGCCCTCTCCGGACGATCTGCTCCGCCAGGATCGCGGCCTGGCGCTGGCCCATTTCGGTGCCGGCCTGCCGCCGGGCACCGTCGCCTTCCCGGCCCTCCACGGCCCTTTCGGTGAGGATGGCGTCCTGCAGGGGCATCTCGAGGCGATGGGCCTGCCCTACGTCGGTGCCGGGGTGCTCGCTTCGGCCATCTGCATGGACAAGGGCATCGCCAAAGCGGTGCTGCGGGACCACGGCCTCCCGGTGGCGGCGTGGAGGCTGGTGTCGCGAACCTCCTGGTCCACCGAGGCCATGGAGGAGGCGCTCGAAGCGCTGGGCCTGCCCCTCTTCGTGAAGCCCGCCAACCTCGGGTCCTCCATCGGCGTCGGCAAGGCGTCCGACGCCGCGGCGCTCGGAGACGCTGTCCGGTCCGCCTTCGAGTTCGACGACCACGTGATCCTCGAAGAGTTCGTGGCCGGACGCGAGTTGGAGCTGGCCTTGCTGGGCAACGAAGACGTGCGCGTCACACGGGCCGGCGAGATCATCGCCAGCCGGGAGTTCTACGACTACGACGACAAGTACGTGCTCGGGCTCGCGGAGACGGTGGCGCCCACCGACTTGAAGGACACCCAGCTGGAGCAGGCCCAGCGGTTGGCGACGGCGGCATACCGCGCCCTGCGCGTGGAGGGTCTGGCTCGCATCGACGTCTTCCTCCGCGAGGACGACGAGATCGTGATCAACGAAGTGAACACCATGCCCGGCTTCACCCCCATCTCCATGTTTCCCAAGCTGTGGGAGGCCGAAGGGCTTCCCTTCGACGGGGTGGTCGAGGAGCTGGTGCGGCTGGCGCGGGCACGCGACGTCCGTCGGCGTTCCCTGCGCACCCACCGGGTGCTCTGAGGGCGCGGGCGCTCACCCCGCAGGGTGACGGCGCGGTCCGGCAGGCGCGGCGCCGCTTCCTGCTCCGGACGCCCGGGGACGCTGGCAGCCCTGTGTCCGTTCCCGATGGGGCACGGGGCACCCCGTTCGGCCACGATAGGAGCACGTCCGTCGGGTGCTGCGAGCACCCCTTCTGTACCGTGCGGAGTGTGGTGATGACGTTCGAAGGCTTGGAGAGTGACACCGCGACCTGGGACACCCTCCCCGGCGCCAACCGCCTGACCGTGATGCAGCGCGAAGCCATCGAGTCCGACAAGCCCCTGCTGTGCGTCGTGGCGGGAGCCGGGGCCGGCAAGACGAGGGTCCTGACCCTGCGGGTGGCACGGCGGGTGCGCGAGGGGTCCATCGAGCCCGACCGCACCCTGGTCACCACGTTCAGCCGCAAGGCGGCCGAGGAGTTGCGCACCCGCCTCTACTCGCTCGGCGTCTCCGGGGTGAAGGCCGGGACCTTCCACCGCACTGCGCTGGGGCTGCTGCGGGAACATCGGGAGTTGCGGGGACGGCCGCTCCCCCAGCTCCTACCCGACCGGCGCAGGCTGCTGGCCGAGGTCACGAACGGCGACGCGCGTCGCACGCGCGCCCTCGACGGCGAAATCGGTTGGGCCAAGGCTCGCCTCGTCTCGCCCGAGCAGTACGCAGCCGAAGCACGGCGTCACCGGCGTCGCAGCGGGCTCAGCGCCGAGCAGGTGGCGGAGGCGTACACCCGGTACGAGACGGAACGCAGTCGTCGGCGACTCCTCGACTTCGACGACCTCATCGTGTCCTGCGCCGACGCGCTGGCGGGTGACACAGAGTTCGCCGACTCCATCCGCTGGCGCACCCGGCATCTGTTCGTCGACGAGATGCAGGACGTCAATCCGGCACAGTTCCGGCTGTTGACCGCCATGCTGGCCGACGAGCCCGACCTGTTCGTGGTCGGCGACCCCAACCAGTCGGTGTACGGGTTCAACGGCGCCGACCCCACTTTGCTCGATCGTTTGCCTGACATCCTGCGGGGCACCGCGGTGATCCGGCTGGACGAGAACCACCGCTGCACGCCCCAGGTTGTCGCGGTGGCGACCGCCGTCCTGCGCGAGGGTGGCGCCTTCGGCGACTCGGGCGAGGTGGTCCTGCCGCGCACCACGCGGGTGGACGGGCCGGTCCCCAAAATCGTGTCCCACGGCTCGAGCGAGGACGAGGCGGCCTGGGTCGCCGAGCGGGTGAAGATGGCGCGGACGCCGGGTCGGCGCTGGTCCAGTATCGCCGTGCTGACCCGGACCAACGCCCAGCTGGCGGTGGTCCAGACGGCGCTGGACAAGGCACGTGTGCCGAACCTCGTCGCCGGCGCGGACCTCGGCCCGGCGTCGGACCTGCGCGGCGACGGCGAGAGGCGTGGCGCCGACTCGGACAGCGCGGAGCTGCGCCGCGACGACCCGAATGAACGGGATCACGTGGTCCTCACCACCTTCCACCGCGCCAAGGGACTCCAGTGGCCCACGGTGATCGTCCTGGGCCTCGGGGCCGGCCTGATGCCCCTCGCGTCGGCGCAGACCCCCGCCGCCGTCGACGAGGAGCGACGCCTTCTCTACGTGGCGCTGACCCGGTCCGAAGACGAGCTCTGGTGCAGTTGGTACGACGACATCTCCGGTTCGGGTGGGAGGGCCAACCGCGGCCCCAGCCCGTGGTTGGAGGCGATGCAGCGCACCATCACCGAACTCGAGAAGGAAGCCGCACCGACGGCAGCAGAAGAGGTCTCGCGCCGCGTCGCGGAGCTGCGACGTGCCCTGGCCGAGGGGAGCGAGCCCGGAGGCGACCACCCGTAAGGCCCGGTAAGGTCGGGCCGCCCGATCGATCCGAGGTGGGGGATGTCGGAACTCCTGGAACAACTGCGCAAGGCCGTCGGCGAGAGCAACGTCCTCGCGGGCGAATCGGTCCACGCCGACTACACGCACGACGAGGCGCTGACGTCCGACCCGGTGGTTCCGCTGGCCCTCGTGCTGCCGGGTTCGACCAACGAGGTGTCCGAGGTCATGCGGGTGGCGAGCGAGCGCAGCGTTCCCGTGGTGGCCCGAGGCAGTGGCACCGGCCTCTCGGGCGCGGCCGTGCCCGTGGCCGATGGCCTCCTGCTCGCCTTCGACCGCATGAAGCGGATCGTCGAGATCGACACCGAGAACCAGGTCGCCGTCGTCGAACCGGGCGTGACCCTGGAGCAATTGAACGGCGAGCTCGCCCCCTTGGGTCTCGTGTACCCGGTGTCGCCCGGCGAGCAGAGCGGATCCCTCGGGGGGAACGTGGCGACCAACGCCGGGGGCATGCGCGCCGTCCGCTACGGGGTGACACGCCACCACGTGCTCGGGCTCGAGGTGGTGCTGGCCGACGGCACCGTCCTGCGCACCGGCGGCAAGTTCGTCAAGGTCTCGAGCGGCTACGACCTCACGCAGCTGCTCATCGGCTCCGAGGGGACCCTGGCCATCACGACGGAGGTGACCGTGAAGCTCCAACCCAGGACCACCGCGACGTCGACGGTCCTGGCGCCGTTCGCCACCCTGTCGCAGGTTGCGCAGGCGGTGCCGCACATTGTGCAGAGCGGCATCAACCCGTCCATCCTCGAGTACATCGACATCCTGGTGATGGGTGGCATCACCCAGGCCGCCGGGCTCGACCTCGGCGTTCCCGAGGACATCAAGGCCCGCACCCTGGCCTACCTGGTGGTGGTCCTGGAGGGCATGCACGCCGACCGGGTGGAAGAGGACGTCGAACGCCTTGCGGCGCTGCTCGAAGAGCTCGGGTCGCTCGACGTCTACGTGCTGCCGCCGACGTCGGGGGCACAACTCATTGCCGCGCGCGAGCGGGCCTTCTTCGTCGGCAAGGCGGCCGGATGCGACGACCTCATCGACGCCGTCCTGCCGCGGGCGAGCATCCCCGACTACCTGGCCCAGGTGGCGGTGCTGGCGCAGGAGTATGGGGCCTTCATTTCGGGCTGCGGCCACATCGGCGACGGCAACGTGCACATCACCGTGTTCCAGCCCGACGAGGAGCAGCGGCACGCTCTCATGGAGGCGAGCTTCGAGCTCGCGCTGCGGGTCGGGGGTGCCGTCTCGGGTGAGCACGGCATCGGAACGGCGAAGCTGCCCTACTTCCTCGAACTGCAGGATCCGGTGTCCCTGGAGCTGATGCGGTCCATCAAGGGGGCCTTCGATCCCGCTGGGATCCTCAACCCGGACCGACTGCTCGGCGTGGCGATGACAGGTGCGCCCGGGTGAACGGCGCCCGCGCCCTCCTCTCGACGCTCGTCGACGCCGGCGTCGACGTCTGCTTCGCCAATCCGGGCACCTCGGAGATGCACTTCGTGGCGGCGCTCGACGACGTGCCGGCCATGCGGGGCATCCTCTGCCTGTTCGAGGGGGTCGTCACCGGCGCCGCCGACGGGTACGGGCGCGTGGCGGGGCGCCCGGCGGCCACCCTGCTGCATCTGGGTCCGGGCCTCGGCAACGGGTTGGCCAACCTCCACAACGCGCGCCGGGCCCGGACGCCGATCGTCAACATCGTCGGAGACCACGCGACGTATCACGCCCGCTACGACGCGCCCCTGCAATCGGACATCGCATCGATTGCCGGCGCGGTCTCGGGGTGGTACCGCTCGACGGCGCGCGCCGACGACGTTGCCGCCGACGGCGCCGACGCCGTGGCCGCGGCACTCGGGCCCCCGGGCTGCGTGGCCACGCTGGTCCTGCCGGCGGACGCGTCGTGGTCGGAGTCGTCGACGGGGCCCTGCCCGCCGCGGCCGCGGGGGCCGGTCCAGCGTGGTGCCGGCCGACACCATCGCAGAGGTGGCGAAGGCGCTGCGAGGCGGCGAGCGCGGCGCGCTCCTGCTGGGAGGGAGCGCGCTGCGGGCCGACGGGCTGCAGGCGGCCAGCAGGGTGGCGGTGACGACGGGCGCGCTCCTCCTGGGCGAGACCTTCCCGGCGAACCTCGAGCGCGGCGCGGGCATCCCGGCGGTGGACCGGCTGGCCTACCTGGCCGAGATGGCGCAGGCGCAACTCGACGGGGTCCGGCACCTGGTCCTGGTCGACGCCAAGTCGCCGGTGTCGTTCTTCGCCTACCCCGACAAGGCGAGCGACCTCGTCCCGCCCGGCTGCACCGTCCACACGCTCGCCCGGCCCGGTGAGGACGCCGCCGGTGCTTTGGAGGCGCTCGCCGAAATGCTGGGGGCGCCGGGCGGCGGCGGCGACACCCCGCGCCGTCGGGCCGGCCGGACCGGCCCACCGGCGCCATCACCGCGGAAACGCTGGCGGCCGCAGTGGGCGCCACGCTGCCCGAGGGCACCATCGTCGTGGACGAGGGGAACACCTCGGGCCTCTTCGTCCCGGCCGCGACGGCGGGGGCGCCGCGCCACGACTGGTTGACGCTGACGGGAGGGGCCATCGGCATCGGGCTGCCGATGGCCACCGGTGCCGCGGTGGCGGCGCCCGGAGCGACCGGTCCTGTGTCTGCAGGCGGACGGCAGTGCCATGTACACGCTCCAGGCGCTGTGGACCCAGGCGCGCGAAGGCCTGAACGTGACGACGCTGGTGTTGTCCAACCGGAGCTATGCGATTTTGAACATGGAGCTCCACCGGGTCGGCGCCGACGCCGGCGGGACGCTCGCTCGCCGCCTGCTCGACCTCGCCGATCCCGATCTCGATTTCTGCGACCTGGCCCGGGGCATGGGCGTGCCGGCCCGGCGGGTCGAGAACGCCGAAGACCTGACGACGGCGCTCGCCGCGGGGTTCGCCGAAGCCGGCCCGACCCTCATTGAGGTGCTGCTCTGAGGCAGTCGTGCCCGGTGGCAGTCAACGACCCGACAACGGTCGCAATGCGCCGACAACAAACGAGCCTCGCCTCCCCAATAGGTTCCAACGGCTCTATAGCGCCCGAAAAGGGCCTGTCACCATGGCGTTCGAAGAGGGCGTGCTCGACGAGCACACCCGGGGGCGGTCTTTACCGAGGAGGCACACATGCAGATGGAGACGGACAGCCATCCCTCCTCAGATTCCCGCGATGTGGACGGGGCTCTCGCCCGGCTGCGGCGGGACCTCTTCGACTCCGCGCCAGCGACCCCAGAGCCTGATGCCATGACCGACAACACCGACGAGCCCGACATCATCGACTACGCATCCGTGGAATTCGAGGTGGAGCGGATGCGCAAGCGCCTGGCCGTCTGGGAGATCTTCCTGGCCTACATGCGTGGCGGCGCTCGGAGCTGGTCCCAGGTGCAGGAGGCGATCACCCCGGAGGACTTCGACAAGATCACGACCATCTGCGACGGCGTCCCGTTGCGAGACCTCCTGCTCGACCTCCGGTAACGATCGTCCGAAGGCGGACCACCCCACGCTTGGCCGAGCAGCGACGGCTGCTCTTGGCGACGGCCACGCGTTGTGGAACAACGAGATGATGAGGTGCGGGGCCGAGCGACGACGGTTGCTCTTGGCGACGGCCCTGCGCCGCTGGTCGTCCGGCCGCCGGGATCAGGAGGCGGCGAAGTCCACCACGACGGGGGCGTGATCGGAAGGCTTCTGTCCTTTGCGGGCGTCACGGTCCCGGAAGGCGCCCGTGGCGCGCTGCACGAGATCGTCGCTCACGAGCACGAGGTCGATGCGCAGCCCACGCCCCTGGTGAAAGTCCCCGGCCCGGTAGTCCCACCAGGTGAACGTGCCAGGGTCGTTGAAGCGTCGGAACACGTCGTCGAGACCCCAGCCTTCGACGGAGCGGAGCGCCGCCCGCTCGGGCTCGCTCACGTGCGTCGCACCCACGAAGGCGGCGGGGTCCCAGACGTCACCGTCGTCGGGCGCCACGTTGAAGTCGCCGCAGACGGCGAGCGAGGCTCCCGGCGGGTAGGTCTGGTCGAGGGTGGCGCGGAGGCGGGCGAGCCACGCCAGCTTGACCTCGTACATGTCGTTGTCCAGGGAGCGCCCGTTCGGGACGTAGACGGAGATGACGCGGGTTCCCGCGCATTGCGCCGACACGATCCTCCGGCCGGCGTCGTCGTCCGACGTGCCGAAGCCGCGAGTGACCCCCTCCAGGCCGACCCGGCTGACGATCGCCACGCCGTTCCACCGCCCGTCGCCGTAGTGGGCGGACTCGTAGCCCAGCTCGGCGAACGCCTCCTCGGGGAACTTGTCGTCCGCCTGCTTGGTCTCCTGCATGCAGAGCACATCGGGCTGCTGCGACTCGATCCACTCGGTCACCCGCGGCAGCCGGGCCGTCAAGGAGTTCACGTTCCACGTCGCCAGTCGCATCAGTTCGCCCCTTCATCGACGATCACGAACAGGAGATCGGCCTCGCAGGCGGTCTGGCCGCCCACGGAGGCCCGACCGTGTCCCTTGCCGGCCCGGGCGGACAACCGATCCATTTCCACCTGGAGCTCGAGCGTCTCACCCGGCACGACCTGGCGCCGGAAGCGCGCCCGCTCGATCCCACCGAAGAGAGGCAGCTTGCCGGCATAGCGCGGGTCGAGCAGCACCGCGATGCCCCCGAGCTGCGCCATCGACTCGACCATCAGCACACCCGGGAGCGTCGGGCGGCCCGGGAAGTGGCCGCCGAAGAACGCCTCGTCCTCCGTGAGTTCCCATCTCCCGGTGGCGGAGACACCCGGCTCGACCCCGGTCAGCTCGGTGACGAAGAGAAAGGGCGGCCGGTGGGGCAGGACATCGGCGGGTCGGGGCAGCGGCGTCATGGGAGCGGTCCGGCCCTCATTGGGCCCGCGTCTTGCCGGCTTTCTTCGCCGGCGCCTTCTTGGCCGACGCTTTCTTCGCCGGCGCCTTCTTGGCGGGCGCCTTCTTGGCCGGCGCCTTCTTGGCCTTGGCGGCCTTCTTCGCTGCGACCTTCTTCTTGGGCGCCTTCTTGGTCGCAGCCTTCGCCGCTGTCTTCCTCGCCGGTGCCGTCGCCTCCTTCGCCGCGGCCTTCTTGGTCGTGAGCGCCTTCTTGGTCGAAGGAGCCTTCTTGGCCACCGGTGCGGCCTTCTTGGGCGGGGCCGGCTCCTCATCAGGCCTCACCGCCGGGCGGATCGCCAGTTCGGCCACCCGCCGCGGCGGGATCCAGCCCGGCCAACACGAACGAGCGCACCTCGCCCTTCTTCAGGACCTGGCGGGCCTTGGTCGGGGGTGGCGTACCCATGGCGGTCAGCGGGATGTAGCAGTGCAGCTCCCCGCCCCCCGGCATCGGGACGTCCACCATCGCCCCGTGCGAGGTGAACGACACCACCTCGCCCTGGACGGTGCTGCCCACGGGGAACGCGGCAACGAAATTGATGAAGGTCAGCGGCTCGTTGACGGCAGGCGGCGGCGGCGGTTTTTGTTGTCGCCGCCCGTCGTGGCCCGACGACTCGGCCTTCCGCTGCGATTCCTTCCCACGCCCGGCTCCTCCGGTCGGGGTGTCCTTCTTGGCCCTGGGCTTCTTCTCGGGCGCCGCCTTCCTCGCCGCGGCGTTCTTCTTGGTGGCGCCCCGCGACTTCTCGGGCTCCGGCGGATGCAGGGCTTCCTCGACCGCCTCGTCGACAGCGCTCGAGAACACGGGGCTCAGCTTGGCCCGGCCCGGTGGCGGCGCGGTCGGGGTGATCGGCCAGGACGTGTCGACGGGGGGTGCCGCCTGCTTGGGTGCGCTCTTCCGATCCCTCGAGCCCTTCTTGGCCGCCTTCTTGGCCGCCTTGGCCAGTTCGGCCGCCTTCGCCGGTGCCGAACTGGGGTCCCGCTTGGCCCTGGCGTCGGCGGTGGCGGCCCGGCTCTTGGGACCGCGGATGGGCAGCCGGGGCGTGAAGATCCACCCCACGCCGGGCACCGGCTTGCCGCCGATCAGCCTGCCGTCGTCGAAGAGCCAAGGATGCTCCCCGTGGAACTCCTGGAAGGAGTCGTTGGACAAGACGGTGGCGCCGGTGCGTTCGGCGATCCGCAGCACGAACGCGTCCCCGCGACCGATGGCGCCCGCAGGCGGCGAAATGACCTCTCCGTTGAGCATGGCCTCGCGCACCTCGTCTCGCTCGGCGTCCCCCACTCGGTGTTCGAAGGTCGCGTCGACCACGACGATGATGCTGGCGCCAGGGTCCTCAGAGGCGTACGCGCGCACGGCCTCGTCGAGTTGCTCGAGGCTGGGGAACGTTCGTCCTTCGGTGGCCAGGTTGGACCCGTCCACCACGACGTGGTGCGTGTCAGCCAATGGCACGTCGCAACAGATCGGCCTGCTCCAACTGGTGCAGGGCGGCGCTCCCGATGGCGGGGCTCGCCGACTCGGGCCGGCTGACGTGGCGGAGCCGCAGGCTCTCCGGCAGGCAGGCGTGGAGGCGGGCGTGCACGAAGGACCAGGCTCCCATGTTCTCGGGCTCCTCCTGCAACCACACCACTTCGGATGCGTCGCCGTAGCGCGCGAAGACGGCGGTCAGGAGCGAGACGGGCCAGGGGTACAGCTGGTCCACCCGCACGATCGCCACACCGGACGCCTCGTCGGGCTCCAGCTCGCTCCGCCGCTGCCATGCCTCATGGGCGATCTTCCCGCTGCACAGCACGATGCGGTGGACCGTCGAAGGGTTCTCGATCGACGTGTCGTCGATCACATGCTGGAACGAGCCCGACTCCAGCTCGGCGAAGGTCGAGCGCGACGCGTGGGCCCGCAGCATCGATTTGGGGGTGACCACGACGAGCGGCCGCTTCGGGTTGGACAACGCCTGTGAGCGCAAGAGGTGGAAGTACTGCGCCGACGTCGAAGGGATCGTCACCCGCAGGTTGCCGCGAGCCGACAGCGACAGGAAGCGCTCGAAGCGCGCCGAGGAGTGCTCGGGGCCCTGTCCCTCATAGCCGTGGGGCAGCAGCAGGGTGAGCCCGGCGAACTGCCCCCACTTGTCCTCGGCTGCCACCATGAAGTTGTCGATGATGATCTGGGCCCCGTTGGCGAAGTCGCCGAACTGCGCCTCCCAGGCCACCAGCGCCTCGGGTGCCTCGACGGAGTAGCCGTACTCGAAGCCGACGGCGGCGTACTCGGAGAGGAGGGAGTCGCGCACGGTGAAGTTCCCCATCGGCTCCGACGGCTCGAGCGAGTCGGCGCCGATGCGGTGCAGGCCGTCGCGGATGTGGGCCAGCGGGACGAACTCCTCGCCGTTCGAGTAGTCGACCAGGACGGCGTGGCGGTGGCTGAAGGTGCCGCGGCGGGTGTCCTGACCGGTCAGGCGCACGTTGACGCCCTCGTACATGAGCGAGCCGATGGCCAGCGCCTCGGCCAGGGCCCAGTCGACCTGCCCGCCGGCCACCAGCTGGTCGCGCTGGACGAACTGGCGCTCGAGCTTGGGGTGGATCATGAAGCCGTCGGGCACCGACCGCACCACGGCGGACAAGGCGTGCAGGACGTCCGCCGGCACCCCGGTCTCGGCGGATGGCGCGTCAGCGGGCAGCGGGTCGGGCACGGGCAGCTCGGTCGGGGCCAGCGACGGCTCTCCCCGCACCTCGTCGAGGACGACCTGCAGGCTGGCGTTGAAGTCGTCCAACGCGGACTCGGCCTCTTCGAGGGTGATGTCGCCCCGGCGCACCAGCGTCTCGGTGTAGAGCTTGCGCACCGAGCGCTTGGCCTCGATCCGCTGGTACATCAGCGGCTGGGTGTAGCTGGGGTCGTCACCCTCGTTGTGGCCGTGCTTGCGGTAGCAGACGAGGTCGATGACGACATCCTTGTGGAACGTCTGGCGGAAGACGAAGGCCAGCCTCGCTGCGCGCACGCAGGCCTCGGGGTCGTCGCCGTTCACGTGGAAGATCGGGGCCTGCACCATCTTCGCCACGTCGGTCGGGTACACCGAGGTGCGGGCCGAGGCGGGAGCGGTGGTGAACCCGAGCTGGTTGTTGATCACCACGTGCACGGTGCCGCCGGTGCGGTAGCCGGAGAGACCGGACAGGTTGAGCGTCTCGGCCACCACTCCCTGACCGGCGAAGGCGGCATCGCCGTGAACGAGGACCGACATACAGGGAAACCCGTCGACGCCGTCGGCGGCAGCCGCGGGCGTGCCGTCGGTCGGTGGGGAGATCCTGTCCTGCTTCGCCCGCGTCATGCCCTCGACGACGGGGTCGACCGCCTCGAGGTGCGACGGGTTGGACGCCAGCGTGATGGGGAGCTCCTCCCCGGCGCTGCCGTGGAACACGCCCCGGGCGCCCTTGTGATACTTCACGTCGCCCGAGCCCTGCACCGACTCGGGGTCGAGGTTGCCCTCGAACTCCTCGAAGATCTCGCGGTAGGACTTGCCCACGATGTTGGCCAGCACGTTGAGGCGGCCCCGGTGGGCCATGCCCATCACGACCTCGGCTACCCCCGAGCCGGCGGCGGCGTCGAGCAGCGCGTCCAGCAGGACGATGGTCGACTCCGCACCTTCCAGGCCGAACCGCTTCTGCCCGACGTAGCGCGTGTGGAGGAAGCGCTCGAAGACCTCGGCGGCGTTGAGCCGGCCGAGGATGTGCCGCTGCTCCTCAATGTTGAGGGTCGCCGGCTGGCCTTCGACGTGCTGTTGGATCCAGCGCTTCTGCTCGGGGTCCTGAATGTGCATGTACTCGATGGCGAGCGTCCGGCAGTAGGCGTCGCGCAGCACATGGAGGATCTCGTCGAGCGTGGCGACATCGCGCCCGGCCAGACCGTCGGCGACGAACTGGCGCGGCAGGTCCCAGATGGTGAGCCCGTAGGTCAACGGGTCGAGCTCGGGGTGGATGTGCGGGGGCTCCGCGTCCAGCGGGTCGAGATGGGCGATGAGGTGACCGCGAACCCGGTACATGTTGATGAGCGTCTGCACATGGACCTGCTTCACGAGGCGCTGGTGCTCCGCTTCCTCGCTCCCGGCGCCGGCGTTGCTGTCGACCTGCCAGCGGACGGGTTCGTACGGCACGCCCATCGACTCGAACAGCGCGTCGTAGAACCCTTCGGCGCCCGTCGAGAAGGGCCGCCACCCGGCCCAGGAATAGCCCCGATTCGGCGCCTTGAATGATGCGGTGGTCGTAGGTGGAGGTGATCGTGACGACCTTGCCCAGGCCCAGCTGTGCCAGCACCCGCGGGTCCGCCGCCTCGAACCCTGCCGGATAGCCGAGCGCCCCGACCCCGATGATGGCGCCCTGGCCGGGCATCAGGCGCGGCACCGACTGCACCGTCCCGAGCGTTCCGGGGTTCGTCAGGGACACGGTCGTGCCGGCGAAGTCGTCCGGGCCGATTTTGTTGGTGTGGATCTTGCGGATGAGGTCCTCGTAGGCGAGGACGAAGGAGCGGAAGTCGAGCGTGTCGGCGTCCTTGATGCACGGCACGAGCAGCGTGCGGCTCCCGTCACTCTTCTCCTGATCGACGGCAAGGCCCAGCCCTACGTGCTTGTGATGGATGATGCCCGGCTTCCCCTTCCCGCCGCCGTCGGGCACGAAGGCCGCGTTCAGTGCAGGCACGTCGTGCAGGGCGCGGACGACCGCGTACCCGATGATGTGGGTGAAGCTGACCTTCGCCCCCGTGGTCCGGGCCAGCTGGTTGTTCAGGATCAGGCGGTTGACCTCGAGGAGGCGGGCCGGCACCGTCCGCACGCTGGTCGCCGTGGGCACGGTCAAGCTGGCTTCCATGTTGGCCACGATGCGCGAGGCCGCGCCGCGCAGCGGAGTGGCCTCCTCGGTCCCCGCTTCCACGACCGGCGTCGGGTCGGGGCGGTGCTGACGGGGGCGGCAGCGGCCGGAACGGTGGCCGCCGGCTGGGCCTCGTTCGTCACGGCAGGTGCAGGTGCGGTCTGGGGTTGTGGCGCAGGAACGGGGCGGGCCGGTAGTCGGCGAAGAACTCCCGCCAGCTGTCGCTGACCGAGTCGGGATCGGCCAGGAAGCGGTCGTACATGTCGTCGACCAGCCAGGCGTTGGGGCCGAACGAGCCTCCCGCGCCGCCGAACTGGGTCATGTCCCAACCCTACCGGCGGCGGTCGGGTCTCATGGGCAGTCCGGGTAGCGTCTGCCCTGCCCATGAGCTATCCGGCCGCCCTCCACTTCACCACGCGGGCGGCTCCCGCACCGGGTGCGGCCACCGTGGTGTTCGTCCACGGATCGCTCGACCGGGGCGACAGCTTCCGGCTGGCGATGCGCCGGCTGCCCGAGTTCGCCACGCTGGCGTACGACCGGCGGGGCTACCAGGGCTCCCGGGACGGCGGGGTCGTGGGCATCGAGGGCCACGTCGAGGATCTGCTCTCCATCGCGGACGAGGTGCGTGCGCAGGGCAGCGGTCCGCTGGTGGCCATCGGGCACAGCCTGGGTGGCATCGTCGTGATCGCAGCGGCGCTGTCCTCCCCGCGGGCCTTCGACGCCATTGCCGCCTACGAGCCGCCTATGCCGTGGCTGGGCTTCCGCCGCCAGGGCGGGACTCCGTGGCCTCCCGTGTCCGACGATCCCGGCGAGGAGGCGGAGCGCTTCTTCAGCCGGATGGTGGGCGACGGCGCCTGGGGCCGCCTGACCGAGAAGGGCCGGGCCGAACGGCGGGCCGACGGCCCCGCGCTGATGGCGGACCTGCGCGGCATGCGGGTCGAAGGCCCCCCCTTCGACGTCACCGCGCTCGAGGTGCCCTCGCTGTTCGGCCGGGGCGGCCCATCCTCGGCTCCCCACCACCGCCGCACGGTCGAGTGGCTGGGCGCCAACGTTCCCGGTGCCGTCGTCTATGACATCGTCAACGCGCAACACGGCGCGCATCTGTCGCACCCGGACCACTTCGCCGCCATGACGCGCCTCGTGGTGGAGAGGGCCGGGTGATCAGGCGGACGAGAAGGGTGGCAGCCCGCCGTCGCTCACGGCGTCCTGCGTGGCGTGGTGCGGGTGCTTCAACCGGCGCGACAGCATCTCGTCGTACTCGACTCCCTTGCCCTCGCTCTTCATGCCCGTGATCAACGGCGAGTTGGAGAGGAAGACCGCGCCCATGAACATGACGAGGAGCGAGAGCGCTTCGAGCGGTCCGTAGGGGCCCGAGGTGCGCAGGGAGTCACCGAAAAGGGCGATGCCCATGGAGATGCTGACGAGCGGATCGACCAGCACCAGGGTGGACTGCGAGGCGGCCAGCGGTCCGGCGTGGAAGGCGTTCTGCGTGAGAAAGAGGCCGAGCAAGCCGAAGGCGATGACGCCGTAGGTCTGCCAGTGCACGAACAGGGTCACCCAGTTGGTCGCCGCGTAGTCGCTCACGACCTTGATCAAGGCGGCCGTGAACGCATACGAGATGGCCGCTGCGGTGCCGAACATGGCGGCCTTCCACCAGCGCGGGCCGTAGCGGGTGGCCACCACGGTGAGGACGATCAGCCCGCTGGCGACGCCCCCCACCACGATCCAGCCGAGATTGGTCGGCACCTGTTCCCCGCCACCCGGGTCGGCGAAGAAGAGGAAGCCGGAGAGCCCGATGGCGATGGCGCCGGCGCCGACCCACTCGCGGATGGAGATGGAGAAGCGGAAGTACGTCCCGAGGATGAAGACGAGGAAGAGCAGCTCCATGGTCAGGATCGGCTGGACCACGGAGAGCCGCCCGATGTGCAACGCGAAGGCCTGCAACAGGAATGCGCAGACCATGAAGGCGAAACCCAGCAACCACACGCCGCGCCGAATGGCATGCGCCAACAGGCTGAGGCGCATGGTCGACTCCTCAGGGGCGTCTTCGACGCCCATGCGTTGGAACACGCTGCACAGCGCATTCGAGAGGGCCGCTGCTACGGCAAGGACATAGACCATCGCCTCGATGTCAATTTAGTGGGCCGATGTCACAGTTCACGCAGGAGGCTCCCAGCTGGCACCCAGGTTCTATCTGACGCGTGATCCAGGGGGATCGCGCAGGAATCCTGTGCACACAGCCGATGCGCACCGGATCAGGACCCTCCCCGGCACGTTTCCGCATGAAATTCTTGACGTCGTGGCCCAATCGAATGTGGCAATTGGGTTACATTTGCCAGATTCTTCCGACACCAAAGCTTGGACTTGCGTTGCCGGAAGGACGATCGGCCGTCACCGGGGCGGCCGACAAGTAAGGGGAGTGCAATGGGATTGAAGGGGATTCTCAGCGGGAACCCGATGCGTCTCGTCAGGACACTGGCTCTGGGTGCGATCACCCTCGCCGCCATGTCCCTGATGCTGATCGGCACCGCGGGCAGCGCAGGAGCCAGCTCCATCCCCACGGGTGGAACCAAGACCAGCGGCGGCACGGTGCGATGGGCGGAACTCCCGGGCAGCCCCCCGACCTACATCTTCCCCTTCATGAGCTCCTCGACCGAGAGCGTCGCCAACATCAGCCAGTTCCAGTACATGATGTACCGCCCGCTCTACATGTTCGGGTTCCCCGGCAAGAACAGCACCACGCTCAACCCCACCCTCTCGCTGGCGAGCATCCCGACCTACGGCAACAACGACACGACCGCCACGGTCGCCCTGAAGAACTACAAGTGGTCGGACGGTGAGGCCGTCACGGCAAGCGACGTCGTGTTCTTCATGAACATGCTGCACGCGGAGACGGCCAACTGGTACGACTACGTGCCCGGCCTCTTCCCCGACAACGTGAAGAACGTGGTGGCGACCAGCCCCAGCGAGGTGACGTTCACGTTCAACAAGTCGTACGACCCGACGTGGATGACCTACAACGAATTCTCGCAGATCACGCCGTTCCCGGCCGCGTGGGACGTCACCTCCGCCACCGCCGCGGCCGCATCGGGCGGGTGCTCGACCGGCGCCTACGGCGCAGCCTCGACCGATGCGGCGTGCACGAGCGTCTACAACTTCCTCAACGACCAGTCGGGCAACATCTCGAGCTTCGCGACGAGCCCCATCTGGGCCGTCGTTGACGGCCCGTACACCATCGCCGCGTCCAAGGGCGGGTCGTTCAACAGCTCCGGCGCGGTCACGTTGGTGCCGAACACGAGCTACAGCGGGCCCCAGAAGGCCACGGTCAAGGTGCAGGAGCTGCCCTTCACGACCGACAACGCCGAGTTCAACGCCCTGCTGGGCGGCGGCGTCGACGTGGGGTACGTCCCGCAGCAGGACATCACGCAGAACACATCGAACGCGACCAATCCCGGTCCGAACAACCCGCGGCTGACGAACTTCTACCTCTCGCCCTGGGTCCTCTACGGCTACAACTACGCCGTCGACAAGTTCGATTCGACCGGCGACGGCGGGAATGCCGGCGCCATCTACAAGCAGCTCTACTTCCGGCAGGCCCTGCAGAGCATGGTCGACCAGCCGGCCATGATCTCCAAGTTCCTCAAGGGCTACGGCGTCCCGACCTACGGGCCGGTGCCGGTGCTCCCGAAGAACAACCTGGTCGACTCGTACGAGCAGTCGAACCCGTACCCCTACAACCCGTCGCACGCCAAGAGCCTCCTGACCTCGCACGGGTGGAAGGTCGTGCCCAACGGCATCGACACCTGCCAGAAGCCTGGGACCGGACCCAGCGAGTGCGGAGCCGAACATCCCCAAGGGTGCGCAGTTGAACTTCACCATGACCTACGCCAGCGGGACGGAATGGCAGCAGCAGATGATGACGGTCGAGCAGTCGGCCTGGAACTCCATCGGCATCAAGACCGCCCTCGTCAGCAACACCTTCCCGACCGTGATCAAGGATTACGCCGGGCCCTGCGAGACCGGGTCCCCCTGCACGGTCGAAGAGGGCTGGTGGGGCGGCGGCTGGGTGTACAGCCCGGACTACTACCCCTCCGGTGAGACGCTCTTCCAGACCAATGCGCGGGAGCAACTCGGGCAACTACAGCGACGCCAAGGCCGACACCCTCATCGCGGCGACGAACACCACGGAGACCAGCCTGGACGCCTACCAGAACTACATCGCCAAGCAGCTGCCGGTGATCTGGGAGCCCAACTCCGACTACCTGCTCAGCGAGGTGAGGAACACGATCCGGGGTATCGCTCCCCAGAACCCCTTCGCCAACCTGTTCCCCGAGTACTGGTACTACGTGAAGAAGTAGTCGAGCCTTCTCAGCGAGGACACGAGCCGGTCACGGATGGGCCTGAGCGCGCGCAGCGTGCCTAGCATCACTCCGTGACCGGCTTCCTCGTCCGGCGGCTCCTGCAGGCCGTCATCGTCGTCATCGGCGTGATGGCCTTCATGTTCATCCTCATCCACCTGATCCCCGGCGGGGAGGCGCGGGCGGTGCTCGGCCCCAGGGCCCAACCGCCGGCCATCGCAGCCTTCAACAAGGAGAACGGGCTCGACCTCCCGCTGTGGGACCAGTTCGTCCGCTACCTGTGGAACCTGGCGCATTTCCAGCTGGGCCGTTCCTACTACCTGAACCAGAACGTGACGCCAGCTCATCGCGACCAGGCGCTGCCCGAAGACCCTCATCCTGGTCGGGATTTCCACCCTGTTCGCCGTCGTCGTCGCCATCCCTCTGGGCGTGTACCAGGTCGTGCGGCGCAACAAGCCGGAGGACTACGTCATCACCGGGGTGACCTTCGTCCTCTACGCCATGCCGGCGTTCTTGCTGGGCACCCTGCTCATCCTGTGGTTCGGCATCTACATCAAGATCTTCCCGACCGAGGCCCCCCAGAGCACCTCCATCGTCGGGGTCCTCTCCGACCCACGCGCGCTCGTCCTGCCGGTCATCACCCTTTCCGCCATCACCATCGCGTCCTTCAGCCGTTACATGCGGTCCTCCATGATGGAGACAATGACCGAGGACTTCGTGCGGACCGCCCGCGCCAAGGGCGCCGGGCCCCAACGCGTCCTCTACGTCCACGCACTGCGCAACGCCATCATCCCCATCGTCACGCTCCTGGGGCTCTCCCTGGGGACCATCGTGAGCGGCGCCGTGATCACCGAGAGCGTCTTCAACTACCCGGGGATGGGCCTCCTGGCCGTCAATTCCGCCTTCCGGGAGGACCTCCCGACGCTGCTCGGCGTCACCTTCGTCGTGACCATCGCCACCATCGCCGGGAACCTCCTGGCCGACATTCTCTACGCGGTCGTCGATCCGAGGATCCGCTATGCAAAATCCTGAGGACCTCGTCCGCGTCACGCAACAGGAGCAGGTCGGCCGGGAGATCGTCGGCGAGACCGGGCCGCTGGAGGATCTCGATGCCCTGAGCAAAGAGCTCGGAAGCGAGCCGGGGGGCCCGAGCGGCGGGGACGTCGTCAGTCACGGCGGACTCGGACGGCGCATCCTCTCGGTCTTCATTGAGAACAAGCTCGCAGTGGTCGGCGTGATCGTGATCATCGCGTTCCTGCTGTTCTGCTACGTCGGGCCGCTCTTTTACCACACCAACCAGACCAGCGCCTCGCAAGCGCTCTTCTCCCCCGACAATGCCCCGCCCGGCAACGGCCACCCGCTGGGCACCGACAGCAGCGGCTTCGACATCCTCGGGCGGCTGATGTACGCCGGCCAGATCTCGCTCCTGGTCGGGTTCGCCGCCGCCGCCATCGCCAGCGTCTTCGGCGCCCTCTACGGCGCCATCTCGGGCTTCTTCGGCTCGTGGCTCGATCCCGTCCTGATGCGGATCGTCGACGCCTTCCTGTCGATCCCGGTCCTCTTCCTGGCCATCGTCCTCGCCACGGTCTTCCGTCCCTCGCTCACCGTGTTCATCTTCGTCATCGCCTTCGTCTCATGGCTGATCCCGGCCCGGCTGATCCGCGGGCAGGCGCTGTCACTGCGGAACCGGGAGTACGTGCAGGCCGTGAAAGTCATGGGCGGGAGCCGGACCCGCATCGTGCTGCGCCACATCATCCCCAACAGCATCGGGACGATCGTCGTCAACGCCACCTTCAACATCGCCGATGCCATCCTGTTGCTGGCCGCGCTCGGCTACATCGGCCTGGGCGTGCCCGCGCCGCAGACCGACTGGGGCTCCATGCTGTCCAACGGGGTCAACTACGCCCTGGACGGCTACTGGTGGGAGATCTACCCGGCCGGCCTCTGCATCGTGCTGGTGGTCGTCGCCTTCAACTTCATCGGCGATGCCCTGCGGGACGCGCTGGAGGTCCGCCTGCAGCAGCGCTGAGTCGCCGCGCGGTCAGGCCGGGGTGGCGGCCGTGGGCACCAGCTCCACCGGCAGCCGGCCCGGTGGGCGTCTGCAGCGGGAAGTGGCAGGCAGCGAGGTGGCCCTCGCCGAAGGGGCGCAACGGAGGCTCCTCGGCGGCGCAGACATCCTGGGCGAAGGGGCACCGTGTCCGGAACCGGCACCCCGACGGGGGGTCGAGCGGCGACGGCAGCTCGCCGCGGATGTGCTCCCCCCGCTGTTCCCGCTGGGTGGGGTCGGCCACCGGGATGGTGCCGATCAGCGCCTGCGTGTAGGGGTGTACGGTCCGCGTGTAGATGTCGCGGGCGGGGCCGATCTCGACGAGCTTGCCCAGGTACATCACGCCGATCCGGTCCGCCATGTACTTCACGATGGCCAGGTCGTGCGAAATGAAGAGATAGGTCAGGTCGTGCCTCTCCTGGAGCTCCTTCAGCAGGTTCAGGATCTGCGCCTGAATGGAGACGTCGAGGGCCGAGACGGGCTCGTCGGCCACAATCAGCTTGGGCTCGAGCGCCAGGGCCCGGGCCAGGCCGATCCGCTGCCGTTGGCCTCCGGAGAACTCGTGCGGGTACAGCTCGGCCGAGCGTGGCGGCAGCCCGACCTCGTCGAGCATCCGCAGGACCTGTCTGCCTTTGCTCGTCGTGCGTGCCGATGCCCTGGACGGTGAGGGGCTCGCGGAGGATGGAACTCGACCCGCATACGGGGATCGAGCGAGGCGTAGGGGTCCTGGAACATCATCTGCATGTCGCGCCGGCGCCGGCGCATGGCCCGCCCTGAGAGCCCGACGATGTTCTCGTCTTCGAACTGCACGGCGCCCGACGTCGGGATCTCGAGCGCCACCACCATGCGACCCATGGTGGTCTTGCCGCAGCCGGACTCACCGACCAGGCCGAACGTCTCGCCGCGCCGGATGGTGAGAGACACGTCGGACACGGCCTTGACCGTGCCGATCTTGCGCTGCACCAGTGCCCCCGAGGTGACCTCGAACTCCTTGACGACGTGATCGATGGTGACCAGTGCGGGAGCCTCGTTCAGCGACGCGAGCGCGGACCTGCTCGCGGGCCAGTGCCACTTCGTCCACTTTGACGTGCAGGTCGGCCGCCATCGCCACCGCCTCGGGGCCGGTTGGCGATGGTGACCGGGTCGACGCCGACCTGGTGAAAGCAGCGGGCGACGTGGCCGGGCGCGCTGTCCGCCGCCGGTACGAGCTCGGGCTCGCTCTCCCGGCAATCGGGCTGGACGTACCGGCAGCGGGCCGCGAAGCGGCAGTGGGTCATCGGCTGCGACAGATCCGGCGGCAGGCCGGGGATGCTGATCAGGCGGACCGACGGGTCCTGGTCCAGCTTGGCGACCGAGGCCAGCAGCGCCTCGGAATAGGGGTGCCGCATGCGGGTGAAGACTTCGGTGGTCGTCGCGCCTTCGGCAATCCGCCCGGCGTACATGACCAGCACACGGTCGGCGCGCTCCGCGATCACACCCATGTCGTGCGTGATGAGGATGATCGACATGTCGAGGTCCCGGCGCAGGCGGTCGAGGAGGTCGAGGATCTGGGCCTGGATAGTGACATCGAGCGCGGTGGTGGGCTCGTCGGCGATGAGGAGCTTCGGGGTGCAGACGAGTGCCATGGCGATCATCACCCGTTGGCGGAGGCCGCCCGAGAGCTCGTGGGCGTAGGCATCGAGCCGGCCTGAGGGATTCGGCATCTCCACCATCTTCAGGACCTCGAGCGCCCGGTCGCGGGCTTCCTTCTTGGATGCTCCCTGATGGAGCCGGGCGCTCTCGGCGATTTGATCGCCGATCTTCATGGTGGGGTTGAGCGACGTCAGGGGATCCTGGAACACCATCCCCACCTGATTGCCTCGGACCTTGCACATCTCCTTTTCGCCGAGCGGCGCCAGGTCCTGACCGAGCAGCTTGATGGAGCCTCCCACCACGTGCCCGACGTTGGGGAGGAGCTTCATGATCGACAGGCCGATGGTCGTCTTGCCAGAACCCGATTCGCCGACCACGCCGACGCACTCACCCGGGTCGACGCCAAACGACACGTCGTCGACGGCCAGGACGTTGGCGCTCTTGAGGCGGAACTCGGTCTTCAGTCCCTCGACTTCGAGGACCGGATTCATCGGGTCGACCCGGTGGCGCGCGACGAGCGCCCTCGTCGCCTCGCAATCCGCTCCACGGCCAGCAACGCTAACCGGAAACCACTCCCGGCCCGAGTCAATCGACTCCGAACAGCTGCCCCTGGCGACCTGCCCGCAGCTCCCCGCACCATGGAAGTTCCCGTACGAATGCCCAGCTGCGGCGGTGGATTGCCGTGGGCCCGTACCCGCGCAGCGCAGTCTGGTGGAGGGGTGAGGGGTAGCCCTTGTTCCGCTCGAAGGCGAAGGCCGGAAAGTGGTCGGCCTCCTGGCGCATCAGCCGGTCACGCACGACCTTGGCCAGGACGGAGGCAGCCGCCACCGACGCGCACTTGGCGTCGCCGTCGACGATGGGTCGCACCGCTCCCTCGAAGCGGTCCTGCGGATGGCGGAGGAGGTCGACCGGCCCGTCGACCAGGACGGCCTGCGGGCACACGGTGAGCCCGGCCAGCGCGCGGCGGGCCGCCACCCGGAGCGCCTCGGTCATGCCCCACTCGTCGCACTCCGCCGGCGTCGCATGCCCGACTGACCAGTCCTGGCACCACGCGCCGACCGCGCCGAAGATCTCCTCGCGCCTGGCCTCGCTGAGCATCTTGGAGTCCCGGAGCCACGGCGGCATGGAGCGCTGCTGCACGCGGGGGCGCACGACGGCGACGCCCACGGTCAGCGGACCGGCCCAGGCACCGCGACCGACCTCGTCGAGACCAGCGACTGAGTCGTAGCCCTGCGAGCGCAGGCGGCGTTCCTCCTTGAGGTCCGGGGAGCAGACGGTCATGTCATCGGGTACGAGGCGGGCGCGCGCCCGCCTCGTACGATGGGGGCGTGAGCATGGACGGGGGGGAGACGGCGGATGCGCAGACGCGGACTCCCTTGGCGCCGGGGACGAAGGTGGACGTGCGCAACCGCTTCCAAGGCACGTGGGTGCGCGGCTTCGAGATCGCCGAGGTCACCGACGAGGGATACCGCATCCGCCGCATGTCGGACGGGAGCGTTCTGGGCGAACTCTTCTCACGCGACGACGTGCGCCGAGAACGGTCGCGTCAGGGCTTCTGGTGGCACTGAGGCCTCAGCCCTTCTGAGCCTTCAGCACACTCTCGATGTAGTCGTCGATCGGAATGGCCGAGAGCGTGAGCGTCTTGAGTGTCCCGCGTGACCCCAGGACCAACGACACCCGGGCCATGGTGGTCTCGTCGGGGGCGTCCAGCACCGTGCAGAAGTCGTATTGCCCGAGCAGCGCCCACTGCGCCACCACCCGCACTCCCATGGCCTCCACCTCGGCATTGACGGCCTTGAGGCGGTCCGGGTTCTCGGTCAGGGTGGCGGCCCCGTCCGGCCCCACCGTCGAGAGCATGAGGAAGGTTGCCATGGCATGCACGCTACCGCAGGCGCCGGGCCGCTCCCCGCTCAGCGCAGCTCGCCCCGGACCACCTTGCCCAACGCATTACGCGGTAGGGCGTCGATGCGGCGCAGCTCGCGCGGGCACTTGAAGGGCGCCAGCTCCGCGGCCGCCAGGTCCCGCAGCGAGTCCAGGTCCGGATCGCCCACCACGTAGGCGACCACGGTCTCGCCCCACTCCTCCGACGCCTCCCCCACCACGGCCACCTCGACCACACCCGGGTGGCGGGCCAGGACGGCCTCGACCTCGGCGGGGTAGACGTTGTGGCCGCCGGTGATGATGAGCTCGGTGCGGCGGCCGCGGACCGTCACGTAGCCGTCCCCCGCGACCGACACGAGGTCGCCCGTGGCGAACCAGCCGTTGGTCGGGAAGTCGTCCCGGCCCCAGTAGCCACGGCACAACGGCGCGCCGCGCACCAACAACTCCCCGATGCCGTTCTCGTCCGCATCGTCGAGCGCCGCTTCCACCCCGGGTAGCGGCACCCCGACCGAGCCGGGACGTCGCTCACCCACCAGGGGGTTGGAGAGGGTCAGCAGCGTCTCGGTCATGCCGTAACGCTCCAGCACGTCGATGCCGGCACCGGACAACCGGTGCCACAGGTCGGCGGCCAACGGGGCCGAACCCGACACACACAGGCGCAGGGCGCCGAGCGCCGCTGCGTCCCCCGTCCCGGCCAGGCGGTGGTACATGGTGGGGACGCCGAAGAACATGGTGCTCGTGCGAGCAGCGCCGAGAATCGCCGCCTCGTCGAAGCGGTCGAACACGACAGCCGAGGCACCGGCCGCGAGAGTCCCGAACAGCCCGGCACAGAGCCCGTGCACGTGGAAGAGCGGCAAACACAGCACGAGGCGGTCCCCGGCGGTCCAGTCCCAGGCAGTCAGCAGCGCCGAGGCTCCGGCCAGCAAAGACGCATGAGTGTGCACCGCCCCTTTTGGTTTCCCCGTGGTCCCGGATGTGTAGACGATCAGCGCGTCGTCGCCGGGCTGCCGGGCCGGTGCGACGACGGGCCGGGCGTGCCCGGCGGCCCGCGCCAGCTCCTCCACCCCGACGAGGACCGGGCCGCCACCGCCGAACGCATCGGGCCGGGCGCGGTCGCACACGGCGAGCGCCGGGCGGGCATCGGCGACCACGTGGTCCAGCTCGCGGGCAGTGGCCGACGGGCTCACCGGCACGAGGACCGCACCCGCGCGCAGGACGCCGAGCAGGGCCTCAATGGAGGAGAGCGTGGCGCGGGCGCACCACAGCACGCGGTCGCCCGCGCTGACGCCCCGCTCGGCCAGGGCTGCGGCCGCAGCCTCCGTGCGGGCACCGAGGGTCGCTGCGTCGACCACGCGCCCGCCGTCCCAGCCGTCGATCAGCGCGGGCGCCTCCGGCTGGGCCGCCCACCGCGTTGCCCACACCTCAGGGAGCGTCCGACCAGGCGGAGCGGGCCGCCGGTCCGGCCAGTCGCCGGCCGGGACGAGCGCCCTCACCACCGGCGAGCGCAGGTCATAGTCTGACGGTCATGACCGCCCGCAGGATTGCCATCGTTCCGCACACGCACTGGGACCGGGAATGGTACAAGTCCTATCAGGACTTCCGTCTCGCTCTCGTGGACCTGATCGACAGCCTGCTCCCCCTGCTCGAGCGTGACGCCAGCTATCCCCACTTCATGCTGGACGGGCAGATGGCGGTGGTGGACGATTACCTCGAGGTCCGTCCCGAGGCCGAAGGCCGGCTCCGCGCGCTGGCCGCCGCCGGCCGGTTGAGCGTGGGCCCCTGGTACATCTTGATGGACGAGTTCCTCGCCTCCGGCGAGACGATCGTGCGCAACCTGCAGATGGGACTCGTCCGCGGGGCCGCCTTCGGGGGCGTGATGGAGCTGGGCTATCTCCCCGACATGTTCGGCCACATTGCGCAGATGCCGCAGATTCTGCAGCTGGCGGGCTTCCACGACGCGGTGGTCTGGCGAGGTGTGCCTTCGCAGGTGACGAAGAACGCCTTCATCTGGGAGTCCCCCGACGGATCCTCGGTCCGGGCCGAGTACCTGCCGGTCGGGTACGGCAACGGGGCGGCGCTCCCGGACGACGCCAAGGCGCTGATCCGCCGCACGCGCGACAACGTGGCCGAGGTGGAGGAGTTCCTCATGGGCGACCTGCTGTGCATGAACGGGTCCGACCACCTGATGCCCCAGCCCTGGCTGGGCCGGGTCGTGGCCGAGGCCAACGACCTGCAGGACGAGTTCGATTTCGAGGTGACCTCGTTTCCCCGCTACCTCGCCGACGCCCCCGGCGACGGGCTGACCCGGGTGGAGGGCGAGCTCCGCTCCGGCGCCCGGGCCAACATGCTCATGGGCGTCACCTCGAACCGGGTCGACGTCAAGCGTCGCGGCGCGCTCGCCGAGCGGGAACTGGAGCGCCGCGCCGAACCGCTGGCCTCCTTGTTCCAGGCGCCCGCCGACTACCCCGACCGCCTGTTGGAGCTGGCCTGGCTCGAGATGGTGCGCAACTCGGCGCACGATTCCATCTGCGCCTGCTCGGTCGACGACGTCGTCGATGCCGTGCTGCACCGCTACGCCGAGGCGCGCACCATCGCCTCCGGCCTGGCCGACCGCGCCGTCAAGACCTTCGCCCGCTCGCTGTCGCACGTCGGACCCACGGTGCTCAACGCGTCGCAGCGGTCCCGTACGGGTGTCGTGGAGCTGATCGTGCCCGCCGACGGACCCGCCCCCACCGACGTGCAGGTGCTCTCCGAGCGCTCCGGGCTGCCCGGCTCGATGGTGCTCGATGCCGACACCGTCCGCACCGTGCTGGCCATGATGCAGGGCCCCCGGATCAGCGACGATGCCTGGATCCACGACGTGATGATCACGGACACCGACGAGGGATTCGACATCACCATCGCCGTGGGCTCCGAGGAGAAGCCCGACGTCCCCATTGCAGAGGCGAAGCAGGATGTCTACACGAGGCTCGGCGCCCGGCCCGACGCCGTGGTCCGGGTCGCCATGGAACAGCCGGCGACGCGCAAGATCCTCGCCCGCACCGGCGAGGTGCCGGGCTACGGCTGGACCGCCTTCGAGCCGGCACCCCTGGCCCATCCGGTCGAGATCGGCGAGAACGACGGATCGGTCATGGTCAGCAATGGACTCGTACGCGTCGACGTGGACACCGCCGCGGGGACCTTCGCACTCGACGGCACGCTCGGCTATGGCCGGCTGGTGGACGGCGGCGACCTCGGCGACTCGTACAACTACTCGCCGCCGCGCCAGGACTCCTTCGTCGACGTGCCCCTCGCCGTCACCGTCCGGGTTGACGAGCACGGGCCGGTCCGGGCCCGCGTGCACGTCACGAGCACCTACGACTGGCCTGATCACGTCGACGGTTCCACCCAGGCGCGCGTTGGCGGGCACCAGGTGGATGTCCACACTGACGTGGAGGTGCGGGCAGACGACGCCACGGTGCGCGTGGTGACCGCGTTCGTCAACCCGAGTGGCGACCACCGCCTCCGCGTGCACCTGCCGCTCCCCGAACCGGCGCAGCACTCCCAGGCCGAGAGCGCCTTCACGGTGGTCAGGCGCGGCCTCACGGCCGAAGGCCGGCCCGATGAGTTCGGGCTGCCCACTGCGCCCTCCAACCGTTTCGTCAGCGCAGGACGCCTCACGGTGGTCCACGAAGGCGTGTGCGAGTACGAGCTGATCGACGTCGAAGGCAACGCGGCACGCACCATGGCGCTGACCGTCCTGCGCTCGACCGGGATGCTGTCCCGGCTCGGCATGGCCTACCGCCCCTTTCCTGCCGGCCCGATCACGCCGGTGGAGGGACTCCAGATGCGCGGCAAGAATGTGGAGCTGCGCTACGCACTGGCACTCGACTGCGAAGACCCGTACCAGCTGGCCGACGATGTGTTGCTCCCGCTGGAGCCCGTCCTGAGCCTGGGCGGCGGCCCACGGCCGGCCTCAGGGAGCGAGATGGTGGTTCACGGCGCCGAGGTCGAGCGCGCTGCATCGTGTCGCCGGCGTGCTCGAGGTGCGAGTCTTCAATCCGACGGACCGCCCGGCCGTGGTGTCGTTTCCCGGTCGCACCGGGTGGCTCGTCGACTTACGCGGCTACCCAGAGGCTTCCTTCGAGGGCTCGTTCGAGCTACGACCCTACGGCATCGCCACCGCCAGGTTCCGCGGCGCCTGAGCCGGGCCCCCGGTTGGCGCCGAGCAGCCGCTCGCCCACGCCTCGCAGCTCCTCCAGGTCACGCAGGACCTCAGAAAGGCGTTCCCAGCGCACGTTGCGCCGACGGTCGGCGGCCGCGCCGGTCCCGTCGGCCTCGTGACCGACGCGGCCGCACCACCACAGCTGCACGCGACCCAGATCCTTCAACAGCCGCGGCCGAAGGGCCTGCGCCGCGAACTGGTCGGGTGCCTCCTGTTCGAGGGCGTTGTGGAACTCGTCCGACATCAGCACCGTCCCGGGATTGCCGATGTTGACAATCCGGTGCGCCAGGTTCACGGTCGGCCCGAAGTAGTCGCCGTCGCGCAACAGGACCGGTCCACAGGCCAGGCCCACCCGGACATCCGACAAGAGGTCGTCGTCAGCGTAGGCATCGGCGAGGCTGAGCCCGATCCTGGCCGCCGCGGCCACGCTGTCGACCACGAACATGACCTCGTCGCCGATCATCTTCACCACACGCCCCCCGGCACTGGTCACGATGTCGTGGGAGATCTCCTCGAAGCGCCGCACGACGGCGGCGAGCTCCTCGTCGCTCAGATGCTGGCTCAGGAGCGTGAACCCGACCATGTCGGCGAACCCGACTGCGAGCACCGGGCTCTGCCCGGGCGCCACTCCGTGGCTGCGCAGCATCATGCTGCGCTGAATGCCGGCCGCCACCTGGCGCCGCCACACGAATTCGAGCAACTTGGCCATGGCGGGAATCGTGACGTCGGCGACGCCGGCGAACGCCTCGGCGGAAAGGACGGGGTCGACCTCCGCGCCCACCATGTCCTCGGGCACCAGCTCCGCTTCGGCGATGCGCGCCATGGAGGAACCGATGACGCGCGCCATCTGGACGGCCGTCTCGGCATCGGCGGCACCGAGAGCCTGCAGGCCCTGGAAGATCTGGACCGCCTCGAGATCGAGGTCGGTGAAGGCGCGATCGTCGTCGTCGACCCCCGGGAAGCCGAGGGCGCGCCAGAAGCGCTCCAGCATGCCCACACTGACCCCTGTGAGCTCCGCCACCTCGACCCTCGTGTAGCGCCGGCGCGACGGGACCAGCAGGCGGTCCGCCACGAAGAGATCGATCACGCCGTCGGCGACGGCACCGTCGATCTCCTCCTCGGTGGCGCCGTGCATCAGGAGGATCTCCTTGACATGGTCCAGCGCGGCCTCCTTCCGCTCCTCGTCGTCGGCACCGGGCTGCATGTCATAGCTCGAGAAGATGCCGCTCATGTCGGGAGGCCCCGCAGCAGCGACTCGTCCCATTCGGGGCGTGAGGGTCGCCGCATGAGGTTGAGGAGCGCCTCGGCCGGTGAACAGTGTCCTTCCACAATGGCTTGGACCTGCTCCACGATGGGCATCTCGACCCCATGCGCCTGCGCCAGCCCGACCAAGGGGCCCGCGCTCTTGACGCCTTCCGCCACCATGTGCATGCCGCCGATGATTTCGCTGAGGGACTGCCCTTCCCCGAGAGCGAACCCCACCGTCCGGTTCCGGCTCTGTGGGCTGGCACAGGTCGCCACCAGGTCGCCGACGCCGGCCAGGCCGCCGAACGTGAGGACCTTCCCCCCCAGGGCGACACCCAACCGCCCCAACTCGGCCAACCCACGCGTGATGAGAACGGCCCGGGTGTTGTCTCCGAGGCCGAGCCCGTCGCCGATCCCGGCGGCGATTGCCATGACGTTCTTGGTGGCGCCCGCGATCTCACACCCGACGACGTCAGTGCCCATATAGGTACGGAACGTCCGCGTGTGCACCAGCTCCTGCACGCGGCTCGCCAGCGCCTCGTCCGACAGAGCGACCACGCAGGCAGCTGGATGCCCCTGCGCCACCTCGCGGGCCAGGTTCGGTCCGGTCAGCACGCCGGCCGGGACGCCGGGAAGGACCTCGGCCACCACCTGCGACATGCGCAGGTTGGTCCCCATCTCAATCCCCTTCGCCAGGCTCACCACCGCTTCGACGTCCCCCGCCAGCGGCTGCATATCGGTCAGCACGGCGCGGAACCCGTGCGACGGCACCGCCATGAAGACGATGCTGACGCCCTGGAGCGCTTCCGCCAACGACGACGTCACCGTCAGCCCGTCGGGAAGCTGTACGTCCGGGAGGTACCTCTCGTTTCGGCGCGTCTCGGTCATGGAGGCCGCCAACTCGGGGGAACGCACCCAGAGGGACGCAGGATGCGACGCCCCGATGATGGTCCCGACCGCGGTACCCCACGATCCGGCACCAATCACCGCTACCCGGTCGCTCATGGAACCAGAGCCTACGGCGGACCCGCGGTGACGTTCGCGTGGACCCCTACACTGACCGGGTGTCGAAGGCCAGCGCGCCGCCAGCGGACCACGCGGCGGTAGCGGCCGACCTCTACCTTGGCCCCGAGGTCGTCCTGATCCCGGTAAAGGCCTTCCACCAGGCCAAGCGGAGACTCGGATCCACCCTGTCCGATGCGGATCGCATTGCGCTCGTGCGCGCCATGGCCACGCACGTGGCGGCTGCGTGCGCGCCGCTGCCGACCGCCGTGGTCTGTGACGATGAAGACGTGGCCCGGTGGGCGGCCGACGTGGGTGCCAGCGTCATGTGGGAGCCCGGCCAGGGCCTCAACGGGGCCGTGCGGGCTGGGGTCGACCGGCTGGCGCGGGCAGGGACACGCTGGGTGACCGTCGCCCACGGCGACCTGCCCCGAGCGCACAGGTTGGGCGCGCTCGCTCCCTTCGACGGCATCATGCTCGTCCCCGACCGCCGGGACGACGGCACCAACGTCTTGCGACTCCCGGCGGCATCGGACTTTCGCTTCGCCTACGGTGCCGGTTCCTTTCGCGCCCACCGGGCAGAAGCCAACAGGCTCGGGCTCCCGGTGCGCGTCCTGCGGAATCCCGACCTGGCCTACGACGTCGACTGGCCCGCCGACGTCGCCGAACTCGGCCAAACGTCCTAGCGGGAGCCCGGACGCGGAGCCGGGGGCCCGAAGGCCCCCGGTCTCGCGTGTTCCCGAGGGAACGAAGCGCTTAGCGCCGCTTGGCCGCCTTGCGGGCGGGAGCCCGCTTCTTGGTGGCCTTGCGCGCCGGAGCCCGCTTCTTGGCTGCCCTTTTCGCCGGAGCCCGCTTCTTGGTGGCCTTGCGCACAGTGCGCTTGGCCGCCTTCTTCGCCGGAGCCCTCTTCTTCGCAGCCTTGCGGCCGGAGCCGCTTCTTGGTGGCCTTGCGCACAGTGCGCTTGGCCGCCTTTCTCGCCGGAGCCCGCTTCTTGGTGGCCTTGCGCACAGTGCGCTTGGCCGCCTTCTTCGCCGGAGCCCTCTTCTTCGCAGCCTTGCGCGCCGGAGCCCTCTTCACGGACTTCCGTGCCGGAGCCCGCTTGACGGCCTTCTTGGCTGTCGTGCGCTTGGCTGCTTTCCTTGCGGGGGCCCGCTTTTTCGCGGCCTTCTTGGCCGGGGCCCTTCTTTTTGCGGCTACTGCCACAGGTGCACCTCCCTAGGAGCATGGTCACTGAATAGAGGTGAAGCCTGCGCCACGTCGAGATCGGCTGCCTCTCGCCGTGCGCACTGCCGCACCGGTTTCACTTGCAACTGCGCCGGCTGCCGCAGGTGTGCCAACGTCATGAACGCCGCCACATCACGCCAACCGACTTGCTTCCCCGAGTTGTGAGCTCACGTCGACACCGTGCAGCGCGGTACCCGGCGCGCGAAAACGAAGCCGACTGTTTTCGTTTTGCGCGCCACACACCGTTGTGCCGCAGCACATGTCATACCCTCCTTCACACTTGGGATACACACATTCTTCTGTTGTTTGCATGCCCAGGTCAAGCATTCATTAATCGCGGCGTCATTTTCCGCGCGTTGACGACCGTTGTTTGCGCCAGCTTTTGACGCGCAAACGCGCCACATCCTGCGCCGAGCGCGTCATACTCGCCATGTCGTTGTCGCCGCATTGCGCGATATGTCCCATGGATTTCTATGTTCGCCAACGCAAACATCGCGCGTGTGGAACGCCATGGTCATGCGCATGTCGACAGTGCCGATTCGTGCCTGATTTCGAGTGCCGCGCTGCATCGGGTCCACCGTTTGACGCGCCACGGCATCTATGTTGGTGACGGCGCCAACGGTTGGATGTGGGCCGGCCCGGAGTGTTCGACGCTCGTGCTCGGTCCGCCACGGTCGGGAAAGACATCTTCCCTGGTCATACCCAATATTTTGCTGTCCGAGGGCCCCGTTGTCTCGACCTCGACGAAGCCCGATGTCATGCGGGCGACCGCTCTGGCGCGTTCGAGCGAAGGATGGTCATTTCTCTACGACCCGAGCGGTGAAGTGGAGTGCCCGCCCGGTGTTGAACGCGTCGGTTGGTCACCGCTCACCACCGCCTCCGATTGGGACGCAGCCGTCGTCACCGCCGAAGCGATGGTCGGCGCCAGCCGATTGAGTGGGCAGCGCGCCGGCGAGCATCACTGGACCGAGCGATCCGGCGCGCTGCTCTCCACGCTGCTCCACGCCGCCGCCACCGAAGAGCTCCCCATCCGCGACGTCCTCCAGTGGATCGATCGGCACAATGGGGCACCGGCCCTCGAAATCCTCGCCTCGAACGCCGGGGCGGACGCTCCGGCCACGGATCTGCTCGCCGGGATCGTCGCCACAGATTCCCGTGAGCAGTCAGGTATCTGGTCCACAGCCTCGGGCGTCCTCGCCGCGTACCGCACGAAGGGGGCACTCGCATCAACCATCGCCCCACCTCTGGACCTCGAGGAGTTCTGCGGCGGCGCCAACACCCTCTATGTCTGCTCAGCCGGTCGGCGCCAACGGCAATTCGCGCCCCTCGTCGTAGCCGTCGTGGGCGACGTGCGAGATGCCGCTTACGTCCGGTCTCGCGACGGGCGAAGCGGGCCGCCGACGCTGCTCGCACTCGACGAGGTCGCCAACATCGCCCCCATCCCCGACCTTCCGGCCATGGTCAGTGAGGGCGCGGGCCAGGGGCTCCTGGTGCTGGCCTGCCTGCAGGACCTCTCCCAGGCTCGCGTTCGATGGGGACACGCCGCCGATGGCTTCCTCTCGCTCTTCGGCACAACCGTGGTGCTGCGCGGCATCGCCGATACGGCCACGCTGCGCGACCTCAGCGCGCTGGCAGGAGACCGAGAAGTGGCGACCACGACGATCAGCCGCTCGGCGGACCGCTGGGGCCGTCTCCGCCCCTCGACGTCGGTGGGGAGCACACGCCAGACGCGGCTTCCGGTCGACGCCGTGGCGCACGGCTCACCGGGGCGCGCCCTCGTCCTCGGCCCGGACAAGGAGGTGCACGAGGCCACGCTCACCCCCGCGCACACGTGCTCGCCCTGGCGTGAGCTCCTACCGCCTGTGCGCCAGCTGGCCGTGCCGTCACGCGCCGATCGCGGCCGCTGAGTCAGCGTCCGCGGCCACGATCACGCGGCGCGGTCTCGCGGAGCCCGAGCCTTGCTCGCGCCGTCGCAACCTCACGCTCGGTGCGGATGTGATCGGCCAGGTGCCGCGCCGGGAGGCTGGCCAGGTTCGGCGGATCGCCGAGTGGCGCCTCGGCGCGGACCAGGCCCCACCTGTCCCGGTAGGCGTTCATGACGCGCGCGGCGCCCAACCACACCGCGTGGTCGTCGGGGTCGACCGGACGGGGACCGAGGGCGCGTAGGTGATGGTTCGCGGGAACCACGGTCCGCCGCTGCAGAAGCGGCTCCGCCACTCCGACGGACCCGAGAGGAACCCACTGCGCGACGAGACGTTCGACGACAGAGGCCGTGGCACCGTCACGGGCTGCCGCGGCGAACGCCGCCACGACATCGCGGCGGTGAGCCCCACCGTGGGCCGGAAGCGAGATGTCCCCGGCAAAGCGGTGCTCGTCGAGCACGGCGCGCCCAGCCGGCGCCCGGCCCTGCTCGAGCTCCAGGCCGGCGCCGACGTCGTCGGCCCGACGCCGCCAGAGAGCCTCGTGGTCGGTGAACGGCGCGGCGGGCGTCTTGGCCGGACGGGTCGCGGCCCAAGCGATGTGGGCGCCTCGTCCCGAGTGCACCGCGTTCTCGTACAGGTGGCGGCGGATATCGGCCCCCCGGCCCGAGAAAGCACCGAGCAACTCCGGCCCGACACCCGCCACCTCGGCCGTGCGGCCCGGACCGCCGGTCCAACGCACGCCGAGCGTCGTGGCCAATCCGGCGCGCAACTGGGCCTCGTAGACCGCGGCGGCGGCCAGGCGATGCGCGGCGATCCCTCGCCGGTCACAGGCACTCCAGCGCCCGTCCGCAGCGTGGACGAGGTTCGCCACCACGACGTGGCTGTGAACGTGGGGGTCGCCGTTCCGGCTGACGCCGTGCGTGAACACCGCCGCGACGGCGCCGGTGGTGGGCAGCACCTGGCGAAGGGGACCCGACCGCCGGGTGGCGGTGACGGCATGCTGTTCCAGATACGAGAGCGACCCCGCCACGGCCTGGTCGTGCACGGCCACGACGGCGCGCGCCGCCTCGGCACCGGCCAGTGCGAAGAGCACGCTGGCCGACTTCGGCGCACTGAAGGTCAGGTCGAACGCGGGCACGGACGCGCGTCCCGATCCGAGCACGACCCCGGAGCGCGGATGGCGACTCTCGAGCAGGCGCCGGAACTCGTCAGCCTGCACGGGCCCGGTGAGGCCGAGCCCCTCCGCCGCGCTCCCGGCCCACTGTCCCGGTCCGGCCACGGGCAGCTCGCGCGCGAGATCGGACAGGTAGTACTCGGACCGGTCCCGTCCGATCCCGTGGATCCCGAGCATCTTGGCCTCCCGTCACCCAACGCACCGGCGGGGTGAACGGTCTGCCGGCACCTAGGTCCGGCGGAGCTCCACGACCGGAATCACCCGCGTCGTCGCCTTCTCGTAGTCGCCGAAGCCGGGCTGCACGGCCACCTGCGCGGCATAGAGGCGGTCCCGCTCCGGGCCCGAGGTGATCGGGACGGCAGTGGCGCTGAAGCGGTCGTCGCCGAACTCGACCTCGACCTCGGGATTGGCCACCAGGTTGTGGTACCAGTCCGGGCTGGTGGGCGCCCCCGCCTTGGAGGCGAACACGTAGAGGGCGTCACCGTCGACCAGCGCGACGAGCGGGTTCAGCCGCTTCTTCCCCGACTTGGCGCCGGTGGTCGTCAGCAGCACCACGGGCGCACCGGCGAACCCTCCGCCGACCTTGCCGTGATTGGTACGGAACTCCTCGATGACGCCACTGTTGAAATCATTCATATCGCTCATGAGCCGACGCTACCGCTCTCGTAGCGTGCCAGTACCCGGCAGGCCGCCTCCGCCGCGAGCCCCGCCAGCTCCGGGGGACTCACGACCCGAACCGCGGGGCCGAGTTGCAGCAAGAGCCGTTCGAACCAGGCCATACCCGAGACGTCGAGGATCACATCGGTCACGGTGCCGTTGGCATCACGCCGTACGGCGCGCACCGGAACGGACTCGGGCACCCATTGCGCCTCCGGGCCGAGTTGCAGGTGGACCTCGACCGCACCGGGTCCGGGCACGAACATCTCCTCGAGGGGCCGAGACCGGGTGACGGCCGGGCCCGGGCTGTGTTCCGAAGGGCGCACGGCGCCTATCCGGTCAACCCGGAAGCGCCGCATGTCGCCGGCCCGGTGGCAGTACACGTCGAGGTACCAGTGCCCGTCGATAGTGGCCACCTGCAACGGCTCCACCGTCCGTGTCGTCAGCTCGTCACGAGAGCCGGAGAGGTACTCGATCTCGAGGGCCTGGCCGGCGCCCGCGGCTGCTCGCACCGCAGCGAGCGCGGCGGGCGCGTCCACGTCGAGCCCGACGGCCTCGCGTGACCCGAGCGCGGCGTCGAGTTTGGCCAGGGCCCGGCGCAGTGCGCCATCTTCCGAACCTGGCACTGTGAGCAGCAGGCGAGCAGACGCCGCCACCGCGAACCCCTCGGCGGGAGTCAGCCGGCGCGGCCGCGCGTACTCCGCCGGCAGGAAGGCGCGCACGGAGTGCTCGGAGACCTCGATCTCCATCAGTGTGTCCGGGGTGTAGGGCGGGATGCCGCAGCAGGCTGCGAGCTCCAACTCGGCCACCAGTTCCTTCTCGCTCATTCCGAAGCGCTGCGCGGCGTCGGTAATGGGAGCCTCCCCCACTTGCGCCAACCAGCCGATCAGCGCCAGGAGGCGCCGGAGGCGCCGGCTCGTCTCCCGCCCCGGCGCGTTGCGCACGGCCGCGGGCTCCTCCTCGACCGTCGCCGCCTCGACCTCCGGGGCGCGGGCATCGGCTGGGAGGGGCGGAGCGGCGTCGCGCACCACGTCGAGCCAGGCGATCAGCTCCTCCCGGAAGGCATCCGGCGCGGTGACGGTGACGTGATCGGACAGCCCCAGCACCCAGGAGCGGATGGACGCGAAGGACGACACACCGAGCGTCAGATCGACCGACCCGTCGTCGAGCCACTGCTCCACCTTGTCCTCACCGACCTCGTCGACGACCCGGCGCGCTTCGAGCGCATCGACCCGGACCCGCATTTCGACCCGGTCCTCGCCTTCGACCTCCCACGGTTCTTCGGGCAACGCCGCCTTCACGTCCACGCTCACGTCGTCGGGCACCACCGCTTCGCCGGCCTCACCGCGCGTCACGTCGCCTTCGATGCGGTCCACGCGGAACGTGCGTACCGCCGTCCGCTCCAGGTCCCACGCCACCAGGTACCAATGGCCGAAACGGAACCAGAGCCCGACGGGAGCTACGCGCCGGCCCTCCGAGCGGTAGACGAACGCCGCGGTGGCGCGGGTGCGCACCGCCTCGAACAGCTCAATGAGCGCGGCCGGCGGCACCAGGGAGGCAATGGGTCGCACGTCGCCCAACCCCGCCGCCCCCAGTTTCAGCAACGCATCCCGACCACTAGGATCGCCCAGGTGGACGCCGGCGACGGCGAGGTGGAGCGCAACCTGCTCGTCCGGCTCGAGCTCGAGATCGGGCAGGTAGAAGGAGTCGCGGTCGATCTGGTAGCCGTACTGCTCTTGACCCGGCAGGCGTTGGGTGAGGACCGGGATGCCCTCGTCGCGCAACAGGCGCTTGTCCCGCTCGAAGGCCTGCCGGCGGGCGGCGTGCTCGGCCGGGTAGCCGGGGACCTGGTGCGCGATGGCGTCGAGGGTCAGCGGCTGGCGTGTGTCGAGCAGCACGAGCACCAGATCGGTGACGCGCTCCAGCCGATCGAGCTTCGCGGGGGCGTCCATCGCCCAGAGCCTACGGCGAGCGCCGGCCCGTGATCGCCGCTTCCCGTCCCTTCGACTGGCATCTCCATCCCGTCTGGCTGTCGCGTTGACGTCCCTGGCCGCCGTCTACCTCTGGTCGACCCGACGGCACCGCGGGCTCGGCGACGGGGCGCCAGAAGGTCCTCTTCCTCGGCGGCGTCGTCCTCCTGGCCGCCGCGCTGGCCTCGCCACTGGGCGACCTGGCCAGCCATTGGCTGCTCCTGGCGCTCGTCCTCCAGCGCCTGCTGCTGACCCTCGCCGTCCCGCCGCTCTTGGTCCTCGGGACACCCCGCGCCATCATCGACCGCCTGACCCGGCCGGCGGTTGTCGATGCCGTGCTGCGGGTCGCGGTGCGGCCGGTGCCTGCCGTGGCCATCGTCACGGTGGTGGCCGTCGGCACCTTGACCGTCGGCGCGGTGAGCCTCGCCGCCCACTCGGTCGTCGCCCGCACGGTCATTCAACTGTTGGTCCTCGCCTCAGGTTTCGTGCTGTGGGCGCCCGTCTTGACGGAACTTCCGGGAATCCAACGCCTCTCCTCGCTCGGGCGAGGGGGCTATCTCATTGTGCAGTCGATCGTGCCCAGCTTTCTCTCCATCGTCTGGATCTTCGCCCGCCACCCCCTCTACGCCCCCTTCACCTACCCGAGCAAGGTTGCGGGCATGACGCCGCTCCTCGACCAGCAGCTGTCCGGTTTCCTGGCCAAGCTCAGCACCATCGCCGTCCTTTGGACCGTGGCGTTCATCACCATGACGCGCGGCGCAGACTGCCGATTCCGCCGGCCGGGACTCCGATCCGCTGGTCTGGTCGGACGTCGAACGCGAGATTCAACGCGCCGATCGCCGCGACCGGCGGCAGCCGTGGTGGCCCGGAGCCCCTCCCTCCCGCTGAAACGGTCGTCCGGCGCCGCGTGTGACGTGCCCCGGCAAAGTAGCGTCACCTGCTCGTATGGATGAGGCGTGGTCCGTGTCCGACGTCTACCTCCTGACCGCAGGACCGGAGGGCGAGCTGGCAGTCCCCCACCTGACCCTCACCTTCCTCGACTCCGGCCTCGAGCTGGACAAGGCCGTCGGCGAACGCGTGTGGGACAGCGACTGGGCCGAACTCGAGGAGATGTCACCCGTGGAGCGGTCGGTGCTACCCGACGGCCGTGCCGGCGTGGTCGTCGTCGTGGTCGAACGCGATCGCCAGGATCGCCATCGCTTCGTGCTGGCCACCGACGACCCGGCGAGCACCGAGGCCGAAGTCCGGGCCCGCGCTGCCGCGCACGGACTGCGGACCAGTTCGGCACGGCCCGCGGTGTCGCGACCACTGTTGGTCGGCATTTTGCTCGCGGCGCTGGCGACCATCACAGCGCTCCTGCTGTCCGCCGCGCACGTCATCCACTTCTAGGCGCGGGTTACAGCTAGGCGAGTGAGGCGCCCCGCAGCTCGTCGAGCGAGAGCTCGGCGGTCTGATTCCCCCCGCACTGGGGGCAGTGCTCTACATGGCGCCACGAGCGGAGAAGGCGCGTTCCCTCGGGGTTGAGCAACACGACGAACGATTCCGAGATCGGGTCGACCTCGAGTCCGTAATACGCCCGCCACGCCGTCGTGGCGGCGTGCGCATCGAGCGCCAGACCCTTCAGGACGCGCCTGAAGCGCATCCTTTCGGTGTCGAAGATCCAAGTGCTGTGGCAGGACTCGAGGACGAACAATGCATCATCTGTGGGGGGGACCACACCTCTGATCATGCCCGATTCATTACCGAGTTCGGCGTCGAATGCGGCTCAGCCTCATTACGGAATTGTGACAATCCACGTTTTCCCAGCTGAACCCCTATTGAGGACCGGCATCATGCTTGCGACCAACGATCAACTCCCGTTTGGTGCAGAGCTGGCGCAGCACAGCGCAGAGCACGATGCGGCTGTCCGCCGGGTCCACCACCTCGTCGACCAGGCCCCGCTCTGCGGCCTGCCACGGGTTGAGGTACTCGTCCTCATACGCCAGCTCTCGTTCCGCCCGCTCCCCCGGCTCGAGACCGCGGTTGAGGATCTGGACGGCGCCGGAGGCTCCCATGACGGCCACTTCGGCCCCTGGCCAGGCCAAACAGATGTCGTTCCCGATGCCCCGCGAGTCCATCACGATGTAGGCGCCCCCGAACGCCTTGCGCAGGATGAGGCACAACCGCGGCACGGTCGCCTGGGCGTAGGCGAAGGCCAGCTCGGCCCCGTGCCGGATCATGCCGCGCCACTCGAGGTCCTTGCCGGGCAGGAACCCCGGTGTATCGACCAGGCTGACGATGGGCAGGTTGAACGCATCGCAGAGCCGGACGAAACGGGCGCCCTTCTGCGAAGCCGCGATGTCGAGGGTCCCGGCCAGGATGCGGGGCTGGTTGGCGATGAACCCCACCGGCGTGCCCCCCAGGCGGCCGAAGGCAGTGACCAGCTGCCCGGCCCACCCCGGCCACAGCTCCCGGAACTCGCCGTCGTCGCACAAGGAGCGAACCACGTCGCGGGTGTCATAGGTGGCCGCCTTGCGGTCGGGGATGACAGTGCGCAGCTCGGGTGTGGGGCGCAGGACCGAATCGCTCACGGGTGCCGGGGGCGGAATCTCGTCGGTGTTGGACGGGAGATACTCGAGCAGCTCGGCCACGGCGCCGTCCACGTCCTCGGACAGCACCGCGCATAACCCGCTCGACGTGGCGTGGACGCCGGCGCCTCCCAGCTGGCTGATCCCGACCTCGATCCCGGTGAATTCGGCCACCATCTGCGGGCCCGAGACGAAGGCCACCGCCTCGGAGCTCATGACGACCAGGTCGGACAGCCCCAGGAGGAGCGCGGGCCCCGAGACCACCGGTCCCGTCGCGGCGGCAACGACCGGCACCTGGCCGCTGCAGCGCGAGATGGCGGCGGCGGCGCGCCCCCACCCGTGCAGCGCGGCTACGCCGTCGAGCACGTCGGCCCCGCTCGACGCCACGAAGAAGACCAACGGGAGGCCGAGCTCACGGGCCTGGTCGGCGGCCTCGGCGAGCCGCACGCCGTCAGCGTGCGTGATGGCGCCGCGGCGGAGGGTGCCGAGCGATCGCGCAATGACCACGTTGCGCCCACCGATCCGCCCGACCTCTGACGTAATGGCGCCGACGATGCCCTTGCCGACGACGGGCGCCTCTTCCACTTGGGTCACCGGGACCGAATGTAGACCAGGAGGCGGAGCCCGTCGCCGGGGACGATCGCGCGGGCGAGAAGGAGGGTGGAGCGGGCGAGGCGAAGGAGGACGAGTTAGAGGTGGTTCGCCTCGGGCCTGCGCCAGGGGCCGGAGCGGCCACCGGACTTCTCCCACAGCGCCAGGTCCCCCACCGTCATTGTGCGGTCCGCCGACTTGCACATGTCGTAGACCGTGAGGGCGGCGACGGCACAGGCGGTCATCGCCTCCATTTCGACCCCGGTGCGGTCGACGGTCTCGACCTGGGCCTCGACCTCGACATAGTCGTCACCGATGGAGAAATTGACACCGATGGAGCCGACCAGGACCGGGTGGCACATGGGAATGAGCTCAGCCGTGCGCTTGGCAGCCTGAATCCCGGCGATGCGGGCCGCCGCCAGCACGTCCCCCTTGGTAATGGCGTTGTTGGCCACCTTTGTCGTGGTCTCGGGCAACATCGAGACCCGGCAACGGGCCAGGGCCCGGCGATGCGTGGGCTCGCGGGGTGTGACGTCGACCATGCGGGCGCCGCCCAGCGGGTCGAGATTGGCCAGCATGCGGTCGGACACGAGGGTGGAGTCTACGACTTGCGATGACCGCAGTCCGACGCTGCCTCGGTGTTCGGGCAGGTAGACTTTGGCAGTCTCAGGCAGTGAGTGCCAACCAGCGGCCCCGGAGGAGTCCCTTGCCGACCTATGAATATGCGTGCACGGCGTGTGGGCACCGCCTCGAAGCGGTCCAGAAGTTCACGGACGACCCATTGACCGAGTGCCCTGAGTGCGGCGACGCGCTCCGCAAGGTCTACGGCGCCGTGGGCATCGTCCTGAAGGGCAGCGGCTTCTACAAGACGGATTCGCGGGCGGCCTCGGGGGGCAACGGCTCCGCCAAGAAGAACGCCGACGCGCAGAGTGGCGACGGCTCGGGCGGCGATTCGTCGTCGAAGAAAGAGTCGTCCCCTTCGGACGTGGGTGGCTCGGACAAGGCCAGCGCCGACAAGAGCGGCTCGGGCCCGAGCAGCTCGGGCAGCAGCTCCAGCAAGGACGCCGCGCCTGCCTCGAGCACGGCCGGTTGAAAGCTCAGTCGCCGCTGAGCGCCATGTCGGCGATCGCCAGGGTCTGACCGGCGGCCACGCCGGGCAGCCAACGCAGGTCGCCGCCGATCTCCACCACCGACTGCAGCATTCGCTGGAGGGTGGACGCCACGGTGACCTCACGGACCGGCCGGGCCAGGACGCCCCCCTCGATCATGAGTCCCTCCGCTCCGACCGAGAAGTCGCCGCTCACCGTGTTGACCCCCGAGTGGATGCCCGACACCGACTGGACGTAGAGCCCGTCGCCGACGGTGGCCAGGATGTCGTCCTGGCTCTTGCTCCCCCGGGACAGCACGAGAGCTCGGCACCCCGCTCCGGGCGTGCCGGCGAAGCCACCCCTGGTCGCCGATCCCGTCGAGAGCGCCCCGGCCCGGCGCGCTGACACGGTGTCGTAGACGAACATGCGCAGCACGCCGTCGGAGATGAGCACGTTGCGCCGGCAAGCCAACCCCTCGCCGTCATGCGACGACGCGCCGTACGCCCTGGCGTCGGTGGGGTCGTCGACCAGCGTGATCCCGCTGGTAGCGATCGTCTCGCCGATGCGGCCGGCGAAGAACGAACGGCCCTTGACGACGGCCTCGCCGGACAGGGCTGACGCGATGATCCCCAACAGGGTGGAGACCACGCGCGGATCGAAGACGACCGTGCAATGCGCCGAGCGCGCCTTCTGCGCCCCCACCATGCGGGTGGCCCGGAGGACGGCGTCGTCCATTGCCTCGTCGGGCACCAGATCGCTCGGCCCCCGGCCGATGCTGAACCCGGAGCCGGTCTGCGTCTCCGCGCCCTCGCCGGCGATGGCGTCGACCGATAAGAAGGCGTTGGTGCGCCGCCGCGACGAGACGATGCCCGTGGTGGAGGCCAACGCCACTTCCACGCGGCTGTCCGAGTAGTCGGCCGACGAGACCTGCCGGATCTTCGGGTCGGCGGCACGGGTCGCCCGTTCGAGCTCGATCGCCAACGCGACCTTCTTCTCCATCGGTGTGGCACCGACGCCGTCGTCCCACAGGTCGAGGTCCACGGCCTCGACGCCGTCTGGCGCGGCCAGGACGACATCGGGGTCGGGAGTGGCGAAGCGGGCATTGTCACGGGCATCGGCCAGGGTGGCCGCGATGACGTCGGGGTCGAGCGAGCCGGCCCAGGCGAAGCCGACCTGGCTACCACCGGCGTCGGCGTCCCCCAGTACCACCCGGATGCCAACACCAGAGGAATCCGCAGACGTGAGCGACTCCACCTCGCCCTCGTAGGCGCGCACCTCGGTCTCGGTGCCCCGCGTCACGTAGACCTCCATGCCCTCGCCCGGGACAGCCCGGCCGACGACGGACTGTGCCATTTCGAGGAGCTCGTCGCTCATGCCGTGCCCCCGAGGGTGACGCCGGTGATCCGCAGCGTCGCCTGCCCGCATCCCACCGGAACGCTCTGCCCGTCCTTGCCGCAGGTGCCCGGTGTCATGTCGAAGTCGGTAGCGACGGCGTCGATGCGGCGCAGCACTTCCGGCCCGTTGCCGATGAGGTTGGCGTCCCGCAACGGTTCGGTGATGCGCCCACCCTCGATCAGGTAGGCCTCCGTGGTGCCGAAGACGAAGTCGCCCGTCGCGGTGTTGACCTGCCCGCCGCCGAGCTTCTTCACGTAGACGCCCGAAGGGGTCTGCGCCACGATCTCCTCGGGATCCTCGGTCCCGGCGAGAAGGTAGGTGTTGGTCATCCGCACCATCGGCAGATGCGCGTAACTCTGGCGGCGCCCGTTGCCCGAGGACTTCCTCCCCTCCTTGCGCGCCCGCAGCCAGTCCCACATGTAGTCCGTGAGGACCCCGTTTTCGATCAGCACGTTGCGAGCGGGCAGGAATCCCTCGTCGTCGACCGCGAAGTTGCCCCACTCCCCCAACACCGTTCCGTCGTCGACCAGGGTCACGAGCGGACTGGCCACCACCTGACCGACCTGGCCGGCATAGACCGACGCGTCCTTGAGGATGTGGTCCGCCTCGAGACCGTGGCCGCACGCCTCGTGGAAGAGGATGCCCCCACTCCCGCCGGCCAGCACAATGGGCACCTCGCCCGACGGGGCCGGGCGGGCCGACAGCTTCGCCAACGCCCGCGCCGCTGCCACCTCGGCGATGTCCTCGACCCGGTGGCGTTCGAAGATCTCAAACCCCTCGGTGCGGGCCAGCGACTCGTAGCCCGTCTGCATGCCGGTGTCGCCGTTGGCCACGCACGAGACGTTGAAGCGCGTCCTGATCTGCTCGTCCTCGGCGAGCAGGCCGTCCGAGTTGGCGATGAGGATCCGTCGGCGGCTGTCCCCGCAGCCCACCTGCACCTGGGTGATGGCATCGCCGGCGGAACGGGCGGACTCGTCGGCGCGGGTCAGGAGCTCGAGCTTGCGCTCCTTGTCCACCGAGTCGGGCGGCGTGCGCTCGCCCCGCCCGTGCGATGTCAGAGGGTCGAGGGCCACGGTTCGCACCCCGTTGCCACCCTGCTGGGCCACCGCGGCCGCGGCCCGGGCCGCAGCGAGGAGCCCCGCCTCGCTCAGGTCGGCCGTATGGGCGAAGCCGGTGGTTTCCCCGTCGACGACCCGGATCCCGGCGCCCCGCGACCGGCCCGAGGAAAGCTGCTCGATCCGACGGTCGTCCAACAGGGCACTCGACGTCACAGCGTCCTCGGCGAACACCTCGGCCATGTCGCCGCCCTCGACGAGGGCGGTGGACAGCACGCGTTCGAGCACGTCACGGTCGATGAGAGCGGTGTCGGTCACGGCAGTATCGTAATGGTCGTGCCTGCCGATCCGTCTCAGCCCGCGGCCGCCACCGCGACTGCGGCCGGTCACGGACCACACGCCGGGCTGAGTGCGCAGCTCGAGCTGACGGTCGGTCCCGAGGACACCGCTGAGCACTTCCGGTCGGGCGACGTGCCCGTGCTCGCGACCCCGCGCCTCATTGCATTGTGCGAGGAAGCCACGTGCCGGGCCACGGACGGCCACCTCAACGAGACACAGTCGAGCGTCGCCACCCGGGTGCAGTTCGACCACCTGGCGCCGGTCGCAGTGGGCTCGGTCGTGCTGGCGGAGGCCTCGCTGGTCAAGGTCGAAGGCAGGCGGCTGATCTTCACGGTGTCCGCCGCCCGGCTCGAGGGAGACGGCGGCGGTCTCGTCGGCGCCGGCCGGGTCACCCGCGTCGTCGTCGACCGGTCCGCCTTCCTGGCGAAGGCTGGCGCCGCAGGCCCGTCCTGAGCGCGCGCCCGCCCACCACAGAAGGACAGGGGCTCCTCGCGGGAGCCGGGCCGGTGGTGGCGTCCTTCGCGACCTTCGGACTTTTTTGGGGCAGCTGGGCGGTGATGCTCTTCGACATACAGCACACCTTCGGGCTCAACGACGCCCAGCTCGGCCTGTTGCTCGCGGTTGCCGTTGCGGTTGCGGGTGCCTCCAGTGCGGTGATGGCGCACTTCTGCGACCGGGTCGGGGCACGCCGGCTCCTCTGGATCGCGCTCCTTGCATGGTCGGTCCTTCTCTGCGCCCTGGCCCTGACCCGCGACACGTGGTCCTTCGGGGTGGTCCTGGTCCTGGCGGAAGTGGCGGGCGGTTCCATCGACACGGCCATGAACGCGGAGGCGTCACACCGCCTGATGAGCAGCCCGAAGTCGCTGGTGCGCCTGCACGCGCTCTTCAACGCCGGTGCTCTCAGCGGTGCCGCCATCGCCGCGCTGGTCATCCATGCCGGGGTGTCCTGGCGCTGGGTCTGGCCCGGCATCGCCGTCGTGGCCCTGGTGGTCGGCATCTGGGCCCTCGTCACAGATCCGGGCACCTCTCTTGCCATGGCCGACCCCGCGTCTCCGCACCACCCTTCCCGGAACCCTCTGGGTCGGCTGCGCCGGGACGGCCTGCTTGCCCTCCTCGTCGTCTTCGCGCTGGCGGAGATCACCGAGGGTGGAGTGGACACCTGGGGCGTGCTCTACCTGCGCAACCACCTGGCCACGGGGGTGTTGCTCGGGGCCGGGGCCTACGTCGTCGGCCAGCTCGTCGCCGCCACGACGCGCGGCGCCGGCGGTCACTTGCTCGGCCGGCTCTCCACCCGGAGGGCCCTCATCACCGGAGGCTGCGTCGCCGGTGCCGGCATCCTTCTCGAGTCGCTGTCGCCCCTCTCGGGCCTTGCCGCAGTGGGGCTGGCCCTCGGCGCAGGGGGCGCCTCGCTGTTCTGGCCCCTCGTCATGAGCACCGTGAGCAGGATGGCGAGCCAGGTGGTCGAGCGCGGTGGGCGCCTTCACCGCCGCGGGGTACGTCGGCTGGGTCGCGGGAGCCCCCATTGTGGGCTGGGTCTCGCAGAACCTTGGGCCCGCCCGCGGCCTGCAGGTCCTGGCGCTGGCCGCCTTCGGCGTCGCCGGGTGCACCCTGCTGGGACCCTGGCGCAAGGAGGGCGCCCAGGGCACGGGGTAGCCTGGCCGAATCGCCATGATCCTGCCAAGCATCGAGACGCCAGCAGATGTCAAGGGCCTGAACGAGGAGCAGCTCGCCGAACTGTGCGAGGAGATCCGGACATTCATCGTCGACACCGTAACGACCACCGGGGGGCATCTCGGTTCCAATCTCGGCGCCGTCGAGTTGACGCTCGCCCTGCACCGGGTCTTCGACTCCCCCCGTGACGTCATTTTGTGGGACACGGGCCACCAGGCCTACGTGCACAAGCTGTTGACCGGACGCCGCTACGGCTTCAAGACCTTGAAGCAGGCGGGCGGGATGTCGGGCTACCCCAACCGGGCCGAGTCCGAGCACGATTGGATTGAGAACAGCCACACGTCGACCGGCCTCTCGTACGCCCACGGGATCGCCAGCGGGTTCGAGCTCCGTGGCATCGACGGTGAGCGCAAGGTGGTCGCGGTCGTCGGCGATGGCGCCCTCACCGGGGGTATGGCGTACGAGGCCTTGAACAATCTCGGCCATTCGAAGCGGCGCGTCGTGATCGTGCTCAACGACAACGGCCGCTCGTACGCGCCGACCGTCTCCCAGCTCTCCCAGAGCCTCACGACCCTGCGGCTCAACCCGACCTACACCGCGGCGCGCGAACGCCTGCGCCTGCGCCTGCGCGAGCTGCCCGCCCTGGGCGAACTGGCGTACTCGGGCGTGCACTCGGTGACCAGTGCGCTGCGCGACATGGTGGCGCCCCACACCTTCTTCGAAGCGCTGGGCGTGCGGTATGCCGGTCCCATCGACGGCCACGACATCGAGCACATGGAACAGGCCTTCACCCACGCCGCCGAGTGGGACGGCCCGATCGTCGTCCACGTGCTCACCCAGAAGGGTCGCGGCTACGCCCCCGCCGAACAGGACGACGTCCAGCGCCTCCACGACGTGAAGGCCACCAGTCCCGTCACGCTCGACAACACGGTGGGGAACTCGGCGGGCCGTGCCGTCGGCGGCTCGGCCACTTCAGACGGTGGCGGCATCGCCTCCCTCGGCTCCGGCCCCGAGACTGCGATCGCGGAGTCACCCCTGCAGGCTGCCACGTACACCGATGCCTTCTCGCGCGCGTTGCTGGCCGCGGCGGAAGAGGACTCGCGCGTCGTGGCGCTCACCGCCGCCATGCCGGGCCCGACCGGCCTGCTGGCCTTTCAGGCCCGCTTCCCGGACCGCTTTTTCGACGTCGGCATCGCCGAGCAGCACGGCGCCACGTCGGCCGCCGGCATGGCCATGGCCGGGCTGCGCCCGGTCGTCGCCGTGTACTCGACGTTCTGGTCGCGCTCCTTCGACCAGGCCAACTTGGACGTGGGGCTCCACGGCTGCCCGGTGGTCTTCGTGCTCGACCGAGCCGGCATCACCGGCGACGACGGCCCCAGCCACCATGGCGTCCTCGACCTGGCGCTCGCCCTCTCCATCCCGGGCATGACGGTGTTCGCACCGTCGTCCGCCGAGGAGGTCGGGCCGATGTTGCGCGCCGCCCTGGAGCTGCCGGGCCCCTCGACGATCCGCGTGCCCAAGACCGCGCCGCGGCACGTCGGCCCCGACGAGGTGGGGACCGGGCTGCAGGCGCTCCAGCTGCGCGCCGGCGACGGGTCCGTCTGCCTCCTCGGCGTCGGCAAGACGGTCGGGGCGTGCCTCCAGGCCGCCGACGAGCTCGCCGCCGAGGGGATCGAGCCCACGGTCTGGGACGCGCGGGTGATCTCCCCGCCCGACGTTGCGATGCTCGACGACGCGGCCCACCACCGACTCGTGGTGACGACAGAGGACGGAGTCCGCCACGGAGGTGCCGGCGCCTTCCTCCTCGACGCCATGGCAACCCAGGTGGAAACGGCGGGTTTGCCGGCGCCGGCCACCGTTGTGCTCGGGGTCCCGCGCCAGTACCTTGCCCAGGGCAAGGCCGACGACATCCTGGCCGACCTGGGCCTCGACGGGGCCGGGGTTGCCGAGAGCATCCGCAAAGTCAGGCTCGGCGTCCCGGTCGAGCCCCGCCCCGACTGAGCCCCCAGGCGCCCGCCGGCCTACGACAGGTTGGCGCCGTTCTCGCGCACGAAGTCGTTGACCGCGTAGTACGCCTCGATCGACTCCCCGGCATCACCCCAGAAGCCCTCCTGCACGTCGTGGGCCATCTGGTGCTGCCCGACGAAGTGGTTGTTCACGTCGGTGATCTCCAGCTCGCCGCGGCCGGAAGGGACGAGATCGTCGATGATGTCGAACACGCCCGCCTCGTAGCAGTAGATGCCCGTCACGCAGTAGTCCGAGGCGGGCTGTTCGGGCTTCTCCTCTATGTGCGTGACCCGACCGTCGTCCCCGAATACGGGCACCCCGAGGTGGCGCAAGTGCTCCGGCTCGGTGACCTTGGACAGCAGGATGCGCGCGCCCACCGGGTCGGCGCGGAACGCCTCGACCATGGGCCGAATGGACCGCTCGACGATGTTGTCGGCCAGCATGACGAGCACCGGCCCGCCTCCGGCGAAGTGCTCGGCGAGCCCGAGCGCCTCGGCGATGCCGCCTGCCTTCTCCTGGTAGGCGTAGGACAACTGATTGATGCCGTACTCGCGCCCGTTGCCGAGCAGACGGAGGAACTCACCGGCATGGGTGCCCCCGGTGACGAGCATGATCTCGTCGATGCCGCTCGACACCACGGCCTCGATCGACCAGGCGATCATCGGGCGGTCGTAGATCGGCAGCAGGTGCTTGTTCGTGATCCGGGTCAACGGGTGCAGGCGCGAGCCCGTTCCCCCCGCCAGGATGACGCCCTTCACGACGACGCTCGCACTGCGGGCTGCGTTGGCATGGCCCGTTTCTAGTCGAAGGTCAGCACGCCGCGGGCGACGCGGCCGGCGTGCATTTCGTCGACAACCTCTCCGAAGCGGTCGAGCGGGCGCGTCAGCGACACCAATTCGTCCAGCATGAGCTGCCCGGACTTGTAGAAATCGACCATGAGCGGGATGTCGTGGTGCGGCCGCGACGAGCCGTAGCGGCACCCGAGCAACCCGCGATCCACATAGGCCAGCGCGTTGACGTCGACCGCCACCTCCGTGCCGCGGGGCGGAATGCCAATAGCCACCGCGTTGCCGGCCCAATCGAGGCAGTCAAGGGCGCTCCGCAGCACGGCGGGGTGACCGACGCAGTCGAAGGCCCACGTCACTCCGCCGAGCGGAAAGAGCGCCCCGGCGGCCGACTCCCGGTTGGCGGGCACGAGCTCGCGCACCGCCGCCGCGGCGTCACCGTCACTGGCGTCGACGAAGTGGGTAGCCCCGAACTGCCGCCCCAGCTTCTCCTTGGCGACGACCGTGTCAACGGCCACGATCCTCGTCGCTCCGGCAATGCGCAGCCCTTGGATGACGTTCAGCCCCACGCCACCCACGCCGAAGACCGCCGCCGTGTCGCCGGGCTTCACCTTGGCCCGGTTCAGCACGGCGCCCACGCCCGTCAGCACGCCGCAGCCGATGAGGCAGGCGGACGACAGTGGCACGTCCTTGGGGATGCGGACGGCCTGCACCTCGCTGACGATCGTTACCTCGGAGAAGACGGACGCTGCCGCGAAGTTCGAGGCCGGCTGCCCCTTGAAGGTGAAAGGCGTCGAGATGTTACCGAGCGAGCTCTTGCACCACGTCGGGTGGCCCGTGCTGCACGCCCGACACGCTCCACAGCTGGCAAGGGTGGCGATCACCACGTGGTCGCCGGGCTTCACGGACCGCACGGCGTCGCCGACGGCTTCCACGACACCGGCGCCCTCGTGGCCCAGCACGGCCGGTGCTGGGAAGGGGATCGTCCCGTCGATCACCGACAGGTCGGAATGGCACACCCCCGCCGCCTGTATGCGTACCTGCACCTCGTTCGGCCCGGGCCCCCGGACCTCGAGCGCGTCGGTGACCTCGACTCCCTCTCCGGTGTAGACGATGCCTCGCATTGTGTGCTCCTCTCGTTCTTACGACTCGTTCGTGACCACGTTGTCCGCCCCGTCCGCGTGACGCTGACGGAGCTCGCGCTTGAGCACCTTCCCGCTGGCGTTCACCGGCAGCACGTCGACCAGGACGATGCTGCGGGGAACTTTGTAGTTGGCCATGGCCCCCCGGGACCAACTGAGAATCGCCCTACCGACCTCCGCGGGCTCCGTGCCGGCGGCCACGACCTCCGACGGCACGATATAGGCGCACCCCACCTCTCCCATCCGGTCGTCCGGCACGCCGACGACGGCCACCTGGCCCACGGCCTCGTGGCCGCGCAGAATCGCCTCGATCTCCGCCGGGTAGGCGTTGAACCCTCCCACGACGAACATGTCCTTGACGCGGTCGGTGATGGTGACGTTGCCAGCCGGGTCGAGGATGCCGATGTCGCCGGTGTGCAGCCAGCCCTCGGCGTCGATCGCCTCGGCCGTCGCCCGCTCGTTTCCCCAGTAGCCCGGCATCACCGTGTAGCCCCGGACCACGATCTCACCGGGCTCACCCGCCGCCACGTCGGTGCCATCGACCACCGCCCTGACCTCCACGCCCGGAATGGCCCGGCCCGAGGTGGCCGCCACGGTCTCGGGTGGGTCGCTCCGGCGGCACATGGTGACCGTCCCGCACGATTCGGTGAGCCCGTACGCCGTCAGGACGGTGTCGAAGCCGAGGTCGTCGCGCATCGACTGCACCAGCTCGACCGGGACCACGGCCGCCCCGGTGACGCCGAGCCGGAGGGAGGACAGGTCCTGCTCGGCACGCCGCGGGTCAGACAGCAGCGTCTGGTAGAGCGTCGGGGGCCCGGGCAGCACACTGATGCGCTCGGCGGCGATGCGGGCCATCACGGCGGACGGGTCGAAGACCGGCTCGGGCACCACGGTGGCGCCGGCCATGAGGCAGGCCAGGATGCCGGCCTTGTATCCGAACGTATGGAAGAAGGGGTTGACGACGAGGTAGCGGTCGCCGGCCGTGAGCCCGACGATCGACGACCACGTTCCGAACGTCCGCAGCGACTGCGCGTGCGTCGCCGTTGCACCCTTGGGGTGACCGGTCGTGCCCGACGTGAAGATGAGATCCGAGACAGCGTCGGGCTGGATCGCGGCGGCGCGTGCCGCCGACTCAGCCGGATCGACTGCCTCGCCGCCGCGGAGGAACGCTCCCAGTTCCGTTACCGGCACCGCGCCGGCGGCGGTTCCATCCTCGTCGCGCAGAAGGACGATGCGGGCCAGGTCGGCGGTATCCTGGCCGGCCAACAGGGCCGGGTAGTCGGTGCCCAGGAAGCCGCGGACGGTCACCAGCATGGAGGCCCCGGCGTCGCGAATGATGTACGCCGCCTCTCCGCCCTTGAAGCGCGTATTCAAAGGCACCAGCACCCCACCGGCCCGCAAGAGCCCGAGGGCCGCCAGCATCCATTCGGCGCAGTTGGGCGCCCACACGGCTACGCGGTCCCCGGCACCGAGCCCGGCGGCCAGGAAGCCGCGGGCGTAGCGGTCGACCTCCCCGGCCAACTGCGCATAGGTGAGACGCAGCGCCCCGTCGACCAGCGCCTCCGCGCTGCCGTGCCGCAGCGCCGCCTCGTCGACCAGGCGGGGCACTGTGCCCCAGATGAGGTCCGCCCGCGGGTCTTCCTGGTCGGCCGGAGCGCCGCCGATGCCCCCGCTCACGGATGCTGGCTGCTCACGGAGATGACCTCTCCGGAGAGATACGACGAATAGTCACTGGCCAGGAACACGATCACGTTGGCCACCTCCCACGTCTCGGCACCGCGACCGAACAGCTCGCGGCGGCGCAGCACGGCGAGGTCCTCGTCGGGGATGGCCCGGTTCAGGAATGGATGTTCGGCGAGGCTGGGCGACACGGCGTTGACCCGTAGCCCCGCCGGTGCAGCTTCGGCCGCCGCGCACCGGGTGAGCGCCATGACCCCCGCCTTGGCGGCGGCGTAGTGCGCCTGGCCCGCCTGGGCCCGCCAGCCGAGCACCGACGCATTGTTGACGATGACCCCTTTCCGCTGCGGGAGCATCCGGGTCAGCGCGGCACGCGTGCAGCGGAATGTGCCCGTCAGCGTGATGTCGAGCACCGTTGACCATTGCTCGTCCGTCATGTCGACGAGCGGCACCGTGCCGCCGAGCCCAGCGTTGTGCACCGCCACGTCGATGCGGCCGAACCGCTCGAGCGCGCCGTCGTAGAGCCCGGTCACCTGGAGCTCGTCGCGCACGTCGCAGGCCAGCGCGTGCACACGGGCGGATCCGCCCGGCCCCGCTTCCCCCGCCAGTTCCTCGGCCGTCTCGGTCAGACGCCGGGCGTGCGCGTCCGACACGACGACCGACGCACCCTCTTCCAGGCACCGCCGAGCCGTCGCCGAGCCGATACCGGTCCCGGCCGCCGCGGTCACGATGACGACCTTGTCCTCGAGCAGCCCATGGCCCCCGGGGGGCGGTGGCGGGGGCGGGGGATCGAAGGACGCATCAAGGCTGGTGCTCACGCCACCCCTTTGGGCTCGGGCGGCAGGCCGAGCACCCGCTCGCCGATGATGTTGCGCTGAATCTGGTTCGACCCACCGTAAATGGTCTCCGAACGGGCGAAGAGAAAGGAGCGCTGGAGCTCCCCCAGCCCGTACCCACGGTTCTCCGGCAACGGGTCCCCGTCGAGCACGGTCGCCGCCGGTCCCAAGATGTCCATGGCGAGCTCGCCGAGCCGACGGTGCCAGCTCCCCCAGTAGAGCTTGGCGATGGAGGCTCCCGGCGGGGCCACGGGGCCGTCGATGCCGGCGAGGCTGCGCAGCGTGTTGTAGCGCATGATCGTCAGCTCAATGTGGGCCTGCGCCAGTTGTTGCCGCACGAGCGGGTCGCGCGCCTTGCCGTTCTCCTCGGCCAAGGCCACGACGCGGTCGAGCTCGCGCCGGAAGCCGAGCTGGAAGCCGAGCAGTGCCACACCCCGCTCGAAGGCCAGCGTGGCCAGGGCGACGCGCCATCCTTCCCCGACCCCGCCCACCACGTTGTCGACACGGGTGCGGGCACCGTCGAAGAACACCTCGTTGAACTCGCTGGTGCGGGTGAGCTGGGTGATCGGCCGGACCTCGACGCCCGGCTGGTCCATCGGCACCAGGAGATAGGACAGCCCCTTGTGGCGCGTCGACTCGGGATCGGTCCGGCACACCACGAAGCACCAGTCCGCCAGGTGGGCCAGCGAGGTCCATACCTTCTGCCCGGTCACCACCCACTGGTCGCCGTCGCGTTCGGCCCTGGTCTTGACGTTGGCCAGGTCACTGCCGGCATCGGGCTCCGAGTAGCCCTGGCACCAGAGCTCGGCGCCCTCGCGGATGGGGGGCAGGAATCGGGCCTGTTGCTCGGGCGTGCCGTAGTGGATCAACGTCGGGCCGAGCAGCCCTTCGCCCATGACATTGACCCGGCCCGGTGCGGCGGCACGGGCGTACTCCTCGTTGAAGATGACCTGCTCGGTCATGGTGGCACCCCGCCCGCCGTGCTCGACCGGCCAGTCCAGGCAGGTCCACCCGCCCCCGGCCAGCACCTTCTCCCAGCGCTTTCGCACCTCGAAACCGAAGGTCTCGTCCCCCGACCCGCCGCGTCCCCCGAGCTCGGCGAACTCGCCGACCAGGTGCTCGTCGAGGAAGTCCCTGACCTGCCGGCGGAACGCCACGTCCTCGGGGCGATCGCGCAGATCCATCGCCGGGGAGCGTAGCCAAGCCGGGGGGCCCGACCTGACGGGCCGTCAGATATCGGCTGCGAGCTCCCGCCCCGGTGTCTTCGGTCGGTGTGGGCTTGGGGCGAGGCGGGGGCCAGGCCTGGAATACTGGCCGAAGCACCCGATGACAGGACGAGGGCGGTGCCAGAGGAGGGAGGAGGAAGACATGCCCTACTCCCAGGGCCGGATCGTTCACGACGCCGACGCCCACATCATGGAGACGCCGACCTGGCTGCGCGACCACGCGGAAGCCGCCTACCGGGACAGGATGCCCGTCCTGCGCTACCCCGGCGGGAACGAGTTGCGTCAGACCGGCGATCCGTCCGACCAGCAGCGTGACCTCGCCGCGTCCTTCGAGGCGCTGCGCGCCCGGCACGCCTCGCCCGAGTACCGGGCCGACGAAGAGGCCGAGATCATGGCGCGCAAGAATTTCGCCGCCACCGGTTCGTTCATTCCCGAGGACCGCGGCCGCGCCCTCGATCTCCTCGGCTTCTCGAGCCAGCTGCTCTTCAACACGTTCCACAACTCACGCCTGCACGACATGGAACACGACGACGCCGACCTGGCCTACGCCGCCGCACGCGCCCACAACAGAGGCATGCTCGAGTTCTGCTCTGCCGACCCGCGCCTGCTGCCTTCGCTGTACGTCCCGCTGGCCGACCCGGCCCGCGCCATTTCCGCCACCGAGGATGCCCTGGCGCAAGGGGCCGCGGCGCTCTTGATCGCCTCGGGTTGCCCGCCCGGACACTCGCCGAGCCACGTCGACCTGTTCGGCGTGTGGGCCAGGGCGGAGGAGGCCGGTATCCCCGTCGTGTTCCACGTCGGCGGCACGGGCACACTCATCGACCCCAATTATTTCGTCAACGGCAAGCCCGTCCCGCCGGACTTCCACGGCGGCGAGGAAAACTTCCGGTCCGTGGACTACATGGGGATCCCGGCACCGCCGGCCCAGACGTTGGCCACGCTGATCTTCGACGGCGTGCTGGAGAAGTTTCCCGACCTGCACATCGGCGTGATTGAGCAAGGCGCCATCTGGGTACCGTCGTGGCTGCGTCAGATGGAGTCGGCGTTCGAGGCCTTCCACCGCCACGAGGAGCGCCTGCAGGCTCTGTCGCTGCGGCCGAGTGACTACGTGCACCGCCAGTGCCGGTTCACGCCCTACCCGACCGAGGACGTGGGTTGGATTGTGGAGCAAGCAGGCGCCGATCTCGTGTTGTTCTCGTCGGACTATCCCCACGTGGAGGGCGGGCGCAAGCCGCTCGAGCGCTTCGAGGCCTCTCTCGTCGACGCCGATGCCGATGTGCGCAGGCGGTTCTACGCCGACAACTTCCTCTTCCTGATGGGCAGCGCCGCCACCGCCCTGGCAGCCTGAGCGGAGAGTCGTCCCGCCGTCACCGGCCTTGTGCGGTCGGCGTGAACGTGCTGGGCGACGTCACCACCCCCCCGTGTGAGGTGCACACCACGGCCGGGTAGTCGCACATCGTCTTGAGCAACCAGGGTTGCAATTCGGCCAGGGTTTGCGGAGGGCTATGAGCCGGCACCACGGCCACGCCACCGAGAAGAAACAGACCCACACCCAAGAGCATCCCGGCGACGAACAATCTGAGCCTCCTCCGAGCGCTCACGCAGCACCTCCTCCTTGACGGCCGGCCGTCCGCCCAGGAGAACCATTACCCAAAGTTGTCAAAAAGTTGTCATGCCGCCGGAAGAGCCTCCGAAAAGGAAGGTCGAGCTCGTCTGGGCCGGCTGCGCAGGGCGCCCTGGCGTTGTGGGGGTGCCGGCGAAATACCGGTGCGCCCGAGCCGGTTGCACCTATCAGAAGGGAAGGTCTCCATGTTCACACGCAAGACCAGCCGGCAGGACGCCGCATTCGAAGTCACCAAGACCGACGAGGATTGGAAGGCGGAGCTCCCACGGGACCGCTACGCCGTCCTGCGCCGCGCCGGGACCGAACCCCCCTGGTCGGGTGACCTGCTGCACGTCGACGGCGAGGGCGTGTTCCGTTGCGCCGGATGCGACGCCGAGCTCTTCGACACCGGGGCCAAATTCGAGTCCGGGACCGGCTGGCCCAGCTTCGACCGGGCCCGCTCGGCCGGCACCGTCCTCGAGCGCAAGGAGCGCAGCTTCGGCATGGCACGTACGGAGATCCTGTGCGCCCGGTGCGGTGGGCATCTGGGGCATGTCTTCCCCGACGGGCCCACCGACACCGGGCAGCGCTACTGCGTCAACTCACTCTCGCTCACCTACGAGCCCGAGGGCGGCGATGCCGGAGCCGAATCCGAGGGAGTCCGCGACCGGGACCTGAGCCCAGCGCGGGACCAGGCCGACGCGGCGCTGAACGGCGATCACCTCGAGCGACCGCGCAGCCGGTCCCGCCGGATCCGGCTGCGCAGGAGCACGAACAGCGTCCCGCCGGCCAGGGCGACGGCGGCGGCCGCGGCGGCTCCTGCCATAACCGGATCGATCGCGAGGCGTGCCGTCGTTCCGGCGAGATGCGCCGTCACGAATGGCCAGCCGGACGTGGTGATCAGCCAGGGCGCCACTCAGGCCTCCACCGCCATCGCCTCGCCCTCGGCGTTCTCCAGCGAGACTGTGTCCCGGCGCTCCACCTTGTGCACCTCGGCCGTGGCGAACCGCAAGCTGGCGCCCACCTCGTCCGCCGTGATCTCCACCTTGGACCGGTGCTCCCCCTCTTCGGTCTCCCAGGTCCGGTGCTCCAGCCGGCCGGTCACGACCACCCGCATGCCCTTGGTCAGGCTCAGCGCCACGTTCTCGGCCAGATCGCGCCAACAGACGACGTCGAAGAAGGACGTCGACTCCTGCCATTCCTGGGTCGTCCGGTCCTGCCATCTCCGGTTGACGGCGACGCCGAGCTGGGCCGTTGCCTGCCCCTCGCAGCGTGTAGCGGATTTCGGGCTCGCGGGTCAGGTTCCCGGTGATCGTCGTGGTGTTGGCCATCTGCATCCTCGCTTTCGTCCATGCCCTCTCTCCGAGGGCGCGACACAGCGTGACGGCTACTGCTCGATGCAAACCTTGCCGAAAACCTCACCGGGCCGAACTTTCGCCGGATCCGGTGCCCACTGCCTCAGGACTTGGGCTTCATCCCCAGGAGGCGGAGGATGAACGCGCCGAAGCGCCCCGGCTCCTTGTGCGGATGGTGGTCGGCCGAGTGCCCGTAGCGCGACCCGAAGACGGCTCCGGAACTCCCCGTCAGGCCCGGAGCCGGAAACGTGTTGGGCTCCTCGTACTTCGGCACCTTGGCCAACCGCCGCCGTTGCTTCCTGGGCTTGTCACCGGCGCTCCCCATGGCGACAGTCTGGCCCAAACGCTGATGACGCCGGGTGACGCCCGCTCTCCGTGGGCCCGATGCCTCTCAGAGAAGGCGGCTTAGCCCCGCCCCTTCCGGAGCATGCGCCCGCCGACGACGTAGAGGATCACGCCGAGGACGAGCGATCCCACGATCACCCAGCGGACAGCAGACGTCTCGAGTGACGTCGGCGCCCCGTTCGAACTGATCTCCGCGAAGCCACCGCCGATCACGAGCACGACAAAGGCCAGGATGCCGCAGACCAGTGAACCCTTGCGCGCGTTGTTGCAGAAGAAGCGCGAGCGCGACAGGTCTGGCTTCGATCCGTTGGAGGCGGCATCCCTCGGGCCCTTCATGGCGCCTCCGGCATGGGCGTGCAACGTACTGCACGCAAGAGGGGCCGACCGCAGGCGCCATCATCCACCTCAACGGTTCCGTCGTGCGGACGGACGCCGCGGCACGCGGTCAGACGTCGAGGAAGCGTCGAATCGCGATGGCAGAGCCGATGGACCCGATCGCCATCCCGACAATGACCACGACGGCGTTGGTGAGCAAGACCTCGGACCCCGACATGTGCATCGCCGTGAAGATATTGCTGGTCGTCCGGCCGCTTCCCTCGTGGTTGATGAAGAGATAGACGAAATAGACGACGACCGCCGCCAGCAGTGAACCGATCAGGCCCTGCAAAAGGCCCTCGGACATGAAGGGGACGCGGATGAACCAGTTGGTGGCACCGACCAGCTTCATCACCGAAACTTCACGCCGCCGGGCGAAGATGGCCATGCGGATGGTGTTCAGGATCAGCACGGCGGCGGAGACGATCAAGACGATGGCAATGGCCAGACAGACCCATTTCGAGACGTTGATCACCGTTTCCTCGTTGTGGATCGTCTGCTGTGGCTCGGTCACCGAGAGCACGCCAGCGGTGCCGGTGAAGGTGTGCACCACCTGGGCCGCGTCGGTAAGGGCAACGGGGGTACACCAGTAGGAGGTCGGCATCTCCGCCTGGGTGGTGGCCTGGAAGACGTCCGAAGGAAGCAGCCGGCGGGCCTCGGAGAAATTGCGGGCCTTGTTCCAGTAGACGCACGGCTGGGTCACGTAGTTCAGCTGCGACAGCTCGGTCTTGACCGCAGCAATCTCCTGGGCGTTGGCGTTCGGCGTCATCCAGACAGTCACCTGGGTGCCCCGCTCCAGGGTTCCGGTGGCGTTGGCCGAGCCCTGGCGCAGGAGGAGCGCGGCACCGACGAGCGACAGTGAGACGGCAACGGTCAGGACGGCGGCAATGGTCATGAGGCGGTTGCGCCACAGGTTCGACGCCGTCTCGCGGACGACGTAGTCAACGGAGACGGCCACGTCAGACCGCCTCTTGCCCTGAGCCGTCGAAGCCGTAGACGCCGCGTGCCTGGTCGCGCACCATTCTCCCGTTACTCAACTCAATGACGCGTCGGCGCATTTTGTCCACCAACACCTCGTCGTGCGTCGCCACCACGACGGTCGTGCCCGTCCGGTTGATGCGATCGAGCAGCTGCATGATGCCCTGGCTCGTCTGCGGGTCGAGGTTTCCCGTGGGCTCGTCGGCCAGCAGAATCAGCGGCCGGTTCACGAAAGCACGGGCAACGGCGACACGCTGCTGCTCGCCACCCGAGAGCTCGCCGGGCAGGTTGTCACGCTTGTTGGCCAGGCCGACGAGGTCCAGAACCTGGGGCACCTGGTTCGCCACCACGTGCCGGGGACGGCCGATCACCTCGAGGGCAAAGGCCACGTTCTCGAAGACCGTCTTGTTCGGCAGGAGACGAAAATCCTGGAAGACGCAGCCGATATTGCGACGCAGGTACGGCACCCGCCATTTCGGCAGCTCCACTATGTTCCGACCGGCCTCGAGGATCTGGCCCGTGTCGGGGAGTTCCTCGCGCAGGAGGAGGCGGATGAACGTGGTCTTCCCGGATCCGGACGCGCCGACGAGAAAGACGAATTCACCCTTGTCGATCTCGACGGTGATGTCGCGCAGCGCGACCGTCGATCCCTTATAGGTCTTGGTGACATTTTCGAATCGGATCATCGGTAAGAGAGGTGTCGCCCCGGCCGGCGCAGGCGGGGCACTCCGTAAGCCTACCGACTCTGCATTGCGGTTTCGGGTCATGGGCTCCGGCGCAGGTCACAGACGCCCGGCCGTCCGGATGGCCGTGTTCGCCACCGCCGTACCCGTCTGCGGCATCAGTGTCCGCCGACGCCAGCCCAAGAGGAGTGTGCGCTCCGCTCCGGCGGCGCACGTTCGCCCCAGCGCCGCGCACCCGCCGGTGGCCGGGGTATGCGCTTCGTCGTCTCGCCTCCGTGCCACTCTGACCGGCCGTCCAGCCGTCGGCATGCCGCGCCACCCACGCTGCAGAGCCACCCGAACCGGAGCTCTCGGCCCGGGACGTACGCCGTGCGGACAAAACCGAGGTCAGCGCACCCCCCACCGTCTCGGACCCCGGCTGTCGCAGATGCCCAGGTCGAGACGTGTGCCGGAGATGTCGCCGAGTCGGCAGTCCGTTGCGCGCCGCCATCCCGTAGCCGCACGACGAGCAATGGGGCACTCGTCCCGGCCGGCATGTCCGTCGATGTCGCGTGGTGCAGCTGCGCGTCCACACGACCGATGAGCCCGCGACGAGCGCGGCGCTTCGGGCGCAGGTCGACCGACGCGTGCCGTCATCCGCGCGTCGGTGCCGCGCATACGCGACCCTCTCCGAAGCAGCTTGCTTTCCCGCCAACCGCGCCAGTCCGCCTCATGCGCGGCGTGTAAATCCCGCGCCCTCGCCATGCACGCTGCTCCCGCGAGTCGCGGCGCCGACACCGCACGCTCGGAACGGTGTCGCTACGAAGTGCCCTCGCGCTGGCGGCGCAACTCGGCTTCCATGAAGGCATCGAGATTGCCGTCGAGGACGGCCTCGACGTTGCCGGTCTCGTAGTTGGTGCGGAGATCCTTGACGAGTTGGTACGGCGCCATGACGTAGGAGCGGATCTGGTTGCCCCACGCGTTGTCCACGCGGTCGCCGCTCAGCGCGTCCAGCTCGGCGCGGCGTTCCATGCGCGCCCGCTCGGCCAGCTTGGCCCCGAGGATCTGCATGGCTTTCGCCTTGTTCTGGTGCTGGCTGCGTTCGTTCTGGCACGAGACCACGATTCCGGTCGGCAGGTGGGTCAGGCGCACCGCCGAATCGGTCTTGTTGACGTGCTGGCCGCCGGCTCCCGAAGAGCGATATGTGTCGATACGCAGGTCTTTCTCGTCGATCTCCACCTCCGAGGACACATCTTCGAGGAAGGGCGTGACGTCCATTGAGGCGAAGCTCGTCTGGCGCCGGTGCTGGGAATCGAAGGGAGACATCCGGACCAGGCGGTGCACGCCGCGCTCGGTGGCCAGTAGCCCGTAGGCGAACCGTCCGTGGACGATGAACGTGGCTGAGAGCAGTCCGGCCTCCTGCCCCTCGGTGGCCTCGTCGACCTCGAACGTAAAGCCGCGGCGCTCGGCCCAACGCTGGTACATCCGGAGGAGCACCTCGGTCCAGTCCTGCGCGTCGGTCCCCCCCGCGCCCGCGTGCACCTCGCACACGGCGTCGAACTCGTCGTACTCGCCGGAGAACAGCGACTGCAGCTCCAACGCCCCGAGTCGCCGCGCCGAGGCCGTCGACCATGTCGACCAGCTCCGCGTCGAGGGCGGCGTCACCCGTTCCCTCGGCGGAGGACTCCTCGCTGAGCTCGAGCAGCGCCTCCGCGTCCTCGAGCGCGCTGCGCAGTCCGTCGAGCTCGTCGAGATCGGCGGAGACCCGTCCGAGCTCCTTGGTCACCGCACGCGCGTTGTCGGCGTCGTCCCACAGATCGGGTCGGCCCACTTCTGCCTCGAGCTCGACACGGCGGACTTCGAGTTTGTCGCGCCCGAGGTAGCGCTCGGCCTCGGCCAGCCGCTCCCTTAGCGCTCCGAGCTCAGATGTGAAGTCGCGGGGGAGGTCGGCCGACGGCCCGTCAGGCGGCGCCATGGCAGAACTTGAACTTCTTGCCGCTCCCGCACCAGCAGGGATCGTTACGGCCGACCTTCTCGTGCTGCTCCTTCACGATGGGCACGAGGGCATCGGGGTCGGGAGAATTGGGACGCTTGATGCGGGCCTTGCCGCCACCTCCCGTGCCGTTGCCGTTGCCGTTGTCGATCGCGGTCTCGGGGCGGGGCAGCACGGTCGTCTGCCCCGGCACACTGGCCCCCTGGTCGGCCAACAAGGCCGGCGCCAACGCTCCCGTCTCGGCCACAGGGTCCTCGGCGGCGGCATAGACGGCCTTGTCGAGATCGGGCTCCGCCGCCGGTTGCTGCACCGCTTCGACATGGAGGATGTAGCGGAGATAGTCGTTGTCGATCACCTCCATCAGCTGACCGAACATGGAATAGCCCTCCTGCTGCCACACGTTGAGGGGATCGGCCTGCACGGTCCAGCGCAGGTGGATGCCGTCTTTGAGGTTGTCCATCTCGGCCAGGTGGTCGCGCCAGCGGGCATCCATGATCTGCAGGTAGACGTCGCGTTCGATCTGGCGCATCGTCTCCGCGCCGCCCGGCATGGCCTCACCGTGCTTCTCGTAGAAGTCGAGTGCCTCCTCGACGATGGATTCGACCAGGTCCTCTGTCGTGGCGGCCTGCTCGAGGTCGGCCACGGTGAACTTCGTCGCGTAGTACTGGGCCAAGGAGTCGACCAGACCCTTGAGGTCCCAGTCCTCCTCGAACTCGGTCGGGCAATGTTCGGCGACGAGCTTCTCCGCCGCGCCGGCCAAGAGGTCTTCGGTGTGCTCCTCGAGATCGTCACCGTCGATGATCTGCAGCCGGCGCTCGTAAATGACCTTGCGCTGCTGATCCATTACCTCGTCGTACTTCAGTGCGTCCTTGCGCATTTCGGCGTTACGGGCCTCGACCGTGTTCTGCGCCCGCTCAATCGCCTTGGCCACGGTCTTCGACTCAATCGGCACCTCGTCGGGCAGGGTCCGCCCCATCACCCAGCTCATGGCGCCTGTCGCAAACAATCGGAGCAGCTCGTCGTCGAGGCTCAGGTAGAAGCGGCTCTCCCCCTGGTCGCCCTGGCGCCCCGAACGGCCTCGGAGCTGATTGTCGATCCGCCGGCTCTCGTGACGCTCGCTGCCCAGGACGTAGAGCCCTCCGAGCTTGCGCACCTCTTCGCCCTCGGCCCGGCAGCGCGCCTCCACGGTCGCGTTGCGGCGCTCCAGTTCAGCCACTCCCTCGTCGCTTTCGACGTCGACGCCCTCGGCCGCCAGCTCGTGGGAAGCCAGCAGCTCGGCATTGCCCCCGAGGATGATGTCGACGCCCCGGCCGGCCATGTTCGTGGCCACCGTGATGGCGCCACGTCGCCCGGCTTGAGCCACGATCTCGGCCTCTCGGAAGTGCTGCTTTGCGTTCAGCACGTTGTGCGCCACGCCCCGCTTCTCCAACAGGCGTGCGAGCAGTTCGGACTTGGCCACCGACGCGGTGCCGATAAGCATGGGCTGGCCGAGCTCGTGGCGCTCGACGATGTCGTCGACCACGGCGTTGAACTTGGCCTCCTCGGACTTGAAGACGAGATCGGGCTCGTCGAGTCGGACCATCTCCTTGTTCGTCGGGATCGGCACCACGGGCAAGCCGTAGGTACCGGCGAACTCGCCGGCTTCGGTCTCGGCGGTACCCGTCATGCCGGACAACTTTTCGTAGAGACGGAAGTAGTTCTGGAGTGTCACCGTGGCCCAGGTGTGGTTCTCCTCCTTGATGGCCACGCGCTCCTTGGCCTCGACCGCCTGGTGGAGGCCGTCGGACCACCGCCGCCCTTCGAGGGTGCGGCCGGTGAACTCGTCGACGATCTTCACCTCGCCGTTCTGCACGAGGTAGTCCTTGTCCCGCTTGTAGAGGTCCTTGGCGGTCAGAGCCTTGGTGAGCTGGTGGACGTAGTTCACCGACACGGCGTCGTAGATGTTCTCGACGCCGACCGCCTGCTCCACCTTCTCGATCCCTGCCTCCAGCGGGATGACCGTCTTCTTCTCCTCATCCACTTCGTAGTCGACGTCACGGGTCAGGCTGCGGGCGATGGCAGCGAATTGGTAGTAAAGCTGCGCCGCCTCGTCGGCCGGCCCCGAAATGATGAGCGGCGTGCGCGCCTCGTCAATGAGGATCGAGTCGACCTCGTCCACGATGGCGAAGACATGCTCGCGCTGCGCCATGAGATCCCGGCTCCGCGTCATGTTGTCGCGCAGGTAGTCAAAGCCGAACTCGCTGTTTGTCCCGTAGGTGATGTCCGCCGCGTAGGCCGCCCGCTTGATGGTGGCGTCGTCGATGTCCGAACCGATCCTCCCGACCGACAGGCCGAGCCACCGGTGGACTCGCCCCATCCATTCGGAGTCACGCGTGGCGAGGTACTCGTTGACGGTCACCATGTGCACGCCGCGCCCGTTGAGAGCGTTGAGGTAGGCCGGGAGCGTCGAGACAAGGGTCTTGCCCTCCCCTGTCTTCATTTCTGCGATCCACCCGAAGTGCAGGGCCATGCCCCCCATCAGTTGCACGTCGAAGTGACGTTGGCCGAGCACCCGCCAGGCTGCCTCTCGCACGACCGCATATGACTCGACGAGCAGGTCGTCCAGGGTCTCGCCCTGGTCGAGCCGCTCCTTGAAATCCACCGTCTTGTGGGCGAGGGCCTCGTCGCTCAGGCTCTGCATTTCCGGCTCGAGGGCGCCGACGAGAGGGACGAGCTCGGCCAACCTCCTGACCTTCTTGCCTTCGCCGGCGCGCAAGACCTTCGTGAACACGCTCATGAGGGAACGATCCTACCGGCCGCGACGGCCCGGGAGCCGCCGCTCAGCGTTCTCCGTGAAATCGGGCTGCGTGCGGCTGACCTGGTCTTTGACCCCACACTCGCCTGCCGCGAGGGTGACACGCCGGCACCGGCGGTGCGGCGGCGAGCCGCCACACCCAACGGCACCTTGTCGGCGCGCATCGCCTCGTCTCCGCCCGCCCCCGACAGCCGGGGACGCAGCGGGCAGGGCTTACCTCTAAGCCGCACCATGCTCAGCGACCACAAGTCGCCTTACGTGGGTCGTTTTGCCTGCGACTGGCCTCGACTTTCAACCACAGACCCGCACGCAGCCCACGGGCATCCTACGCCCGGACCGTGGAGCTATTGCCCAGGGACGTTCGAGCCCACCGAGCCCGAGGCGCTGCCCGTGCTGGCGGGAGTCGCCCCCTCGAGCACGGTCACGCCGGAGATCTTCCAGACCCCGCCCACCAGCTTGAGATCGGCGACCAAGCGGACGACATCTGCCTGGGGCGAGGTGATCTTGTTGTTGACGTAGGTCTGGTCGACCACGGCGTAGACCGACGCCGTGCCTGCACCCTCGTTCTCCGACTGCACGGCGACGTAGCGGATTTGGCCGCGCGACTCGGCCAAGGCCTGCTCGAGCGCCTTGCGGATGGACGCGTTGAAGAACTGCTGGGCCTGGGTGGCAAAGGCACCGGTCGCCATGCCGTCGACGGCGTTGAAGTCGGCGTCGACCGTCTTGGCGTTGAAATTGAAGAAGTCGGTCAGGAAGGCACGGGACGCGCTCGACGACCGCGGGGTCCTGCACCGGCCCGGCGCCGCTCTTGGTCGTGTAGAGGATCCCGAACACCAGGGTGCCCACGAGCCCGATCACGGCCAGCGAATGCAGCCAGGCGGAAGGCCCGCCTGCTCGGGACGCTGTCGGTCGCCGCTCGGGCGCCGCTTCCTCGCCCGGGGCGACGACTCGGCACGGGGCGGCTCCCCATCGTCCGGGGCGGGCGCGCCGACCACCTTCACTCCGTTCTCCTGTTGTCGTTTCTGTCATGGTCATGTCTCTCTGTTCTCCCTCCGTGTCTCACTGCTCCCGGCTCGCCACCGCGGCGCCCGGGACATCTCTCAGGCCCTCCGCCGCGTGCGCCGGCACGCGGGGCGGGCGCCCCAGGCGAGGAACAAGGCAGGCACCACCAGCCCGCCGAGGGCCAGCACGAGGCCCTGGCGGTCGGCGGCACGCGGTACGAGGCGCTCGAGACCTGCCCGACCGGCGTGGCCGAGGCGACCTCGACGTCGGCCTCCTGCGCCGACGGGCGCAACCACATGACCCCCGGCGGCGGGCGTGAAGCCGGGCTGGGTGGCGGCGCCGACACCGTTGCCGAACGCGGTCACGCAGCCGCACCGGGCAGCGTGTCCGGGATGGTGCTCGCCGAGCTGTAGGACTGGGCCTGCTCGTCGAGGATCGGCGGAATGAGCAGGCGCGTCCGCAGGAACGTCTGGTTGGTGTCCGTCCCGCCCGTCGTGGTGGGCTTGGCCACTCCTGCCACCGCGATCGAATCCACCGCGCCGAAGAAGTATTGGTTGTAGGCCAGGCCCTGCGAGAGGTTGGTGAGGTTGGTCGGCTCGGCGACGTTGGACAGGATGTTGGCGGTGTCGTGCAGGAAGCAGCCCAGGTTGGCCGATTGGGATGTCACGAGGTTGTCCACCGCGTTGAACGCCGATGACCCCGACGTCAGCAGGGTGTGGAGCCCGGACTTCTGTTGCGCCAGGACCTGTACCAGTGCTGCGGTGTTGGCCAGGTCCTGGCGAAGCTCGGGCGCCACGGCGGTGATCGCATCGAGGGACGGGGGCGCGTTCGCCAGGAGCTCGGTGAACTGCTGCTGATAGGCGACGAATTCCTTGGAGAAGGTCGTCCCGGCGCTGATGAGGGTCCGCAGATTGCCGGCCTGCCCGGAGAGCGAGGTCGCCAGCTCCCCGATCAGCTTGTTGAGATCGTCCCCCGGGATGGCCCGGAGCAGGCGGGTGGCCGAGGCCACGACGGCGCCGACGTTGGCGGGAACCTGGTTCGGGCGCGGCCGGCACCTCGGCGCCGCTCTTGAGCGCAGGCGCCGCACCAGCGTGAGCTCGGCACCAGGTTGACCACCTGCTCGCCGAGGTCGTTGGCAATCTGGACCGACGACTGGACGTCGTCGGGCACGGTCGTCCCGGGATTGATGCGCATGGTCACCTTGGTCGCCGTCGTGGTCAACGCCGTCGAGGTCACGGTGCCGACGGGAACGCCGTTGAGCTCCACTTCAAAGCCCGAGTAGAGACCGGAGGCGTCGGCAAAGTCGGTGGTGAGCATGGTCGGGCTCTGCAGGGGGTTGCCCAGGAGGTTCACGACGCCGTAGGCCACGAGAGCGAAACTCACCGCGAAGAAGACGATCAGATTGACGACGAGGCGGCGAGTGATCACGAGGAACCGGCCCCGGACGAATGCGGCGCGCAGGTGAAGGCGGCCGAGCTGTCCTCGCCCATTCCAGGAAGGCCGCAGACGATGATGTTCTCGTAGAGCTGCACGTAGCCGTTCTGGACCGCCTGCGGCAGGGCGTTGTCCGCCGCCGGGATCTCGGAGAGGAGACCCGCCAGGTCGGCCTGGTGCTGCGCCACCTGGCCGCTGACCGCCTGCAGGGTTTGCAACTGGGTCACGATCTGGGGGTAGTAGTTCTCGAGGAGGCTCCGCCCCTGGGAGGAGAAGTTGTCGAGGGACTGCAGCAGGGTCTCGAACTGCGACGAGTTCTTGGCCAGGATGGCCACCGTCTGGGACAGGTTCGACAGCGCGGTGGCGGTGGCGCCGCTCGCCGGGGCAAGGGAGGCGGTGAGGCTGTTGAGGCCATTGACCGCCTGGGTGATGTCGCCGGTGTGTTGCGCATAGCCGGTGGCCACCGCCGACAGGTCGGCCAGGAAGGTCTTGAGCGAGGCCTCCTGCCCCGTGAACCCCTCGCCGCCGGCCTCAATGATCTGCTCGAGCTCCGTCGTGGAGATGGCGCCGAAGACCTCCGAACCGGCCTGCACGAACTGCTCCACGTCCGGGACAAGTGGACGTGTGCGCGATGCGAGCACCGTCGGCCAGCTGCGGCGCCGTGGCGGCTGCTGCACCCGTCTCGTCCTTGGGGACGATTGAGCTCGACGAACTGATCGCCAAGGATGGTGGTGCGGTTGATGGCCGCACTGACATTGGCCGGGATCCGCACGCCGTTGTCGAAGGACGAGGGTGACCTTCGCCTTGTCGCCGTCGAGCGCGATGGATTGCACGGAGCCGACGGGCACATCGGCCAACTGCACCTGCGCCCCGTTGGAGAGATCGCCCACGTCGGTGAAGACGGCGGTCGCCGTGCGCTGGCTCCCGCCGCCGGACACGGAACAGCCGGCGAGGGCCACGACCAGCGACGGCCAGCGAAGGGCACCGCGGCCAGTCGCCGGCGCGGCGCTTCGCGCGGAGCGCATCAGAACCATCCCTCCACGTCGTGGACCCAGCCCGCAGGAGGCCACGGTGCGCGTGCGCACGGGCCGCCCTGGTCCTGAGGCAACGGCGGCAACAAGGACGCGGCGGGGGCGGTCAGCGTCGGGTCGGCGTTGTGCGTGGACGTCGCCGGCGACGGCCAGTGTCGCGGTGGGCCGGCTCGAATCGGGCGTGGCCTGGTTGGACAGCAAGCCACCGAGCCCCGAGCTCGAGGGACCCGAGCCGCCCGACGAGCTCGAACCCGAGCCGAGAGCTCGAGCTCCCCGGGCAGCCGAGGATCGCCCCGAGGAGGCCGCAGCGTGGTCGTCGTGGTCGTCGTCGGCTACGGCGCCGTCGTGGTCGTGGTCGTCGTGGTGGCGACGCCGTGCGTCTTCGGTGACGGGGACGGGCCGGAGGGCGTTGCGTCGGCGCCGCCTTGGCGCCCTGCTCGGCGTTGGCGATCTGCGTCAGACCTTGCTGCAGGAGGGACTGGGCGGTGGCGGCGCCGCTCCCCCCGTTCAGGGTGTTGAGGATGGTCGGGATGTCGTTGAGCAGCGGGTCGAAGAATCCCGACGACGGGATTCCCGCACTGGTTCAAGAGTGGCGATCACGGCGGCGGAGAGACCGCTGGAATGGTTGGCCACGATGCGCCGGCAGATGCCGGCCAGTCGGTCACGCAGGAGGCCCGCGATGTAGGCACCGGTGACACCCGGCGCCGTGGCGAGGTTCAGGTTGAGCCAGTTGTAGGTCGGGTCGTAGGCACGCTTGGCCCCCTGGAAGAGGTTGTTGCCGTTCTGCAGGATCTCGTCGACCGAGGAGAGATTGCGATCGAGCGTACGGCCGACGGTCGTGACCGTTCCCACGTCCGCTTCCAGCGGCTGGAGGTTCGGCATGAGCAAGCTGACCAGGCCCGAGCTCGCTCCCGCCAGTTGGGTGATGGCGTCGTTGAGCTGCCCCGAGTGCTGGGCCACGGTGGTCGACACCGTGTCGTACTGCTCGACGAGCTGCTCGATCTGCGCTGGTGTCGGTGTCGAGCGTCCCGGTCAGCTGGGCCAGCGTGCCGTTGAGCTGGCCGAGGTCATCCCCCTTGTCGCCAGCAGCTGCACCGTCCCCGCCGCCGATGCGATGAGCTTGTTGAGGTTCGCTCCCTGGCCGTCGAGGTCGGTGGCCAGATTGGTCACCAGGTTGCCCACGGCGTGCGGGTTGATGGCGTTGAGCGTGTGCTGCAGCTCTTTGAGCAACTCGTCCGTCGAGACCGGAACCGCAGTGTGATCCTGCGGGGATGGTCGCGCCCGGCGGCCAGAAACGGCCCTCCCGTGTAGCCCGGGTTCAGGTCGACGTCGGGCGAGCCGAGCAGCTGGGGCGCCACCAGCGACGCGAAGGCCGCCGAGGGGATCCGGGTCCCCTGGTCCACCGCCAAGCGTGACGTCGACCTTGTCGCCAACGTTCTGCACGTCGGTGACGGTGCCCACCTTGACCCCGAGCACGTCCACCGCGGCCCCGGTGAAGAGGCCCGGGGCGCTCGAGTACACGACGTTGATCGGATAGGTGGGCGCCCCCTTCGTCACCTCGACACCGACGATGACGGCGGCAACCATGACCACGCCGGCCACGACGAGATGAACGGGCTTCGACGTGAGCACGGCGCGCAGCGGTCCCATCATCCGACCCCCTGCAACAGCGGGCTGATCAGCTGGGAGAGCCCGCCCAGCCCCGAATTCGGCCCGGTCGGCTCGCCGCCGCCCGACTGCGAGCTCCCCGCGGTACCCGACGACGGCGTCGACGGCGACGGTGCGACGGGAGGCCGAGCGAGGCGACGGCGAGGAGGTCCCCGCACGCCGTGGCGCTCGAGCCCTCGCCCGGCAACGGACCGGTCTGGTCGGCACACGGGGCCGGGTCGGGCCCGAGCGCCTGGTTCAGCACCTGGTCGAGCACCCCGCACGGGCCCGATGACGCCGAACGTGTTGGTGAGCGAGGCCGGGTTGACGAAGATGTTGCCCCACGGGACCGGCGTCGGACCCGCTGTAGGCGATGGACTGGAACCCCTTGAGCGCCCCGCCGAGATAACTCACGCCTTCGGCCAGGTCCTCCTGGTGCTGCCCGACGACGGTGAGGTCGGCGTGCAGGCTCTTCAACAGCGAGTTCGAGGGCCGGCGAGTCCTGGCTGACCAGGCTGTTGGTCTGGCTCGCCATGGAGTCGACATTGGTGATCAGGTTGGCCAGGTCCTGGTCGTTGGCGGCGAGGCCGGTGGAGACGGTGTCGAGGTTGTTGACGATCGAGAGCAATTGCTGGTCCCGGCCGGCCAACGTCGAGGACAGCGTGTTCGCCGAGTCGATCAGCTGCGAGACCTGGCCGGAGCGCTGATCGACCGTCGTCGTGAGCGCTCCGAGCCCGGAGATGATCTGGGCCACCTGGGTCTGCTTGTCCTTGGTGATGTTCGCCAGGGAGGTCACCAGGGTGTTGAGCGCCTTGGCGTTGCTCTTGCGAGAGCAGCGAGTGGGCCGTGTTCTGGAGCTGGTAGAACTCGGTCGGCACCGAGGTGTCGGTGATGAGCGCGTCGGGGCTTGAGGGGATCACTCCACCCGCTGACCGGGTTCAGGGTCACATCGACGACGCCGAGGAGCGTCTCGACCTCAATGGCGGCCGTCGTCTTGTGCGGGAGCACCACCGAGCGGTTCACCGAGAGCTGGGCGTCGACCGCATTGCCGTGCACCTGCACCGAACGTGACCGATGCCCACGTTGACGCCGGCCTCCATCACCTCCGTTCCCTTGGAGATGCCGGCGGCGTTGGTGAACCGCGCCGTGAATGCGTGTACCCGGAGCTGAAGAAGCTTCGATTGAGAAAGAGGATGGCCAGCACGCCTGCGGTCATCACGATGATCGCCATGATGCCGATGACCTTGGGGTTGCGTTCGGTGAAGGCTTTCACTGCGAGCCTCCCGTCGTGGCACCGCTCACGGCCTGCAGGTCCAGACCGAGGCTCGATGCCGCCAAGGGGGCCCCATCCGACGCCGACGAGCTCGGCGGCGCTCGACGAGTTCGAGGATGTGCGTGCCGCTCGGCAGTCCCGGCGTGGTGACACTCGACAACGGGGACGGGAGCGGCGGGCTCCCGCCGGTGCCGGAGCCCGCCGGCGGGTTGCCGGGCTGGTAGTAAGGGCAGACCGACTGACCGGCGAGGCAGGTGTAGACGGTCTCGACGGCGAACCACTGCCCCCACTGGGAGATCTGGATGTACGGGCGCCAGACCAGCTCCGAGGGTGGAAAGGCTGTTCGCCAGGTTCTGTTGGTTGTTCTGCACGTCGGCCGCCACGGATTGCAGGTTGTCGATGGTGCTGGTGATGGTGTTGTGGTTGTTCCCGATCAGCCCGGCCAAGTCGGTCGCCACCTGCGAGAGGTTGCCGACCACGTCATCGAGCAACGAATTCTTCGATGCCAGGGAGGATGAGACGGTCTGGAGGTTCGTCACCAGCGAATCAATGTCGCCCGAGCGTGAGGCGAGCGCCGTCAGCACCTGGTTCAGGTTGCCGATGATCTGTCCGACCTGGGAGTCCAGCGCCTGAACGGTCGACGACACGGTGGCACCGCTGTTGATCAGCTGGTTGATCTGGGCGGTATCGCCCTCGAGCGCACCGGACACATTCTCGACGAACGCATTGGCTTCCTTGGGGTTGATCGAAGAGAGGAGCGGACCCGAGCGAGTTCAAGAAGGAGTCGACGCTGGCGTCGGTCACATCGTGGGAGAGCGGGATGGTGGCACCCGGGCGACAGGATCGGACCGCCGTTCCCCGGGAAGAGCTCAATCTCCTTCTGACCGATCACGTTGTGCCATCGCATCCCGACGTCGGTCGATCGACGGAGGGTCACCGTGTTGTTGATGCTCAGTGCGAGAGAGGGCGTGCCCATGCTGCACACCGATGCTCGAGACCTGCCCCACCGGGACACCGGCGATATTCACGTTGTCGCCCGCTGGCCAGGCCGGTCACGTCGCTCAACTGCGCGTCAATGGTGTGGCGGCTGCTGAACAGCGAGATGTTCCCGATTTTGACGGCCAGCCCCGCCAGCAGGACGAGACACACCACCGCGAAGAGGGTGAACTTGAAGGCCGACTTCGGGAAGTGCCGCAAGCAGCCTCACGGCAAGCCTCCCGAGAACCTGCGTGATGATGCCGCCGAGGTTCGGTCGACGTGGACTGGATCGGGCTGCCCGATCATGCCGTACGCCTGGTTGGCGGCGGCGGCGGCCGCGCTGTTGGCGCCGGAAGTGGCCGAGGCGGTCGGCTGCGGGGTCGGGGCAGTCGCGGCGCGTCGAACTGCCCTGGAGCGCATTGAACGTCGCGAGCTCCGAGCGAACAGTTGAAGGCTGAGCCGCTGCCGGCCAACGCCTGCTGTATCGGCTGGAGGAACGACATCCCCCCGGTCGGCGGCGCAATGAGGTTGCACACGAGGCTGTTGACATCGCTGAAGAGGATGAACGTGTTGAAGTAGGCGTACGTGCTGCCGTCAGGCAGCTTGTTGAGTCCTGAGGCGCCCTCGGCGATCTTCTGGAAGTAGTGGTAGGCGCCGTTGATGACCTGGCCGATCGAGTCCTGTTGGGCCAGCAGCACCCGGGAGACGTTGTCGCCGGACTCCAAAATGGTCGCGATGTCGGGGTGATACGTCGAGAGAAGCGCAGCGAGGCGATTCGAGAATGGGATCAGCGTGTTGAGGAGGTTCTCGTAGTCGGCCTCCTCGGCGTTGAACGACGGCAGGCCTGCGTTGATCTCCGCGTTGAGGTTGTTCAGGTCACCGGCCGCCGGTGCAACCGCTTGCGTGAACTTGGCGAAGGATTGCAGAGCGACGATCTGCGCGTTGAGCGTCCGGTCGAGCAGGCCGGCCAACTGGGTTCCGGCACTGATGGAGGCGGCGATCTTGGGTCCCTCGCCCTGCGAGGCCTGTGCCAGCTCACCCAACACGGTCGACAGGTTGGTGGTGTCGATCTTGTTCAAGAGCGGCGTGGCGGCGGCGAAGAGGTCGCCCAGTTCGTCGCTGCTCGCGGCGTGGGCAAACGAAGCGCCGGCCTGCAGATAGGGCCCCGCCTCGGAGTTCTGGTGAGGCGTGGAGATCGACGACCTGCTCCGCGCCGAAGAGGTTCACCGGCTCGATCGTCGCCGTCGCGGTGGTCGGCACTTTGAAGGACGGCTCAATGAGGACGGTGACCCGGGCCTCGTTGTGCTCGAGCGCGATGGCGGACACCCGACCGACCTGGACACCGCGGAACACGACGGCAGAACCCGGGTCGAGCCCCTCTCCGGCCTGGGGAAACATCCCGCTCACCGGATAGTCACCCGCGTAGTCGCCATTGGCCAGACGGACGAGCGTGACCGTTCCGAACACCAGCCCGAAAAGGACAACCAGGCTGACGGCGATGCGGAGGATCCTCTTCATCCGACCAACCTGGCCGTGGCGTTCACGCCGCCAAAGAGAATCAGCGACATGAAGAGATTCACGACGACGACGAGAATGATGGAAAGGCGGATGGCACGCCCGGCCGCCACACCCACACCGGCGGGCCCGCCCGTCGCGTTGTAGCCGTAGTAGCAGTGCACGAACGTGACGATGACGGCGAACACCATCGCCTTCAGGAACGAGTAGAAGATGTCGAGCGGCGGCAGGTAGAGCCGGAAGTAGTGCGTGTAGGTGCCGGTCGAGAGCCCGAAGAACTTCGTCACCACCAGTTCGGAGGCGAGGTAGCTGGCGAAGAGGGCCGCCAGGTAGAGCGGGATCATCGTGATCAAGGCCGCCCAGACGCGGGTGGCCACCAGGTAGACGACGCTGTTGACCCCCATGACCTCGAGGGCGTCGATCTCGTCACTGATGCGCATGGCCCCGAGTTGTGCGGTGAATCCGGCACCCACCTGCGCGGCGAGTGCGACCCCGGCAACGAGCGGGGTGATTTCGCGGGTGTTCGCCAGCGAGGTGATGACGCCGGTGAAGGCCTGCGCGCCGATCTGTTGCAGCCCGTTGAATCCCTCCAGGCCGACTTCGGTCCCGGTGAAGAAGGAAATCGAGACGACAACGAAGAACATGCCGCCGCCGACGACCAGCGCCCCCGAACCCAAGGAGATGTCCGACATCAGGACGAGGATCTCCTTGGGGTAGCGGAGGCGCGCGGGGCAAGCGCGCGCACGATCCGCACATAGAACTTCAGCTGCCCGTAGAACGACGTCGAAGACTCCGAGGACGGCGTCGCCGGACTCGACCGCCCTCGCGCCGACCGCCCTTCCGGCCGAGACGATCTTGGCGGGCTCTGCCCGTACCGGAGCATCGATCGCCATCAGAGGCCCTTCTGGGGAATGAAGTTGAAGTAGAAGACGGTCAGCAAGAAGTTCACGAAGAAGGACAGGATGAACGTGACGACGACCGCCTGGTTCACCGCGTCGCCCACACCCTTGGGCCCGCTCTTGCAATAGAGGCCCTTGTAGCAAGCGACCATGGCGGCGATGAAGCCGAAGATGCCCGCCTTGACCAGGGCGATGACGAGGTCGGCCATCTGGCTCAATTCGCCGAACGTGGCAAAGAAGCTGCTCGCCGTGATGTGGATGGAATTGACGCCGAACCAAAGCCCGCCGGCGATGCCGGCCACACTCACGACGGCGTCGAGGAGTATGGCGACCAGCGTGGCGGCAAGCAGCCGCGGCAACACGAGCCGGTGGAGCGGGTTGACGCCCATGACCTCCATCGCACTGATTTCGTCGCGGATACGACGCGACCCGAGGTCGGCGCACATTGCCGACCCGCCGGCGCCGGCAATCAGCAAGGCAGTAGCCACCGGCGCTTGCTCGCGCACGACCGCCAACACCATGGCGGCACCGAGCTGTGACTGCGCGCCGATCTGCTGGAGGAGCGAGCCGACCTCGAGCGCAATGACCATGCCGAAAGGGATGGAGAGCAGGATCAGCGGCAGCGTGGTGACTCGGGCGAGGAACCAGCACTGGTCGAAGAACTCGGAGACCGGGACACCTTTGAGCGGAGCTTGCCGGAGGGCCTCGAACGCGGTGGCGAACATGTTGCCCGTCTCGCGTACCGCTGAGGCGATCTTCCCGTCGTCGGTGATCGGTCGGCTCGGCCGCGGCAGCGACGGCAGATGCGGCCGGGCCTCCGCTCGGAGTACCCGAGCCGGCGGGCAATCTCATCGCGGCTCAGAGATCCTGTGGCGCCGCGCCAGTGGCGCGACCTGTCATGTCCCCCGTGTCGGCCAAGCCCTCCCCTGTCCTTGCCATTCCTCTCCTTCAAGGAGAAAAACGGCAGGCGTCGACGAACCTTGCGGCGACGCGCGTGGAGAGCCGCACGAGGTGTCGATGCTGCACCGATGTGCGGCGAAGGCCCGACTCGGCTTGCTCGATTCTGCGCTCGTTGTCGCCAATCTCAACTTTGTTGTGCAATGCGGAGTGCGGTTTTCTTTCACTCGCCGTGCGATGTTTCCTCAACCCCTGTTCTGGATATATGGAGGTCGAGCCGTCAAAAAGCCGTTGACTGGCGCACATAATGTGACGAAACACCTGGGTGTGAGGGACCACACGGAGGGGGGAGGGACGAGATCAGTTGGCGCTCCGTGAAGATGAGCTGACCAGCCTTTGCGACGACGTCGACCTCGACCGCGATCGCGCTGCTCGTCGAGCGGTGTCAGGCCGGCGATTCCGCGGCGTTCGGAAACCTGTACGCGCGCTACTACGAGCGGCTGCTCCGCTTCTGCCTCCGGCGACTGAACGACCGGCACGAGGCGGAGGATGCGGCGCAGGAGGCGTTCGCCCGCGCCTGGAAGGCGCTGCCGCGCTTCGCGGGCGAGCGGCGCTTCTACCCCTGGCTCACCGTGATCGCAGGAAATATCTGCACCGACATGCTGCGCCGTCGCTCGCGGAGCACGCCCACCGACGACCTCGAGCTCACCGCGCAGCGGCCAGTGGGCGTGGCCGGCGAGGACACCTCCGAAGAACTCGTGCTGGCCGCAGTCGACGGCGAGTTGGTCAACCGCGCCCTCGACCGCTTGTCGACGCGCCATCGCCACGTGCTTGCAATGCGGGAGGGCTCAGGCTGGACGTATCAGCAGATCGCGGACCACGAGGGTGTCGAGATCGGAACCATCGAAACGCTTCTCTGGCGCGCCCGCCAGGCCCTCAAGCGCGAGTTCGCCGTCGTCTCCGAGTCCAAGGAAGCGCTGGCGGGTTTCCTCGTCGCCACCGGCGCGCTCATCCGCCGTACCGTCTTCCGAGCGGCGCACCGCGGTGCCACCGTGCACCACAGCGGCGGCGGCGGGTCAGGAGGGATGCGCAATGCCATCGCAGGCGTCGCCGTCACCGGCGCAGCCGTCGCTGCCGCCTTCATTGCGCCGCACGCACTGTCGACGTCTCCGAGCAGCGCCGCATCGGCGCCCGGGTCGGCCCTGGCTGCCCCGGCCCTCGCACTGGGCTCGACTCAGATCGGCACGGGGAACGGCGGCGGCTCGGCGCCCACGGGCGCCCCGACCCTTGGCGGGCCGTCTGCCGGAGACAGTGGTGACTCGGCCACCGGCGCCGCGGCGGCGTCCGACACCGGCGGGCCGCCGTCCGCCATCAACGGCGCCGCGAACGCCACGAGCGGAGGCACTTCACTCCTCGGTGACGCCGCTTCCGGTGGGTTGTCCGGCACCGGCGGCGTCACGGGCGGACTGAACAAGGCCGCCGGCGGCTTGAGCAGCACCGTCAGTGGCGCGACGGGCGGTGTCGGACAGACCGTCAGTGGTGCGGCGGGCGGGGTCGGACAGACGGTCAGGGGCGCGGCGGGCGGGGTCGGACAGACGGTGAGTGGCGTGACGGGCGGGGTCGGACAGACGGGTGGTGGCGGGCGGGTCGGACAGACCGTGAGCGGCGTCACGAGCGGTGTCAGCGGGCTGACGCAGGCAATCGGGCTGGGGAGCGTGCTGTCGGGCACGTCGGGCTCAGGTTCCTCCGGCGCGGCTTCATCCCCTCCGACTCCCACCACGACGACGACGAACCCCGTGCAAGGCGTCCTCGGCAAAACGACGAAGACCGTGGACGGCCTGCTCGGAGGGTAGGTGGCTCAGCTTTCCCTCGACCTGGGCGCAAGCCGGGCCATGGGCATCGGGTTCTCCTCATATGGACGAAGCACCGGAGACCACAGGGCAGGCCTGGATCGCACCAGGGGAGCCGATCATCTCCCTGCGTGGTGTCACCAAGTCGTTCGGCGCCCACACGGTGCTCGAGGACATCACCTTTGACGTGCCCAAAGGCAGGATCACGGCGATCCTCGGACCATCCGGCACAGGGAAGTCCGTATTGCTGAAGAACATTCTCGGGTTGTTACGTCCCGAACGAGGCGAAATCTGGGTCGATGGTGACCAGATCGTGGGACTGCGCCAGAAGCGCCTCTACGAGGTGCGCAAGAAGTTCGGTGTGCTGTTCCAAGACGGCGCCCTCTTCGGTTCGATGAATCTCTACGACAACATCGCGTTCCCGCTCCGCGAGCACACCCGCAAGAACGAAGCGGTCGATCCGGGAGCTGGTCCATCGGAATGCAGAATTGGTGGGCCTGATGGACCACTTGAAGAAGCTTCCCGGCGAGGTGTCGGGGGGCATGAAGAAGCGGGCCGGATTGGCGCGCGCGATGGTGACCGAGCCCGAGATCGTTCTTTTCGACGAGCCGGACTCCGGGCTCGACCCGGTCCGCGTCGCCTACCTCGACGAACTCGTCGTCACCGCCCAGAAAGAAACGGGGGCGACCTTCTTCATCATCACCCACAACATCCAATCGGTGTTGCGGACCGCCGAGTACATGGGTGTCCTGTTCCGCTCGAACCTGGTGAAGTTCGCCAGCAAACCTGAGATGCTCGCAACCGACAATCCCATCATTCAGCAGTTCCTCGCTGGCCGCCCCGAGGGTCCCATCGGCATGGACGAGATGGCGGACGCTGGCGAGGACGCCAGCCGTTATATCGAAGGTGATACTGCGGCGCTCGCATACGGTCCCCTCGCCCGACCCGGTGAGCCCGCCCTGGCGGCACAGGTGCCGAGCGATCAGGCCGTCCGAAGCGGCTGACGCACAACGAGAAACGCCGCCGGCCCCGGGGTGGTGCGCTCCCGGAACCAGCGGCGTTCTCGATCAGGTGCCGCTCAGTCTCCGGCGGCGGCCCCGCAGACGGTCTCGACCATCAGTCCGCTCACCACGTAGGGGTCCATGTTTGCGTTCGGCCGGCGGTCTTCCAGCCAGCCCTTTTTGTTCTTTGCCGTCTGCCAGGGGATCCGGATGGATGCCCCGCGGTCGGAGGTGCCATAGCTGAACTGTGTGAAGTGTGCCGTTTCGTGCGCGCCGGTCAAACGGCTCTCGATGCCGATGCCGTAATTCGAGACGTGCTCCTCTACCCGCTTTCCGAGGGCCTCACAGCCGGCGATGATGGCGTCCCAGCCGCCGTCCTCTCGCATGGCCTTGGTGGAGAAGTTCGTATGTGCGCCAGCGCCGTTCCAGTCTCCGAGAACAGGCTTGGGCTCCAGGGTGGCGAAGACGTCAAAGTCTTCGGCGATGCGGAAGAGCAGCCAGCGCGCCGTCCACAGCTGGTCACCGATGAGCGGCGGCGGGAGGACCCCGATCTGGAACTCCCACTGGCCCATCATCACCTCGGCGTTTGTGCCTTCGATCCCGAGGCCGGCCTTGAGGCACGCTGACGTGTGGCGCTCGACGATCTCACGACCGGGCATCTTGTCGCCCCCGACGCCGCAGTAATAGGGCCCCTGCGGCGCAGGGAACCCGGCTTCCGGCCAGCCCAACGGTCGCCCGTACTGGAAGAAGGTGTACTCCTGCTCAATCCCGAACCAGGGCTCCTGATCGGCATACTTCTCCGCCAGCTCGGCGCACTTTCGCCGGGTGTTCGTGCTGTGCGGCGTCATATCGGGGTGCAGGACTTCACACATGACGAGCTTGTCACCCTCCGCCCGCAAGGGGTCCGGGCACACGAAAACGGGTTGAAGGACGCAGTCGGAGTCGTTCCCTTCGGCCTGGTTCGTGCTGGAGCCGTCGAAGCCCCAGATTCCCGGTTCCTTGCCCCCTTCGACGATCCTTGTCTTGCTCCGGAGGAGCGGGGTGGGCTGCGTCCCGTCGATCCAGATGTACTCGGCCTGATAGTTCATGAGTTCTCCTGTGTTCCCCTTCTTCTCCGTGCTCAAGGTATCGGAGCGGGGAATCCCGACCCGATACGCCGCACCCGAACTGCGGTTGTCAGTCTCTTCGGACCCTATTTCGCCGCCGTATCCGTTATGTGAACCGACGATGAAATCCTGCTGGGGAGCCTCAGGCCCACCGGACCGTGGCGCGAGTCCGACCGTTCGCCAGACCGTGGTTCGTGCTCGAATTGGATTCTATGGGTCAGAAGAGGGGGACCGGAGTCCCCGACAGCGGCGGAACGCCCGATTGTGAGGACGGAATGCTTCGATTCCTGCCTTGGCGATCGCCGCAGGTGGCTCTGATCGGCTCAGGCTGGAGTCCCCGGGCATGCACCGGCGAAACGCTCGACACCCCGGGCGCGACGGAGGGCCGGACCTCACGATCCAGCCCTCCGTGGTTGTGCCCGATGCACGGGCGATTTTCTGACCGACGGGTGGAGTCCCGCACTTCCTGTCGACCCGAGACGACAGCGGGCTGGGCCGGCGAAAGCCGACCCAGCCCGGTCATCCCGTTAGGGAAGGGGGAATATTCCCTAGGGAGTTGCGGTGCAGTCGGTGCTCGACAGCGAGTTCACGCAGTTGCTTGCGTGACCGAACAGGTTGGCGATGCCGCCTCCCAGGAACGTCACGGCGAGCACTGCCACAACGGCAATCAGCCCGACCAGCAGTGCGTACTCCACCATGGAGGCGCCACGCTCGGTCCTGACGCGCTCCAGCAGATTGGTGCGCGCGCCGCGCACCGCGACGAATGTGTTCAGAAACAGTTCAACCATTTTTTCGTTCCCCTCTCTCGCCCCATCGGTGCCGAGCGGTTACCCGAACCAAGTGGAGTCCCACAGACATTTTCAGGGATCACCTCACTGTGCTCCATAGGCTTTATGGACCAATTGCAGTGGGCCGGCGACCGTCTGAGGGGATCGCTATTCGATCGTTACCAAACCCATGACAACGGCGCGCACGAGCGCGTGCGTTCGGTTCGTGACATCGAGCTTCTGAAAGATGGCAGCCAGGTGGTTTTTCGTGGTCTTAGGACTGATGTAGAGCCGCTGTGAGATCTCGCCGTTCGTCGCCCCCTCGGCGAGTAGTTGCAGCACCTCGAGCTCTCGTTGTGTCAGCGACCACGGCCCCCAATGTCGATCATCATGACGCGGAGGAGTGGAGAGATCGGGATCGCGATATTCATCGTCTGGCTCAACATCGATGTCGTCGCGCGTCAGCGTGGCCCGCACGCCGCGCAAGCTCTCACCACGGTGCACGGTGGTGCAGACAGAAGGCCCGGAGACGGAGACGCGCGTGTAGTACGCCCACTCAGATCCGGTCCCGACCGCGACGGCCGCAGACGGCTGCGCGGTCGGCCACAGGATCGAGGCTGTGTTTGCCATTCCTCCCCCTCATTCACACCGGCTTGCATTCCGATGCGACTCCATTTCCACCGCAGGACGATGGAAACTCCCAGGTCATTGTACGCTTTTGGGCGACAAGCGAGCGTCGCATCTCCGTTGCTACGGGGGTGCGGAGACCCGACCGAGAACAATTCTCGGCACCTCCCGCGATGGTTCAGGCGGAGTGGAAGGCGTGTCTGATCGGACCGACGATCGGACCAAGCACGATGATCATGATCGCCGGCAAGAAGCAGAGGGCGAGCGGGAACAGGATCTTCACGGGCACCTTGGCCGCCTTCTCCCGGGCTCGTTGACGTCGCTTGTCGCGCATCTCATCGGCCTGCGCCTCGAGGACCCGACCAATCGGTAGACCGAGCGCATCGGCCTGCGAGAGAACGACCGCGAACGTGATCAGGTCGTCGATGTCGGTCCGCAGCTTCAAGTTGTCCAACGCATCGTGACGTGAGAGCCCGAGTTCCATCTCTCGAAGCGTCAATCGCAACTCGTCGCAGACAGGAGATTCGAAGCGCGCACACGAGACCTGCATCGCCTGCTCCAAGCCGAGACCGGCCGCCACTGAGATCGTCATCAGGTCGAGCAGGTCGGGAAGATCGTTGGTCACGCGCATGCGTCGCGTCTTGATGCGGCTCCGAAGCCACCTGGTGGGCGCCAGGCCACCGACGATCGGCAGGATGAAGAGCATCGCAACGCCAACTTTGGTGCCGAGCGCTCCGCTTACGAGACAGGCCAGGCCGAGAGCGACGCCAAGGAGGACCGAGCCCATCTGAATGGCCACGAATTCCTCCGCCCGCAGCGTTCCGGTGAGGCCGGCCTTGAGGAGATCAGCGTGGACCCGGTCCACCTCGCTGGACGGATAGAGGCGTGTGAGCGTATTCCGAAAACCGCGGGCAGCCGGGCCGAACATGCGGTTGATCAGCGGCTCCTGGACGCGTTCGACGGTCGGAGCGGCATCGGCGTAGAGCTCGGCTTCCGAGCCGAGCGATCGGATGAAGTCGAGCCTGCTTGTGGTCTTGTGCGACCGCCAGGCCGCCGCGGCCACGCCGCCGAGGCCGACGATCATCAAGGCGATGCCCACCAACGGGACGAACAATGATGCGCTCATGAGACCGCTCCTCTCTGCCTCACACCTCGATGTTGACCATGCGACGCACGATCCAAAAGCCAAGAGCCATCAGCCCGCAGGTACCGATGAGGACGACCAGCCCGGCGCCATGCTCCATGGGCTTGAGATAGGTCGGCTCCTTGAGCTCGAGCGCGCACGCGAGGAAGATCGGAATGGCGAAGAGCACGTAGCCAGACATACGACCTTCTGCAGAGAGGGTCTGGACCTCACGTCGCACCTCCTGCCTGGTCCGCATGAAGTCGGCCAACGTATGGAGGATGGGAGCCAGGCGCCCACCGGTCGACTGTTGGATGCGAACCGCTTCGACGGCCCATTTGAGATCCTCCACCCCCGACCGTTCGGCCATGTTTTCGAGGGCCACAACCAGGTCGGAGCCGACCGCTACCTCGGCCATGACGCGATCGAGTTCAGCGGACAGGGGTGGCTTGGCGTCACGCCGGTACATGTCGATGGCCCGCTGGAAGGTCTGGCCACCCTCGACCGATGCGGACATCAGCGCCAGCGCGTCCGGCAGTTGCTCCTGGATCTGCTTGATTCGCTTACCCGCCTGCCGCGTCGGCAGGTGCCACGCGATCCCCGCGACCACGGCGATCGCGACAATCGATCCGACCGCTGAACCGACAATCACACCGACCAATACGGCGAGCACAGCAGCGACTGCGGAGCTGATGACGAGGTACTCGCCGGCCCGAAGCGGTATGGCCGCCCGCTCCAGGCGCCGTTCCAGAGCGCCGTGGCTGTCGACCCGTCCGAAGATCCCGGCGATGCGGACCGTGAGTGCAGAGAGTTCGCCGCGGTCGGGGGATTCGGACACCACTTCCACGGGCACTTCTCTCGCTCCCATGGTGTCATCGAGGATCTGGGCCAACGTGCGCTGCTTCGTCCGCACGCGCATGACCATGGCCATGACGGCCAAGGAGAGCCCGCCGCCGACGAGAACCGCCGCGACGAGCGCAGACTCGCGGCTACTCAGTTGGGTCGCAAGCATGGGCTACTTCCCCTCGCGCCGGCGCGCCAGCATTTCGTACATTTCCTCGGAGGGCGGCTCGACCACACGTCCGGGGCGAGCCGGACGATGATGGCGTCCGGAGGATCGACCGCCCGAACTCGTCAGCGGGTCATCGTCAGTCCGGAAGAGGTGGGCAGGCACCTCGACGCCGTTCAGCGCCAATTCGTCCAGGATCTTGGGGCGTAGACCGGTCGAAACCAGACGACCGTACCCCTCGTGCATATCGACCCGTTGAAAGATGTCCTGCAGAAGGACGGTCTCGCCCTCCATACCCTGAATCTCAGTGATGGAGTGCACGACGCGGGGTCCCGCGGGAGTCCGTTGTAGCTGAATCAGGCAGCCCACAGCCATGACGATCTGCTCACGGATGGCGCGTTGCGGCAGTTCGACCCCTCCCATCATGACCATGGTCTCGAGGCGGCCGAGCAGCTCGCGCGGCGTGTTGGCATGGACCGTCGTCATGGATCCTGCGTGGCCGGTGTTCATGGCTTGGAGCATGTCGAGAGTCTCAGAACCACGGCACTCTCCGACGATGATCCGGTCGGGGCGCATACGGAGCGAGTTGCGCACGAGGTCTCGGATGCGGACTTCTCCGGAACCCTCGGCGTTGGCCGGCCGGGTCTCCAGTGTCACAACGTGCTCACCCTGGATCTGCAATTCAGCGGATTCCTCAATGGTGATCAGGCGCTCGCCTTCTGGAATGAAGTTCGACAGAACGTTCAGCATTGTCGTCTTTCCAGTGCCGGTGCCGCCGACCACGATCAAGCTGATCTTTCCCCGCACGAGTGCCTCCAGGAACACGGCGGCGTCCATGGAGAGCGAGCCAAGGCCGATCAAATCTTGCATGACCAAAGCCTTCTCCGGGAACTTCCGAATGGTGAGTACCGGTCCATGTAGCGCGAGCGGCGGCACAATGGCATTGATTCGAGACCCGTCAGCGAGCCGCGCGTCCACCATCGGGGACGATTCGTCGACGCGACGGCCCACTCCGTGCACCATCCGATCGATGATCCGCCGGTACTGATGGGGCGAGTTGAAGACGATGTCGCTGCGCAGGAGCTTGCCCTTACGCTCAATCCAGATCTCGTCGAACTTGTTGCACATGACCTCGGTGATGCTGCCGTCGGCCAGCAGCGCTTCCAGCGGCCCGTAGCCGAGGGAATCTTCGAGCATCTCTTCCACGAAGCGTTGGCGTTCGATCGGCGAGATCCCGATGTCCTCGTGATCGAGGATGTCGTTCACCGTGGCGCGGACCTTTTCCCGCAACTCGTCCGGGGACAGATCGGCCGCCTTCGGGGCGATCTCGGCCAGCACCTTGGCCTGAACCTTCTGCTTGGACTGCTTCCATGCGGCGTCCAACGCAGTGCGATCCGACGCTCGTCGCAGGGGGTGTGCCTGCGCCGAGGCAGCGCCCGCAACCCGTCGCTCCACGCCGTCCGGAGGAGCCCCGGTCTCGCCGTCGCGTCGGTTCCGCGTCAGCACCTCCTCCGATGGCGGAGACTGTGGCGCCGGCCCGGTACCGTCAGCGGCGGCCAGTTTCTCGGACAGGTTCATCTCGATCAGGCCCTCTGGAGCTCGGGCACCTTGTTGGCGCGACCCTTCCTCCTCCGCCAGAACCCGCGCGTCGCTCCGATCTCGGCGGCGTTGGGACCCGAACCGAGGCTGGGTGTCGCCTCGTCAGAGAGGAACTGCTGCATGCCGCCCGCCAGCTTCTTGCCGATTTCGGAATTGGCAGCCGAGACGAGCGCCGGCTTCCCCTTGTTGATCGACTTCATGACCTCGCGCGAGTACGGGAGGATCGACACGATCTTGTTGTCCAAGACCTCCTGTACGTCGTTGATGTCGATCCCGATGTCATCTTCGACCTTGTTGAGCACGACCCCGATGGTCTGGCTGTTGATACGCAGCTTTTCGAGCGTGCTCAGAAAGACGCGGATGTTGCGGATGCTCGGTAGGTCCAGGGTCACCATGCAGAGCACTTTGGTCGAGTGGTCGAATGCCGCCAGCACGATCTCGGACAGCTGGGCCGGCGTGTCGACGACGATGTAATCGAAATGACGGCGCAGCGCTCCCATCACCTTGTAGACGTCCTTCGGGGCGATCATGTCGGCGTCGGCCGGACTGAACGGCGCTGCGAGAACCGAGAACCCGAGCTCGTGTTCTTCGAGATACTCCTCGACGTGCTCGTCGAGATCGTCCTCGTCCACCGGTTCCCGGGAAAGCAGGTCCGAAATCGTGAACCGTGGCCGCAGGTGCAGCGCCGTTGAGACTTCGCCGAACTGCAGGTCGAGATCGACCAAGCAGACTCGTTGACCCGTTTGCGCGGCCAGATAACACGCCAGGTTGGTGGCGTAGAAGGTCTTGCCACAGCCCCCGCTGGACGACGCCACGGTGAAGACTTCGGCGAATTGGGGACGTTCCACGACGACGCCATGGGCCACTACTGGAAGAACCGGGTCGCCGCTGGACGCAGAGACATCGGCGATATCGAAGGCCCGCTGCAGGGCGCTCGAAAGCTGGCCCTTACTGGTCGGATATTCGACCAGTTCGACGGCACCTGTGCGGACGATGTCGCTCAGATTGGCCCTGGGCCTCGGTCCAAGGGCCAACACGACGGCAGGCACCGCTCCCGCTGCTCGCAGGGCGGCCAGCCGGGCCATGCCGGCGTGGCTGTCGAAGACCGGTCCGGCCACCAGCACCCCAAAGGGGCCCAGTTCCCGCACCTCGTCGACGACGTCGACCACATTCGCACTCGTGACGACCTCGTAGCCGTGACCAAGCGAGGCCTGGATCGCCCGGCTGAGCGCCGGCGAACGGCTGATGACGAGGATCCGGCGGCTGATCACGGTGCCGTCGTCGTCTGGTCGGTGCCTATGCACTGCTGCAGTGGCGGTGGGTTCGCATCTTGCTGGGTCTGCACGACGGAAATGGATTCGTTCTGTGAGAGGAACTCGATATTCCTTGCATTCGACGGGGTCACGGCCAGCAGCAGAGTCTCGGTCGCAGGAATTGTCCGGCCGGTCGAGGTCTGGTGGCTGGCGTAAGAGGGAACAGTGCTCTGCACGTCGAGGACGTCGATATCCGACATCGCGAGTTCCGTGCACGGCACCGGGAGCGTCGAACTGACTCCGCTGCCCACCGACGCCTTTGTGACGTTGGCGTAGACATCGACATGAGCGCCCGGCTGCAGATAGCCAGCGAGGCTATTTGCCCCCGAGATTGTGACGGTCACCGCATCGAGGCCTGTCGGTACCGAAATGTGAGAGGTACTTGCCTTGAGCTCCGTCGCATCTATGGCGTGACCCTTGGTGACCGGCTGGGTCAGGACCTCATCGGTCAAGCCCGTGAGTGAACTGAGGTCGAGCGGTGAATAGGACTTGGTCGGAATCAGCTCGATGGCGACGACCCCGCTTGAGATCATGGATTGACCCGTGGTTCCAGCCGGGATATTCGCCTTCGCCACAACGGCCGAGGTGCTGACCGGTGCCACCTGCGTTCCGGTTGGGTGCTTGCTTGCCCCCTGCACGCTGGCGTAGGCGATCGCGCTCCCGGCAACGAACAAGATCACCCCGATGACGACCAGTATCAGCGTCTGTCGTTTCACCGAACCTTCCCCCTCTCAGCGGCTGCACAACAGCCTGAAGCCAAGGAGCGTTGTGCGAGCCGTTGGCTGCGTCGAGGGTACGACGAGAGCGACGGGACGTACATAGGCCCTTTTGACCATTCTCCCAAGCAGCGCCGCAGGTGAAAGCAGCAAATGGTCCATATGTCCTATGTACCGTCGATAGGCGCCGGCCCAGAATCGACTCGCAAGTATCGCGGCGACGTGCCACCCGAAAAATGGTTGGAAATTGGTGCGCCGCCCGAGATACGGGGAAAGGGATCCGCTTTGGGACCGCGCACGTGGGGGCTACCGACACGAATTGTGCAACGCGATGAACGGGGCGCCGAAATGGTCGAGTTCGCGTTCGTCGTGATGCTGCTCATCGCGCTGCTCTACGGCATCATCAGCTATGGCCTCGTGTTGGCAGCGCAGTCGACCATTACGCAGGCTGCGGCCGACGGGGCACGGGCAGGCATCGTGTCGTCCACCTCCGCCGTCGTCACCGCCGAGGGCGAGGCAGCCACCGACGTGGGCTGGATGGGCAAGGGGTGCAACGAACCCGATGTTCTGGGGTCCCCCAGTTCGGCAATCACCTGCAAGGCAACTCCGGAGCAGTGCCCGTCGAACGCCAGCAACTCCTGTCTTCAAGTGACAATTATCTACAACTATGCCTCCTCGCCGCTTTTCCCCGAGCTCCCCGGCTTCGGCGTGATCATGCCGTCGACCATCTCTTCGACCAATGTCCTTCAGATGTCGACTCCGAGCTCATAGGCACGCACCATGTCCAAGCTCCGACGGCTCGTGCGCACGCGTCAAGACGATGAGCGCGGCGCCACATTGGTCTTGACCGCCATTTGCATGATCCTGCTCCTATGGGCGAGCGCGATGGGCATCGACCTGGGGTTCAGCGTGTGGGGCAGCCGCCAGGCGCAAGCCATTGCCGACACAACGGCGCTCGATATGGTCCGCTACATCAACCTCGCGGATGCCCAGAACAACCCGACAACATATCTACAATCCAAGATGCCCGACGTCGACGTTGACAACGCATCGAACGCGACGCTCTCCGTAACCCCTGGTCTCTGGAATGGCACAAACTTCGCCGTCCCGTCCTACGGCTGCAAAATAATCACACCGGTCACTTCCACATTCCCGCCGTGCAACGCGGTGCAGGTGACTGCCGGACAGTCCGTTCCGCAAATCTTTTACGGGGGATCCAGGGTCATTACCGGTCATGGCTTGGGCGCGAACGGGTCGAGCATCGCCGCTGATACGCCTGAGTCGTCGTTCTCCATTGGAACCTATCTAGCCAGCTACAACCCTCAAGAGACCGCCGTTCTCAACGTCTTGCTGGACAGCCTCGGAAGCAGCGCGAGCGTGACGGCCGTGGGCTATCAGGGGTTGGCAAACACCTATGTGACCCTCAATCAGCTGATCACAGCATCCGGGACGCTTCTGACACCCTCGAACGTCATGACACAATCCCTGCCTGGCTCCGATTGGTCGGTCATCTGGGGAGATGCGGTGGCAAACCAAGTCGCCCAGTTGAACTGTGGCACGTCACCCACACCAGGCCCGTGCAATGCCGGACCGGCTTTGGCGTCTCTGGGCTCATGGTCGACCTCTGCCTCGCTCTGCCAGATGGTGTCCATCGACGGATCGTCCTGCCAGAACGGCACCCTCTCGACAGCAGCGCTCTCCAGTGAGGTCAATGTCCTCCAGGTCCTCACATCTGAGGCGGAAGCGGCGAACGGAACGAATGCACTGAACGTGACCTCTGCGTTGGGCCTCACCGTGCCCGGTCTCACGATCTCCAACGTGCAACTCTTCCTCAACCAGGGTCAGGTACCCCAGCTTGCCTATGGAGCGACCGGCTCGTCCGCGTCGACCTCACAGGTCACCGCCGATCTCCAAATGAACCTCTCTGTTGCAGGAGTGTCGCTTGGACTCCTCGACGTCCCGTTCGCGTCGGCGGCGAGCGGAACAGCAACGTTGAACTCACTCAGCTGTCCGGCCGTCTCCACTGGGTCGCCCGTGTTGGCCAAAATCAATGTCACAACGACCGCAGCCAGCGCAGCGGTCACGCTCGCCGGAGCGCCACAGGGATCGCTGGCGATCAACGGTGTGAGTCACGGATCGGCGAGCTTCGCCGCAAGCCTCAGCGGAAGCGTGGTACCACCAACCGCTGCGACTGCCCAGAACGGCACGAACCCGAAATCGATAGGTTCCAGCAGCCCGACCTTCACTGCGAGCGGCACGCTCAACTCGTTCGTGAGTTCGCTGCTTTCGTCCGTACTCCCGAGTGCGCTGACTCCGGTCCTCCAAGCGGCGGGCGTGGCCGTCGCGAATGCCGACGTGGCAGATCTCAGCGTCAATTGCGATGCCGTATCGCTCGTGAAATGAGCGCGACAGTCACGCTTCTCGGCGGAGCACTTCTTGGCGCAACGGCCGCCTTGATGCTCGTCCCGCTCACACGTCGGGAACTCGCCGCGGCCGTGACGAGGTCGAATGCCACGGTCGAGACGTCCTCTTCCGCGGCGGCCGAACAGCCCGCGGCTCGCATCGCCTGGAGCGACAGCGTCGTTCTCGCCGCTCTCTCTGGCCTTCTCCTCGCATACGTGTTGAATCGGGTCGGCTGGACGTTCAATGCGCTGCCGCCCTTACTACTGCTTGTCGGCCTCATTCAGCTCGCGTATTGCGACCTGAAACGCCGCCTGCTGCCCAAGACGCTCGTCTACGCCCTGAGCGTCGCGGTCATTGGCAGCGGCGTGGTCATAGCCCTTAGCGCCGGCGAGACAGAACGACTCGTGCAAGCGTCGCTGGGTGGGCTCATCTCTCTCGTTCTGTTTTTTCTCGTCAACCTGATGAACCCGCGATGGATGGCATTCGGCGACGTGCGGCTGTCCCTCGTCTTTGGCTTCGGCCTGGCCTGGGTCAGCCCGATCGACCTCTTCGAAGCGTTCCTCTACGCAAATCTGCTGGCCCTCGTCGTCGGTGTCGTGCTCATCGCCAGCCGCCGGGGAGACCGCAAGTCAGCGCTGCCCTTCGGCCTCTTCATGGCTCTGGGAGCTGGACTGGTCCTGCTCATGTGAAACGGAGCCCTCAGCGCCTCGGCAGAGTCAGACGACCTTCACGTTTTGCGCCTCGTCGCCCCGGCGACCGGAGCCGATGGTGAACTCGACCGTTGAGCCCGGCGCTATGCCCTGTCGGGCGTCTCCTTGGACCTGAGAGTGGTGCACGAAGAGATCTTCACCGCCGCGGTGCTCCACGAACCCGTAGCCGCGAGCGGTGTTGAAGAACTTCACCGTTCCGGTCAGCTTTCGGGATTTCTGGGCTCCGCCACCAGCGGAAGAGAAGACGGGTGTCGGGACGGAGAAGGGCGCCAGGAGACCGGGCTCGAACCCCAGCGCCTTCTGCACACCGCGCACATCCTTGTGTTGTTCGGGAGTGACCAGCGACACAACCGTCCCGGTGTGACCGGCCCGACCCGTCCGACCCGACCGGTGCACGTAGTCCACGTGGTCCGTTGGTGGGTCGAAATGGACGACGCACGGCAGGGCGTCGACGTGGATGCCTCGTGCGACCACGTCAGTTGCCACCAGGGCGTCGGTCTTTCCCTTGGCGAAAGAATCCAGTGCTCGTTCGCGTTGCCCCTGGGTACGGTCGCCGTGCATGGGAACCGCACGCACGCCGTGAGCCTGGAGCTGCTTGACGACGCGGTCCGCACCGCGCTTGGTTCGGCAGAAGACGAACGCCTGACCATGGTCCTCGATTAATTTTGCCGTGATCGCCACCCGCTCTGACCGATCGACCTTCCAAAAGTGGTGGGCGACGTCACCCTTCGCCTCCTCGGTCGCCTCTATGGCAACTCTGACCGGGTCGTGCTGGTAGTTGCGGATGATCGACTCCACCTCGCGCCCGATGGTGGCTGAGAAGAGAAGGACCTGGCGATTTGCCGCCGTCTGGTCCAAAAGGCGACGCACCGCGGGAAGGAAGCCCATGTCGGCCATCCGGTCCGCTTCATCGAGGACCACGGTCGTCACCTCGTCGAGACGCACGTCGCCACGCTCGATCAGGTCCTCGAGGCGCCCCGGACAGGCCACCACGATGTTCACGCCCTTGTGCAGGGCACGCACCTGGTCGCGGTAGCCGGTGCCACCGAAGATGGAGACGACCCGCTTGCGATCATGCCCGAGCAGGTCCCCGATGACATCGTGGACCTGCGTGGCCAGCTCACGTGTTGGCACGAGGACCAGCGCCCTCGGGCGACGCGGACGCGACTGCACGGAGCTGACGACGAGCGGGATCCCGAAGGCAAGCGTCTTGCCTGATCCGGTGGGCGCCTTGCCGCAAATGTCCCGGCCCGCCAGCGCAGGCGGGATGGTCTCCGACTGAATCGTGAGTGGTTCGAGGATGCCCTGACGCGTGAGACGGTCGGTGTACGCCGCGGGGACGCCAAGGTCTGAAAAGGAAGAAATGACAAGACTCCAATCGAGGAAATGTGGCCTACTCGATCTGGAATCTCGAACGGGCCCCGCCAGGCGAACGCCCGAGGCATCACAATGTTACCAGTTCCTGGGGTTACCCTGACGTCATGCCGGCGCTGACACCCGAGCTGAAGCAACGGTGGGACAGCGACGGTTGGTGCATTGTCCCAGAAGTGATCCCACCAGGGGCCTTGGCCGGGGCGCAGGACGCCATGCACCACTACTTTCCCACCCCCTCCGAAATGGCGCAGCGGGGCGACAGCGGGTCCGGCCAGTGGCATACGTGGGACTCATCCTGGCCAGAGTTCCCGTTCCACAGCACCCGCCTCAATGCGCTCGTCCTCCATGACCATGTGATCGACCTGGCGGAGGGGCTGCTCGGCACGAAGGACCTTGCCCTCTACATGGGCATTGTCACGGCAAAGTACGCCCACCAAGCCTCGGGCTACAACCAGCTCCTGCACGCGGACTATCCGAACCACATGCTCGTGGTGCCGCGCCATGCACTCGGCTACCAGCAGGCGGAATTCTTCGTCTACCTCACCGACGTCACCGCTGAGGAGGGTGCCACGCGGTTCGTGTCATGGCAGAAGACGAGGGACATCCCCGTCGAGCGGCACACGCTCAATTATGTCGATTACGCCGAGCTCTACAACGACCCATCGGTTGCAGCGGCGCCAGCCGGATCGGTCGTGGCCTACCGGCCAGACGTCTACCACCGATCGACGGACTTCACCGATCCCACCCGGTACCGAGTGATGCTCCATGTGTCCTTCCGTCACCGCGAGGCCGGTTGGGGCGGCTACCAGGCGTGGCCCTTTCGCGGCTTCTCTCCTGAGCTGACCAAGTACGTCCAGCAGGCCACGCCGCGCCAGCTGGCACTTATGGGCGTACCGGAGCCGGGACATCCGTACTGGGACGAGGCGACGCTGGCCGGAGTCCAAGCTCGCTACCCCGGCCTCGACATGAGCGCCTGGCGAAACGCGTGAGGATCTCGGAGCTCACGACACCCGCGCTCCTCGTCGACGCCCGTCTACTCGAAGGCAATCTCAGCGTCATGACCGCCGCGCTGCCGGGCACTCGGCTGCGACCGCACGTGAAGGCCCATAAGTCCACCGGGCTGGCCGCGCGCCAGGCGTCGGCAGGCCACACGGGCTTCACCTGCGCCACCGTGCGCGAGATGGAGGGGATGGTACGAGCCGGCCTCGGCGAGGATCTCCTCTTGGCCAACGAAGTCGTAGATGCCACGCGCCTCGGTGCTCTCGCCCGAGGGGGTGCTCGCATCACTGTCGCTGTCGACTCGGACACCACGATCGATGCGGCGGCGCGTGCTCGTGTGTCCGAGGTGGTGATCGATGTCAACGTGGGCCTTCCCCGCTGCGGTTGCGCGCCCGGGGAGGCCGGCCGGCTCGCCGACCGCGCCCGGTCCGCCGGCCTGACCGTGCGTGGCGTCATGGGATACGAGGGGCATGTCGTCGGCTTGGAGGACCGTGCGACGCGCATCGCCATGCTCGAAGAATCCATGGGCCAGCTGATTCTCGCTGCCGGTGACGTGGGTGGCGACATGATCTCGGCGGGCGGCACCGGGACCTACGACCTCAACTCCTGGGCCACCGAGATCCAGGCCGGCTCCTACGCCCTCATGGACACGGCGTACGGCAAGCTCGGCCTGCCGTTTGCCCAGGCGCTGACGATCCTGTCCACGGTGATTTCCGTCTCGCCGGGTTGGGCTGTGGCCGACTGCGGCCTCAAGGCGCTGGGCATGGATCACGGCAATCCCTCCGTCGAGGGGTCAGAAGTGTGGTTCTGCTCCGACGAACACGTGATCTTTGCCCCCGACTCCCCGCTGCATGTCGGGGACCGCGTACGCGTGCTTCCGGCGCACGTCGACCCCACGGTGGCATACCACGAGTCCCTGTGCCTCGTTGAAGGCGACGAAGTGGTCGAGCGCTGGGATGTCGACCTGCGGGGCTGGTGACGCGCTCGACCCCGACACGCCGGAGCCGAATGGGACACCGGCGCCCCAGTAGGGTCTTGCCCGACAAAGGAGGCCGGATGGCAGACACCACGTTCACGATCGGCGCCGCCGCCGTGTGTAGTGACGGACCCTGCGGTGCGGTGAGCAGGGTGGTCGTCGATCCGGTGGCTCGCGAGCTCACCCACCTCGTCATTGAACCCGAGCACAGAAGCGGCCTGGGCCGACTCGTCCCGCTCGACAAGGTGGAGGCTGAGGCCGGAGACGTCCGCCTCCACTACACCCTTGCCGAATTCGAGAACCTCCCCTCTGCCGAGGAGATCGACTTCCTCCCCGGCGGCAGCGGCTATCACGCGTACGCCGCACATGAGGCGTACTACTGGCCCTACTTCGGCCTCGAGGGTGAGGCCGATCCCAACCTCGCTCTGGCCAGTGCGGTCGAGACGCGCGACGCGCTTCCTCCAGGAGAAGTCGGCGTCCGGCGTGGTGAGGCCGTGCACGCCAGCGACGGTGAAATCGGCAAGGTGGAGGGGTTGGTCGTCGACTCGGCCCAGGGACACGTCACGCATGTGCTCCTCCAAGAAGGCCACCTCTGGGGGCGCAAACAAGTCGCCATTCCGATCAACGCAGTTGAAAAGATCGAGCGGGGTATCTCAGTCAAGCTGGCCAAGCACGAGATCGAGGCCCTGCCCGCCGTCGGGGTGACCGAACACCACCGGTAGGGGCCGCTCGCCCCGCATGGGAGCGGGCCGAACATCGGGGCCCCATTGGGGTAGACCACTGTGGTGCGAGGCGACCGCATCGTCATAGGCATTGTCGTCCTTGCGGCCTGCGCCTGGTGCGGTTGGGCCAGTGGCTTGCACCGGACAACGGCGGCAGCGGAGATCACGTGGCTCGTCAGCCTGGTGGCGGTGATTCTCGTCGATGTCGTGCTCTGGCGCGGGACAAAGGGGGGGCGGCTGAGCTGGCGCCTCGAACCTGTGCGCGACCCATGGCCGCGGCACAACCGTGGGGGCGGTGGGCCGGCGCTCAGAGGGGTAGCGCCCTGGCTGATTCTCATCGCGGTGCTCGTCGCGTGGGAGATCTTCGGCATCGATACCGGGCCGCACCGATACCACCTCACGATCAGCGCGCTCGCCCAAGCGTACCGTCCTCTGAACGCGGGCCTCCTCCTCGTCTGGGTACTCGTCGGGATCGGCTACGAGGCCGCTCGCGTCCGTGCACCGGTTGACACCAACGCGGCACCTCCTTTCGAGTCAAATCCCGAGCTTGGGGGCGCGCTCACCATGGCGATGGGTCCACTGGGAACTCATCACGGCGGGACGGCGCTGCTGTTGCCGCAGAGTCCGCCCTTTGGCGTCGCATTCTGGGTCGCCGTCCCTCTCGCTGCTGTCCTCATCGATTTGGTGGCCCGCCATTCAGAAGGCCGCAGCGCAAACGCCGAGGAATTCGTTCGGTTCATCTCCACGTCGCGTCTCGCGCACGTTGGGTTGATCGCAGGGTGGGGATTCGCTGGCTACCACCTCTTTGCCCGCTGAACCCTCAAGGTTTACAACGAACTTTCGCGACGGCGATCGGTCTATCTCCCTTCCGCTTTTCGCCTGCGCAGAGTGCTCACCAGCCTCCGCCAGCCCTCAGCGATCTTCTGCCCCTTCCAGGCTTGCGCTGCCGCCACACCTTCGGCCGCCTTCCGGACATGTGATGGCGCCTCAACAGCCGCGGGAGTACCCGCCTCTGCCAGACTCTCGTCCTCCCGATCGTCGTCGTCTCCGGCGGTGGTCATTGGTGTCAGATTACTTCGAGGCCTGATTGCCGAAGCTTCCCGTCCGCGTGAACGAGCGATGTCCAAACGCAGACCTGGGTCGCGTAATCTGCATTTGTGGATCGCATGGGTCGGGAGGGTCGCCGAGCAGAGCGAGTTCTCAGCTGTCTCGCCAGCTTGTCGGACGTGTGCGACGGCGGGGAGATCAGTGAGTTGGAGCACGCTTTGCAAACTGCGACGCGAGCGGAGAGAGCGAGTGCCGACGACGAGTTGGTCTTGGCAGCCCTTTGCCATGACATCGGCAAGGTATTCGGCGACGTTGGTCATGGGGCGGTATCCGCCGAGCTCTTGACACCCCATGTTCGCGCCGAGGTGGTCTCGGTCGTTCGCCACCACGGGGATTTCGCCGCACGGCATTGGGATCCATGTTTGGAGGGCACGTCGGATCCGAGGCTCCGTCACCGGGATGAACAGTGGTATCCCCTCGCCGAACTCTTCGTCGACGAATGGGACATGAAGTCTTTCGACCCCCTGTACGGGCGCGAGGACCTCGAGCATTTTGCTCCCCTCGTGAGGCGGTACGTCACAAGCGCTTGAGCGAGGCGGTGCCCAAGGCGTCTGCGCAGGGGCCTGCTCAGGAGCTCACGGTGTTGGTTCCTGAGACCTAGGCTGCTGGCTCTTGCGAGCCCTCAATGCGTAGCGAGTTACTCGTAGAGGCCAACCATGATGCATCTGAGACCTGGTGATCACAGCTTGAACCTCCCCGACGGTCGCATTGTCGGCTTCACGACCTACGGCGACTCCACCGGTTCGCCGGTGATCAACTGTCACGGAGGACTGCTCAGCGGACACGACGTGGGTCCCGCCGACACGCTCGCGAGGTCACTGGGTTTGTGTGTCATCTCTCCCGATCGACCCGGCATCAACCGCACCTCTCGGCTGGCAGGCCACGGTTTGCTGCCCTGGGTTCGAAGCGATCTCGTCGCTCTTCTTGATCACCTCGAGCTGGAAGAGATCTGTGTCATGGGTTGGTCGGAGGGCGGGCAATATGCCCTCGCGGCTTCGTTCGCACTGGGCGGACGTGTCTCGAAGTGCGCAGTGATCGCCGGATGTCCACCTCTCGACGATCCTGCCACGTTCAAACAGTTGAATCGCCTCGATCACACTCTTGCCGTGCTTGCGCGACGGACACCCTTGGCCGTGCGCATTGTTGCAGCGAGCAACCGCCAGCTTGCGAGACACTTTCCAGAGATGCTCGTGCGAGCCTCGTTGCGCGGGCAACCTGTGGCGGAGATCGTCAGAGTGAAGGAACAGGGCCGATGGTTGCCGACGGTTCTGGGCGAAGGGTCAGCGAACTCCCGTGGCGTCGTCGACGAATACCGCGCCTTCGTCGCCCCCTGGGGATTCAGGCCCGAGGACTTGTCGACGCCCGTCCGTATCTACCAGGGGTCTGCCGATCCGTTGGTGCCGCAATCATGGGGTCAGCTCCTCGCCGAGCGGATTCCTCACGCATCCCTTGCTCTCTTCCCAGATGAAGGGCACTTCATTGCCCTCACTCGGCGAGAAGACGTCCTTCAATGGTTGGCTGGATCCTGATTGAGCGTCACACCCTGCTTTGGTCTTACCCCACTAGATGCGAGGGACGACGGCATTCCGGAAGGAGCGTTTCGCCGATATGCAGCTGCCCGCAATGCCGGACCGGAGATGCGCCTCAAGCGCAGCGGAGATGGCATTGCAGCATTGCAGGGAGGACCTCCGGAAAGCTGGCGTGCATCCGGCCGGCCCCACAGCCGCTCCGTGCATGTCGCTGTTTTCCGAGTAGGTTCCCTGCGTGGGCTAGCCGGAACGCACCACCATCCGACGACATCGAACGATCGGGGGATCCGGGTGATCAGGAGGAACGGCACGATCCGAGGTTTGGCGCCACTCGGGGCGTTGCTTCTGACCGGAGCCGCCCTGGCGTCCTGCTCGTCGGGGGGCAGCTCGACCGCCGTCCTGCTCGTCGGGACGTACAACGGAAAAGCAGGGCAGTACACCACAATCCAGTCCGCGGTGAACGCAGCCCAGCCCGGCGCCTACATCCTGGTGGCCCCGGGCGACTACCACGAGGACGACGACGCCCATGTGACCAAAACCAGTCTGCTGAGCACAGGGGATCACGGCGGTGTGGTGGTGCACACATCGGGCGTCACAATCCGGGGGATGAACCGCGACACTGTCATCGTGGACGGCACCGAGGCGGGCGCACCGACACCGTGCAGCCCGGACCCGCAATATCAGAACTTCGGCCCGAACGTCAGCGGCAAAGCGCAAGGTCGGAACGGCATCGTAGTGTGGAAGGCGGACGATGTCCGCATTGAGAACCTGACGGCGTGCAACTTCCTCGGCGGAGCGGGTGATTCGGGGAACGAGATCTGGTGGAATGGAGGAGACGGCTCCGGCAAAATCGGACTTGCCGGCTATACCGGCAGCTACCTGACGGGAACCAGCTCCTTCTACAGCGGCGAAACTTCCGCAGCCGAGTACGGGATCTTTTCGTCTGAATTCGCAAGGACCGGGCAGTTGGAACCAGATTTACGGTTCCAACATGAACGATTCGGGCATGTACGTCGGTGCCTGCCACCAGGTGTGCAACGTCACCATCGACCACGCCTGGATGGAGAACAACGCGCTCGGCTATTCCGGCACCAATTCCGGTGGTGCCGTGGTCATCGAGAACTCTCAGTTCAACAACAACGAGGACGGGGTGGACACGAACACGCAGATTGCAGGCGATCCGCCACCGCCGCAGAACGGTGAGTGCCCAAACGGCGGCACAAGCTCCATTACCAACACTCATTCGTGCTGGGTGTTCATACACAACAATGTCCACGACAACAACAACGGCAACGTGCCCGAGGCCGGTGATGCTGCCGCCGGCCCCATCGGCACCGGCATGACCCTTTCGGGCGGTCGGAACGACACCGTCATGGACAACACGTTTTCGAACAACGGCGCCTGGGGCGTGCTGTTCGTCCCTTACCCGGACAGCGGCACACCTTCGCTCAACCAGAAGTGCGCCAACTTCGGTGGATTCCAGACCTCGGGGCTCGGCTGCGTCTTCGAACCCGAAGGGGACGCGCTGAAGGGCAATACCTTCGTCAATGACGGCTTCTATCGCAATCCGTCCAACTCGGACTTCGGACAGATTGTTTTGCATACGGGCCTGCCGTCGAACTGCTTCATCGACAACAGGGCGCCGGGCGGGAGCGCACCGGCCAATTTAGAGCAGCTCCAACCCGTCTGCGGCGTGACGACTACCACGACGAACGGGGACACCACGTTGCTCAGTCAGGTCGAGTGCGATGCTCGGCTTCTCCCCTGCCCGCTCGACTCGAAGTACCCGCCCCAGACCGGGGTGCGCCTGGCTCCACTCCCCAGTGGGCTGCCCACCATGCCAAACCCGTGTGCAGGAGTACCGTCCAATGCCTGGTGTCCGACGAGCGGGTCGAGCGGGTCGTCACTCGGGACGCTGAAAGGTGGCCGGTCGGGTGGCCACGATGCGGGCGGCGTCGCGGGCGCCGCGCTGACGTATGTGCGGTCTGAGGGGTCAACCGCTCGGGTGGTCCCAAACACCTAGTGGCAGGACGGATCCGCTGGCCATTGCAGCGAGCCGTAGGTGCCCAACCACCGTCGAATAGAGAAGGGTTGGCTTGGCCAGTCTCCATGTGCCGCCGTGAAACTACCGGCGGCTGAAGGCACCCGAAGTGCGGACCTCGCTCACGAACGAGTGAAGGCCGCTTGTGGAGGCAACCCGAGAGACCATGCAAACCCCTCGTAGGTCACTAGGACATACGGACCACGGTTGCCGGGGACGCCGCCCCCAGTCTCTGTTATTTCGATGCCGCCCACTTCTAGCCCTTTGAACTGGTCTTCCGGGTGGAGGTGACATGGCCAAATCGTGGACATCGGGGCCTCCACCGCGGAGAATGCGGTGCCAGGGCAGTCTGCGTGACGCAGCCGCTAGGGCATCCGCCTGCCCTTTGTGGACGATCGCCCGGGAGCCGTATCGTGATGTGAGCTTCTTCCCCCACCCTCCCCCGTCTCCCAGGCGCGGCTCGGCTCCTCGCAATCCCGCCGACAGTTCGGTGCAATTTGGGCGCCCCCCTGTGGACCTAGACCCCTACCCCACTCCGAATCCTCTTTGAGTCAAGACCCCTATTTCGGTACTCCAGGCGCGACGAATCACCCCGTCGTTGAAGGAGATGACGGCGTAGGATTTCTCTGGGTTCGGGAGTGACTTCGCCGAAGAGCCGGTCGCGCAGGGTGAAGAGCCGGTCACGCTGGCATGGAGTCGTCCCTGAATGTCCTCCCGGACCTCTTATCCGGCGTCGAGGAGCAACTGTCGGTAGACCGCGTTGGAGATCTGGCGCTTGAGAGACCGCAGCGCTTCCTTCTTGGTCTTGCCCTCGGCCACCTTGCGCTCGAAGTAGGTGCGGCCCGGTGTCCCGGGGTTGCGGATCTGCGTCACTGCCGCCATGTGCAAGGTGTTGTTGAGCCGGCGGCTCCCTCGCATGGAGAGTCGATGCACCGTGCGCCCACCAGAGGAGAACTCGACGGGCGCCGTGCCGTTGTAAGAGGCGTAGGCATCCCGGTTGGCAAAGCGGGCGATGTCGCCGGAGTATCCGATCAGCGATGCGGCGTGAATGGGACCCACTCCATAGACCTCGGTCACCGACGTTCCCGAGGCTCTGACGGCCAGGCGGATCCGCCGATGTGACTCCTTGGTCTGGGCGTCGAGTCTGCGCACGTCCTCGACCAGCTCGAGGATCAGATCGATGCGCATCTGTTGGGCCGGTGACTCGGGGCTCACCTTCGCCAAGAGAGCCTCGGCGTCAGAAACGTACATTTCCTTGGATATTCCGCCCGGAGCGACCTCGGAGAAGAGCGAGTGCAGCCGGCAGACGACCCGAGCTCGCTGACGGCCCAGATCCCAGTTGCGCTTCGAGAGGAGCCGGAGGACCTCAGCGTGATCGGCCGGCACCACCTGGCGCAGTGCCGGGGCCCGCAGGGCGGCAACAGCGATCGAGTGCGCATCATTGGGATCGGTCTTGTTAGATCGCTTGGTGGCCAACACCCGGATCCGCGCTGCCAAGGTGGCCGGCACATCGACGACGTTCTCTCCACGGGCGACCAACTGCTGGGCCAACAGGTAACCCATTCCACCCACTGACTCGATGGCCCAGGTGCGCTTCTCGAATGGCTCAGCCCAGGTCAAGAAGTGTTCGACCTGACGCAGTGTTGCCCGGACCTTGACGCTGGCGATCTCGCCTTCGTCTTTCCCGATGGCCACCGCGGTGTGCGATGCCTTGTGCGGGTCGACCCCGATAATCACATTCATCAATACCTCCTTGGTCTGGTGGAAACCACGGGGGCACTCCTGCTTATGGACTGTTCGTGCTCGATCCTCTTTTGAGCCACACCGTGGCGAAGCCCGAGCGGGAGACCTTTCGTTAATAGGCCAACTGATACCGACCAGCGGCAGGCACTTTTGAGTCAGTCCCGCAAGGACCTCTAAATGCTACGAACGAGCTGCAGCACCTGCCACCAGTCTCAAGCAGGCACAACGGGGCTAGTTCAAACCTTCCGGAATCGTCAACCACGGGTTGACGAAAAAGCCTCGTCAATGTAGGGTTGACAGATGACTCCATCGCCCACGTTGCAGGAACTGATCGACGGCGTTCGGGCCGATTCACCCGGTGAAGAGGCCCTGCTCCAACTGTCCCAAGCGTCGAAGACGGTCGGCGACCTTGAACAAGTCGGCGACGCGCTTCTTGGCCACTTTGTTGACCAATGCCGTCGCAGCGGACATTCATGGTCTGAGATCAGCGGTGCTCTCGGAGTCAGCAAGCAGGCGGCTCACAAGAGGTTCACGTTCGATGCACCGACGTTCGAGCGATTCACCGAACGCGCACGGACGGCCGTAAGTCAGTCCGAACGAGAAGCCCACCGCCTGGGTCACGGATTCGTTGGAACCGAGCACATTTTGTTGGGCCTGTTGGATGTTTCCGACGGCCTGGCAGCGAGGATTCTCGATGGAGTGGGCATCTCGAAGTCAGCGGTTGAAGGGAGCATTCTCTCGCTCATCAAGCCAGGTACCGCGTCGGAAGACGGGACATTGCCCTTCACTCCGAGGGCGAAGGCTGTGCTTCGCCATGCGGCAGAAGAGGCTCTCCGGCTAAGCCATAACTACGTCGGAACCGAACATCTGCTCCTGGGTCTTCTCGGCGATGAAGAATCAGTCGCTGCCAAAGTCCTCGTAGAACTGAAGGCCAGCTATGGGACCATCAAGGATCGGACCCTGGAACTCCTAGCTGGCTACGGCAAGGACTGAACTCGCTCGCGTCATTCCTGAAGCGCCCCCGTTCGCCGGATCTGTGCGCCCAACTGAGGTCAGAATGTACCGATGGCGGCTCGCTCGATTCAGACGTGGTGGAAGTGGACAATCATCGCCAATCTCGCTGGTATAGCCGTTCTCCTGATCGGATGGGCAGCTAACTCAGGAGCACTTGTGGCTCTGGGGTTCATTGTTCTCGTCGCTTCTCTCGGAGTCAGGATCGCAGCGCAACTGAGCAGTCGGAGACGCTCCCAGTAGTCCGGTAGGACTGCCCCCTTTATATTTTATATGTAGTTAAGGTATGACTTGGAGTATAGTGAAGTTGTAAAGAGTAGTAGATAGAGATTAATTAGAGGTATTTTGATAGAGGTAAGTAAATTATTAGATTTGGATTGATTGTTAAGTTTTGTATTAGATAATATGAATAGTAAGTAGTTTAGATAAGGAAAATTATTGTTATATTTAAATTTAAAGATAGAAATGATGATTAATGATTATTGTAGAAGTTGAGAGTAGTGTGAATGTTATTGTAGATATATATATTGAAGTTTAAGTTGTAGTAGTGTTAGAAAAGTTGAGAGTTTTGATAGGTAAGGAGAGTTTAGAGATTAAATAATTAGTTTATAAGGAGTTGTTGTAATATATAGAGAAGTTAATTGAAGTAGTAGATATAAGTATAGAATGTAAGATATAGTAAGGATTAAATTTGAAAATTTATATGAGTAGAGAGTTTGTTGAATTTATAGAAGTAGATAGTTTTAAAAGAGAAGAAAATAGTAGTATAGTTAAGTTAGATATAATAGATGATGTAGAATTTTTTATTTTTGAGTTGAGAGTTAGTTTTATAGGTATTATTAAGTAGAGAGAAAGAGTAGTAGAAGTTATTAGAGTGATATTAGTATTTAAGAGTTTATTAAGTTAATAAAGTTTTAAAGAGTTGATATATATGAGTTATATAGTATTTATAGTTTTTGATTAGTTGAGTTGTAGTTTTAAAATTATGTTATTAAAATTTTTATTATTAGATTGATTTAATTTAAGTTAGATAAGATTTTAGATAAGTTGATAGAGTTTATTAAAGAGTAGTTTTTATAGTTATTTTATAGTATTAGAGTTATAGATGAAGATATAGTTGTAATAGATGAGAGTATAGAATAGTTTTTAGAATTTATAGTGATAGATATTATGAGTGTTTTAATAGTAATTATAGATATAGAGGTAGAGTTATTGATAGTAATAATAGATAAAATAGAGAAGTTTTATTTAGAAGTAGTTTTTTATTATTTTGAGATGTGTTATTTATAAAGAAGATTTATAGTAAGAAAATTAGAAAATTAAGATTTTATTAAAGTATTGATAGTTAATTTAATAGAGTAATGTAGAGTATAGTTATAGTGAGTATAGTGTATGATTTATGGAATAAGTCTATTTAGAAAGTAGTGTTAAAGAAAGTATGATTAAATAAGAAGTTATAAGTATATTGAAGAGTTAAGTGTTTAAGAGTTCTATTTAACAATAGAGGTAAATATGGTGTATTTTTATTTTAATTGATAGGTTGATTTTAGGATGGATAGGAGATAAAAAGTAATAATAAGATTTATGAGTATATAATGTATAAAAAATCGCCGGTCTGGTGCGCTCGCTCGTTGACTCGCCGTTATCTCACAGGGCCACCCCCTTGGTCGAAGGGTGGACCTGTGTGCAAGGGTTGAAGTGCGATTAACCGACAAGGAAGGGCATTGCCAATGATCGTCGCGATCTCGCATGCAACGGGTATCAAGCTCGCGGAAGTTGGGTTCCTGCTGATCCTCATCGCCGGTGTGTGGCTAGTGGCGTCAGAGATAGCCGCTCTTGGTGCCGTCAAGTGGCACAAGTTCCGAATTTTCGTCGCAGGAGGCTGTCTCGCCGCAGCCGGAATCCTGCTCATTGTCGCGACCCATTGGGGCGGTTTTGGATAGGCAGGCGTCCGGCGCTCCTACCTGAAGGGTGCCCCAGTTCGCCGGGACGGTGGGACAACACACGTGGGACCTAGGGTGCATGAGATTGGCCACGGCGGAAGGCTCTTTTGCGTCTCCAGATCAGGTGGGGGAAGTGATGAGTAAGGCTTCGGAATCCGCCGATTCGGCCGCCGTTCCCCGTTGGTTCGGTGGTGGTGGTGGTGGTAGCACGAGCACGCGTGCGGGCTGGCGCCCTTGTCGCCCCGACCGGATGTGAATCAGACTCTGACCAGGAGGTCGTGTTGGCGGTCGTCAGGGTCCTGTTTCGAGCTGAACTTCGGCACCGCTGGCGTTCCTGGTTGCTGCTGTCCTTGTTGGTGGCCTTGGTCACTGGGCTTGTACTCGCCGGCGTCACGGCAGCAAGGCGTACGGCCACCGCGTTTCCTCGCTACGAGGCCGCCCACGGCTACGACGCCTTCCAGTACAGCCAGACGCCGCTGCCGGCACTCGATTCGTTGCCTCAGGTGGCCTTGGCCGCGGACCTGACCGGTCCCGCCGGCGGGGCGCCGACTTGTTCGGGCTGTCGGCCTATCAACGAAGAAGACTTCAGCCTTTTCGACGTGCCGCCGAAGGAGCTTCCCGAGGTCGTGAAGCTGGTGGCGGGCCACATGCCCGACCAGGGCGATCCGAACCAGGTGTTGGCATCGTTCACTCTCCAGCGAGACGACGGAGTCCACGTCGGTTCGGTCATTCATGTTCCGCTTTACGCTGCATCGCAGCGTCCCGCGTTGGCAAGTGGCGCCTCGGTCGTTCCCGTCGGACCGAGGCTTGCTCTCCACGTCGTTGGGATCGAAGCTGCCGAGTTCGAGTTTCCCTCGGCCAACAACCCTTCCTACGACCTCTACGGTACCGAGGCCCTGGCGCGGGAGATCGCGTCAAAGACCGTCGGTTTCGATGCTTACTTCGTCCGCCTCCGTCACGGTGCCGCCGATCTTCCTTCCTTTGAGTCCCGGGCCCGGGCCCTCGGTGCCCAGTCAGTGAGCGACCTCGACACTTCGGCCGCAACCATCGAGGCTTCTATTCGTCCCCAGGTCATCGGCTGGTGGATCCTGGCTGGACTCACCACCCTGGTCGGGCTGATCGTGCTGGCCCAAGCTCTCTCCCGCCAGGCCGAGGTGGAGGCCGATACTTTTCGCAACCCTCGCCGCACTCGGGGTGTCGCGCCGCCAGCTCATGCTGGTCGGTGTGGCCCGCTCCGTGGCTGTCGCCGTCATCGGGGTGGCGACAGGTGTGCTGTTGGCCTTCCTCCTGTCCCCTCTCACTCCAGTGGGCGAGGCCCGCCTAGCCGATCCGTCACCGGGCTTCGACGTTGACCTTGACGTGCTGGTGGTGGTCGTGGTCCTCGCCCTCGCCGCAGTGGTCGTCCTCGGGCTCTGGCCGGCCATCCGGACGGCGCGGGTCAATCGCGGGGACACGGCGATTCGGGTCGCTAGGCCGTCGCGGATCGTCGCCGCCCTGAGCGCCGCAGGAGGGCCGCCGAGTCTGTTGATAGGAGTTCGCCACGCCCTTGAACGGGGGCGGGCTCGCAACTCCATCCCGGTGGGTTCGGCCCTCCTCGGCTCGGTCCTAGCTGTGACCGCCCTTTGTGCCACCGGGGTCTTCGGGTCGAGCCTCAACCATCTGACCACCACCCCCTCGCTGTACGGCCAGCCGTTTGACGCCTGGTTCAGTCCGGCGAATCTGAGCGGGCCGGAGCAGGCCACCAAGATGCTGGCGGACATCGAGTCCCAGCGGGCGGTCATCGCTGTGACCGCCGGCATTAGCGGCGATATCACGGTCAACGGCACCACCGTCGATGCCTTGGCCGGCCAGCCGATCCGTGGGCCACTCCTGCTCACGCCCATCAACGGTCGACTCCCAGCGGCTTCTGACGAGATCGCGTTGGGAGCCTCGACCCTGCGCCAGGTCGGGGCCAGTGTCGGCTCGCTGGTGCACGTGGTGACGCCACTGTCAAGGGGTGGCTCTCGTGCGGCCTCCTTCCGGGTGACAGGCGCCACGGCATTCCCCCCGGATTTTGGCACCGGCGGCCTGGGGACCGGGGCGGTGACAACGCTCGATGGGCTACTTGGCTCGGAGTGCCCGCCGGGTGCCGCCCAGCGTTCATGCCAACTGCAGGCCGTCTACGAGACGGCGGGGGCCTTCCTCGTCAAGGTGGCGCCAAATGCCGCAGGCGCGGCCACCCTGGATCGACTGGCCAAGGCTTACCCGGCGGCGGTCAACTATCCCGTGCCGCCGACCAATCTGGTCAACTTCGGCGAGGCGGTCAACTTCCCACTCATCGTGGGCCTGGTCCTTATCCTGTTCGGAATAGCCACCCTCCTCCACGTGCTGGTGGTCAGCGTCACCCGCCGACGTCGAGAGATGGGCCTCTTGAAGGCACTTGGGTTCGTGCGTAGTCAGGTGGCAGCCATCGTGTTGTGGCAGACCATCACGGTGGCGATGGTCGGCATCGTCATCGGTGTCCCGGCTGGGATCGCCATCGGACGGCTGGTGTGGGAGGCCTTCGCGGGCACGTTGGGGGTGCTCTCCATTCCGGTGGTGACGGGTCGGACTATCGGCGCGGTGGCACTCGGCACCCTTGGCGTTGCCCTCCTGTTGGCCGTAGCACCAGCGGTCGTGGCGGCCCGTCGCAAACCGGCCGGCCTCCTGCGTATGGAGTGACTTCACCGGGCGACCAGAAACTGCCCCCGTACGCCGGCTAGGTGGGCCACTTACGGCGTCGGTGCCCTCCAGAAGAACTCGAGCTGGATGTTGTCGGGGTCACGGAAGGTGAGCATGGCGTTCCGGGTGTACTCGGGCGCCTTGACTCCTGAAATTCGTGATTCCGAGCCCGTTCAATCTCTCCGCCCATTCGTTGAGGTCTTCGAGCCGATCAACCAAAAACTCTAGATGATCGAGACCCGTTTGGAACTCGCTAAAGCGCTTCCCGGAATGCCCCTGGTGACCGACGAGGCACAGTACGAGCTGACTTTGCGGCTCAACGAGAGCGATGTAATGCATCCGACCGTCCTTACCAACGAAGTCATACAGCACTTCTAGGTCCAACAGCTCTGAATACCAGGCCGCACTGCTCGCAGGATCACGGACAGTCAGATTGACCTCGACACGGCCGGAGATCGACGGCACAAACTGGAGTCTTTCAGTTCCGCTAAATCGGAGGAGGAGATGCCCCAATTCATTGGTTGTACGGGTGATCCACCTATCCCACTTCGCCGGTTATGTGAGAACCGCGGACCGAGAGCTTTGCAGCAGTTCACGCTGTGTCTTCGACTCCGAGCGACGGCTGTTGGTCGTTCACCGCGCCCGTCCGCCACCTCAGGAGCCCAGAGATGGCGAACGGACGGGATGTTACGAGGTCAGGAGGCGCTTGGCTGCAGATTCGCGCACTGGCCGAGCGTGTGACCGCCGACGACGTTGGCTGCGCCGAACCCTGAGGACACGGCTGGGGCGAGGCCCCAGCAGCCGAGGTTCCACCTGATGGTGTTGGCTCCGACATTCATCGTTTCCCCTGTCGCGGCGGTGATGTTGGTCAGGAAGACGTTGCCGCCGACATTGTTAAGGAGCACACCGAGCCATTCGGGAGTGACCCCATATACCACGAGGCTGCCACCGATCGTGTTGTTCTTGATCGGCCAGGGGTTCCCGGCTTGCTCGCCTCCTCCGATCAGCGTCACATTCGCCCTGACCGTGATTCCGTTCAGTAGAACGGTATTCGCTCCCCAGGCGATGACGTTTCCATTGACGGTGATGTTTGAGCTTTCGGTTGGGTCGACCGTGCACGGATGTCCCGTCATATGGCCCACCGGATTCGGCAGGCAGCCCAGGCCGAGAATCGCGCCCGGAGCGGCCAGAACGTCGTGTCCGACGGTGATCGTCGACGGCGCGCTTTGCGCGTCAAGCACCGCACCGGGGGCAACATTGACGTTGCCGAACACGTTGATGACGGCGTTGGGCGCTGGGGCGCACGCGCCCTTCACCGTGATGCTGGCGTACGTCCCCGAGGGGATGGGTGTGAGGTTCCCCGAAGCGAAATCCCCACCGGTGCACGTGTACGGCATCGGCCCCCAACGCGGAGAGGCCGATGCCGCCGCCGGTCCACTAAGAAGTGCAAGTGCTCCCGCAATGACAAGGGTCCCTGTGCTGACAAGGCCCATGACGGATCTGATTTTCACCGTGTGTCCTTTCGTTCGTTCCCAGTTCCCCACGCCGTCAAAGCGCGAACCGATTCTGGGGCAAACTTCAGGGTAGGGCGTCCAGTCTCGATGCGCCTCAGTACTCAGTACTGAATTCTCGAGCCTCGGTGGGCATGCCCCACCGACGCGACGGGGCGCCCGCCCCTTGGAGCAAGGAACCTCGTCGCCCCTCCAAGCAAGGCGCCACGCAGCCCCAAGGACCGCTCCGACGATGGTCCCGATGACGATGGCGACAAACGGCGAGGGAAATGAAATGGTGCAGTTCCTGGGTCCGGTACAGGCCCCGGCTGCCTCGTACCCTCGCAACATTCGGTATGTCGCAAGACTGAGTCCAGGGCAGACTGCAATTTCGACCCCGACCGGGATGAACCTGCGGTAGCACCCAAGATCGGTCCACAGCAGGACGAACGGGGAGCGATAGCCCAGTTCGGGGTCCAGCGTCCACACGGAACAACCAACGAGCGACCCGGCTGTTTGGGACCGCTTCTCTGTAGCGCTCCGGCCCTAGTTCTTCTTTGGGCGCCCCCGTACGCCGGGAAGGTGGGATAGTTCGGCGCTTCGGAAATTGGGTTTGGGCGAGACTCTGCTGATGCGACATCGCCGATCGTCGCTACGGTGGCCGTCACAACCCATACCGGCGGTCAGACGAGGTGAGCGAGGTGCCAATGTCGCAGGATGAGAGCAGATCTTTCCCAGTGGTGGTCGACCGCTCGACGTTCCAGGAACAACTGGAGGCGCTGCAGACGAGGGAGAAGGCACACACCCGTGAAGGGGACACGATCGCCGCTGCCCGACGCCGCCTGCCGATGGTCGAAGTAGCCGCAGACAGTCCGTTACTTGGGCCGCATGGCCCAGTTACCTTGCTCGACGCGTTCGAAGGCCGGCGTCAACTCATTGCCTACTTCTTCATGTGGTGGCCGGGCCGACGTGCGGCCGAGCAGTGCGAAGGCTGTACGTGGGTGATGAGCCATGTGGACGAGCTTGCGTACCTGCACTCTCGCGATATCACCTTTGCCGTGCTGTGCCAGGGGCGGAACACCGCCTACGGCCCTGGTGATGCGCAGACGTCATACGACGAGAGCCTCAGGTACCGCACCTTCATGGGCTGGGACATCCCGTGGTATTCGGCCCAGCCCTCGCTTGACTCGCTCCTCGTCGACCGCGAGCACGGTCTGTTCCACCTGGTGTGCTATTTGCGCGATGGCAATCAGGTCTTCGAGACCTACTGGACCAACCGCCGTGGTGCCGAGGTGCTGGACTACAGCTACGCACTCATGGACCTCACCGTGTTCGGCAGGCAGGAGGACTGGGAGGACTCGCCTGCGGGCTGGCCGCGGCGCGGGCACGCGACCCGGACCCTGGGCGGGGCTCCCGAGTGGCCGACCCTGCGGGAGTGGCCAGGCGGTCGTCCCACCTCGCAGTGGCCACGGCTCGAAGCCGGGTACTCGGACGATCTGGGGGCGGCGGACGCGGGTGCAGCGCCCCCTCCGGATCACTGCCACTGATGCGTAGTGCCGTCGCCGAAAGCGTCCCCTAACGCCGGGACGGTTGCACCGTCAGTCGGGCATCATTGGCGCATGAACCTTTTGATTCTGATCGGCTACTGGCGAAGTGCCGAAGCGCCAGAGTGGCCGGACCCGGAAGAGTTTGTCGATAATGCCTGGGACGAGTCGGAACGTGAAATTGTTGCTAGCTACCTCGAAACGGGGAGGGTACCTTGGATTCAGTTGGGGTACTCCCAGTGTCGTTTCTGTGGCTGTGAAAATGGCTACGCAGAACTCACCGACGGAATCTACCTGTGGCCTGAGGGTCTCTCTCACTATGTACGAGAGCATTTCGTGCGCCTGCCAGCCCAAGTGGTGGACCACATCCGGGAGAGTGACTCGCAACGCCCTGACCAGATGGACACCGGTTGGTGGAAGACCGCTTCTCCGGACTGGCGGACCTAGCTGGACTACGTACGGAGACTGTCCCCGTTCACCGGGACGGTGGGGCAGTTCCGCACTACTGGTCTACGGAGCCGGCCACCTCGATCGTGACGTTTCGGGACCGAAGAGCACCCAACAGAGAAGCCTGTATTGATTTAAACTCTTTGGCGGACGGACGCCCGCCTTCCCCCCACAGAACCCGCAGGAAGTCCAAATCCTCCCAGATCGGTCCTTTCGTTCGGGGGTCGGTTTCGTAGCGAGGAGTGATCCACCAGTGCAGGTGGGGCACGCCGTTCCCGAGAGATTCAATGTTCAGCTTTCGAGGTTGGAACGCCTCGTTGACTGCCTCAGCCACCTCGGCCATCTCTGCGAGATGGTGGTCGCGCAGGCCACCATCGAGATCGAAGACCTCCCGGACACACTGTCGGGCCACGAAGAACACGCTTCCCCTGAAGTACTGGTTGGGTGCTATTCGGACGTAGCCAGTCTGGAGTCGAGCGATGAGCCACGGATCGGCACCGTCGTCGGCCGCTGCGTTGTCCGTGCAGATCGGGCACTCTGACATGAAGCCAGTATGGCAATGGAGTCGGACACTGTCCCAGTACGCCGGATCGGTGAGCGTCACATGGGCTGCTGCTCCGGATCGGAATATCTAGTCGCAGACACCAAATCGCATTGGATGGTGCCACTCTGCGCGATCACGACCCGAGGACTATGGGCAAACTGAGGACTCCCCGGCTGTGATCCGCCGACGGGTGGAGGGCCCGAAATTGCCCATTCACCTAGCGCAAACAGGAACCTCCCTCAGTTCTTCGAAGTGGTGAAGCTATAGGCAGGCGTGCTGGGAGCGCTCTGCGCGCCTTCACCCAGCGCAACGCAGCTCCCTGCAGTTGGGCAGCTGATGGAGCCGATGCTGATATACGACTGTCCGTAGTAGTTGGGCGCACTCGAACGAATGCTGAAAGTGACCCGCGACCAGTTGGACCCGCCGTCGGTCGTGCCAAGCACCATCGACGATCCTCCGTCAAAGGTGTTTCCGATCTGTACCGGCACACTCTCGGTCCCCGTCGCCCAGCATTGGGTGACTGTCGGACACGACAAGCCGGAGAATTGCGGATTGGGCACATTGGCAGGCATTGGATCAGGGGTCCAGGAGAGGCCCCCATCGGTCGTCGAGGCGATGTCGCCGACCAGTGGCCGAGGGTCGAAGTCGCAGGAGAATCCGTTGGTCGGGTTTTGATTGGCGCTGGCTGCCGCCGCCGATTCCTCTTCTTGGGCGACTCGCTGCACGGCAGCACTCGGAGCGACCGATGTCGTCGTGGTGGTCGTGGCTCCGGGAGGCAGTGGCGGTTCGTGCACGGAGGCGCACTGTGGCGGGTTCTGGACGGTAATGCTGATGAGGCCAGTGACCGAACAATGCAGGGCATCCACACACGAAAGCTGTGAGAAAGAATTGATCCCGAAACCGGCGGGAAACGTGGCAGAGGTCCACGATCTGCCGCCGTCGGTCGTCTTGGCCGCCACGCCTGCGGTGGCATCGTTGGGTCCGAGTTCGTCGCTCACGCCCACTACCGTGCAGTGGGAGATCGAGGAGCAGACCAGGGACGCCATCGAGTCTCCGGGAACGATCTGTCGGTCGGTGAAAGTCTTGCCGCCGTCGTCGGTGGAAAGAAACGTCGCGTCAGACTGCGCGAGTCCCAGCGCTTCGCTCGGCGCGGCCAGACCAGCGCAGAAGGTGGCCGAAAGACATGACAACGTATCGAGATGGCCTGCACCGACCGGCAGCCGGGTCGTGGAGAATGCCTGACCACCGTCGGCGGTAGAGAGAAAAACGGGCTGACCACTCTCTGTCCCACCGGCTTCGCAGCTCAGGTCGTTCCCACAGGTGAGTTGGCTCGTGGGATCAAATCCCTGAGGCATCGCGAGTTCGGTCCAAGACGCGCCCTGGTCGCGGGTGACGTAGAGGGACTCTGAAAGAAGGGGTGAGCCAGCGTTCGGCGACGAGTAGTGCCCGCTCATGGCGTAACAGACCGAAGCGCTCGGGCAGCTGAGGCGGCCCGGAGGGGGGCCACCGGTCAAATTTTGCTGCCACGTCCCGCTCAAGGCATCGTCCATGAGCTTCCACGTTCCCGTTTGGACGTGCGTCGGTGCTCCACCTCTGCCTGATAGCGCATGCCCCGTGGTATCCGTTCCCGTTGATTTGCCGGATCCGCCCTGCCCAACGTCGATCACGACTCCAGCGAGAAGGATGATTGCGCAGACGATGGCAATGGCGGCCGAAGGTCGCACACGGCGTGGTCGATCGCGGAGCCCCAGCGAATCGATGTTGTCATCAACAGCTGGGGTTGCATCAGGCGGTGTGGCAACGATCTCCGCCATGAGTGCGGTGAACGCAGGCCGCGAGGAGACGCGGTCCACCTCCGTAGCAGCAACTGGGTCGAGGTTGGCAAATGATTCGGATCGATTCATAGTTCGCGAACCTCCTCGAGAGCTCCGCCGTTCACGGCACCTTCGTCCCTTTCATGTCCGTCAGTCGGAGGGTGTTTCTGGAAGGATGCAACGTCCGCCATCGCATCCTTCAAACGGGCTCGGGCGCGGTGAAGGCGGATTCGCGCTGCGGTGGGCGAACAGCCGAGAACCTCACCGATTTGGCCTGCGGTCAGACCCTCCCACCCGGCGAGCATGAGGATCTCTCGCTCCTCGGCAGAAAGAGAATCAAAACCAGACCGCAGTATCAGGCCTTCTGTGTCCGGACTCTCTACATGCAACGGGACTCCCCGGAGCTCGTCGGCTATTCGGGCAGTGGTCGCATCCCTGCGGCGAAGGCGACGACCGTGGTTGGCGAGGACATAGCGCGCGGTTACGTAGAGCCACAAGAGCCCAGGCTGACCGCTCGGTACATCGTCAAGCCTTCGCCAGGCGATTTCGTATGTCTCCGCGACGATGTCGGCGGCGTCATCTGGTGATGACGTCCGCCGCAGGGAATAGGCGATGATCTTCGGGCGCGTCAGGTCGTAGAGGGCACGGAATCGATCCTCTCTCGTTTCGGACATTGCACCCCCACCAGGCTCTATTCCGTTCTTGTCATGGCGACCGCTATCGTTTCAGCGAATCGGCCTGGCGGAGTCGGCTGAGGCATCCAGCTGGCTGTCCCCGTTCGCCGGTCCGGGGAGCATCTGACCGCCCTCTGTCCGTCCGGCCCAAAAGACCCATTGATGAAGTCTGTGGCCACGATTGTGAGAATGGCGGTATCAGCTTTGGGGCGTGGCTGCTCCGACGCTATGTAGGGGTGACATCGGACGCTGGGAGCTGGATGAACAAGCCCAAGAGGGCCAAACTCATGGCGGAGATCGGCAGCCTGAAGGCCGAGAAGATCGCGCTCAACGAGCGGCTGAACCGATACCAGGCCGTGCTGGCCGCAGCTCGCGAGCACATCTCCAGTATGGAAGAGCGCATCTCCAGTATGGAAGAGCGGTTCGAACTCATCGCCATGCTCGCCGCGCCACGAGAGGCCGAATGTCGCGTTGTGTCGGCTGCTGATACAGGATGGCGAGGGACGAATCCAACCCCCCTAAGTCAGAACGGCGGGTAGGAGGGACGGTTCATCTCGAAGCTTGTTTCACTCAGGCTTCAGCCCGCCGCCTGCGGAGCCGAGAATTGACCTGGGGCCGACCGTCTGTCTTCGGAACCGCCTCCATTCGATGCTCAAATTGCCAGGCAGCTCATCGGAAAACGAGTCTTGATCGGACTGACCTATGTCGAGAACGGACAAGACGACCGCCATGAGCAGAAGCACGGAGCCGTCGAAGACGTGTCAGATGACGGAGTGGCGATTCGCCTTGGCGATGGCGACATCTACTGGCTTCCTCCAGACCTTCGTCCCTGGCAGTCCGCTCCTCCGGGGGAGTATCGGCTCCGATCGACGGGCGAAGTTGTCGTTGATCCGGACTTCATCGCCGATTGGAAGGTAACTCAAGGTTCAGATTGACCAAGGGTGCCCCAGTACGCCGGGACAGTGGAATACGCCGAACACCAGCCACCGCCGAGGATGCCGGACGAGCTGGGAGAAATAGGGGTCGCACTACCTCTTCGGGTCTTTAGATGTCACTCCCTGATCCCACACGTCGTCAGTCCAAGCGATTCCGTTCCAGTAACGACGTTCATGGCGTCCGCTCGGGTCTGCATACCACTGCGCATGAGCGGTCGTCCTCGCTGGTTCAACGCCTGGTGTTGGATCACTCGTTGGTGTTCCGCTGAGTGCGGAGAGCCACTGATGCAGTCTGGCGTTCTCTGGACGGAGGTAGTTCAACTCAGCATTGGCAGCCGCCAGGCTGCTACGAGCGCGGTTGTTCGCGACAACCAAGATCACGACGGCGCCCACGATCGCGAGAATTACTGACGAATCCGATGATAGCGCCGGTTGTACTGGATTTTGTGCAGCTGACCGTGGCGGTCATCGAATGAGAAATAAGGTTCATCGGGACAGCGTAGAAGGGCTACCCATGGTGTCCCCATTCGCTGGACGGTGGGGCGGTCTGGCACTTCGGGGCCAGGCGGACTGTCGGAGCATCGTGATTACGGCGTCCCACTTCGGGACGGTGAGGGGGTTAGTCGACGGCGGCGAGTCTGGCCGACGTGTCACTCAGCGTGTTCGCGGCAAGGGTCAAAAAGTCGGTGACAAGCTGGTCCTGGCGGTCCGCCATTACGACAAGACACGTCTCGAGAGGAACGGCGTCTATCAACGGCCGGTAGACGAGGTCGGGACGGGTATAGGACGTGGCAACGCTGATGGGTACGACAGCGATCCCGTGTCCGGCGACGACGTGCTCAAACTTCTCCTCGACTGAGGAAACCCGCCGTCTTGTGGGGTCGATGATCGACTCGCCTTCGAGGTCCGCCAGGCTCAGCGACGACCGACGGGCCAGCTTGTGGGAGCTCTGGAGGCAGGCAACCTTGGGATCACTCCCGATAGGGATGACCCGGAGTCCGGTGTCTTCGAAGGTGCGTCGGAGGTACCCGACGTCGGCCCGACCGTCGCGGAGCGGGGCATCTTGTTCCCACCACGGCAAGTGCAGAAGCTCGATCTCGACATCGGGATGAGTGTGCGTGAAGGCTCGCACGGCCTCCGAGACGTGGAGTCCGGGAGCGAAGGCGACGACGAGCCGGGCGATCACCTCGGTCGACCTCGTGGACACGCCGCACCACGGCATCGACGGTGGCGAACACCCGTTGCGCCTCTTGTTGGAGTAACCGGCCGGCGGGCGTGAGTTGCACGCTGCGGGTAGTCCGCTCGAAGAGATTGCAGCCGAGATCCTTCTCCAGCGCACGGACCTGCCGGCTCAGTACGGGCTGAGCAATGTAGAGCTGCTCCGCCGCCCGACCGAAATGTTGATGCTCAGCCACCGCAGCGAAGTAACGGAGCTTCCGCAGGTCAAGATCCATACCCGAAGGGTATCAATCGGCTGGAAGAGGTATTGGACACCCCGCGACCTGGGTCTGAGGATGGTTTGCATGATCGTGATCACCGCCCCCACCAGTGATATTGGCAGTCAGGTCCTCCGGACTCTCCTCGAGAGGAGCACTCCTGGCGATGAGCAGCTCCGTGTCATTGCACGCGATCCAGCCAAGCTCTCCGCCCCGGTACGCGAACGCGTCGACGTGGTGGTGGGTTCACACGGTGACGCCGATGTCGTCGACAATGCATTTGCCGACGCTGACGCCGTGTTCTGGCTTGTTCCGCCGAACCCGGCCGCGCCGAGCCTGGAAGCGGCGTTCTCGGGTTTTACCGAGGCCGCGGCCCATGCATTTGCCAGCCACCAGGTGGGCCACGTGGTGGGCATCTCGGCGCTTGGCCGAGGGACCCCCTACGCGGAGCGGGCCGGGCTGGTGACCGCCTCGCTCGCCATGGACGATCTCATCGCCAGCACCGGTGTGGCCTATCGGGCGCTCGCCAACCCATCGTTCATGGACAACGCACTTCGCCAGGTGGCGCAGATCCGCGACCAAGGCGTTTTCACCAACACTCTTAGTCCAGACCGCAAAGCTCCGACCACCGCCACCAGGGATATCGCCGCGGTCGCCGCCCAGCTCCTCCTCGACCGGTCATGGACAGGATTCGAAACCGTTCCGGTGCTCGGCCCCGAAGACCTCTCCCATGACGACATGGCCCGCATCATGTCCGAGGTGCTGGGCATGCCGGTGCGCTACAAGCGCCAGTCGCTCGACGACCTCGCGCACCAGGCTCAAGGGCCACGGAATGGGCAGCGCCTTCGTGCAAGGCATGGTCGACATGATGCGGGCAAAAGAAGAAGGTCTCGACAATGGTGTGGCCCGCACGAGCGAGACGGCCAGTCCCACGAGTTTCCGGCAGTGGTGCGAAGAGGTTCTTGCGCCCGCCATACGCGCCTGAGAAACGGCGCAACCGCGAACGACCCAGGCGTCACCAAAGCCGGTTTGCCGAACAGGTGCGACACCGACAGCAAAGAAGCGCCGTGTCCTGTCCCCTAACGCCAGGAAGGATGACCTGCCCAACGCCGGAACTGGGCGCACCGTGCGAATCCTCTTTGAGTCAAGACCCCAATTCCGGGGGCTTCCAGGCAGCGACGAATCGAGTCGTCGTTGAAGGGCACGACGGCGTAGGGTTTCTATGGGTTCGGGAGTGACTTCGCCGAAGAACCGGTCGCGCAGGGTGAGGAGCCGGTCACGGAGGCATTGAGTCGTCCCTGAGTGTCCTCCCGGACCCCTTATCGCACGTTGACGAGGAGTTGGCGGTAGACGGCGTTGCTGATCTGGCGCTTCAGTGAGCGGAGCGTTGGGGTTGCTCCAAAAGCCGATCTTGCTCGGCATTTCGTGCGATGAACACTGCGTAGTCGAGGCTGACAACTGCGGCAATCGCCGCGATGGCAGCCGCGACAGTCCCGATGGCGATCGCCCAATCAGTTGCTGGCGAGAGCGATTCAAGGAGCACAGGCAATCCCTACACATTGTCACTCCCGTGCTCGGATGTCTTGTGGTGACCATCGACGCGGCTCCCCGACCGCCGGGTGCATCAGTCGGGCGAGGTATGCCCTGGGTTCATATCCGGGGCCGGGCAGTCCTGGTCGGCACCTTCTCGACTCGCTCCGCTCTGCTGAACGCCTCCGGATCCGCGGCGGTTTTGAGGGAACCGCTTGAGCACCCTGAACAGACCACGATTCCGCCGTCCTGCACGATCCAGTCACCCAGCTCACCGGTCGTCACGTCTTCACTCTTACGACCGCAAAGCGAGCATCTGCCGTTCCCCGACTCATGCTGCGTCACGAGACCCATGGTGCCCACGTCGGCCTCCGTAAATGGGGGATGGGGGGAGGTAGCGTCTCAAACGATCCGCAACGCTGTGACGCATGGATCACACGTTGGACCTTCGGTCTCCTCATGTGAGAAGCCTGATGCCGCACGGCGCGTCGTTGCTTCGCCTTCTAACGAGAATGCGTGCGAGTCGATCGGCCGTCATGAGTGGTGACCGTGCCAACCCGGTGCCTCACATACAAACCCCTGCGAGTCGGCCTCGAGCAGCTATCCGCTTTCTTGACCCGTCGTGCTCCGAAAAAGATGTCACACACGTCGGGCCGGTCTGGGCAAGAAACCACGTAGGAATCTCATCGGCACGCCTCACTGAGCAACGAGATGCCTCTGAGGTTACTCTTCGCCATGTCCCGAAAAGCACTGCGAATAGTTCTATTCGTCGTCGGCCTGCTGGTCTCCCTCTTTCCTGTTGGCTTGGGTGCAGCCGAGGCCAGTGCCGGCACGACGAAGCAGTCCGAGACGGCGGACTGCGTCGCTACGGTCTCGAAGCATTCGGTGGTAACCAAATCGGCAGTCTCCGCGTGTGTTCGATCCTCCCTCAAGGTCGCGCACCCGTGCCCGAAAGGTTCGACCATCTTCGTTGTGAAGGATGAAACAACTTACGCGCTTCGATCAGGAGCCAGACCCATTCGTTTACCGAATCACGCCAGTCTGGTCGCGCTCAACAAAGCTTGTGGCCTTTCGACGCCATCTCATAGGACGACACCGACCACCGCTCGAGACGCCCTTCCGGCACCCACCACAACGACGCTTCCGCCAACCACCACGACTCCGCCGCCGCCACCACGCCAACGACCGCGGCAGGCAGTTGCAATCCCCTTACGAACGCCGGCAACTGTTACGAACCTGGCGAGTACTGCCGCGACTCAGATCATGGCATGGTCGGCGTAGCCGGTGACGGCAAAACGATTGCGTGCGAAGACAATGACGGGTGGCGCTGGGAACCGACGTGACCAGATCTCATGCCCAAGCGAGAGACATTCTCAATCAAAACGCCCCTGACCGACGCTCCCGGTGTCGTAGTTGCCTGTGGAGGACCTGACGTTGAGGTGTTGTCAGGAGCCAAGTTCCTGTTCAACCAAATGGGCCATCTCCTGATGACCGGCGACTGTCGGGTGATATTCGAATCCATTCGTTGCGATGAGGCCCGCTACCCACTTGTTCGCTCCCTTGGCACAGGGTCCATGTGCTGCTCCGATTGCGTAGGGGTCCACGAGTCGAACGTTGTCGGACTTGGCGGCTGTGACAAAGACTCTCTGTAGCCGGGCTCCAATGGACGCCACCAGGCGCGTGGCTGCCGGGGTGTAATGCAAAGCGGCGCAAGCAGTCGGCGGAACGAGCCGTACATAGGTGACCAGCACGATGGTGGCCGACGGGGCCTTCGCCTGAACGGCCTGGATCAGGGTAGTGAGCGAGCCAGGAAGTGCCTGGAAGGCGGCGTCCGTCTCGGCCGGATTGGCTGTTGCCACACAGGTGGAGTCGGGTTGTCCGCACTCGATGGCCGTGCCGACGTAGTTCACGTCGTTCCCGCCGATCGTCATAGTGACCAGACGGGTCTTTGAAGTGACCGCATCTATTTGTGGGGGAGCAGAACCCTGGACCGTGTCGAGAGCGTTGGCAGTGACCGCTCCGCCACAGCTCACGTCGGTCAGATCGAGGTGCAACCTCGCGGCGACCAAGTGTGGGTAGTCCAACTCCGAACGCCCGCAGCTCCCGGCACCTGGCACTTGTGGCTGAATGCCGAACCCGGCCGCATAGGAGCTGCCCATGGCAACGTATTGCGAACCGGGTGCCACAGTTGCGCTCTTTGCGTGAGCCGAAGCCCAGCTCGACGTGGAGATGATCAGAAGACAGAGAGGAAACGAGACGGCAACTGACAGCCACGAACGGCCACTTTTCGCATTTCGCATCGTTCACACCACCCCTACTTGGAGTCGCGGCCGTGCCTCAAAAATAGCTGATGCGGATGTGATCTCAGGGCGAGGATCGTTGCGTTGACATTTTCGAACGGCCCGACGGCACGTTCGGATTCGAGGAGTTCCGGCGCGATCCAGAAGCCATGGGCAGTTGGACTCCCATTGCCTGCTACTCCGTGAGGGAATTTCTGACTGAGGGCGATGCAGCCGCGGCCGCCCGAGCTGCGGTACCTTGGTTTTCTGCGGTGCTCGACAGTAGGCCTTGAGTTTTGGCGGTTGTGTCGCGCCGGCATCCCGGTTATTGGCGCTTGAGCTTGAGCGCCAAGCTGGGGACGATGAAGGACACGAGAAAGATCGGCAGAAACCTCTTTCCAGTGCACCGGAAGGCGACGGTTTCGCTCTCGGCGGCGTCGAAGTTCTCGGCTCGGCTGGAGTTTCGGCCGTTGCGAACTTGCACGGTGTGACGACCAGGTTCGACTGGGATCTCGATCGTGGCGTTCATTTCGAGTAATCCGGCCGTCTGACCATCAACCACGATGTCGTACGCACCACGACGGACCTCCGCTCCGATCGCTTTGTGCGTCAGCTTGAGGGTTGCCGACATCTTCAGTCTCTTTTCTGTACCAGCCGATCGGCCGGTCGCCTCATTTCCTTCCATTGTGTCACCCGCCACCCCGATGGGGCCGTGCTTTCCGGCGTCGCCCAGTTCGCCAGACTGGAGTGTGCTCGAACCCATACGCATTTTTGTTCATGGGCGAATGATGTGTCTCCAGGCCACCGGATGGCGGATGCCCTGGCCACGTAGTCCCAGTAGCGTGTCTCCGTGGCAATGTCTCCCTTCATAAGAAGGCTTCGAGACCTTATTGGGAACGAACTCCTCGTGCTCCCTTCGGCCGCCGTTCTTCCCAGGGATGACAGCGGCAGAGTCCTCCTCGTTCGACTCATCGACTCTGGACTTTGGGCAACCATCGGAGGAGCGATTGAACCTGACGAGTCACCACAAGAGGCTGCTCTCCGTGAAGCTGAAGAGGAGGCCGGGGTTCAACTCAAGCTCGGACCAATTCTTGCAGTCCTGGGGGGCCCTGAGTATCGCATGACCTATCCCAATGGAGACCAAACTGCGTACGTCGTCACTGTCTATGACGCCTCGGTTATCGGCGGAACTTTCATTGCCGACGGCGATGAGACATCGACAGTTGAGTGGTGGGATCCCAGTCACCTACCTCATAGTCAGATGAGCATCCTGACGCGGGCCCTTCTCAGAGCCGTGGGGATCTCCGACGAAGGCATTCGGGATTAAGCCGCCACAGAGGACCCTCGTACGCCAAGACGATGCGCACTTCGACACCAGGTGCCTTCACTCCGGCCGCCTTCTGTTACGTTCACTCCGTGCCACGAGATGGCGTGTATGCGGGAGACTGGTTGGCAGGCGGATATGCCACGAGTCGCCCACCCCTCCATGCGCACATTCTCGATCGGGTGGCATCCAGTCAACGCATCGGTCAGATCGACCTGGCCCTCGACGTAGGTTGCGGTACAGGAATATCAGCGATCGCATTGATGCACCTTGGAATCGGCAATTACGTGCTCGGCGTCGATCGTTCACGTGCCATGGTTCGTAGAGCCAGGCGTGATGTTGAGGGAGCAACGTTCTTGTTCGCCGCGGCCGAGGCTCTTCCGATCAGATCCGGCGCAGTCGGGCTGATTACAGCAGCGGGATCTTTGAACTACGCCGACATCCCAGCTTTCTTCTCTGAGACAAAGAGGGTGCTTTCCCCCGAGGGGCTGCTGGTCGTCTACGACTTTGCGGCGGGACGATGCTCGTCAGAGTGTGCTGAGCTCGATTCGTGGTATTCAGAGATGCTCCAGCGTTGGCCAAAACCGAACGAGGGGGTACAAGAGGTGAGTCGGGCGACGTTCGAGGCGGCTCCGATGCGTCTGGTGGCTCACGAGACTTTGACCGTGTCAATCGGCTTCGAGTTGGACGGCTACCTCGACTACTTAATGACCGAGAGCAACGTTGGCGCCGCAGTGAGTTCTGGCGCTGCACTCACCGAAATCCGTTCTTGGTGTGACGAAGGATTGCGTCAGTTCTTCCAAGGGCCCTTACCAGTGGAGTTTGAGTCCTACTATGCCTGTCTCGACCAACCGAACTGACTGGACGTCGGGTATCTGTTCGCCGGGATTAGGCGCCACTGTGCGGCACTTGGGAGATACTCCGCAGGAGGCGGTTGTCAGTGGCTTAGAGACTCCCGAGCCTCTCGCGTTGCGTAGTAGAGCAGGACGTATCCGGCCAGCGGATCAGCCCACCACCACCCGGCGATGGTGTTGAGGATGAGGCCAACGAGGACCGCCGTCGCCAAGATGCCGTCGATCATCGTGATCCGGCCCTCGGCCCGCAGCACCGGGAGGTCGAGAGCAGAGCCCGTCCTTGCCTTGCCGAGAGCGAGACCGAACATGACAGCAGCGGTGACGCCGGTCCAGACGATGCCAAGCGGACTGTGGTGCGGGTGGAACCCCACAATCAGGACAATCGTGCTCTGGAGGCCCAGGTAGACGGCCAGACCGACGAAGGCGAACCCGATCAAACGCATCGCCCGGCGCTGCCGTTCCTGGCTCACGTCCGCCAATTCCCAGAGCACAACGGTGGATGCGCCGATCTCAATGAGGCTGTCCAGGCCGAAACCCGCAAGAGCAACGGATCGGGCCTGCACAGCGGCGAACGCCAGTACGAACACGCCGACGATGTTCCAGCCGAGCGTGGCAGCCTCCAACTTGCGACCCCGACTCAAAAGCTGAGCACGACGGGTCCGGTCGTCGATTTCCGTCACCTGACAAGTTTCTCAGACTGCGCCGCTGATCCAATCGGGGGTGGCGGCAAATAGCGCCAGACTGTGGAACATCTCGACAATGCAGAAGCGATTGCCGTCGGGACTACGAGGCGCAATTTCAGATTGTGCCAGGGCGCCCCTGAAGGCCGGGACGGTTGGACATGTGGCGCTTCGAGGATGGTGGATGGCATAGCCCGCTCAGGGGCGAATTCTCGATTGCCGAGGTGCGGCCGATAGGGCAAGATTTTGGCAATGAAAGAACCAGCCCCCCTCAAAGTTGTGGTCGAAAAGCCGAAGATCAAGTGGGGAACCTATTTCCAGGACATGATGCGAACGCGTGGGTCCGCAAGTAGCCAGTTCCAGGACTACTCGCGAAGTGGTCCATCGGTTGTGGTCCAGAACGCATCTGGGGAGAAGCGGGTTCTCCAAGCCACCAAGAACGTGAAAGAAGCTCGCGATCGGGCCGCCGCCATTGAGAACGACTACAAATCACTCGGCTTGGCGCAGTGGTGTGAGCGCTACGACGTGCCGGTTTCTTTTGTATCAGGGTGACTCCAGTCCGCCGGATTGGGTGCCCGTATGCCGGGGGATAATGAGGGAACCGTGTAGATGGATGCACCCCCGTGCAAGCCTGGCGGAATGGACGAAGCGATCTCCCACGCCCTCCGGCCAGTCCGTGCTCTGTTATTCGATCTCGGCGGCGTCGTGATCAACTTCGACTTCGAAGGAGCTTTCCGACTGTGGGCCTCCCGGGCAGGTTGTGATCCGAGACTGATTGCAGAGCGATTCTCCATCGACGATTTCTACGAGCAACACGAACGAGGTGAGATTCCGGCTTCTCGCTATTTCGCCACTTTGCGTCAGTCTCTGGGCATCGACCTCTCCGACGAGGACTTCGTCGAGGGGTGGAACGACGTCTATCTCGGTCTCGTTCCCGGCATGTCCGAGGTGCTGTCCGTTGCTCAACGACACTTGCCACTCTTTGCCTTTACAAACTCGAATCCGACTCACAAGAGCGTTTGGGAGCATCTCTACGCGGTCGAACTACGGCCCTTTCAAACCATCTTCGTTTCATCGGATCTTGGGGTCCGAAAGCCTGACCCTGGAGCCTTCCACCTGGTTGCCGAGCGTATGGGTTTCGAGCCCGCGGAAGTCTTGTTCTTCGATGACGGGCCGGGGAACGTCGAAGGAGCTCGAACGGCCGGAATGCAAGGTGTGTTGGTTGGCTCCATCAGAGATGTCCGCCGAGCACTTTCACGAATCGGGCTCGAAGTCGAGCACTGAAATTCAGTCGGGGTAGCTCTGAAACAGATCGCCGGCCTTACCCCCCGCATGCCAGTTCAGAGCCCTGGTCTGCAGCCTCGGAATTCAGGGAAGTCAGCGACATCAGGTTCGGCACAAGGCGCCAGTGATGCGGTTTCAGTCGAACGTCCACTGTCGATGGCCTTCAGCGGCCAAAGTCGACCGAATCGGACGCCTACGCTTGAGAGCGAGAACGCGATCGCGAAGGAGTGCTCATGGCCGGCCGGTTCGTGTACTGGATGAATGTCTCGCTCGACCTCTTCATCGAGCGCGAGGCGGGTGAACACGGCGACATCGAGGGCCCTAGCTGGGTCCGCCTCGGCGAGCCGCTGCATCGCGAGTTCAACGCTCGCGCACGCGCGATGTCGGTGATGGTCGAGGGCCGCACCGTCTACGAGATGATGGATCCCTTCTGGCCGAACGCTCGTACGGACGAGTCGCTTCCCGGACTTCCTGCGCGAATTCGGCGAGATCTGGACGGATATCCCCAAGGTGCTCGTCTCGCGCACGCGCACGACGGCGGAACACAACACGCGCATCATCGGCGGCGACAACGACGCGATCGAACAGCTCGCCGTGCTGCGGCGGGAGACGGACGGCGACATCGGCATCGGCGGCGCGACCCTCGCCACGCAGCTGCTGCGGGCGCACCTGCTCGACGAACTACTGCTGTTCACACACCCGGTCGTGCTCGGCGCCGGACGCCCGCTCTTCGACGCGCTCGACCAACCCCTCGAACTCGACCTCCTGGAACAGCGTTCATTCGACCAGGGCGTGACAATGCACCGCTACGCGGTGCGCGGGGCCCGATCGTAGGTCCGCTTCCCCCACACACCAATGTTGAGCACGATCGGCGACCCTCCGTCACGGTCTTTCCGCTGTTGGAACGACTCCTGACTCAAATCCGGACGTTGGGACGGTGGGGCAGTCCGGCGGGCGTGGGCACCCATGCAGCCTCGGAGCAGCACTTGAGAATGTACTAATCATCTAGTACATTCGTACTTGTGGAGCCGGAACCGACCATGCAATTCCGACTCGATCGGAAGTCCGGCGTTCCGGCCTATCGCCAGGTCGTCGACCAGGTCCGCCGAGCAGTCCGCCTGGGGATCCTCCGGCCAGGTGATCAACTGCCGACGGTCCGGGATGTGGTCAAGCAGATCGCCATCAATCCCAACACGGTGCACCGGGCCTACCGGGATCTCGAGGAGCAATACGTACTCGGCCGCCGAGCAGCGGCAACAGGGCCCGTATTGCTGCCTGGCTGACTCCGGCGCTCGGACTGATCCTCACGACGACGCGGTCTACCTCGGCAGCGCGAAGGCCCTGCGGCCGGGCGCGGGTATGTGGTCGACAGCCTCCCGCATTCCGTTCCACAGACCAAGTATCCGCCGCTGTGGCCGTTGGTTCTCGCCCCGTTCACCCTGATTTCGCTCAATCCCCAGTGGCTGAAGCTCGCGCCTCTGCTGGCGACCCTCGGCTGGCTCGTGGCCACCCACAAGCTGCTGCGCCGCCTGGGCGCTTCGTCCGAAAGCGCGCTGCTCCGTGATCCTGATGGCGGCATCGCCCACCGTCGTGTTTCTCGCCACCAACCTGATGTCGGAACCGCTGTTCGCGTTGCTCTCGATGTGGTGCCTCGTGCTGCTGCTCGACGAGAAACCCGCGCTGGCCGGAGTGCTCGCCGGGCTCGCTACGCTGACCCGCTCGGCGGGCGTGGCGCTGATCGCCGCCTGCATCCCCTGACCCTCACGGTGCGGCGGCGTTTCCGCAACGGCCTGTTCTTCACTGGCGCGGCCGTGCTGATTACCGCGCCGTGGTTCGGATGGTCGCTGGCGCATCCGGTGAACGATCCGTATGACGGGCTGGAATTACGCCGCGCCGCAACGCGCCGACCAATTTCGCGGCCAACGAGAAGCTGATCGTCATTGCGCGCAATTTCGTTTATCTGCTGTCGGCTGCCTTATGATCTGCTGACGGGATACGACAACCTGTTTGCGGTGATCGGCACACTTCTGGTGTACGCCGTCTCTCTGGTGCGCCAGATGGTGCCATACTCTTTGGCGATCTGATTGCGCCATTGTGCTTTCCTGGGCGTGGCCCCCTCATCGTTATCTCGCAGCGATTCTGCCGCTCCTCCTCTGGATCGTCTGGCGCGCCCTCCGCCTGATCAAGCGCAAGAAGCGCTGGCCGCGGGGATACTGATCACGGCGTCCTGCCCCTGTGGGCCGACGCGCGGCGAATCCCGGCCACGCACCAGGCCGGGTTTTTAATAAACAGTGATCTCGTTTCGAACAACTGGAACGAGATGCAGGAGCCGTTTGCCGGCATCCGCGCGAATACGCCGCCGGACGCCGTACTGCTGGCCAACCTCGATCCCGTTCTCTATTTCTATACCGGGCGCAAGGCCGTCCGCGGCTTTTCGCCGAACGGCTACCAGGCGTTTTATGCGGCGAAGCAGACGCTGGTCACGCCCGACCGGTTGCTCGATTCGATCCCGGCGCGACGGCGTCAGCTTCGTAGCCGTCTCACCCGATCTCGACTTTGCCAAGCGCCGCTCTTTCACCAGACCGTCGAGGCGCTGGAACGCGGCGGCAGATCTTTAGCCCGCGAGTATCCCCGGGTTGTCCGGGGATTACCGGCTGCTGCACGTAGTGCGGACTTCGTTCTGAACCCCGAGGACCGGGTTTTGCGTTACCGCTCCATGGTCGTCGCGGACCAGAATGGAGCGAGCGAGTTGAGCGTCCCGATGGGCTCGCTTCGTAAGCCGCGATCGCCGGTCCTGCTTGAGAATCCAGCCGAGTTCGTCGATGCCTTCGAGCAGACAGGTTTGTTGAACGGATCGACCGGAAATTCCACCTGTCGTGCCATCGGGGAGCGATGGTCTGCGAGGCAGGTCGACCTCGACTTCCGCATCGGCCGGCAGGGCAACGAGTTCGCGTGGACTCTGCGGGCACGACGATCGGCAGCAGCGAGTTCTTCAGCGAGTTGCCTTTGAAGATGTCGGCGAAAGACGTGCTGATCACCGCGCGGAAACCGAACTGCGTGATGGCCCACGGCGCATGCTCGCGCGAACTGCCGCAGCCGAAGTTATCGCCAGCGAGCAGAATCTGCGCGCCTTTGCCGCGCGGCGTGTTCAGGATGAAGTCCGGGCTTCTCGCTGCCATCGGCGTTATAGCGCCAGTCGCAGAAGAGGTTCTTGTCGAGACCTTCCTTCGAAACGGTCTTGAGGAAGCGCGCGGGAATGATCTGATCGGTATCGATGTTGTTGATCAGGAGCGGGACAAGGCGCGATTTGAAATGGGTGAAAGGGGTCACAGGAGTGGTCCTCACGTCGGTGACTGCGCCGGTGAGGGCGCTGGCGGCGGCGGTCAGCGGCGAGGCGAGGAACGTCCGGCCGCCTTTGCCCTGGCGGCCTTCGAAGTTGCGGTTGCTGGTGGAGACGCTGTATTCGCCGGGGCTGAAGCTGATCGCCGTTCATGGCGATGCACATGGAGCAGCCGGGCTCGCGATAATCGCAGCCGGCGGCGCGGAAGATTTCCGGCAGACCTTCGGCAATGGCCTGGCGCTTCACTTCCATGGAGCCGGGGACCACCATCACGCGAACGTTCGGATTCACTTTGCGGCCCTTGAGGATGGCGGCGGCGGCGCGCAGATCGGTGATGCGGGAGTTGGTGCAGCTGCCGATGAAGACCACGTTGATCGGGATGACCGAGGATCGGCTTGCCGCCTTCGAGGCCCATGTAGCGCGAGCGCTTTCGCGACACGATTCGCGCTCGCGGAGATTGGAGATCGAGGGCTCCGGGATCGCGCCGTTAACGGACACGCCCATGCCGGGGTTGGTGCCCCAGGTGATCATCGGCTCGAGCGAATCGGCGTCGATGATTTCTTCGCGGTCGAAGTTCGCGCCTGCGTCGCTCGGGAGTTGTCGCCAGCGGGCAACGGCGGCTTCCCAGGCAGCGCCTTTCGGGGCCAGCGGGCGGCCGTGCAGATAGTTGAAAGTCGTGTCGTCCGGCGCGATCATGCCGGCGCGCGCGCCGCCTTCGATCGACATGTTGCAGACCGTCATGCGGGCTTCCATATCGAGAGCGCGGATGGCGGAGCCGGCGTATTCGATCACCATGCCGAGCAATACGTAACTGAACTCGTGCCCGGCGTATTGCTATTTGCGGCGGCGTCAGTGTGCCGAACGCATGCGCGTCCCGGTCGATCATCGTGTTGAAGCGGAAGCCGTTCTTCGCCATGCCTTTTGCGAAGTTAGCGGGTGCTCCGCGCCGGCCACGACATGCCCTGCCGCGAGTCGGATCGTCCACCCGGAACACAGCGAGGGGGTGTCCCACTGCTCGGGCGACAGTTCCGCCAAGTCCTCGCTCAGCGCGGCTCGCTCGGTGTGGATCATTCGACCAGGTCGCCGGGTCATCCGCCATTGCCGTCTCGCTCTCCCGTGTCGTGGGCGCGCGTGGTGCGCTGTCCAATACGACGAGTGGCAGGTCGGGGAATCGACAGCCAGCCTCAGCCGGAGTCTGGCAGCCGACCCAGCGGTTGGCCATGGTTCGCCTGGCACCAGCCGCCGCGAGTGGTGCTGCAGCGCCGCCGCGGCACGGTGGTGGCAGGTGACCGTGCAGGTGCCACTCGGCTCCGTCGTACGACCAGTGCAGGTACTGCTCTTCCCAGGGCCGGTTGGCCAGGTGCTGGCGTTCGAGTAGCTCCCGCTGCTTGAGGTGGAACTCCCGGAACCCGGCCGCGATCCGAGCGAGTCGTCGTCTCAGACGGCATCTCCGTTACGGCGCAGCAACCTCTGATGACTGTAGTTCGGTGGGCTCCCCATTTGGTTGACACCGTCCAGCCCACGACGGTCGGGCTCAGCCGGCGAGTGTCGATGACGATGGTTCCCGCGGCTCGGTCGTGCATCCCGCGTCGGCGCGAGTCGTGAAGCGCGGGGAGATAGGCCAGCAAGCCCGTGGCGGGCAGCGGGATCAGTCCGGGGAGCTGCGGCACCCCCCACCGCTTCCACGAGCGGGCCCAGCCCGGCGGTGCCGCGGTGGGCGCGTCCGGCTGGTCCACGACCACCCGCAGGCCGAGCAGTGTCTTGCCGAGCCCGGCCCCCCACTTGGCGGTCGTCACGACGCGGTAGGCGACGGCTGCGATGGCGATGACCATGAGGATGGCGAGCAGCCGGGCCAGTGGATCCAGGGCGGAGAGGTTGCTCGACGTCGGATGCATCGCAGCGGACAGCTGCTGGCCGGCCGGACCATTGAGCGACTTGAAGGTCAGCACGTGCCCGACCTCGTGCAGGTCGGTGCCGCCACCGACCGCGTCGACGAAGCAGGCTGCCAGCAGCGTGCCGAGGGCCGCATCGAGCGACCACGCCGCGATGCGGCGGCCCAGCGGCGCCAGCTCGTACCCGGTGCTGTCGACCATGCCCTGGTCTTCGGCACTCAACGTCCCGGAAGCGAGTCGGCTCAGGGCACCGGACGACGCTGCGAGGCGAGCTGTGCAGCGGGGCGGCGAGGTTGCGCCTGCCGCGGCACCACCCTTCCGGGTCCCGTGGTGACGGATTCCACGATGGCCAGGACCGCTCGCTCCGGATCCTCGGCCGTCAGCTCGACCTGTCGGGGATTGCGAGCGACGGCGCACAGCCGCTCGACACTGGCGCGGTCCAGCCCGGCCACGAGCTCAGGGTCGGTAAGCGCGTCAGCCAGGTAGTCGGGACGGGACACCGCGGCGCGGGCCAGGTTCAGCAGGGCGAGCTGGGCGTAGTCCGCCTGGCCGCGACCCAGCTCGGCACCGACCTTGACGGCGGCGGAGTACAGGCAGGCGGCGTTGTAGTACTGCTCGGGGAGCGTCGGGGTGACACCGTCGCGGTCGAGGTCCTCGAGAGCGGCGCCCGGGTCGCTGCCGTGCAGCGCCGCTCTGAGCCGAAGGATCCGTATCCCGCGCAGCACAGTGGCCGCCCGCGGAGTAGCCCGGGCGTCGCCGTTGGTAGTGATCAGTGCCTCCGCCCTGCGGAACGACTGCTCGGCACACTGGTACGCCGCCGCCGCGGCCCGGCGGTAGGTGTCGAGCACCGTCGCGGTCGGAGCGAGCACCTCGCCGCTGCGGAGGATGTCGTAGCAAGCGCCGCGATGGCTCTGCACCGTCGCGGCGATGTAGTGCGGCCGGTGGTACGTCGGAAGCGCCCGCATGGCCCGGTGGGCGTCTTCGATGGCCTGCTCGCTGAATCCCAGTGCAGTCGCCGGTCGGTCCTTCATCCGGTTCATCTCGTAGCCCGCGAGCTGCGCGGTCAGGATCGCTCGTAGTGCCTCGCGTTCACAGGCCAGGCCTTCTCTGCGTTGTTTGCGCTGCAAGCCGCGCGGCAGCTCGCGTGCCGGTTGCACGGTGAGGTTCTCCCCGACGACGTACAAGGCGATCCAGATCGCCGCGGGCTCGAGCAGCCCAAGCAGCCGGGTCCGTTGCGCCAGGTCCTTGTCGGTGACGTCGTCGGTGGGGATCGACTCGGACCAGAACGTCGCGGACGCGTTCGGCCCCCGGCCAAGCGGGCCAGCGTCGAGGGTGAGCCCGATCTGGCAGCAGCCGCCGACCTCGCGGGCCAGCGGCGTCGACCTCACGATCAGGCCACGCTGCGCCGGCAGGGCAACAGACAGCGCGCCGATCAGGCCGTCCGCCCGGTCCGGTGCCAGGGCATGAATCCCGCCCGAGACCAGGCTGAGCTCGTCCCGCTGCGAGGCCAGCACCTCGTGGTCGGCTTGGCCGGCATCCGGGCGGATCAGGCCGGCGTCGATCTGCGCGAAGTCGCTGACGGCGGCGTAGCTGAGGCCGAAGATGCCGCCCTCGATGTCCGACTGCACCGTCTTCGCCAGCGACCGGCTGTCGGGTCCGGACGGCTCGCTAAGCCGACGGCGCACGTGCTGGCGGAGCAGTGAGGAGAGCCCTGGAGTGATCGACGTCGCGAGCCAGTCGGCGTCGGCCAGGTCGGCGATAACCAGCTGCGGGAGCCGACGACCGTCACGGGCCCGGAACAGACCGGCGACGACGACGACGGCCGCGGCGAGCACCAGTACGCCGACCAGCATCCGGGTGACGGAGTCAGTGACTCCGGTCACCGTCGCGGCGACGGTGATCCCGTTTGTCATGATCTGCCCCCCCGGCAGTGATGCCGGCTACCGCGTCATTGCGGACGCCGAACCCGCCGCAAGTAGAAACCCGGTGGTATGCCGCCGTCTAGTCCCGAAGCAGAATCGGTGCCCTCAATGTCCGATCCGTCGGATTTGTGGTCGAAGCAGTGAGATCGCGACCGCCAGAAGTCTGTTGTCGCCAGGTACCTGACCCTCGCTGGCCTGCGCCTGGCAACGAGACCTGACGGTGTCGCCGGTCCCACCGCTTACCCGACCCGGTAGAGGGCTCGCCTGACACCGTGGTCGTCCCGTCCGGTGAGACGCCCGGACGCCGAACGGCCGTGGGTGCCGGCGCCTCGAGTGCCGGGTACGGCCGCGATCGTCGACCCGGCGGCCGGCACCGCTCCCAGCGGGGCCTCCACGACCGCCAGGGCGGCCTCGACGTTCTCGACGGCCACGCCGGCGTCGTTGGCGATGGTCGCCGGGAGCGAACCGATGACGTCCCAGAACGACACGTCGGTCCAGTTGTTGGCGAACACCTCACCAGAGTTCCGCGCCGCGATCGAGGACCAGTTGTCCGCGATGGTGGGACACGTCTGGGTGCGGCTCCAGGTCACGAGGGAGCCCGGCTGCGGTGCCGACGGGATGCTGCCCGAGTAGCTGAACGAGTACGCCCGGCCGCGGGAGTCATAGACGACGAAGATCACCGAGAACTGCTGAGCCGGGGCCGCGAGCAGCGCGGCGTCGCCCCGGTTCTGGTAGTACCCCGAGAACGTGCAGGCCCCGTTCGCCTGGATCGACAGGCTGGCCTGGTAGGCGCACTTGGTGGTCCCGCTCCCGACTGTCGTCGAGTCCGGCGGCGCCTCGGTACCCGCCGGCCCCCATGACAGATCACTGTGTGCGGGCGTCGGGAACGAGCCGTCGACCGGCTTCCAGAGCTGGTTGTCGTAGTCGCTCGACTTCCGTGGCCACGCGTCCAGCCGAGCGCCGAACGACATCGACGTGCCCGCTACGTCGATGACGGTGTCGTCGACGGCACTGGTGATGAAGAAGTAGCCGGAACCGGCCGGGTCGGGATGAAGGCCCACAGCTGGCTGCGGTAGTCGGTGCCTTTCGGGGGACCGCGTCGAGCCACGCCCCGGTGCCGGTCGAGGCGTCCTCGATGTCGATGACGTTCCCGTCGAGCGCGCTGGTGATGAAGAAGTACCCGGTCCCCGGCGGGATCCGGCGTAGAAGCTCCACTGCTGGTTGTCGTCGCGGTTCGCCCGGCGCGGCCAGGTGTCGATGCGCGACCCGGTGTCCGCGGAGGCCGCCATGATGTCGATGACGTTGCCGAGCTTGCTCATGATGACGGTCACGGTCGCTCCTCGAAGCGGTTGAGGTCTCAGGCCTCGACATGAGCGCGTCGAGCCGTGACTGATACCTCCCTCCGCGAGAAAGTCCTCGACCGATCGGCGAGCGGTGCGCGGACGTATCACGGGCACCCGGATCGCCTCTTGTCATCAGTACGCCGTGAGATCCGGCGAGGCACTGGTCCGTCGAACCGCGGAGGAGGCGAGAAATGTTAGTTTGTCCGAACCTGGCGGACACGGGGCGCCACTGTCCTGAAAGTGACGCGGTGATGACTGCTCCGGACGATCTGGCGGCCTTGCTCGTCGCGGCCGCTGACGGCGACCAGCGGGCGTGGGAAGCGATCGTCGACCGCTTCACCAACCTGCTGTGGTCGATCGGACGCTCGCACCGGCTCGACACCAACACGATCAACGACGTGGTGCAGACGACCTGGCTGCGGCTGCTGGAGAACATGCACAGCATCCGCGACCCGGAGCGGCTGGCCGGCTGGCTGGCCACGACCGGTCGTCGCGAGTGCCTAGCTGCGCTGCGCCGCTCTGGGCGTGAGGCTCCCGGCCTCGAACCCGAGGAAGTCGTGACGATTCCCGACGTGAGTCGCCGCCGGTCGACCACCACCTGCTCGTCGAAGAGCGCGACAGCCAGCTGTGGCAGTGCTTCCAACGGCTGTCGGAGCAATGTCAGCGGCTGCTGCGAGTGTTGATGGAAGTTGATCCCGCCAGCTACGCCGAGATCTCGACCGCGATGGGCGTCCCGATCGGCTCGATCGGCCCGACCCGGTTGCGCTGCCTACGCAAGCTGCGAGAGATCGCCGCGAACACCGGCTATTCATTCGATGTCTGCATCCGAGGGGAGCTGACGATGAGCGAGCCATACGCCCTCGACGACGAGCGATTGCTGGCGCGACTGGGAGCCATCGCGCGAGAGATCGACCCTGCACCTGATCTCGTTCGGGAGATCGGGTACGCCGCGTACTCGTTGCACCGGCTCGACGACGAGCTCGCGTTGCTCGTCGCCGACTCCCGCTCGGAGCTCGACGCCGGTACGGTCCGTGACCTCCGAGGTCCGGCTGATGTCGTTCCAGTCCCCGGGCGTCAGCGTGGAGATCGAGGTGTCTCGCGGGCCGTCGTCGATCACCGCGATCGGGCAGCTCATGCCCGCCGACGCGGCCGCCGGCGGCCAGGTCCACCTCGAGACACCGGCCGGGAACCTGGCGTCGGTGCGCATCGACTCCGAGGGTCGGTTCGAGTTCTCGGACGTCGCCGAGTCGCTGGTGCGCTTCCGAGTCGAGGCCGAGGGCATCAAGACCGTGACGACGTGCTGGGTGGAGCTCGGCTCCGACTAGTGGTTTCGGTGCGGTCAGGAACCCCACACGCTGAACGATGCGGCGGTCGCGCCGCGAAGGGCATCGCCCACGGCGTCTCGCCTGCCCTCGAGCGCGGCTTCCGACAGCGTGCTTCCTCGAGCCAGCGCCCGGTGGACCGTGAGCATGAACGGAATCGACGATGCGTCGTTCACGGGGACCACGCTGGCCAGCACCCCGAGCGTCCCGATCCGGAGCAGGCTGCTGACCAGCCCCAACGTCTCGTCCGCACCGACCGGCGCCGACACCCCGCCGTCGCAGGCAGACAGCACCATCTGTCGTGGCGGCTGTCGCAACCGGTCGAGGTCGTGGACGTACATCGCGCCGTCGTCGACCCGCAGCGAGGAGAACAGCGGGCTGTCGGAGCGAAAGCTCCCGTGCGCGGCGACGTGGGCGACCCAGGCGCCGCTCATCGACGCGAGCACCGCGTCGACCGTCGCCGGGGATGCACCCGCCTCGACTTCTGCACCGAGCATGGTCGCGCTCCGATGAACGGCGGCGAGCTCGACGACCTCCGACCCCTTGCTGGTGAGGCCAGGTCCGGCCACCAGCGTGACGCGGCGATGACCGTGCGGCCGCGCCGCGGCCTCGGCCGCGCGGAGCCACATCAGGGCCGAGGGGGCCACCGACACGGGCGTGTCCGCGAGCGCCGGAAGCAGGCTCCAGGGCAGGACCTGCAGGGCGGCAGGCGGTACGACGACGACACGGGCCCGCCTTCGAGCAGCCGCGCCACCGGGCCGAGGACGGCGTGTTGCAGCCGAGTAGCGCACCGGTCCAGGTCCGCGTCATGCAGGTAGGCCGCGCGACGAAGCGCGAACAGCGTGTATCTCAGCTCCCGCAACGCATCCGCTGCCGGGCCGATCTCATGGCGTCGTACCCGGCCATTGGCGATCGTGAGGCCGTGCAGGGTCTCCTGGGTCTCCACGAGGACGACGAGTCGGTGTCGCCGAGCGCCGCCAGCACGCGATCCAGGTCGAACCTCGGTTGGACCGTCACTGAGCCGGACAGCTGACGGCGGCGCTCGCGGACCGCTGCCTCCCAGGCATCGCGCTGCTGCCGGGCCGCGGTGGTCGGCGTCCCTTCCTGGTGTGCCTTCTCCAGCCGGCCGGCCGCGTCACGCAGCGCTGCGAGATCTCCCTGCATCGCCTGGTCGTCGCTCGGGCGAACCGAGGGCTCGGCGAGTGACGTGGCCCGGGAGCGTTCTGCCCACTCGAGCATCAGGCGGGGCGAGCGCGTGCTCGTGGCGGCGACCGCCAGCGAGGTCAGGTCGCGCGCGTGGCCGGTCGCCATCGCGCGCAGCTCGGCCGCCCCGAATGCCATCCGGTGTTCGTCGAGGGCATCGAGCCCGTGCCGGCACGCGGCGAGCAGGCGGGCGCTGTGATCGGCCGTCTTGGCCTGCATCGCGACGGCGAGCCAGCCCGTCGCCCGGGTCATCGCCGACCCGCGGCGCCGGAAGCCGGCGGCGGCAGACAGGCTCGCCGCGGCCGACTCGATCTCACCGCGGTGGGTCGCCAGCCGGGCCGCGAGCAGGTGGCCCAGGGCAGCGTCGTCATCGTCGGAGTCCTGCAGTCGTCCCGCGACGGTGCGGGTCTCGGCCAGCAGCCGGGCGGAGCGTTCCCCGCGCAGGTAGCGGGACTGGCACGCCAGCAGCCAGCAATATGCTGAGCCAGCAGCAGAAACACATTGTGGTGAGCCCATGGGTGCGCTTT
>CAWKKE010000018.1:0-128296 GCA_963850185.1 uncultured Acidimicrobiaceae bacterium
ACCGGTCGACGACGTCACCCACGCCTTCAGCGACGCGGTACGCGAGGCGTTCGCTCCGCCCCGGGCCGCGCTTCGTGCTCGTGCTCTCCGGTGGCCCGACCGCGCAGGAGTGCTATGAGGTCCTGGCGACCGCGGCAGGCATCGACTGGTCCGTCGTGGACATCTTCGTCGGTGACGAGCGCGTCGTCCCCCCGACGACGTCGACGCCAACCAGCGCCTGATCAAGGAGTCCCTCATCGAGCGGGTGGGCGGTGTCGGTCCTTCTCGCCCATGCCGACGGTGGGACCGATCGACGAGTGCGTCGAGTCCTACCAGCGCACCATGTCGGACCTCGTGACCGGCCCGGGGATCGACCTGATCCACTTGGGCATGGGCCCCGACGGGCACACGGCCTCGCTGTTTCCCCATGCGCCGACCCTGGAGGCCGAGCCGGGCGTCCTCGTGCTGGCCACCGAGGACCCCAACGGCGTCAACCCGCACCCGCGCCTGACCCTGACGCTGCCGGCCATCAATTCGGCCCGCCTGGCCGTCTTCACCGTGGCCGGTGCGTCGAAGGCCGATGCGGTGGCCGGGCTGGGGCGCGGGGACGACCTGCCGGCTGCCCGCGTCCACGCCGGGCGGACGTTGTGGCTGGTCGACGGCGCCGCGCGCGCCGACGCCCCCTAGATTGGCCGTAATGCTCTCCGACGCCGATCTCCTGCAGACGCCCCTCGAGGACCTCACCGCGCTAGCCCGTGCCGTGCGCGATGGCGCCCACGGCCGGCGGGTCACGTTCTCGCCCAAGGTCTTCATCCCGTTGACGATGCTGTGCCGGGACCGCTGCGGCTACTGCACCTTCGCCAAGGCGCCCGCCCGTGTCACCGCCCCCTACCTCCTGCCCGAGGAGGTCCTGGCCATCGCCGAGGCCGGGAAGGCGGCAGGCTGCCACGAGGCCCTCTTCACCCTGGGCGAGCAGCCCGAGGAGCGCTACCCCGTGGCAAAGGAATGGCTGACCACGCACGGCTACGCCTCGACGGTGGAATACCTCGTCGCCATGTGCCGCCTCGTCCTGGAGGAGACCGGCCTGCTCCCCCACGCCAACGCCGGCGCGCTCGACGCCACCGAGCTGGCAGCGCTGCGGCCCGTCTCGGCCAGCCAGGGCATGATGGTCGAGTCCATGGCCGAGGGCCTGGCGGCGCACAGAGGGGCACCCGACAAGGTGCCGGCCCGGCGCCTGGCCACCCTCGCGTCCGCCGGCGAGCTCGCCATCCCCTTCACCACCGGGATCCTGGTCGGCATCGGCGACCAGCGCCGCGACCAGCTGGCCGCACTGCACGCCATCGCCGCCGCGCACGCCCGCCACGGGCACGTGCAGGAGGTCATCGTCCAGAACTTCCTGCCCAAGGCGGGGACGACCATGTTCCGGGCCGCGCCCTGCCCGCCCGAGGACCTGCAGTGGGCCATTGCGGCGGCCCGCCTGGTGCTGCCGCCCGAGATCCACGTGCAGGCGCCGCCGAACCTCTCCGACGATCTGGCCCCGCTGCTCCAGGCCGGCATCGACGACTGGGGCGGGGTGTCCCCGGTCACGGCCGACCACGTGAACCCCGAACGGGCCTGGCCCGCACTCGAGACCTTGCGCACGGCCACCGAGGCGGCGGGCCACACCTTGGCGCCGCGCCTGACCGTCTACCCGACCTTCGCCCTCGACCCCGCGCGCTGGCTCGACCCGGCGCTGCGCTTCCCCGTGATGGACGCGTCCGACGCCGAGGGGCTGGCCCGTGACTCGTCGTGGTGCTCGGGGGGCGAAGAGCCCCCTCCCCCGTTGCTCGACGGCGCCACGTCGCGCCGCCCCGCCTTCGGAAGCGGTGCCGCGTCCGGGGGTGCCGTGGCCGAGGTGCTGTCGGGTGTGGCGCTCGGCCACGAGGTGGGCGAGGCGGAGATCGTGACGCTGTTCAGCGCCCGCGGCCCCGAGGTGCGTCTGGTGGCCGAGGTGGCCGACGACCTGCGGCGCAACATCGCCGGCGAGGACGTGACCTTCGTGCGCAACCGCAACATCAACTACACGAACGTCTGCACGTTCAAGTGTCGCTTCTGTGCCTTCTCGAAGGGTCCGCTCTCGCTCAACCTACGCGGCGCGCCCTACCTGCTGGAACTCGACGAGGTGACGCGGCGGGTCGTCGAGGCGGTCGACGAGGGTGCGACAGAGGTCTGCCTGCAGGGCGGCATCCACCCCAACTTCGACGGGGAGTACTACCTGCACGTGCTCGAGGCGGTGCGGGCCGGCTCGGCCGACATCCACATCCACGGCTTCACGGCCCTCGAGGTGACGGAGGGCGCCCGCCGGTCCGAGGTCCCGCTGGACGAATACCTGACCCGCCTGAAGGAGGCCGGACTCAAGACGCTGCCGGGCACGGCGGCGGAGATCCTGGACGACGACGTACGCGCCCTGATCTGCCCCGACAAGATCAACACCGAGGAGTGGTTGGAGGCGCACCGCACCGCGCACAGCGTGGGCTTGCGCTCCAACATCACCATCATGTTCGGGTCGGTGGAGCAGCCGGTGAGCTGGGCCCGTCACATTGTGCGCACGAGGGATCTCCAGCGCGAGACCGGTGGCTTCACGGAGTTCGTGCCGCTCCCCTTCGTGCACATGGCCACGCCCATCTACCTCCAGAAGAAGGCGCGGCGGGGGCCGACCTTCCGCGAGACGGTGCTGATGCACGCCGTGGCGCGCATCGCCTACGCGGGTGACATCGACAACATTCAGGTGAGTTGGGTCAAAATGGGTGCCAAGGGCGCGCGCCAGCTTTTGCGCGCCGGGGCCAACGATCTGGGTGGGACACTGATGGACGAGAACATCTCGCGGGCGGCGGGCGCGCAGCACGGGCAGCGCATGGGCGTCGAGGAGCTCGAGGCGATCGTGACGCCGCTCGGCAGGCCCCTGGTGCAGCGCTCCACCCTGTACGCGACAGCGGGCGCGTGATCGACGACACAGAGGAGGTGGCGCGCCAGCGCGCCTTCGACGACCTGTTCGCCGGTCACGATCTTTCGGCGGCGCAGTCCCGCGAGCTGCAGGACATGATCGGTTCGCTCAGCGACCTGGCCCGCGAGGGGACGTCGGTGGGCGACCTCAAGATCGCCAACACCGCCCTGGCCGAGATGGCCCAGGCCTTCCGGGTGTTCCGGCCCTACCGTCACATCCGCAAGGTCACAATGTTCGGCTCGGCCCGCACGAAGCCCGACGACCCGATCTACATCCTGGCCCGCGACCTGGCCGCCAAGCTGGCAGCGGCCGACTGGATGGTGGTGACCGGTGCCGGCCCGGGCATCATGGCCGCCGGACTGGAAGGGGCAGGGCGGGAGCACGCTTTCGGGGTCAACATCCGCCTGCCCTTCGAGGGTGACGCCAACCCGTTCATCGCACAGGACCCAAAGTTGGTCGAGATGCGTTACTTCTTCACCCGCAAGCTCATGCTGATCAAGGAGTCCCATGCCTACGCCGTCCTGCCCGGTGGCTTCGGGACCCAGGACGAATCCTTCGAGCTGCTCACCCTGCTGCAGACGGGCAAGGCCGAGCCGGCGCCTGTCGTCATGGTCGAGACGCCCGGGGGGACCTACTGGCATGCATGGCTGCGCTTCGTGCAGGAGGCGGCGATCGACGCCGGCTGGGTCTCGCCCGAGGACCAGGCCCTCTTCAAGGTGACCAACACGTTGGAAGAGGCCACCGACGAGATCCTGGGCTTCTACCGGAACTACCACTCCATCCGCTTCGTGGGCGACCTCCTGGTGCTCCGGCTGCAGGTGCAGCCGAGCAAGGCCGAGCTGGCCGACCTGAACCGTCGCTTCGCCGACATTGTGGTGCGGGGCAACATCCGCGCCACAGGCCCCTTCCCACCCGAGCGCAACGATCATCCCGAGCTCCCCCGGCTGGCGCTGCGCTTCGACCGCTTCCACTTCGCGCGCCTGCGTCAGCTCATCGACGCCGTGAACGAGTGCACCGGTTAACCAGCGCCCGGCGTGCCCTGGCCGCGCTGGCCCCTCTCGTGGCGGGGGCCTGCCTCGGCTTCTCGGGCCCGGGATCTCCAGCGGGCGCCGCCCCTCCTGCGGGCAACTCGGTGGTGCCGTTCGGCACGACTGCCGTGGGCGCCAACGCCGTGACGGGCGCCAACGCTCCGATCGTGGGAGTCAGCCCCACCTCGGACGGCAGGGGGTACTGGCTGGTGGGCTCCGACGGCGGCATCTTCAGCTACGGGGACGCCCACTTCTACGGCTCGACGGGGAGCCTCCACCTCAACGCGCCGATCGTCGGCATGGCCGCCACCCCCGGCGGCGGGGGCTACTGGCTCGTTGGCTCCGACGGCGGGATCTTCAGCTACGGCGACGCCCAGTTCTACGGCTCGGCCGGAAGCCTGACGCTCAACGCGCCGATCGTCGGCATGGCCGCCACCCCCGGCGGCGGGGGCTACTGGCTCGTGGCCTCCGACGGTGGCATCTTCAGTTACGGCGACGCGACATTTGCAGGCTCGGCCGGATCGCTGCGGCTCAACGCGCCGGTCGTCGGCATGGCGGCCGCACCGAGCGGCGCTGGCTACTGGCTGGTGGCGCGCGACGGCGGCATCTTCACCTACGGCGACGCCCGGTTCGACGGATCGGCCGGCAGCCTGACGCTCAACGCGCCGATCGTCGGCATGGCGGCCAGCGCGGACGACGGCGGCTACTGGCTCGTGGCGCGGGACGGCGGCGTGTTCACCTACGGGGACGCGCGCTACTTCGGGTCGCTGGGCGGGACGACGCTGCCCGGCCCAGTCGTGGGGCTGGCCACCGCCGCCGACGGCGCCGGCTATTGGCTTGCCGTGGGCTCCGAGCCCCTGGCGGGCGACGTGGTCGGGATCGACCCGGGCCACAACGGCTTGAACTACAGCGCGCCCGGGGTCATTGACGCGCCCGTGTTCAACGGCACCGGCGACGAGCCCTGCGACACCACGGGCACGGCCACCGACAGCGGCTACACCGAGGCCCAGTTCAACTTCAACGTGGCCACCTACCTGCAGGCGGATCTGCTGGCCGAGGGGGCCAGCGTGGTACTGACCCGTCCCAACAACCAGGGCGTCGGGCCATGTGTCACGACGCGGGCTTCCGTCATCAACGACGCCCACGCCGACGTCGCGGTGGACATCCACGCGGACGGGGGGCCGGTGGACGGCCGCGGCTTCGCCGTCCTCGAGCCCTCGGCGGACGGGCCCAACGATGGCGTCATCGCGTCGTCCGCCGCCTTCGCCACCACGCTGCGCAATGCGTTCGTCGCCGGCACCCCGATGCCCGTCAGCAGCTACGACGGGGTCGACGGCCTGGAGCCCCGGAGCGACCTGGCCGGCCTCAACCTGACGACCGTGCCCAAGGTCCTCATTGAATGCGGCAATATGCGCAACGCCACGGACGCGGCACTGCTGGTGACGCCGGCCTTCCAGCAGGAGGCTGCAGCGGCCACGGCCCAGGCCGTCACCCAGTTCCTCACCGCCGGCGCGGGCTGACACGGTCCGGCCTCCCGAGGAACGCCCGCACCAGCGTCGTGTAGACGTGGCCCCTCGCCGAAGGCGACGAGGCCACCAGGTCGACATGCTCGACCATGAAGGTGGACGCGAACGGGACCCCCTCCAATGCCGCCTCGGCTTGAGGCCCGAGACGGCCCTTGACCCGGGCCAGGGTGAGATGGCCGTTGAACGGAGGGCTGCCCCCGGACGGCTCCGCCAGCACCGTCGCCGTGGCCCGCCGCACCGCTTCTTCCACGGCGCCGAGCCCTTGGGCGGGAAGCTGGAGGACCCGGACGCGGGAGAACCAGGCGGTGGCCGGCCCGAGCCGGCACCGGGCCGGGCCCGGGAGGGCGGCCACGCCGGCCCGGAGTGCATCGCCCAGGGGCTCGAGATCCGCCTCGGTCACCTCGCCCAGGAAACGCAGCGTGACGTGCCAGCGGGCCGACCCCACCAGCCGGAGATTCTTCTCCCGGCCCAGCTCAAGCGCGGCCAGACGCTGGCGCGTCGGCTCGTCGGGCCACGCAGCCACGAACGTGCGCACCGGGTGGCGAGGCGTCAGCCGGCACCCTCGTCGAGCGCATCGGCGGCGGAGCGGGATCCTCCTCGCAATGCGGCCACGGCGCGCTCGAGCGCGCGACGGGCCTTGAGGATGCGCTTTTCGAGGGCCAGAGCCTCTCCGGTCTCAGCCGAATCGGGATCGCCCACGGACGCGAGCCGCAGGGCATCGAGCGCCATGTCGGTCAGCTCCTCGAGGACGCCGTCGAGCCGGTCGGCCAGCTCGTCGACCGCCTCGTTGGAGCTGCTCACTTGGGCAGGGGCGTGCTCTGCACCGTGTAGTCGCCGTCGGCGTAGGCGACGCGCATGACCTTCTTGTCGAACTTCCCGACGCTCGTCTTGGGGATCTCGGCGACGAAGGTCCACTGGTCGGGCAGCCACCAGCGCGGCACGCGGCCCACGAGGTACTCGAGCAGGTCGGCCGGGGCCGGCGTGCGGCCCGGCTTCGGCACGACGGCCACCAGCGGGCGCTCGGACCACTTGGGGTCGGGAATGGCGATCACCGCCGCCTCGAAGACGTCGGGATGGCCCATGACAGCATTCTCGAGCTCCACCGAGGAGATCCACTCGCCGCCCGACTTGATGACGTCCTTCGTGCGGTCCGAGATGGTCATGTAGCCCTGCGTGTCGAGCGTGCCGACGTCCCCGGTGCGCAGCCAGCCGTCGTCGAACTTCGCCGGGTCCTCGTCCTTGTAGTACGAGCCGGTGATCCACGGCCCGCGGATCTCGAACTCCCCGACCGACCTGCCGTCGTTGGGGAGCACGGAGCCGTCCTCGGCGACCACGCGCACCTCGACCCCCGCCACCACGCGGCCGGCCTTGACCTTGTAGTACATGTCGTCGTGCCCGTCGAGGCGCCGCGCCGGGGGCAGCCCGAACGCGGCGAGCGGGCTGGTCTCCGTCATGCCCCACCCCTGAATGATGGTGACGCCGAAGCGCGCCTCGAACGCCTCGATGAGAGACTGCGGCACGGCGGCGCCGCCCGCCGTGATGGCGCGCACGGTGGAGAAGTCGATCGGGGTGTCGAGGGCAAGGAGGCCGTTCCAGATGGTCGGGACGCCACACGCCAGTGTCGGGTGGTGCTCGTTGATGACGTTCGCCAGCTGCTGCCCCATCAGGTACATCTGCGGCATGATCATGTCGGTGCCGGCCACCCACGCGCCGTAGGGCGTACCCCACGCCATGGCGTGGAACATGGGCACGATGATCAGAATGCGGTCGGGCTCCGTCATCCCGACCGACGAGGCCGACTGCTCCGCCATGGTGTGGAGCCAGATGGAGCGGTGCGAGTACACGACACCCTTGGGGCTGCCCGTCGTCCCGCTCGTGTAACACATGGCCGCGGCGGAGCGCTCGTCGAGGTCGGGCCAGGCGTAGCCGGGTTTCTCGGCGGCGAGCAACCGCTCGTAGGAGAGCGTCTCGCCGAGGGCGGAGGTGTCCCCCTCCCCCACCACGATGACGGTCTCGACTGTCTTCAGCTCGTCCTTGATGCCCGCCAGCAGCGGCACGAGCGAGACGTCCACGATGATGCAGCGGTCCTCGGCATGGTTGATGACGTAGGCCAGCTGGTCGGCCGGGAGCCGGATGTTCAGCGTATGGAGGACGGCTCCCATGCAGGGGATGGCGAGATACGCCTCGAGGTGGCCCTGGTTGTTCCAGCAGAAGGTGCCGACGCGATCACCCGGTTCGATGCCCAGCCGGGTCAGGGCGGCGGCCAGCTTCTCGGCCCGGGTGGCGACCTCGACGAAGCTGGCCTTTCGGCTGCCGCCCTCCTCGACCGTGATGACCGCGCTGTCGCCGTGGACCCTCTGCCCGTGGAACAGCAGGTCTCGGATCAGGAGCGGGGCGTTCTGCATGGTGCTTTGCATGTTCCAAGTATGGCGAACGCGCTCCGGCCGTGCCCGAGGAGGCTCGGACAGGACGGGTGCATGCCCAAGGGTTCCGTCTGGTCCCGAGTTCGGCGACGCTGGGCGTGCTCGGAGGGCCGCCGGGTTTACCGGGCCGGGCCATCGGCGCCAGATAGCTTGATGGCGTTGCTCGGAAGGACATGGGGAGGACGCATGATGGGTCGGTTCTCAAAGCGCTCGGTCGGCGCCTGCATGGCGGTCCTGGCCGTCGGCCTTCTCGCCTCCGGCTGCGACTGGGTGCAGCTTGCTGGCAACACCCAGCTGAACGGGGACAATGCGGGTGAGACAGCCATCACCCCTTCGAACGTGTCGACGCTCGCGCAGCAGTTCAGCGCGTCGGACGGTTCGACGGGAGTAATGACGCCGCAGGCCGTGGTCAACGGCATCCTCTATGCCTCCGATGCCAACGGGCTGGAGGCCTACAGCGCCACGGGCTCGACGAAATGCTCGGGATCGCCGACGAGCTGTGCTCCGCTGTGGAGCTATCCGGGGGTGTCGGTTCCGGCCTCGGGCGGCGTGGCGGTAGTCAATAGCGTGCTCTACGTGACCACGGCGACGGCCCTCGAGGCGTTCGACGCCGCCGGCCATACGAACTGCGCGGGGACGCCCACCACATGCAGCCCGTTGTGGCACGCCACGCTGGCCTCGCCCAGTGCGCCTACTGAGTCGAACGGGACCGTCTTCGTCACCGCTTCCGGGACGCTCGACGTGTTCGATGCCAAGGGAGTCACGGACTGCAGCGGCGGTGTGTGTGCTCCGGTCTGGACCGCCAGCGGTGTCGGTGGCGACGTGGCCGTCTCCGCTGGTGTCGCCTATGTCGCAGGCGGGACGGGCGTGGTGGCGATCGACGCCGCCGGCACAAAGGACTGCAGTGGGACACCCAAGGTGTGCGCGCCACGGTGGACCTATCCCTTGCCCGAGGTCACGTTCCCCGGGGGGCAGCCTGAGCAGCTTCCGGTGAGCGGATACCCGGTGGTCTCCGGGACGACACTCTATGTCGACACGTTCGCCGGGTTGGGACCCGACATCCAGGGCGGCATGGAGGGTTTCGACGCCAACGGCGTCACGAACTGCGGCGGCTCGCCGATCGTCTGCACGCCGCTCTGGATGGGAGACACGGCCGCGCTCCTTCCTCCCTTGGTGGCCAACGGGGTGGCGATCGCGGGGTTCTCTTCCGGGACCCCGTTTGGTGCCTTCGAGAACGGCGGTGAACGGTGGTTGTCGTCTGGGCGGGGCAGGCCCGTCGCCATCGGAGGCTCGGTCCTTTACGCCGAGGATTCCGTCGACGTCAACGCCTACGACGAGACCGGGAGCGCCGGCTGCTCGGCGGGAACCTGCAGCCCCTTGTGGTCAGCTCCGGGAACGGACGCCATCGTCGCCAACGGTATGGTCTACGTCAGCACGACGAACACGTCAGGAGCGGGAGAGATCGTCGCCTACGGGTTGCCGTAGGCGGGTCGAGGTCGCCCGAGGGTTCGCTCACCGTTCGGGGCGAGGAAGCAACCAGCTCGTCCTTTGACCGAACCGTTCTCACACCTTCGAGAGACGACGTCGACGGGAGTACACGTATCCTCCCAGTAGGACGATGGCGGCAAAGGGCGAGACCACGGCAATCGGAACCTCAGGAGCAGAAGCGGGAGGCGCGAGAGAAGAGCTGTCGCCCCCGCTCCAATTGTCGGCGGTGGGAGTGCCGTAGGCCATGAGCGCCGGCGCGCCACCGGTCAGAGTGGTGTCGCGAGCGGTGATGAGGGCCGCGCCGTTCTCCGAGAACGTGAGGTCGGAACCGGTTGCCGAGAGTTGCAGCTGGGTTCCGGCGGTCAACGCTCCCGAGCTGTAGGTGGAGCCGAGCTGTGTCCAACCGCCGCCGACGCGTGTGAACAACATCAGCACAGGGTTGCCGTAGTTCCAGAAGTACAGGCCGAGGTAGAGATCCTGGCCACCGTTCTGAGCCCGCACCGCAGTGCCGATCCACTGGCCGCCGCTGAGTTGGGTCGAGGTGATCTCTATCTGCGAGTACTGGTCACTGGCGTACGTCTCTGCGCTGCGAATGTCCCCGGAGTAACTGCTGCTCGTTCCCACGACCTGCTGGGAAGCGACGGCCATCCCGCCATCGTTCATGTCGGTCCAATTCGGCCCGAGGCTGCCGTCGGCGCGGCTGAAATCGTCCGTCGCCGTCATGGCTGCGGTGGCCGAGGAGAGTGGCAGCACCGAGAGGAGGGACACCACGAGCGGCACGAGGAGTAGGAGCTTCAGGGCCATGGAGCCGGTTTGTGTGGCCTCCCTGGTGACAATGACTGCCATCTGGCTTCCTTCCCTGGGCGTTCCCGCAGAACCCAGCATCGACTTCCGGGGCGCGGCCAGTACCTCTCTGGATCCCAGTCAGAGGCCGCGACCATGCGGCGTGATTCGCGGCACACGTATTTGTCGCATGCAGTTCACCCGAGTGACACGGAAGCCACCGCAATCGACGGAAGCCGACCGAGTCGAGGTGCTCGCGGCCACGAAGAGGCAACCGACCCCAGCTGCTGCACCCTGGGCCCGGCTCAGGGACTCGGGCATCCGATGACGAATGGACAGGGTCCCAATCGAACCCGCGGGGTGTCGCGGCGCCAAAGGCGTTCGCTACGGTCCCCTGGTCACGGGCAAACTGTCGTTTCCATGGAGCCTCCCGGGATTCGGTACGTGAGCATCGGGGATGGAGATGTCGCCTACCAGATCCTCGGCGAAGGCCCCGGCGACCTCCTGTTCTGTAACTCCCTCGGAGGACATGTCGATCTCATCTGGCAGATTCCTCAGGCGGCGGAATTCTTCGAGAAGATGGCCACATTCAGACGAGTACTGCACATGGATCGCAGGGGCTCTGGCGCCTCCGATGCTCTACCACTCAGAGCCATACCGACATGGGAAGAGTTGGCCGAAGACATAGCTGGGGTGCTCGATGCCACCGAGTCCACAGTGGCCGACCTCGTCGGAGTGAACGAGGTCGGCGCAATTGCCGTCCTGTTCGCGGCCATGCATCCGGAGCGTGTGGGGTCGCTCATCCTCGTCAACACCGCGGCGCGATACGTGGAGGCCCCGGACTACCCGATCGGGGTCGCCCTCACAGCCATTGACGCGATCTACGACCTGCTGATGTCGACGTGGGGCAGCGATGCGTTCGTCGCCGCGACGAATCCGACACGGGTCAACGACCGAGAGTTCATCAAAGCGGCAGCCCGAATGAATCGGGCATCAGCGACCCCCAGTACAGCTGCCGCGCTCATGCGGTACTTCTTGAGCAGCATGGACGTGCGGCCGTTCCTCCCATTGGTGCAAAACCCGACCTTGGTGCTCCAAGTCACTGAAAGTCCATTCACCCTTCTCGCGCACGGTCAATACCTGGCCGAGCACATTCCGGGAGCAACCTTCATCCCGATGTCGGGGGGCGACATGACTCCTCCATTCGGGCCCAACGCAGCTTCGGAAATTGCCGAGTTCCTGACGGGGAAGCGACAATCATTCGAGGTCGATCGTGTACTCACCAGCGTCTTGTTCACCGACATCGTCGGCTCAACAGAGGCGGCCGCCTCACTGGGTGACCAGCAGTGGCGCAACGTCCTCGATAGTCACGACCGTCTGGTGCGGGAGCAGCTGCGACACTTCCGCGGCCGTGAGATCAAGATGACCGGGGACGGCTTTCTCGCTTCCTTCGACGGCCCCGCCCGCGCCATACGGTGCGCTCGCGCCATCGTCGAAACAGTCGAGGTGCTTGGGATCAAGATTCGAGCCGGGCTTCACACCGGAGAGTGTGAAGTGCGAGGAGACGACCTCGGCGGGCTGGCCGTCCACATCGCCGCTCGCGTTGGCGCGATCGCCGGACCCGGGGAGGTCCTCGTCTCGGGCACGGTCAAGGACCTCGTCGTGGGATCAGACGTCGCATTCTCTGAACGAGGCGAACATCAGCTCAAGGGCGTGCCTGGGACCTGGAGGCTCTTCGCCGTGACGTCATAAAGAGGCCAACCTGGTAAGCCGATGCCGCGCCCTACTTGACGTGCCTACGTTTGGTGAGCCGAAGCATCAGAAAGTACGGAATCCGAACTCCTCGCTCCAGTCCGGGCTGTGCGACCCCGGCTCGCAGATCGGGCGCTGGTTCTCGCACGCGCGTAATCGCAAGCCCTGCGTCTTCGAAGGCCCGAGCGTAGGACTCGAGGTCGTACTGGTAGCCGCCGAAATCCATCGTGATCCCGTCACGTTCCACCACAACCTCGAACGCCCGCTCACCACGGTACGAATCCTCAATGACGAACGGTGAGTCCGCGGCATGACCGGTGAAGGTGCCGGCGTCACAGAGCGGATGGGTCACGCACACAGCGAGAGTGCCCTCCATGGTAAGGACACGACACGCTTCAAGGACGACCGAGGGCATGTGTTCAACATCCATCAGGGAGTTGTACGCAACGACGACGTCGAAAGAGGAGTCGGCAAAAGGGAGCTGTGCCGCATTGGCCAGTCGATAGACGGACCCGGGATCACTGGCCGCCGCCGCTTCGAGGAGGGTGGGAGAGGCGTCGACTGCGGTGACGGAATGGCCTCGGCGCGCCATGTCCCTCGCCACCCTGCCTTCGCCGCAACCGATTTCAAGGGTTGCATGACCAGGAGCCGGGAGAACGTCCTCCAAGAAGGTCTGCCGGTATGCCCAGTACGCGTCGAAGTTCGGTCGTCGAGTCCACTCGATCCAGGACTCGGCACGGTCCTCCCAACCCGCTGTCACGGGCGAATCGTAGGTGCTCGTCACCGGGAGGAAGGGAACCGCCCAGAGCTCCTGTGCTCACAAGGAGCCAAGGCGACCGTCCGCGAGGGATCGCCCTGAACAAATCTGGAATCTCCGCGAAGAGCTCCGCGGGCCGTCAGGTGAGAAGCCTCGCCTTGGTCAAAGTCCAGCGCGGTCGATCCGCGGTAGCCGGGCGGTCTCAAATCGACGAACTCCTGGTCAATCGTCACCTCCTGCATGAAGTCGATGTGTGGAGCATTCGTTCGGCGGACAGGTCAATGGCTGCTCGGTAGCCACGTTCCAACGAGACGGGAAACCGACCGTTCCCCGACGTGGCATGTGGGGTCGCCTCAAGGCATCGAAAGACTCGATGAAGGCGCTCGTCGGCGTCGGCCTGGCGGTCGGGCTGGCCGTCGTCGTGGGTGGGGCGGCCATCCTTGCTTCCGCGGCGTCCCTGCTCGGTGCGGGTAGCGGTGTTCCGGCAGCATCCTCACGGGCCACAGCCCAGATCCCATCGGGGATGCTGAGCCTCTACCAGGAGGCGGCGACCACCTGCCCGGGATTGTCCTGGACGATCCTGGCCGCCATCGGGACGATCGAGTCTGACAACGGGCAGTCAAACCTGCCCGGGGTGCACTCCGGCGCCAATGTCGCCGGGGCGGAAGGGCCGATGCAATTCGAGCCACGCACCTTTGCCGCCTACGACCAGCCGGTGCCTCCTGGCGGGGCGAGCCCGCCGAACCCCTACGACCCGGCGGACGCCGTCTTTGCGGCGGCCCGCCTGCTGTGCGCGAACGGGGCGGCCGGCGGCGCCGACGTGTCCGGCGCCGTGTACGCCTACAACCACTCGGAGAGCTACGTCGCCGAAGTACTCGCCTTGGCCCAGACGTACGCCTCTTCGCCTGGTACGGGTACTGACACGGGGTTCAGCGACAGTGCGGGTGCCGTGGCGGTGTCGTGGGCGCTCTCGCAGATCGGCACGCCCTACGTGTGGGGCGGCGAGACTCCGGGCACGGGCTTCGACTGTTCGGGTCTCGTACAGGCGGCCTACGCCGTGGCAGGTGTGGCACTCCCGCGCGTGGCCCAGGACCAGTACGACGCCACGCCGAAGTTGACACCCGGGACGGCCTTGGAGCCTGGCGACCTCGTATTCTTCGGCGGCGGACCGCAGGACATTGACCACGTCGGTCTCTACGTGGGTATGGTGAACGGGCAGGACGTGATGGTCGATGCGCCCCACACCGGCGCCGACGTTCGGGCCGAAACCTTCCCTCAGCTGCCGGGCGCGAGCTTTGGAACTCTGCTGTATGTCGGTGCGACGCGGCCGAGCTGACGGTCGTGGCGGCCACGAGTGCCCCAAAGGAGGTACCAGATGGCGAGGCTGACCTACCTGGCGATCGCATCGCTCGACGGCTACAGCGAGGACGGGCAGGGCAAATTCGACTGGGCGGTGCCGGATGAGGAGATGCACCGCTTCGTGAACGACCTGGCGCGGCCCTGGGGTACCTACCTGTACGGGAGGCGCATGTACGAGACGATGGTCTGGTGGGACACCGGCGATCATGAGGCGGTGTATCGCGACTTCGCAGAGATCTGGCGAGCAGCCGAAAAGATTGTCTACTCCCGGACGCTTCAGACCGTGTCCAGCGAACGGACCCGAATCGAGCGCGAGTTCGACGCCACGGCGATCAGGCGGCTGAAGGAGGGCTCGCGATCCGACATTTCGATCGGCGGGGCTGAGCTCGCCGGCAAGGCGGTCGCCGAGGGGTTGGTCGACGAATGCCATTTGTTTCTCGTTCCGGTCCTCGTGGGCGGCGGAAAGCATGCGCTGCCCGCCGGCGCCCAGGCCGAGCTCGAGCTGCTGGACGAGCACCGCTTTCGCAGCGGCGTCGTCTATCTCCGTTACCGTTTCTGAGCCGGGGCTCCGGTAGCGGCGCCCAGGGACGATTCAGGGCCGCTGGGTCGGCGCGGACGAGATCTCCTGGCTCCTCGACGGCAACGTCGTTCAGCTTCGCAGCCCAGGTCGGTGACCAAGGATCGCCGGTCGGCCCGAAGAATCGGAACTCAGGCGCACACCTTTTGACCTGGTTCTCGGGATCCTTCTCAGGGATTTCACAGAAATCACAGGAATGGTTGATCCCGCTACCAGCGCCCCCCAATGCGGTCCGAGCATGGTCTTTCCATGCCCGCGACAGCCAGACCCCGTAAGGGCCTTCGCCCCGGCGGTGGGCGCCCTGCGTCGGTGGTCCGCCGAGGATGGGTGATCAGCGCCGCTGTGACGGTCGCGGTCGCCGCGCTGCTCGGCGCCGCTGTGCCACCTGCCGGAGCGACGCAGGACAATCATCGGATCGGGGCGTACCGCGTGCAGCTCAAGCAGCTTCGCCTGGTCGACACGACCCGGGTCACGCCGGCGAACGGCTCCTACGCCGGGAGCCCGGTGCGCTCCCTCCCGACGCTTCTGTTCCTTCCGAAGCGGTCGGCGGGCGACGCTGAGCGGTTCCCCCTCGTCGTGTTCTCGCCGGGCTACGGGTCCGTCCCCGAGGACTACGAGTCGCTGCTCGAGCAGTGGGCATCCGCCGGCTATGTGGTCGCTGCGGTGGATTTCCCCTTGTCCTCGGAATATGCCCCCGGTGGGACCTCGCTCGTCGACGTGAAGGATCAACCCGGCGACGTGAAGTTCGTCATCGAGAAACTGATCAGTTTGGATCACACTCGGGGCGAGCCAGTGACGAACCTGCTCGATCCGTCGCGCGTGGCGGTCGCCGGGCACTCCCTCGGCGGCGTGACCACACTCGCCTTGACGGCCAACACGTGCTGCCGCAGCCTGGGCCGGCTCATCAAGGCCGCCGTCGTGCTCTCGGCCTACGCCTACCAGTTCGATGGGAGTGGGAGTTATTTCCCAACCGACGGGTACCACCCACCGACTCTCGAAGTGAGCGGCACGGCCGACACGACGTCACCGCTGGTCGACACCGAAGCGACGTATGCGCGGACACGGACACCGAAGTACCAAGCCGTCATGCTCGGAGCACCCCATGTCGATTTCGTCGATCCATGGGGCCCGGTGATCGACCGCACCGTCGTGGCGTTCCTCAACGACTACCTCGCAGGAACGGGGTCTCATGCCGCGATCTTGAAGGCAGCCAACGTCGCGGGCGTCTCAAAAGGCAGGTACAACTGATCCGCTGGCACCTGACGCTTGGTCGAGGGTCGTACTACAAATTGTAGGGGGTGCTGGCGGCAGCCTTACACGCGGCGGCAATCGGCGGTCCCGTCATTCCTCCAAGAAGAGATTCCAGGACCCCCCCGGCCGGGTTCTGGGCGGGGGGAACTTCGGTGCCGATGCAGCCAATCAAGGAGCCAAAGGCCGGGACCAGTTGCAACGCATACGACCGGTCGACATGGTCATCGTCCGCGAACACGAGCTGATCGTTTATCACCTCGGGGCACCGGGAACCACAGAACAATGAGGACAGGTTCACGACCTCATCGTGGCTTGCCGTGACGGCAGCCTCGTCCGCCCTATCGCTCGTGACCGAATACGCCTGAGGGGTGGGCGTTGCGCAGAGTTGAATACGAGTGAGGCGAGCGGACAAGCAGGTGTTCGGTGTATTCGTCGCGATAGGCGTCCCGAAGAGTACGCCCAGCGGACTCACGTGGAGCTGTGCCAGCGTGGAGCGAATCCCGTTGGCCCAAGTCTTGAACGACATCGTCGAGCCGTCGGCCGCAAGTTCGACCTTGAGCTGCGCCTCGGACAGGACCGTCAAGCTCGGCGGTGGAGCCATGGCATTGATCGCCGTAATGACGTTGTGTCGGAACGCCGCGCATCCGGGGTCCACAGAACCCAAATAGTCGCGCGCGCTAACTGCCGCAAAGGGACAGCCGTATCGGACATAAGCCACGACCTTGAAGTGATATTGCTTACCGAGTGCATCGAAGGTGGGAAGCCACTGTTCGACATACGAGTCGCCGTAGAGAACCACCGCCCCTGGTGCACTCGTATCGCCATAGTTGCACGCGACCGCTGCGGGAGAATCGTTGGATTGACCAGGTTCACTCGCACAAGAATCGACAAACCGAGAGTTCGCCTCCGCCCCTAGCTGGGTGACCAGATTCTGATTCAGCGTCTGTGCTCTTTCGGCACTGACGATCGCCGACTGCACAGCCGCGACTCCGGGAAGGACACCGAGTTTGCTCTTCGCCAGAATCGATGCGCCGGCTGTCTCGCTCGGTTGACCGACGACCACGACGGTCGCAACGAGCGTCAGCAGTCCAAGGGAGACGAGCGTGGATCTCGTGCAGAGTGCACTGCACTTCCGGATGTCCGCTCCGACGGAATCCGCCATTGATCGAAGCCTTGTTCCCATCGCCGAGGATCGTATCGGCGTCTCGGATCCGCTGCCGTCTCGGCGGTCGTGTACGTGCTTTGCCGTGCGCCTCGGGCCCCGAGACGTCGGTGAGTCCGCTCGGGCGGAACGGGTGAATGGAGGGTCCGAACCCGCCGTGCCACACGGCTCGCAGGGAAGAAAGGGCTGCGTTCGGAACAGCCCTGTCGCTTGTGCTGGGCCGGAGCGACCGACTAGACCCTGATCGCAGGCGTTCACCAAACCATTCGGCGGAAGACATGCGTGAGCTCGAGACCCTGAGGGGCACCGTGGCGGAGGAGCACCCTCGGGCGTTTCGTCCCGACGTGCAAGCGCTGCGCGCGTTGGCCGTCGTGCTGGTTGTCTGGTATCACGCCGATCTCCCCGGATTCCACGGGGGATTCTTGGGGGTTGACGTGTTCTTCGTCATCTCAGGTTTCGTGATCACTGGGGTTCTGCTCGAGGAGCGCCGTCAGAAGGGTTCGAATTCCCTCGTCGACTTCTACGGACGGCGCATTCGGCGGATACTCCCAGCTGCGACCCTGGTCCTCGTCCTCACGCTCTTTGCGGTGTATCACTATCTGGGATTCGTCGCGGGCGACCAGAACGCTGTCGATGCGAAGTGGGTTGCTGCGTTCCTCGCGAACATCCACTTTGCATCTACCGGTACGCAATATCTCAATGCAAGGCTTCCGCCGTCGGCGTACCAGCAATATTGGTCGCTGGCCGTCGAAGAACAGTTCTACCTCGTGTGGCCGGTGCTCTTTCTCACCTTGACGGCGATCCTTCCAAAAACACCATCCCGCACGAAGCTCTTGGTTGCACTGGTGGTGATCATGTGTGCCTCGATCTCTTGGTGCATCGTCGAGACGTCGCGCAACGAAGTGTGGGCATTCTTCTCCCCGTTGACGCGAGCGTGGGAGCTCGCTTTGGGAGCGTTGCTGGCCGTCCTGGCCCCCGTCCTGCGCGACAAATCCACGAGGTTGGGGGCGGTGTTGGCGATCTTCGGCGTGGTCCTCATTCTCGTCAGTGCGTGGACACTCAAACCGTCGACGCCCTGGCCCGGATCAGCGGCTCTGGTGCCCGTCTTTGCCACAGCAGCGGTCATTGCCGGCGGAACCCTGAGGCAGTCGTCCGGCTTCGGTGTCGTGGCGAACCTCCTCCCCCTTCAGTGGCTCGGGAACATCTCGTATTCCCTGTACCTTGTGCATTGGCCGATCCTCATCATCGCGGAGCAATACAGCATCGACGGCACGCTGCCGCTCCACTCGGAACTTGCCCTCGTGGCGCTCTCGGTTGCGGCGGCAGCCGTCATCTATTACGCGCTCGAGAATCCAATTCGCCGATCCCGGCTCCTCAAACGCAATCGTGTGCTCACGTATCTGTTGGGAGCGAGTCTCATCGGCGGCTCCTACGCGGCCATCTACTGGCACCTGCACAATGTGTCGACATGAGCCGGCGCGTTCTTCGGAACGCCAGGTCTCCGTACGGCAGTGGGTGTTGCGTGCAGGTGGGCAGTCCACTGTGCCGGTTGCACTCAATGGTCGTGGCGGACCAACAGGACTGGACACGGCGCATGATGCGCGACGTAGTCGCTGACGGAGTTGCCGACGAGCCGGCGGAGCCAGTTCTTTCCTGAGGAGCCGATGACGAGCACATCTGCGCTCATCTCGTGAGCTACTCGGACGACGGCGGCTCCCGTCGATTCGTTGTCCGGGACGAGACGGAGTTCCACGTCAGGTCCGAGCACCGCTGCCGTCCGATCGAGGGCGGATTGCCCCAGAGTGTTCGATGTCTTCCAATCCTGGTCCGCCTCTTTCTCGGTGAGGACGGGACCCTCGAAACCTCCGGCGTCATCCTCGGGGTTCTCATGCTCGGGGATCACCATGACGACTGCGACGTGCGCGTCGGTATGCAGCAGATCCATCGATCGTCGCGCTGCGTCGATCGCGGCCTCAGACCCGTCCGTTGCCATGACGACCTTTATGGATTCCGGCATTGATGGACTCCCGTCGCTCCGTTCGAAGGTAGGCGCCTCCAGAGTAGTGAGGACTCCGCGTCTCTGCCCGGCTCTGCGCCGCCTTTCGTCCAGGCTCAAACGGAAGGTGCATAGCGGGGAGCACTCCTGGGTACTGAGATTCTCAGCATCGGAAGGGAGGGGACGTGGCGACGACCACCACGGCAGATTCACGACGATCGAACCGGGACCTGGAACCACGAGGGTCGATCCGGAGTCTCATACCGGCCCGGCTCGACCGCCTCGGTTGGTCACGATTCCACACGCATTTGGTCGTTGCGCTCGGGGTGGCGTGGGTGTTGGACGGCCTCGAGATAACCATCGCCAGCAATGCCGAAGGCCTCATCAGCCAGAAGCAGGCTCTGGACCTGTCGTCCTCGGAAGTGGCCTTCGCCGTCGGCACTGTCTATCTCCTCGGTGAGGTCGTCGGCGCGCTCTTCTTCGGCCGCATGTCGGACAAGTTCGGCCGCCGCAACCTGTTCATGATCACGCTGGGCGTCTATTTGTTCGGCGGCGTGCTCACCGCGTTGACCTTCGGGCACGCACACGGCTGGTCCTACTGGGTCTGGGCCTCCCGCTTCATCGCCGGCATGGGCATCGGCGGTGAATACGCGGCCATCAACTCGGCCATCGACGAACTCATCCCGGCCAAGTACCGGGGCCGTGTGGACATCGCCGTGAACGGGACCTACTGGGGTGGCGCGTTGATTGCCACGCTCTTCTTCATTTTCGTGATCAACCACCTCCCCGTCAGTTACTCGTGGCGGGTCGCCTTCCTCGTCGGCCCAGCCCTGGGCTTCGTCATCCTGTTCGTCCGCAAGAACCTCCCGGAGAGCCCGCGCTGGCTTCTCATGCACGGCCGAGAGAAGGAGGCCGAGGCCGCCGTCGCCGAAATAGAGAGACTCACCGAGCACGGGGGCGGCGTCCTCGGACCTGTCGACGAATCCAAGGCGATTGAGATCACCCCGGCCAGCAACATCGGCTTCGTGGCCCTCGCCCGAACGCTGTTCGTCCACTACCCGAGGCGGGCCATCCTCGGGGCGTCCCTCATGATCACGCAGTCGTTCCTCTACAACGCCATCTTCTTCACGTATGCACTCGTGCTCACCAAGATCTACAACGTCCCGGCGACGGATACCGCCTACTATTTCATCTTCTTTGCTCTGGGGAATCTCGTCGGTCCGCTCACTCTCGGGCACCTCTTCGACACCATCGGACGACGGAAGATGATCTCGGGGACGTATCTCCTGTCCGGAGTACTCCTCGCCATCAGTGCCGTGCTGTTCAACGCCGGCGCCCTGAACGCGGTGACGCAGACGGCGTGTTGGTGCGTGATCTTCTTCTTCGCCTCTGCCGGCGCCTCCTCGGCCTACCTGACGGTGAGCGAGATCTTCCCGGTCGAGGTCCGGGCCAAGGCCATCGCCGTCTTCTTCGCGATCGCGCAGAGTTTCGGCGCCTTCGGCCCCTGGCTCTACGGTGAGCTCATCGGCAACGGGCAGGACCACTTCCGGCTCTTCATCGGGTACCTCATCGGAGCCGGGGTGATGGTCAGCGGCGGGCTCGTTGCTGCCTTCCTCGGCATCGATGCCGAACAGAAGTCGCTCGAGGACATCGCTCAGCCGCTCTCGGCCACGCGCCCGTCGTCGCACCTTTCGGCGGTGACCGGCGCGCCCAGGTCTCCGGCGGCACGCAGCACGCTGGACTGATGGGTCTCGGTCGGTTCGCCCCTCAGCTGCCTGCCGGGCAGGGGGGACGATGGCCGTTCAGGGCGCCACAGCGGAGACAGACACGGTGCGCCCAGCAGGCGGCATCGCCTCCCGTGTCCTGCTCTTCGTCGCAGGCGCGACAGTCGAGTGGCAAGGCGATCTGTTGCTGTCGTCCTTCCGCGGTGAGAACCCAGGGGCGTTCGCGCCACGGGGGGCGGTGGCGAACGTGTTGGCGGTGTCCGCACTCGAGCACGGCCACCCAGTCCCCCACCTCGTCCTGCACGAATCCGGTGATGGCGCGCTCCATGGTCAGCTCTCCTTGCCCCCGGGTGTGCCGCTGTTCGGCGCCGCGCGACGCAACGTGAGGATTCGCTCGGCGTTGCGCTCCTCTTCGAGAAGTTTTTGACGGGCTTGCAGGAGATCGAACTGCGTGACCAGGCCGACCAGCCGGGAGGCGTCGGACCGCTCGACGACCGGCAACACCCCGAGTCCGTGCTGCACCATGCGGTCGGCCACAGTGCGCAGGACCTCGTCGGGGTAGGCCAGGGCCATGGGAGACAGCATGACCGTTCCAACACAGAGGTCAGAGCGGTCCCGTGACTCGAGGATGACCGACCAGGGCAGGAGCCCAACGAGCGCGGTGTTCTTGTTGAGCACGGGATAGAGCCGCTGCCGGCGCTGCAGGCAGCCCTCGGGCAGTGCGTCGTAGATCTTCTCCACTGCCTGTTCCGGCGTCACCGTGACCACGTCGGTGTCCATTACCTCTCGGACGAATGTCGCCTCCAGCGGATCGACCGAGTACTCGCGCATGACATGGAAGCCGCGCCGCGCCACCTTCTCGGTCAGGATCGAACGTTTGAGGACGAGCACGCTGACCAGATGCGAGATCGTGGCCGCTACCAAGAGCGCCAGCAGGCTGTTCTGATCGTGCGTGAGCTCGAACGCGAAAATGATGGCGGTAAAGGGTGACCGGGTCACGCCGCTCATGGCACCGGCCAGGCCGATGAGGGCCCAGACCCCAGGCGTGGTGCCCGGCAGGGCATGCCCGAGGATGCCGCCGATGGCAGCGCCCAGCATCAAGACCGGGGCCAGGATGCCCCCGCTCGTGCCGCTGCCAAGTCCGGCCGACCAGATGAGGAGCTTCACGACGAACAGCAGTGCCAACGCGGAGAGGCCGAGCTCACCCAGCAGCTCGGCGTGGATGGTGCCATAGCCGACGCCGAGCGCCCGCGGCTCCGCAAGGCCGCCGAGACCGATGATGAGCCCGCCGATCATCGGCCACCACATCCAGTGCAGACGCCCGGTGAGGAGATGGAACGCGTCCTCGAAGCGGTAGACGGCCTGCGTCATGAGCCAGGCGCCGAGGCCCGTGGCGAGGCCGACGGCGGCCGCTCCGAGGAGGACCACGCCGCCCAGTGCGGCATGAGGGGGAACCGGGAAGATCGGCTGGGGTGACAGCAGGCCTGCATCGGCCAGGATCATCCGCAGTCCATCAGCGGTGGCCGCCGCCAGGCCGATGAGCACCATGGAGCGCGGCTTCCACTCGAAGGCCAAGAGCTCGACCCCGAAGAGCGTGGCGGCCACCGGGGTACCGAAGACTGCGCTCATGCCGGCGCCGGCACCTGCCACGAGGAGCGCGCGGCGCTCTGCCGCGGTCAGCCGGAGGAGCTGGCCGATGAGGGAGCCGACGGCACCGCCGGTCAGGATGATCGGCCCCTCTGCACCGAACGGCCCACCCGAGCCGATGCTGACCGCGCTCGAGATCGGTTTGAGGAGCGCCAGGCGAGGCTGCACGCGGCTCCCGTTGATGAGGATGCGCTCCATTGCCTCGGGGATGCCGTGACCGCGGATTTGCTCCGAACCGAACCGCGCCATGAGCCCCACCACCAGACCACCGACGACGGGGACCGCTACCGCGAACAGCCCGAGGTCGTTCCCGGCCGGCGACACCAGCGTGACGCTGAAGCGTTGGTAATACAGCAGGTTCGTCAGGAAGCCGATCATGTCCAGCAGCGCCAGCGCGATGCCGGTCGCCAGCACGCCGATGAGAATGGCGGGCGGGATCAGGCGGAGGATGGCCGGCGTGGAGGTGAAGTCCCCCAGGGAGCGCTCTGTCGTGCCGGCCGGGCGCTGGTCGGCCGGGGCCGCCTCCGTCGGCGCCCGCAGTGTTTCCGTCTCCCTCAGCCGGTCCGGGTCCGCGTGCCCGAACCTGGGACCCCTCTCCACCATCCGCAATTTCCATCGTAGTACGATGCTATCGTAGGACGATGGTTCTGCGAGATGCCGACTACGAGGACCTGTTGGCGCTGCGGACGGGTCTGCGTCGCTTCCTCCGCTGGAGCGAGCAGCAGGCGGAGGAAGCGGGGCTGACGCCGGCCCAGCACCAGCTGCTCCTGGCGGTCCGTGGACACCCGGACCGCCGTGGCCCGACCGTCGGTGAGGTCGGCCGACTATCTGCTGCTCCGCCATCACAGCGCGGTCGGGCTGGTGGACCGGGCCGTGGCGGCCAAGCTGATCAAGCGGGTCCGCGACCCGGAGGATCATCGGGTCGTCCGGCTGCAACTCACCGCCGCCGGCAGCAAACGCCTCGAAGCACTCTCCGAGACCCACCTCGAGGAGCTGGGCCGGCTCGGTCGCACGCTCCCGACGGCCTGGCGCGGGCTCATGCCGCGCCAGCCGCTGCACGGCATTGAGACCCGGTCCTGACGGCCCCGATCGCTTAGACGGCTCTTCCCCGCAGGCCGCGGTACTGCCGCACCAGGGAGGCCGTCGACGAGTCCTCGCCGGCGAGATCGGGCGCCGCAGTGTCCGTCAGGATCGGTGCCAGCTCCTTCGCCATGACCTTCCCGAGCTCGACGCCCCACTGGTCGAACGAGTCGATGCCCCAGATGCTGCCTTCGACGAACACGGTGTGCTCGTACAGCGCCACCAGCTGGCCCAGGATCGATGGCGTGAGCTTCGGGGCGAGGATGGTCGAGCTGGGCCGGTTGCCGGGCATCACCTTGTGCGGCACGAGGGCCGCCGGCGTCCCTTCTGCGGTGATCTCCTCTGCCGTCTTGCCGAAGGCGAGCGCCTTGGTCTGCGCCAGGCAGTTGGCCATCAAGAGGTCCTGCTGGTCCCCCGTGTCGTGGGTCGACTCGGCGAAGGCGATGAAGTCGGCGGGGACCAGCTTCGTGCCCTGATGGAGCAGCTGGTAGAAGGCGTGCTGCCCGTTGGTGCCCGGCTCACCCCAGAAGATCTCCCCCGTCTGCCCCGCGACCGGCGTGCCGTCGAGCTTGACCGACTTGCCGTTGGACTCCATGGTCAGCTGCTGCAGGTAGGCCGGGAAGCGTGCCATCCGGTGGCTGTAGGGCAGCACGGCGTGGGTCTGGGCGCCGAAGAAATTGTTGTACCAGACGTTGAGCATTCCCTGAATGACCGGGAGGTTCTCGGCCAACGGCGTCGTCCGGAAGTGCTCATCGATGGCGTGGAAGCCGGCGAGCATCTCGCCGAAGGCCTCGCGGCCGATCGCCACCATTAAGGAGAAGCCGATGGCCGAGTCGTAGGAGTAGCGACCGCCGACCCAGTCCCAGAACTGGAGCATGTTGTCGGTGTCGATCCCGAACGCCGCCACGCCCTTGGCATTGGTCGACACCGCGACGAAATGCTTTGCCACGGCGTCGTCACCGGCGGCGCTGCCCAGTCCGTCCAGGAGCCAGTCCCGGGCCGCGGCGGCGTTGGTCAGCGTCTCGAGGGTCGTGAAGGTCTTCGAGCTGATGACGAAGAGTGTCGTCTCGGGGTCCAGGTCGTGGGTGGCGGCGTAGAGGTCGACCGGGTCGACGTTGGACACGAAGCGACTGGTCAGTCCGGGCAGGGCGTAGTCGGCCAGAGCCAGCGTCGCCATGGCTGGGCCGAGGTCCGAGCCGCCGATTCCAATGTTCACGACCGCGGCGATCCGCTTGCCGGTCGCCCCGGTCCACTGTCCGTCCCGGATGCGGTCGGAGAGGTCGCCCATCTGGCCGAGGACGCTCTGCACGTCGCCGACGACGTCCTGGCCGTCGACGTGCAACTCGCTGCCGGGCGGCATGCGCAGCGCCACGTGCAGGACGGCGCGGTCCTCGGTCGTGTTGATGTGCTTGCCGGCGAACATCGCGTCGCGATGCTCCTCCACCTTGGCGGCGCGGGCCAGGTCCAAGAGCAGCCGCAACGTATCTTCCGTCGCCCGCTGCTTGGAGTAGTCGATGACGAGGTCGGCCCCACCCGCGGTCATGCGGTCCGTCCGGTCGGGGTCGTCAGCGAAGAGCTCGCGCAGATGCCGTGTCGAAATCTCGTCGTAGTGCGCCGTGAGCGCCTTCCACTCCGGTGTCGCCGTGAGGTCCATGCAAGGCAATCTACGGCGCGTCGCGCTCCGCTGCGCCCCCGGCCAGGAAGGCCAGGATCGCGGGCAGGGCGGCGGGATCCTGCAGGAAGAAGCCGTGGCCCCCGTCGAACAACTCGAGACGGGCGCCGGGGATCGCCCGGGCCAGGAATTCGCTGTTGGCGGGAGGGGCGATCCCGTCGAAGCGCCCGCCGCACACCAGGGTTGGGCACGTGATGGAGCCGAGGTGGTCGGCCGTGTCGTGCTCGGCCCGGGCCGCCAGTTGATTGGTGAGGCCCGGAGCGGGCGTGCCGTCGTCCCTCTCGAGGCCCATGCGCTCACCGAGCAGCTTCACGATTTCGGGATTGGCCCGCCGCCAGCTCTCGTCCCACCGGGTGTCGAGGAGCTCCATGCGGACGTCAGAACGCTTCTCGGGGCTCAGGTCCGACAGCGTCTGGAGCGGATACGAGGCGCCGCCCGAACCACCGGCCGAGGTGCAGGCCAGGACCAGTCGGCGCACCCGCTCGGGGTGCCGGATCGCCACTTCCTGGGCCACCATGCCGCCGAACGAGACACCCGAGGACGAGGCAGTCGTCCCAGCCCACGGCGTCGAGAAGTGCGGCGGCGTCGTCGGCGAAGTCGGCCATGGCGTAGGGCCAGGCGGGCAGGCTGCTCTGCCCCAGGCCCCGCTGGTCGTAGGCCAGGACCTCGAAGGACGTGGCCAGGGGGCCGTCCAGGCGCGGCTGCTGGCGCAGATCGCCTCCGGTGCCCGAGATGCACAGCAGCCGCTCGCCGCTCCCCTCGAGCTCGTAGTACAGCGAGACATCGTTGGCATCGGCAAAGGGCATGGTCCGCACAGTACCGAGCCGTCGGTGCCCGGGGCGGTGGCTCCTAGCGGAGCGCCACCTGTCCGGGCACGATCGGCGCCGGCAGCGACGTCGTCCCCATGAGCCAGCGGTCGACCGCCGCCGCGCAGGACCGTCCCTCGGCGATGGCCCAGACGATCAGGCTCTGACCGCGCGTCTGGTCCCCGCACACGAAGACCCCGTCGACGTTGGTCGCCCAGTCCGGGTCGGCCGCCACCGTGCCCCGCGGGCCGACCTCGACCCCCAGCTCCTCGACCGCGTTCCGGCGTTCCGTCCCGACGAATCCCATGGCCAGGAATACGAGATCGCACTCGAGCTCGAACTCCGACCCCGGCACCTCCTCGAAGACGGTGCGTCCGTCCTCGGTCCGCATCTCCACCGTGTGCCCGCGCAAGGCATGGACCGCGCCCGAACCGTTGTCGACGAATTCGGTCGTGGTCACCGAGAAGAGCCGCGCCCCGCCCTCTTCGTGGGCCGATGAGGTGCGCAGGATGAGCGGCCACAGCGGCCACGGGTTGTCGGCCAGCCGGTCGCTCGGGGGCTCGGACATGATCTCGAGCTGGTGGACCGACTGCGCGCCCTGGCGGTGGGCCGTGCCGAGGCAGTCCGCCCCGGTGTCGCCGCCGCCGATGATGACGACGCGCTTGCCCTTGGCGTTGATCGGCGATGTGCCCAGGGCCCCCTCCCGGACCAGGTTGGAAGGCTTGAGGTACTCGAGGGCCAGGTGGATGCCGTCGAGCGCGCGACCGGGCACGGGGAGGTCTCTCGGCAGCGTGGCGCCGCCGGCCAGCACGACTGCGTCGAAGGCGGCCAGGACCTCCGATGCCGGCCGCACGGCGACGTCGGGGGCGCATGCCGTCCCGATCCCGCGTTCCTCCCCCGGCTCGGGGTCACCCGCTCCCGGGCTCGGGCGGGCCGGCCACCGATGGAGGTGGAGCAGACGAACGTGACGCCCTCCGCCTCCATCTGGGCCAGGCGGCGGTCGAGGACGGCCTTCTCCATTTTGAACTCGGGGATGCCGTAGCGCAGCAAGCCGCCGGGCTTCTCGGCCCGCTCGAAGACGGTCACCAGATGGCCCGCCCGTGCCAGCTGCTGGGCCGCCGCCAGTCCGGCGGGTCCGGATCCCACAACGGCGATCGACTTGCCGGTCCGCACCGTCGGCAGCTGCGGGTTCACCCAGCCTTCGTCCCAGGCCCGCTCGACGATCTCGTACTCGATCCGCTCGATGGTGACCGGGTTCTCGTTGATCCCGAGCACGCAGGAGGCCTCGCACGGGCGCCGGGCACAGCCGCCCGGTGAACTCGGGGAAGTTGTTGGTGGCGTGCAGCCGCTCCATGGCGCCGGGCCAGTCGTCCCGGTAGACCAGGTCGTTCCACTCCGGGATCAGGTTCCCGAGCGGGCAGCCGTCGTGGCAGAACGGGATGCCGCAGTCCATGCAGCGTGCCCCCTGCTCCTTCGTCTCGTCCTCGCCGAAAGGCTCGTAGACCTCCCGCCAGTCGCGCAGCCGGACCGACACTGGCCGGCGCCGCGGCAGCTTCCGCGGGTACTCCATGAAGCCCGTCGTCTTACCCATGAGCGGCCTCCATGACGGCCGCCTCTACCGAGCGGCCCTCGGCCTCGGCGAGGCGGGTGGCATCGAGGATGCGCCGGTAGTCGCGCGGCATGACCTTCACGAACTCGAGGACTTCGGTGTCCCAGTGCTCCAGCAGCCGGGCCGCCACAGCCGACTCGGTCTCGACGCCGTGGCGCTCGACCAGTGCGCGCACGCTGAAGGCGTCCGCCGGGTCGAGCGGTTCGACCTCCACCAGCTCGAGGTTGACGCGCTGCCCGAAGGTCCGGCCGGGGTCGTAGACATAGGCGATGCCGCCCGACATGCCGGCGGCGAAGTTGCGCCCGGTCGGCCCGAGCACCAGGACCACGCCCCCGGTCATGTACTCGCAACCGTGGTCTCCCACGCCCTCGACCACCGCGGTCGCTCCCGAGTTGCGCACGCAGAAGCGCTCCCCCACCTGGCCCCGGATGAACACCTCGCCTCCCGTGGCGCCGTAGAGGATGACGTTGCCGGCGATGATCTGCTCCTCGGCGGCGAATGGCGAGCTCTCCGGCGGGCGCACCACGAGGCGGCCACCGGAGAGCCCCTTGCCGAAGTAGTCGTTGGCGTCGCCGTAGAGGCGCATCGTCACGCCGCGGGGGACGAAGGCACCGAAGCTCTGGCCGGCCGAGCCGGTGAAGGTGAGCGAGATGGTGTCGTCGGGCAGCCCGGCCGCGCCGTGGCGCCGGCTGATCTCTGCACCCAGCAGCGTCCCGACGGTGCGGTCGACGTTGGTGATCGGGCAGCTCCATGGAGACAGGGGTGCCGTCGGCCACCGCCGGCGCGCAGGCATCAAGGAAGGCGTGGTCGAGCGCCTTCTCCAGCCCGTGGTCCTGCAGCTGCGTCTGGCGCCGGCCCACGCCGGCGGGCACGTCGGGCTCGGCCAGGACCGTGGAGAGGTCGAGGCCCGCCGCCTTCCAGTGCGTCACCGCCGCTTCGGTGTCGAGCAGGTCGACGCGGCCGATGGCCTCGTCCAGCGAGCGCAGCCCGAGCGAGGCCAGCAGCTCACGCACTTCCTCGGCGATGTACTCGAAGAAGGTCTCGACGAACTCGGGCTTGCCGTTGTACTTGGCCCGCAGCGTCGGGTTCTGCGTGGCGATCCCGACCGGGCAGGTGTCGAGGTGGCAGACGCGGATCATGATGCATCCCGAGACCACCAGAGGCGCCGAGGCGAAGCCGTACTCCTCGGCGCCGAGCAGCGCGCCGATGACGACGTCGCGCCCGGTCTTCAGCTGGCCGTCGACCTGGACGACGATGCGGTCCCGGAGACCGTTGACCAGCAGCGTCTGTTGCGTCTCGGCCAGCCCGATCTCCCACGGGATGCCGGCGTGCTTCAGCGAGGTCAGCGGCGCCGACCCGGTTCCGCCGTCGTGGCCGGAGATGAGCACGACATCGGAGTGCGCCTTGGCCACGCCGGCCGCCACCGTGCCGACGCCCACCTCGGCCACCAGCTTCACGTGCACGCGAGCGAGCGGGTTGGACGACTTGAGGTCGTGAATGAGCTGCGCGATGTCCTCAATGGAGTAGATGTCGTGGTGCGGCGGTGGCGAAATCAGGCCCACGCCCGGCGTCGACTTTCGAGTGCGCGCGATCCACGGGTAGACCTTGATGCCGGCGAGCTGGCCTCCCTCGCCCGGCTTGGCGCCCTGGGAGATCTTGATCTGGAGGTCGTCGGCGTTGACCAGGTACTCGCTCGTCACGCCGAAGCGGCCCGAGGCCACCTGCTTGATGGCGCTGCGCCGGAGGTCCCCGTTGGCGTCGGGCGTGAAGCGGTCGGCGTCCTCGCCGCCCTCTCCGGTGTTGGAGCGGCCACCGAGCCGGTTCATGGCGACGGCCAGGGTCTCGTGCGCCTCGGCCGAGATGGATCCGTAGGACATGGCGCCGGTGGAGAACCGGGTCAGGATGGACGAAATCGGCTCCACCTCTTCGATGGGGATGGGGCCCCCCGGGGCCGGCTTGAGCCGCATCAGGCCGCGCAGCGTGCCCAGCTTCTCGGACTGGTCGTCGACGGCCGCCGTGTACTCCTTGAAGACTCCGTAGCGCTTCGACCGCGTGGCGTGCTGGAGCTTGAAGACGGTCTTGGGGTTGAAGAGATGGAACTCGCCCTCGCGACGCCACTGGTACTCGCCGCCCACCTCGAGCTCGCGGTGGGCCCGCTCGGTCGGTCGTGCCTCGTGGGCCTGGCGATGGCGCGTGGCCACCTCGGCCGCCAGGACAGAGAGCCCGACGCCGCCGACGCGGCTGGCCGTGCCGGTGAAGTACTCGTCGATGAGCGCGCCGTCGAGGCCGATCGCCTCGAACACCTGGGCGCCGGTGTAGGAGGCCACCGTCGAAATGCCCATCTTGGACATCACCTTGAGCACGCCCTTGCAGGCCGCCTTGACGTAGTTACGGCGTGCCTGGCGCGGGGAGACGCCCTCGAGCAGCCCTTCGGAGATCATGTCGTCGATGGAGTCGAGGGCGAGGTACGGGTTCACCGCCGCCGCTCCGAACCCGATGAGCAGCGCCATGTGGTGCACCTCGCGGGCGTCACCGGTCTCGATCACCAGGCCGACCTTGGTGCGTGTCTTCTCCCGCACCAGGTGGTGGTGCACGGCCGCCGTGAGCAGCAGCGAGGGAATGGGGGCCCAGTCCGCGTTGGCGTTGCGGTCCGACAGCACAATGAGGTTGGCGCCGTCGGCGATGGCCTCCGAGACGCGCCGCCGCACGTCGTCGATGGCCCGCCGCAGCGATTCGCCGCCGTTGGCCATGGGGGCGCCGGCCTCCCCCGACTCGCGCACCTCGAAGAGCCCGTCGATGGCGAAGGCCTTGAAGCCCGGCGTCTCGCCGCCTTCGTTGACGTACATCAGCTTGGCCAGGTCGTCGCGGTCGATGACGGGCAGCGGAAGCAGAATCTGGCGGCACGAGCCGGCCTTGGCCTCGAGCAGGTTGGCCTCGGGACCGATGGTGGCCGACAGCGAGGTCACCAGCTCCTCCCGGATGGCGTCGAGCGGCGGGTTGGTGACCTGCGCGAAAAGCTGGGTGAAGTAGTCGTAGAGGAGGCGGGAGCGGTCCGACAGCACCGCGATGGACGTGTCCGAGCCCATGGAGCCGAGCGGCTCGGCGCCGGTGCGCGCCATGGGCGCCAGAATCACCCGCAGCTCCTCGGTCGTGTAGCCGAAGAGGCGCTGCTGGGTCACCACGCGTCCGTGCTGTGGCGTGAGCATGGTGCGGGCAGGCAACTCCTCGAGCCGGATCTGGTCCTCGGCCAGCCATTCGCCGTAGGGGTGCTCGGACGACAGCTCGGCCTTGATCTCCTCGTCCTCGACGAGCCGCCCCTTCGCCGTGTCGACGAGGAACATGCGGCCCGGCTGCAGCCGACCCTTGCGCACAATGCGGTCGGGCGCGATGTCGAGGACGCCTACCTCGCTGGCGAGCACGACGAGCCCGTCGTCAGTGACCCAGTACCGCGCCGGGCGGAGCCCGTTGCGGTCGAGGACGGCGCCGACAACCGTGCCGTCGGTGAAGCAGACCGCCGCCGGGCCGTCCCAGGGCTCCATCAGCGACGCGTGGTAGCGGTAGAAGGCGCGCCGCTCGCGGTCCATGGTGGTGTGGTTCTCCCACGCCTCCGGGATCATCATCAGCACGGCGTGCGGGAGCGAACGCCCGCCGAGATGCAACAGCTCGAGCACCTCGTCGAAGCTGGCCGAGTCGCTCGCGCCCGGCGTGCAGATCGGGTAGACGCGCGACAGGTCGCCCTCAATCAACGAGGTCTCGAGGAGCGCCTCACGGGCCCGCATCCAGTTGCGGTTGCCGGCCAGCGTGTTGATCTCGCCGTTGTGGCAGAGGTAGCGGTACGGGTGCGCCAGGGGCCAACTCGGGAACGTATTGGTCGAGAAGCGCGAATGCACCAGCGCCAGGCCCGACTCGAAGGTGGGGTCGCGCAGATCCGGGAAGAATTGCCGCAGCTGCTCGGAGGTCAGCATGCCTTTGTAGACGATGGTGCGAGCCGACAGCGAGGGGAAGTAGACGCCGTCGACCGCGTGCTCCACCCGCTTGCGCAGCACGAAGGCCCGTCGTTCGAGCGTCATGGTGTCGACGCCGGCACCCGCGGGGGCCACGAAGAGCTGCTCGATGAGCGGCATGGCGCCCTTGGCGATCAGGCCCAGGTCGCCGGCGTCCGTCGGGACGGCGCGCCATCCGAGCACGGTCAGCCCTTCCTCGGCGGCCGTGTGCTCCACGACGGTGCGGGCCTTCGCCGCGTCGTCGGAGTCGGTGGGCAGGAACACCAGGCCGACCGCGTAGCCGCCGGCGTCGGGCAGCGTGAACCCGGCCGCCCCGGCAGCGGCGGCGAGGAAGCGGTGCGGGAGCTGCACCAGAATGCCGGCGCCGTCACCCGTGTTGACCTCGGCGCCCGAGGCGCCGCGGTGCGCCAGACGCTCCAGGACGGTGAGGCCGCGGTCCACGATGTCGTGGTCGGGGCGGCCGTTCAGGTCGGCCACCATGCCGACACCACAGGCGTCGTGCTCGTATGCCGGGTCGTAGAGGCCAGTGGCCATCGGCGTCCTTCCGAATGAGGAGAAGTTGAACGGATACCGGGACGACGTTGGCCCGAAGTCGAGAGACCAGGATACACGACCGCTCTCGTAGGCTCGGCACATGGGATCGCGCATCCACGTCGTGGGCGGCGGGGTCATCGGCCTGGCCTGTGCGTGGGAATTGTCACGAAATGGTCATGTGGTGACTGTGCTCGCGCCCGCCCCCGGGAGGGACGGCGCGTCGTGGGTGGCGGCCGGCATGCTCGCCCCGGTCACCGAGGCGCAATTCGGCGAGTCGGATCTGACCGCACTCCTCGTAGAGGGCGCCGCCCGCTGGCCCGCCTTCGCCGCCGCGCTGGAGGGCGCCTCCGGTCACGACGTCGGCTACGACACGACGGGCACGGTGACGGTCGCGCTCGATGCGTCCGATCGCGCCAGCCTCGACGACCTCCTCGCCTACCAGCACACGCTCGGCCTCGAGGCACACCGCCGTAGTGCCAGCGAATGCCGCGGCCTGGTCCCTGCGCTCAGTCCCGCCCTGCGCGGCGGCATCGAGGTCCCCGGCGACCACCAGGTCGACAACCGGGCGCTCCTCGGAGCGCTCGCCGAGGCGTGCCGCGCCAGCGGGGTGACGTTCCTCGAGAGCAGCGTCGCCGCGCTCGACGGCGGGCCGACGCTCGTCCTGGCGGACGGTCGCCGGCTCGGCGCGGACCACGTCGTGCTGGCGGCCGGCACGGGCCTCGGCGCCATCGACGGGTTGGCCGGCGCCGGTCTCCCCTCCCTCCGCCCCGTCAAGGGGCACATCCTGCGCCTCGGGACGCCCGACGCCGCGGCGCCCCTCCCGCTGCTGGCGCGCACGGTGCGCGGCCTGGTGCACGGGCGTTCGGTGTACCTGGTGCCTCGCCGCGACGGCTCGGTCGTCGTCGGCGCCACGGTCGAGGAGCGCGGTGCCGACACCACGGTACGGGCGGGCGCCGTGCACGAACTGCTGTGCGACGCCCGGGCGATCGTGCCCGGCGTCGACGAGCTCGAGCTGCTGGAGGCCGCCACCGGCCTGCGTCCCGCCACGCCCGACAACATTCCGCGCATCGGCTGGACGGCGCTGGACGGTGTCATCGCGGCCGATAGGCCACTACCGCAACGGCATCCTGCTCGCGCCCCTCACCGCCGCCGCCGTGGTCGACCTGGTCGGGCAGCAGCCGGTCACCCCGCTCATCGAGGCTCTGGCGCCGGCATGACGGGGCTGGCGCTCAGGCTCAACGGCGAGCCGATCGAGGTCCACCCCGGGGCGACCATCGCCGACCTCGTGGCGACTCCTCCCTACCCAGGACGACCCCAGAGGGGTGGCGGTCGCCGTCGACCGCTGCGTCATCCCCCGCTCGGAATGGGCGACGACGCCCGCCCGCGCCGGCTCCCTGGTCGAGGTCGTGACCGCCGCCGCCGGCGGCTGAGCACGCTCGCCTTCGTGCCCTCCTTCTTTGTCCGGGCCGGGCGGCCGGTGCCAGAATCGTCGCATGTCTCCTGATCCCCCCTCAGGGCAGACGGCTTTCGTGCTGGCCGGTGGGGGCACCAAGGGCTCCTTCGAGGTCGGCGTGCTCCAGTACCTGGTCGGCGTCGAGAGGATCGCCCCCGAGATCATCACGGCCACGTCCGCCGGTGCCATCGCCGCCACCGTCCTGGCGCAGGCCCGTACGCTCCCCGAGTTCCTCGACCGTGTGAACGAGATCGAGGGTGACGTGCTGGCCTGGACGCAGACCGACCACGTGTTCGGCAAGCAGCCCTGGCTCGGTGCCCTCGACGGGACCGCACTGGGCCGCGAGATCCATCAGGAGATCACCGAGGGCACGCGGCCACCCTTCCCGCTGACCCCCTCGACCGTGCTCGCCGGCAACGAGGTCGTGCCGGCGTGCGACTCCGGCCGCAAGGGACGGCGTCAGGCCCGGCGGGCCCGGCGCAAGCGGCAGCGCCACCTGGCGCGGTTGGTGGCCGGCGCCGGGCTGCGGCTGCCCCGCGTCCGGCGGCAACTGCGCAGCAGCGGCAGCTCCATCCTCAACCTCGATCCTTTGGAAGGCGCGCTCCGGCACGGCAGCGAGGACGGGTTCCGGGCCGTCGACCCCGCGCTCATCGCCCGTCCCGGCCTGCAGCTGCGGCTCGCGGTGACCGCCTTGCGCGCCGGCGTCCTGCGCTACGTGACCGAGAACGGAACGCTGGTGGAATCCGACGCCCGCACCCCCGCGCCGACCGAGTCCGCCGGCCCGGTCGACATGGTGGACGGCGCCATCGCCTCGGCGAGCGTGCCCATGGTCTTCCCGCCGCATCCAATGGCCGACGACGACTACGTCGACGGAGGGGTGATCGAGATCGTGCCCGTCTCCGCCGCGGCGGCCCTGGGTGCGACGCGCATCATCGCCGTCGTGGCCGTGCCGCTGCGGCTGCCGCGTGACGAGCGGGACTACGCCGCGGCCCCGGCCGGCTACATCGGCCTGCGCTCCATGGGCATGATCGGGGTGGCCGAGCGCCAGATCTCGAACCTCAACATCCACCTGCCCGAAGGCACGAGCCTCACCACGGTCGACCCCGTGGTCGACGTGGTGGGCCTGTTCGAAGTCGAGCCGGGGCTCCTGCGCATCAACAAGGACTACGGCTGGCTGCGCGCCGCCGACCTCCTTGCCGACGGTGACGCCGACATCCGGGCCGACATCGCCGACGGCACCCACGCCATCGTCGAGGCCCGCCGCGAGGCGTGGCGCCTCGAGGAGTCGCTCTGGGCCGCGGGGCGGATCGGGGAAGACGACGCCGGGACGCTGGCGCTCGTGCGCGAGCACAAGGAGCAGGTGCGCTCCCTGGTAGACCGGCGCAAGCAGCTCGGCTTCCCGGTGCCCGACGGCTGCGAGGACTGGTGGACCGGCTACGAGGCTCACACCGCCGAGCGCCCGCAGGGTCTGCCGCTCTGCTCCTCCGGGCGCCACTGACCCCACGGCGCCTTCCGGTCCTCCGGGCCCGGGCGCAGATGGACGCGCGGTTCAGACCGTCGGGCCGCCCATCCAGCCCCGGCGACGGAACAGCGACGATCAGTCCCACCACCGTCACGATGTCCACTCCGACGGCGAGGACCCAGAAGGCCCACGTCGACCCGATCCACCGCACCAGCAAGGCGAAGTTCTGGCCGAAGAAGCCAGTCAGGAAGCTGAGCGGCAGGAAGATGGTGGCGATGATCGTGAGCTGCTTCATCACGACGTTGAGCCGGTTCGACACCGTCGAGAGGTGCGTGTCCATGACGCTCGAAAGCAGGTCCCGGTAGTTGTCGACCTGATCCGCCACGCGGATCAGGTGGTCGTAGAGGTCGCGGAAATAGCGCGTGGCCTCGTCCGTCATGCCGGGTATGTCGGTGACGCCGGTGTTGATGGTGGCGATCATGTCGCGCTCGGGCGCCACGATCTTGCGCATGTCCATCAGGGACCGCTTCATCTGGAAGAGCTCGCCGAGCTGTGCCTCGGTCGGCTGTTGCAGGACCTGATCCTCCAGGGTGTCGATCTTGTCGTCGAACTTGGACGAGGACGGGGAAGAAGCTGTCCACCAGCCCGCCGATGATGAGATACACGACGATCAGCTGCGGGGAGGCGACCGCGTTCAGCGGGTGGCTCTCGAGCCACTCCCGCACGTGCGCCACCGCCGGGCACGGCCCTCTGTGCACCGTGACGACGTAGCGGTCCGTCCAGAAGCAGTGGACCTCGGCGTGGCCCGTGTGCTCCGGGTCGGCGCCACGCGCCACGAGGTAGACGAAGTCGTCGTAGGCATCAATCCGCGGTCGTCTGGTTGAAGCGCTCGGCCGACCGGACGGCGAGATGGTGGAACGTGAACGTGTTCGTCAGGAGGTCGCTCACCGTGCCGTCGGAGGCGGCGTCGTCGAGGTCGAGCCAGAAGGGCTTCGTCCCGGCCAACGCGGCCTGCACGTTCTCCATCGTGGCGGGGGCATCCTGACCCTCCTGGCGCAGGGTTCCCGGCAGCACGGCAGCGGTCACGGGCGCGGTCACGCCACAGTTTCCCCGTACCCCGGCGCCCCCTGGTGGATGATGCTGGGCCTTCGGCAGCCGGGCTCTAGGCGAAACGCCCGGGGTCGAACGACTGAGGCAGCGGCGGCTCGTCTGCCGGCTGCGCCACGCCCGCCATGGCGTGCGCCAGCACCCGCGCCGAATACGGGCCCTGCAGCAGGCCGTTGGCGCCGTGTCCGGTCGCCACCCAGGCGTTGCCCCAGCCCGGCAGCCGGCCCACGACGGCACGATCGTCGGCCGAGGTGGGCCGCAGCCCCACTCGTGTTTCGAGGTAGGTGGAACCGTCCAGTCCCGGCGCGATCGTCAGGCATTCCCGGAGGAGCTCGTGCAGACCTGCTGCGGTGACGCTGACGGAGAACCCGGCGCCTGTCTCGAACGTGCCTCCGCAGGCCACCCGCCCCCCGGGCCACGGCACGAGATAGTGGGTGAGCAGCGGCTGCACGATCGGCCAGCGCTCCGTCTCCGCGTCGACGCCGAGATGCACGATCTGACCCTTGGTGGGACCGACGGGCAGTCTCGTGCCGAGCCACTCGCCGGCCGCCGCGGTCCAGGCGCCACCGGCGACGGCAACCGCTCGGCAGGTCACGTTCCGGTGACCTTCCACTTCGACGGCCTCGACGTGGCGCGTCCCCGTCGCCGGCGCCGCCCGCCAGGACGCCGTGTGCCGCACCCGTCACGAACACGACGCCGCGTGCCGCTGCGGCCTGGCGCAGCGCGGCGGCCATGCCGCGGCCGTCGACACGCGCCGAGCCGGGCGCGTGCAGCACGCGGTGCACCGGCCCGAGCGGGGGGAAGAGCGAGCTGGCCTCCTCCGGCGTGATCTCGGTGATCTCCCCGGGCGCCCGGCGGAGCACGAGCTCGGCGAAGGGGGCGAACCACTCGTCCTCGTTCGGCCGCAGGCCGAGGGAGAGCATGCCGCAGCGGCCGTAGCCCGTCCCGGCGACGTCGACGCCGTCGGAGGCCATCCGTTGCAGCAGGTCCGGGTAGTGGGCGCCGGCCTGGCGGGGGAAGAGCCACAGCGCCTCGTCCGTCTCCATGCTGGTGACCGGCGACAGGATGCCCGCGCCGGCGTCGGTCGCCCGACCCGGATGGCCGGCGTCGATGACCGTCACGCTCGTCCCCAGGCACGCCAGCTCGTAGGCGAGGGACACGCCGACGAGGCCGGCACCGATCACGGCCACGTCGCAGCGTTCCTCGCTCATGGCCCCGAGTCCATCAGGCTCGTGACCCGCGTGCCAGCGGTGCGGCACTATGAGCGCCGTGGACGTCGTGCGGACACCCGAAGAGCGCTTCGCCGAACTCCCCGGCTATCCCTTCACCCCCCGCTACGCCACCCTGCCCGACGGGCTGCGCATGCACTACATCGACGAGGGCCCGGCGGATGCCGAGGTCGTGCTCTTGCTCCACGGGCAACCCACCTGGTCGTACCTCTACCGCACCATGGTGTCCCGCCTGGCCCAGCAGGGCCTCCGCGCCGTGGCCCCGGATCTGATCGGCTTCGGTCGTTCCGACAAGCCGGTGACGCCGGCGGCCTATTCGGTACAGGCCCATGTCGACTGGCTGGCGCAGTTCATCGAGCCACATCGGCCTCTCCGACCTGACCATGGTCGTCCAGGACTGGGGCGGCCCGATCGGCCTGGGCGTCCTCAGCGCGCCAGCCCCGGGCTCGTCCGCCGGGTCGTGGCCGCCAATACCGTGTTGCACACCGCTGATCCCGAACTGGCGGGACGGCTCGAATGGGCGTGCCACGCCGGCCCCGACGGCACCGTGACCGTGGCGCAGATGCTGCTCGACTATCAGCGACTCACCCAGGAGCTCACGCCGTTCCGCCCGAGCCTCTTCGTGCAGGGAGCCACCGAGTGGGATGTTCCCGACGCGGTCCTGGCGGCCTACGACGCGCCGTTTCCCGACGAGACCTTCTGTGCGGGACCGCGCCGGCTCCCGCTGCTGATGGGCCTCACGCCCGCCAGCGAGTGCGCGCGCCTGAACCGCCGCACCATGCGAGCGCTGGCGGACTTCGACGCCCCCTTCCTCACCGCGTTCTCCGACGGTGATCCCGCCACCCGGGGCTGGGCGGAGGTCCTGCAGGCAGCAGGTGCCGGGTGCGGCCGGCCAGCGGCACGTCACGGTGGAGGGCGCGGGGCATTTCCTGCAGGAGGACGGTGGCATCCCGCTGGCCGACGTCGTGGCGCGCTTCGTCGGGGGCACTCCCCCGGCCTGACTACGTGGCCGGCGTCGAGTCCTCGGGAGCGGCGGCCGGAGCGGGGGCGGCCAGTGCGTCGGGCTCGGGCGGGGCGCCGGTGCCGAGCTGCGCCTTGAGGGCGGCCAGCTCGTTGTCCACCTGGGCGTCCTTGCCGACCTGATCGAGTTCCTTCTGGATGTCGTCGCTGCCGCCGCCGACGTCCTCGAGCACTCCGGATTCGAGCAACTCGTCGAGCGCGCCCGAGCGCGCCTGCATGGTGGCGATCTTGTCCTGGGCCCGCTGCAGGGACGCCCCGGAGTCGTTGAAGGACTTCGAGATCCCTGCCGTGCTCTCGTCGACCGTCGAGATGGCCTTGGCCGCCGTGTACTGGGCCTTGAGGGTCTCCTTCTGGGTGCGGAAGTCGTTGACGCGCTTCTGCAGGACGTCGAGGGTCTGGGTGAGCTTCGTCTCCTCCTCGTCGAGCTGCTGGCGCTGCGGCTCCATCTCGTCGATCTGCTGCTGGGCCGCGGCCTTGCGCGACAGCGCCTCCTTGGCCAGGTCCTCCCTTCCCGGCACCGAGGGCCTGCTTGGCCTGGTCCTGCAGGTGGTCGACGGTGTGCTGGAACTGCTCCTGCTGCAGTTCCAGGCGCTTCTTCGACGCAGCGAGATCGACCAGGGCGCGGCGGACTTGGGTGATCTGCTCGAGCATCTTCTCGTAGGAGAGATCGAGCATCTCATCGGGCTTCTCGGCCGCGTCGAGCGCCTTGTTGGTCTTGGCCTGCACGATGTCGTGAGCCCGCTGGAAGATGCCCATGTGTCCCTCCCTGAGGGGTCGATTCGTCACCCCACCATAGATTCGAATCAGCTGATCGTGCCCCCGTCGCCGGACCGTGGTGGGGGCCGGCGATCGCTCAGGATCCGGAGGCGGCCACGATCGGCCCGTTGAGATGCGTGCCCGACATGTCCCCGTCGTCGGGGGCGTCGCCGTAGGACGACACCTTGCCCAGCGCGGTGGCGATCCAGTAGCCCCCGCCGTCGGAGGTGGCGAAGATGGCGGACGCCGGATCGAAGCCTCCTGCCGAACCGGCCGGCATGCCTCCCAACGAGGCGGCGTTGCCGAACGGGAACACCTGGCCCGCGGCATCGAGGATCCAGTAGCCGCCACCGTTCGGTGTGGCCGCGGCCGACGTGATCTTCGAGCTCTGCGGTCCCGGCTGCCCGTCGTTGACGGCGTCGCCGAACGTGTACACCGCGCCCGTGCTCGTCACCACCCAATAGCCATTGCCGGTGGCGTCGGGCACGACCGCGACCGCGGCCCCGCTGCAGCCGCCGATGCCCGGACACGAGCCCTCGAAGCGGGCGTCACCGAACGCGAAGACGCCCCCGTCCGAGGCCACCATGAAGTACCCACCGCCGTCGTTGGAGGGCACCATGCCGACGATGGGTGCATTCAAACTGTGCGGAGAGGCCGGAGCCGGCCGGGTTGAGCCCGCTCCCCGGAATGGACCCGTAGTAGCCGGCATTGCCGAAGGCGAAGATGCCGCCGTCCGAGGCGACCAGCCAGTACCCGCCGCGGTTCGCCGTCGGCGTGATGCCGACGACGGGCCGCTGCAGATGCAACGAACCGGTCGAACCGTAGAACTGGGCGGCGCCGAAGGTGAAGATGCCGCCGTCCGAGCCCACCAGCCAGTAGCCGTGCTGTGGTGTCGGCGGGGCGACGGCGGTGGCGGAGGACGTCGGTGCGGGAGGCGCAGGCGGGGCGGCCGGGGCATACACCGTGAGCGTGAAGACCTGGGTGGCGACCGGCCCCACGCCGTTGGCGGCGGTGAGGCAGACGTGAAGGTGCCACCGTCGCCGGCCTGCGGCGTCCCGTCCAGAGTGGCCGTCGTGCCGCCGGTGTAGTCGAGCGTGATGCTGGCCGGGAGTGTCGACGGGATGCAACCGCTGAACGCACTGTCGCTGACCGAGCTGACTCCCGGTGTCCCGGTCGTCGTGATGTCGAACACCCCGGCGGTGCCGGCTGCGAACGTGGCGTGGTCGGCGCTGGTCACGGCAGGCGAGCGTCGTGGTGCCGCTGCCCGTGTAGGTGTAGTGGTCGTCCGCAGACACCTTGCTGGTTCCCGCCGGCGTCGTGACGGTGATGTTCACAGTGCCGGGGTTGATGGCGGACGGGATCGTGGCCGTGATCTGGGTCGCGCCGTAGGTCATGGAGCCGATGCTGGCGACCGTTCCGAAATCGACGATCGGTTGGACTCCCCCGCTGGTGAGGTTGGCGCCCCGGATCGTCACGCTGCCGGTTGGGATCTGCGCCCCCGAGGTCGGTGACACCGAGCGTCACGGTCGGGGCGCTGCTCGGGGCGTAGGTGAACTCGTTCACCTGGGCCGTCCCGGAGGTGCTCGACGAGCCGGCCGAGCGTGGACACCGTCACCACGACCTGGTCCGTCGCCGAACCTGCCGGATCCGCCGGTGCGTCGGCGCTCAGCTCGCCGTCCCAGTTCACCTGGACGTTGGTGGCGGCGACGCCGCCGAAGAAGACCTGCGGGGTCGCGCGACGTGGCGAAGTAGTTGCCCTCGATGGTGACGGGCGTCCCGGCTCCCGTGTTCGCGCTCGAGGCGGGAATGACCTGGACCACGTCGGGTGCTGCCGCTGTCGACGGTGTGGGCAGCGTGGCTCGGCGTCAACGTGTCGACCAGGGAGATCGGCGGGGTCATCCCGGTTCATGAAGATCTGGGTGTACTGGCCGGTGCTCGTGTCCGCGTCGCCCATCTGGGCTGTCTGGCTGCCCGTGGTGGTCCAGGGGCCGAGGATGTTGTCCCGGTGGCCCCAGCACGAAGGGTCGCTCGGCGACGATGCAGTCAAGGTTGGTGCCGCCGTACCCGTCGTCGTACATCCAGGCGAAGTCGGCTCCGAGTGGCGTGGAGTCCTGGGCGAAATTCGCTCCCCATCCGGTGTCCTGAGAGCCGGCGGGCGCCGACGGGTCGTCGTCGTCCTGCGCGCCGGTCAGCGCCGCCGCGTCGAGAGCGGGATCGAGGCCGGCGAACTGCGGAAGACCGCGGTCGCCCCGTTCCTCGTCGGCGATGATCAGCTGCTGCACGGGCACCGAGTCGCTGGCGTAGTTGGTCGGCAGGACCATGGGGCCGAGTCCCTCGAGCGACCGGGCGTAAGTTGATGTTGTGCAGCACCGAGTCGATGCACCCGGCGCTGGTGTCGTCGACCGGGGTGGGCGTGCAGTGGGGCACGACCTGAGGCGGGATGTTCACTGCCGGATTTGCCGGCGGCACGATGCCCGCTGCGTGCGCCTCGACCGGGGCGACGGCCACGACAACCGTGAGTGATCCGATACCGGCCGCGGCAGCGAGCGCGGCCCGTGCCAGTGAACTCGACACGGCGCGCGCGCCGTGCTGGTGCCGTCTCACGTTCCGTTCGCCCCCTCGTGCCCCGGGAATGGATCAGCTCGTGGAACGTACCATCGGCTGCCCTCCGCTCCGAGGGGCTCCTCGGTGAATTGTCCGCCGGTTGCCGGCGAAGGCCGCGCGTGCAACCGCGTTGCACCGCGTCGCCCGAGCGACGCTCGCGGGAGCGACCCCGGCCGCATCGCCGGCAACCAACCCAGCGAGGCGTCACCGGACTCCCGGGGCGAACAGCGGAGAAGGCCTCCGGGATCGATCACGGCGCGACTCGTGGCGAGCGCAACGAGGTGGACCATGACATGCTGAGGCATGAACGAACGCTTGTTCTGCTCATGGAGGCAGTGATGCCGGAGGCCGCCGGCAACCGCGCAGCCCTGCGTCAGGAGCCAAGGGCCGCCGGCGACCGATCCGGGCCGTTCTGAGCGCGGTGATCGGGATCATCATCCTCACCGGAACGGCGCTCGTCGGCGCAGCGAGCGCTGCCTCGGCGGCGACCGCCGCGCCGGCACATCCCGTCCTGGCCCCGGAGAGCGGGTCGTACGTCTTCACGCTCACGTTCGACGGCATGCACCGCGACTACCGGCTCCACGTCCCACCGGCCGCCGCATCGGGGAAGCCGCTGCCCCTCGTGCTCAATCTCCACGGCGCCACCCAGAATGCGCAGCTCGAAGAGATCACCTCCGACATGGACCCCAATGCGGACATGAACGGCTACCTGGTGGCCTACCCCGACGGGACCCGCATCTCGAAGGTGCTGACACCCGACCCGGTGGCAAAGAACGCGCAGTACGGCTGGAACGCCGGGATGTGCTGCGGGCTGCCCGTCACCAAGCACATCAACGATGTCGGGTTCCTTCTCAAGGTCATTGCGGACATCGCAGCCAAGACTCCGGTCGACCTCCGACGGGTCTACATGACGGGCATTTCCAACGGCGGGATGATGGCCTACGCGATGGCGGCGGAAGCTTCCGGACATGTGGCCGCCATCTCGTCGGTTTCGGGCCAGGTCGAGATCCCGGTCATTCATCCGACCCGGGCCGTTCCGACGATGGAGTTCCACAGCGTCAATGATCCGATTGCCAAGTTCGACGGCACACCGAGCGCCAACCCGCTCGACCGTCTTTCGGTGATGCAGGGCATCGATCAGTGGGTCAAGGCGGACGGGTGCGACAAGAAGCCCACGACCGGCGCCACCATTACGGGTGCCGCCGGCTCGATCTCGGCCGGGGAAACAGCCACGCCGATCACCTACACGCACTGCCGGTCCGGCGCCGAGGTCGCCCTCTGGCGTTTCACCGGTTCTGGACACGTGTGGCCGGGGAGCCCGCTGAACATGGGCCCCAAGAAGAACTGGATCCTGGCCGGTGTCGGACGGGGCATCATCCTCGTGAACGCCGACGAGACGATGTGGCAGTTCTTCGAGAAGTATTCGCTGCCGTCGGATCCCAAGTAGGGCGACGGTCTGAGCGCACTTTCGCCTTGCCTCGCGCTTCAGCGCACCGCCCATGGTGCCGTGGTCTTGGGTTCGATCGTGTTGATCCCGCTGAGAATGGCGGTGATCGCCTGCTCGGTCTTGGAAAGCCCGGTGAACTCGAGTCCGACTCTGATGTCCCCCTCAAGCGTGAACGCCGCGTCCCTGATTTCGCCCTCGAGCCGGATGTTGACGGCATCGCCGATGGCGGAGATGTCAACGAGGATGCGGCGATGCACCAGCTCCCAGGGCTGGGGATGATGGAGCGTGATGCCGAGACCGAACATGGAGATGTCGATCACTTCGCAATCGCGCCACATCGAAGGGGATTCCCCAGCAATGTGGCAGAAACCGGCCCAGGCTGCCGGCTGGCGTTCTACTCGTCGGCGGTAGTCCATGAAGACCCCTCCCCTTGCTGTCTCGCGCCCCGCTCCAGCGGCGGAGACGCTGTTCCCTGTCCCTGTCCAGAGCTCGCTGCGTTAGGCGTTGACCAGGACATCGCTCATGACGCTGAGCACGGCCGTGATCGCCTGCTCGGTTTCGGACAATCCGATGAATTCGATCCCGACTCGGAGGTCCCGGCTCATCGTGGCCGTCGCATTCTTGATCTCGCCTTCGAGTCGGACGTTCACGCAGCTCCCGTCTCCGGGGAGGTTCACGGAGATCAGGCGACCGGAGAGTTCGGCCGGGTTGGGATGATCGAACGTGATCCCGACTCCGAGCATGGAGATGTCGACGACTCGACAATCACGCCATGCCCCGACGGGGTCACCGCCGAGGCGGTACGACGCAGCCCAACCGGCTGGCTGACGATGTACACGGCGGCGATTCTCCATGATGCACCTTCCGTTCGGCCGTCTCCCGGCGTCTCTGTGCGGCCTCGTGGCTCGCCACTGCCCTGACAACGGGGCCGGCAAACAGGCCTTGTGCAGCCAACGCCCGTGTAGGATCTTGAGGTTGTGAGCCGAATTGTCTCCGGTTCATACAGGACGCCCGGGAGCAGTCCTTCGAGAGCGCTCGACGGCAAGACCCAGAGAGCGTTTCGCTCGGGAGCGGGATCCACCGAGCGCCCATTGGCGCGGCGGACGGGTCATCGGCGAGATGGATGTCGATCGAACCAGGTCCGGGCCACGTCCCGCCACGACTCGTGACTGACGTGGAGCGGTTGTACGTGACCCGGCATGGTGAACTTATCGTCTCGTTCCGTCAGACCGAACGCGGCCCCTGCGAGACCGCTGCGCCGGCGCGGCCTCGTCGCGAGTCTGGAGGCTGTCGGAGGCACCCGACCCGGCTCTCTGACCTGCCCTTCGAGCCCGGCTGCCGGCGAGTGGCCAGCGACCTCAGGCCCCAGGCTGAGCGCAAGCCCATCTCGCTTGGTCCGTGCGCGTCGGTTCGGATCGAGGCCGGACAGGAACGACCTCCCTGCGGTCTCGAAGCTGCTCACACCAGGGAGCCAGCCCAGTTCGCGCAAGGTCGCCTGCGCAATCGCTCCGAGGTCGATCGCCAAGAGATCGTTGCGTCCGAACCACCCGAGTTCGAGCACCTCGTCGCCGTCTGCTCGTTCCACCCCACCGACCGGTCGGGCTTCGTAGACGATGGTGACGTACGCCGTCTCGTCTCCATTGGGATAGGTGACCCTGAACCCTGGGCCCCCAAGTGCGGTGACCAGGCGGGTGAGCTCCACCCGCAACCCTGTCTCCTCTTGCGTCTCGCGAATCGCAGCCTCGTCTGGCCGCTCGTCAACTTCGACGGCACCGCCGACAAGGCCCCAGAGGCCGGAGTCCGCATGCCGGACGAGCAGGAGGCGATCATCGTCATCTTGGACGAGCACGCTCACGGACGGCATCAGCAGCAACTGCTTCCCGATCAGTTCCCGGAGCAGCCGCACGTAGTCGGACATGGCCATGGCGAGACGGTAGGCGACCGTCAACGTGGATCGGTGGGCATTCGGCTCGCCGTGCCGTCGTTCGGAGGGTGGTCACGGCGAGGCCGTAGCGACGTTTGCTCCGTCGGGCTTGAAACGCGACAGTGAGGAGTGCGCTCGTCGGAGTCCAAGCGGGTCTTGCTCTGCGACCTAGGCGGGGTGCTGGTCGAGTTCTCCTTTGACCTGGCCATCGAGTACTGGGCATCTGCCTCGGGCCGCGACGGGGCGGCACTTCGCCGCGAGTTCTGTGTTGACGACGAGTTCGAAGCGTTTGAAGCCGGGAGAATCACCACCGAGGGCTACTTTGACCACCTTCGAGTGCAGCCTGGCCTTGGATCTGTCCGACGCGGAAATGGCGTCGGGCTGGAATGCGATCTATCTCGGTGTCAACCAAGACGTCCTCAACCTCTTGGAGGAGCTGCGAGGCCACGGGCGTCCGTGTCGTCGGAGTCACCAACACGAATCCGGTTCATCTCGCACACTGGTTTCCCTGGTACCAAAGGGACTTTCCAGTCTTTGACGAGCTGTACATCTCGACACATATGCGATGCCGCAAGCCAGAACCACGATTCTTCGAGGTCGTGCTGCGAGCCGAAGGACATCGGCGACGACGATCTCGTGCGTATTCGTCGATGATGGTGAACAGAACGTTATGGGAGCTCGTCGGTTCGGGATCGAAGGGTTCGTGTTTCACGATCCCGATCAGATGCGGGAGGAACTTCGAGAGCGCGGGCTTCTTTGAGCCTCTTACGGTTCCTCGTGATTCAGGCCTTCAGGCGGTGCTGGCGCCTCGTCGTCCCGGGAAGAATTTCGTGGCACGAGGTGAGAAATGCGTGACGGGGGGTGATCTTTTCTGTCCACCCGACGTAAATAGGGTGATGAATGGTGGCCACCTTGCCGGGTAGGGGCGCGAAGAGAACCGGCCGAGCGTTTGCGCAGGTCAGAGGGAGCGATGGCCTGAACATCGGATCGGAGGCTGAGCGCTTCACCGACCTCTATCGGAGTCAGCACCAGAAGATCTTCGACTTTGCCTGCCGTCGAGTCGGTCCCGAAGTGGCTCTCGAGGTCGTGTCGGAGACGTTTCTGGTGGCATGGCGAAAATTCTCGGACCTCCCAGACGAAATCGTCCCATGGCTCTATCGCGTCGCGTCGTTCGAAATCGCCAATCAAAGGCGCCGGCAGTTGCGAACCGATCGACTGCATTCTGCGATCGCACTTGATCAGCGAGACACGCAGGCGGCGGGCCCTATTTCAGATCTGTCGGGCGATGTCGCAGCCGCATTCGGGTCCCTTTCCAATGCCGATCAGGAGATCTTGCGGCTTGCGACGTGGGAGCGCGTCACGATGGCCGAGGGGGCATCGGTCGTGGGCTGTTCGGTTCCTGCGTATCGAATGCGGCTCCATCGGGCGCGTGCTCGCCTCGGAAAACGGGTGAGGGACGCCAAGCCGGAGTCGTATGGAGAGCGCGCAGCCCCCGGCTTCGACGACGACTTGGTGGATCGCGTCGGAATACCCATCACTGGGATGGAGATGGCGCTGTGACTACAAAGACCGACGACCTCCTCCACCACTTGAGTCAGCTCGACCCGGCGGGGCAGTTGTCCCATCCAAGCAGCACGGCAGACATCGACCTCAGGATACGGCGGATCCTCGAAACGCCGAGGGTCGATGTGGCCATACGTGTGCCGGCGCACAGACCTTGGAGGCGTCCTGTCGTGTGCGGGTTGGCGGCGTCGGTTGCGATGGCCTTCGCTGCCATTTTGATATGGGCGAGCCCTGCGGATGGCTCATTCTCAACTGGGAAGGTGGCGGCACCCGAGAACGTTCGACCGTACGCCTCCCTCCATGCGAGCGGGAAAGGCCAACCAATCGATGTCGATTCGGCCTCCTTCTTCAAGAGCTAGTTGCGCTCGTTGACCGACCCCGGTTCCAGCGCGTCCCCAACATCCGGCGAGAAGAGTGGATCGACCGTTGCCTCACTCGTTCGAGAGATCGCCGTTGTCGCGGCGATAGCAATCGTCGTCGCAGCTCTTCTCCATGTCTTCGTCGTCCAGTCGTTCTTCATACCGTCTGCGTCGATGTACCCGACGTTGCGCGTCGGCGACCGTATCGTCGTCGACAAGCTGAGCTACTCCCTCCACGGAGTCGACCGAGGGGACATCGTGGTCTTCGCCCGCCCCGCGGACGAAGACTGCGGCGGACCTCGGGTGGACGACTTGGTGAAGCGGGTGATCGGCCTACCCGGAGAGACGATCTCGCTCTCGGCGGGCGGGCACGTGTTCGTCGACAACACAGAGCTCTCCGAGAAGTGGCTGCCGCCGTCCGATCAAGGTGTCACGCACCCGGGACCTCCGGGCCGACCCTACGACCTCCTTCACGCGTACAAGATCCCGGCCGACGATTACTTCGTGATGGGTGACAACAGACAGGATTCGTGTGACAGCAGGTGGTGGGGACCTGTACGTGGATCGCTTATCGTCGGAAAGGTCGAGCTGAGGGTCTGGCCCATGTCAAGCGTCACCACATTTTAGGGCCACGTTCGCACGCAGGTTCGGCGAGAACGTGGAACATGACACCCGTACGAGTGCCCGAGAGCAATCAGTACTCGTTGGCGACAAAGAGATAGCGCCAGTCTGACAGCTGGCCCTCGTCAACGAGAACGTACGTTCCACCTCGTTCTGCTATTTCGAGTCGAGGTGGAAAGTGTTCCAACCGGCTCAAGCATGGACCACCCTCGCACAGGACGAATATGCGTTGACCCGGACGTACGAGCTCATTCACAGCTCCAGATTCTGGCAGCAGCAGGCTGGAGGATCCAGAGTCCCCAGCCAGCGCCGTCCCCGCAGGCGTGCAGCCCGGCAATGCTGCGACGATCACACTCTTTGGGAGCACGCCTTTCCGCGAGCATGCATCACTGCGGCACTAATCGTGGTTGAGGCGAACATTTTGATCGGCGCGGCGGCATCGATTATGCCTGGCGTGACTGTTGGCGCTGACTCGGTCGTGGCGGCTGGTGCGGTTGCACTCGCGACGTTCCGCCGGCGACGCTGGTCGCGGGAATGGCGGCGAAAGTCGTCAGGGAACTCTGAGAGACTCAATGCGTCCGGTAGCAAACCGTCCCCGTGGACCAGCACCCGGATCCTTGATCGAAGTCGCTGAGGAGGTCTCGTCAAGCGCCGTCGACCTGTTGTGGTGGTAACTCCCGAAGCGCAGCGGGGCCGGCCTGTTGAGGGGGCCGTTTCCGAATCCGCTCCCCCGCCGAACCGTCTCGTTGATACCCTGAACGCATGAAGACCCTGGTTGTGGGGACCGACGGTTCAGAGCTCTCGATCGAGGCGGGACGAGCAGGCCTCGCGATACTGAAGCCCGGCGACCGGGTCATCATCGTCTCTGTCACAGACGGTCCGGACCCTTCGTTGACCGAAGATGAAACGGGTCATGCCGCCGCGAGCATGACTCCAGACGAGTTCGATGAGCAGAGCCTGGCGGCGCAGAACCGGAGTCAGGCGGCCGCTGAAGCAATGATCTCAGCGCTCAGAGGGCGAGGAGCGCTGCCCGACGGCGTTGAAGCCTTGGTCATCGAGGGTGAGCCGGGGCCGGCTCTGTGCAAGCTGGCACAGGAGGTGGACGCCGCAGCCATCGTCGTCGGATCGCGCGGTCGGGGAGGCATCAAGAGGGCCTTCCTGGGATCCGTGTCCGACTACGTCGTGAGGAATGCCCCCTGCTCGGTCGTCGTCACCCGATAATCCCAACGACTGGCTGGAACTGAGCCGCTCGGCTTCATGGGGTGCCGTCTGCGCCCAGGCAATTCAGGAGCAACGAGCTCGAAACGCGGCTCGACGCCCTGGCAGGGGGCGTCGAGCCTGGAGCCAACCCCTCGCCGGGGTGGAGCAACTGGTTGAAGATAGACCGGTGGATGGCCAGAGAAATCACCCATTCGGGTGAAAATGCAGGCAACAGTGCAGGCGGACCGTGATATTTCCTCACTTGGGCGTTACCTTGAAGCAGGCGGATCGCAGCGTCTCGGCCCCGGCGAACGCCGGGGCCGTTTCGCGCCTGAGTGCCATGAGGCCGTGGGGTCCTTCTCTGGTCCCCAGCTTTTCTTGCCCACCCGGCGCCCACCTCTCGGTCGCAGGCGTCTGGCGCACCTGTACAGCCCCTCACTCCCGGCCTCTTCGCCGTCTAGACCTACAGCTGAACGGCTGACTACGGTCCTTTGCCGTGCGGATCGGCTGGATCGCTGTTTTGGTCGTGGCCGCTACTGCATGCGCAGGGTGTTCGAGTAACTCGCCAAGGGGGAGCAGCACATCGAACATACCTTCCGCCGCTGCCATCAGCACGAGTGTTGTTTCGGTGAACTCCACCAGCCAACTCGGGGAGATGGTCGAATGGGATGCCACGAACAAGACGGGCACGCCCCAGCTCGCCACCTGCGAGGTTCTCGTGCTTCATGGCTCGATGCAACTCGGTGAGCTCGGCCCTCTTCAGCTGACTGTCGCCGCCGGTGCTACTGCCGAGCAATTCAGTCAGGTGACCACACTGGCCGGTAGCGCCGCCGGCGATACTGCTCAGATCGTCTGCCAGAAGGGCTGGGCCGCTCTTCCCGCCTGAGCGGAGGCGAGCCGGGTCTGGCCGGCCGATGATCTGATGTCGACATCGACGTCGAAGATGCCATGGGGAACGTGAAGCGCCTGAGCCATAACCACCCGGGCGATTGCTTCGATCTGATCGTGACGACGCGTGGAGGCCAGCGCTGTAGGAACGTTCGGATGAACCAGATGTCACCCGCTTTTCCGCAACGGTGTCGCAGGACGGCCTCTCGTTCGTCGATCGACCCCGGGTCTCCATGCCACGATTCTGGATGCGCAGGCAAACGACCGTCAGATCAATGTCGTGTCGACAAAATCTGGTTACCTCCGAGCGCGTCGGCCGTCGCGTCGCGGGAAGGAAGGCCCGCGGTTACGTGCAACGACAAAATTTTCGGGAGCCGGGCCGTCATGAGGTCCGCCCTTGTTTTTCAGGGGCTTCGCTTCGCTCCGGAAACGCTCGACACGGATTGCTACCGTGGTTCCGTGCCGGGCAAGATCGGGGCGCAAATCTCGCCGCTCGCCCCTGGCAAGTGGCTGATCGGTGTGTCTCTCCCCCTTATGGGAGCCTGGATCACTGCTGCCGCCTTGAGCAAGATCGACTTGTTCATCGGCCCGTTCTTTTGGGTGTTGGCCTACATGTTGGTCGTCGGGATCGGGTTGGTCGTGTGGGGCGCAGCGACTGCGCCGATCAATCCCACGAAGAGCAGGCTTCACAGATCGATCACTGCCCTGGTGCTCGAGGAGATCGCCTTGGGTATCGCTTCGTTCCTCGTGTTCTGGGCGCTTGTCGGCAATTAGCCCGATCACCGAGCAGGCAGATGGGAGACCTCTTGACCCCCAGGCGCTTCGCGTCCGACGTTGTCGTTCGAAATATTTGACGTGGACGTTCGAGCACCATCGTTTCAATGATGCGCGGCGCGGGACCACCGCGGCCGTCCAGCGTCACGATCAACCACCCGTATGCGACGCACAGGAGAAACCCGCCGATGAGCAGTAGCGCTGTCGGCACGGGCGGGGAGTATCCTCCCTTGACCTGGACCAGCGGATCGAGCGGCCCCCACAGTCCAACCCGGAAGCGCCGAATCACCCAGTAGAGGTCGGCGAATTGCGAGCCGGCGACGCAAAAGCGACAAGCACGACGAACCCTCGCACTGCCCGATCCCGGGCCAGTCAGTCGGGCGGCTGACCGCCAGAGTGCAGCTGTCCGATCGACCCAGCGACCAGGACGACGCCGCAGAGCAGCGGGTATCCGTCACGGGTCTGCCAGACGATGCCGTTCTTCGCGCCTGGGAGGCGATGAGCAGATCCGGGAGCACCACCGCCGTCGACACCGAGGAGCGCCAGCACGGCGAGTTGCCGCCGCTCCCCCGTCACTAGGCCGACCACCAGGACTGCGACGAGGGCGACGCAAGCAGTACGACCCCTAGCAGGCGGAGGATTCGCCATCTCCCACCCGAAGGAGCCAGCGAACTGGTGGAACCACCCCTCCATGTTCCCGAGTACGAGCTGCGATGAATGCCACAGCGTGGCGCCTCCGGGGACCCGGCGACCGACAGGCAGGACGCTCCACGAGTGCGCCCATGCCACCCAGGCCAAGGCGAGCACGGATGCGCCGGTGACGATGGTCCCGCCGATGCGAACTCGGCGGTCCGGCCCCAGAGCGATCGCACCGCCCTCGGGCAGAGCAGGACCACGAAGAGAGCGATCAGGGCCAGCCAGAACACCGAGAGCGGGCGCGCCAGAGCGAATAGGGCGGCCGTGGTCGTGCAGACCACGACCAGCCCCCGCGGCGGTCGCTCCGCATGGTCAAGCACGAGCGTGAGGGCACCGGTCCAGGTGCACAGTGCGGCCGACATCTCGAGACCGCTCGGGTTCACCACCGAGCCGAATACGATCAGCAGGGGCGTGGCGACGACCGTGACCGCCAGGAGGAGCAGGCGGTGCGTCGACCAGGTGACCGCTGTGGCGATGGCCAACCCGATCAACGAGGCGGTCAAGATGCCGCTCAGCAGTCGCATGGCGTAGATCGCCGTATCGTTTTGTGTAGCGAGGGACGGCAGGCCCACGATGGCGTAGTAGAGAGGCGGGTACCGCCCCACGTATGTGATCGCTCGAGTGGGCTGATCCGAACCGTCAAGATGAACGGGACAGTTGTCGGGCCACGGGTCGAACGAGTTGCAGAATTCGGACCCGGGGATGGAGGCGAAGCTCCCGGGCACAGTGACGACAGTGAAGGGTGCGGCGCATCGTTGGGCTGCCACCTGCTTGTCGGCGCCCAGCACCCCGACGCCCCAACGGGTGCAGCCCTCGTACGGGGCAAGCTGCTGCTCGTCGAGGGTCTGCTGGGTGGCCGCCGTAAGGGGCTGGCCCAACAGCTGACCCCTGACAATGGAGACAGCCCTGAGCACCTGGGCCCCCTCGTCGTTCGCCGCTCCGATGGGGGTCGACAGGGCCCAGCCGGCGCAAAGCCCCACCAAGATGAGGGAGGCCACCGCCCAGATCCGGACGAAGGAGTGGCGGCCCGGTGCCGCAAGCGACCGCGTTCGTGCTCTCCAACTCCCGCCAGCCCTACGTTCGCCCTCCATCGCACCCCCGGGGCAAGAGAAGACCGCTCCCCGCTGCGTCAGGGACACCAGCGCCCGCCCGTCACCCTAGGCGACCAACTCTCGACGTGGTCGTACACGCGGAATGAAAACGAATCGGCGGTTCGGTGGGATGGATCTGATGTCGCCAATAGCTGACTTATGCAGCGCGGCCTGCTGCTTTGCTCTTCGACAGGTGTACGACCAGGAATCTCGAACGTTGCTCGAGCTCCGTTCGGGACGGAGGTTGCCGGTTTCGCTCTGGTCGACAGGACTGAATCCAGAGGCGACGCTGCTGCCGTCCGAGCGGGTTCGGTCGGGCGTGCTCTCGAACGCGCACTCCGCGAAGTGCCGATGCCATTCCCGGCCATGTCGCCCAAACACCGCCCGCGCCTCACGCACGCACCCATGAGGCCTCGGCTTCGCCCTTGAGGATGGAGCAGGCCCGCCGATCTGGCGGCACAGCTCCTCTGTCCTGACCACATTGAGGGCCACTGGCGGGTCGCGGGCGTTTCTCCCTCGCGCTACTGACGGACACATCTTGGGTCCGACCGAGTCTGCAACCCTAGATGCACATATTGCATCGAGGTGCATTATGGTCGGCTCGCATGGACGCCGCAGCGTCGCTCGGACCTGCCGGACCCGATGTGGAGGTCGAGCGGTTCCAGAGCGATCCTCGGGCCAAACCACCGCTCGACATGACCGTCCTTGCGGTGTTGGTGGTCGTGGTGCTGACTTTCGTTGCACTGGCCACGTTCGTCGCGGTCAAGACGCCACCTTGGGAGAACTCCGACGAGCCGGGGCACGTCCAGAACATAGAGAAGCTCGTCCAAGGCGGCTGGTACGGAATGGCGATTCCTTGCGCGCCGGGTCCAGGTCGTTGGCCCCTGATCCCACCAGACACGCAGTTGTGCCAGGGAGACGAGGCTGAACAGCCTCCGCTGTATTACCTGGTAATGGCAGGCTGGCAGGACCTCCTGGGGTTGCCGGCCCAAAATACGCCCCTCTTGAATGTCACGTTCGGCCTCCATGGCGAGCACTTCTCGAACCATCCGGACCGGAGGTTGGTCCTGTGGCTCCGCTTTCCCAACGTTCTACTCGGCGCCGCCACTGTGATGATCACCTTTCTTGCAGGCAGGGAAGTCACCCGGGACAGGTGGACACCGGTCCTTGGCGGCGCCATCGTCGCGTTTCTTCCGCATTTTGTCTTTCTCTCGGCGTTCGTCACGAACGACAACCTGGTGAATCTGCTGGGAGCGATCCTGACGCTGTGCGCGCTTCGTTACATTCGACGCTCAACCGTCAGATGGATCGTCGCGGTCGGTGCGGTCTTCGGGCTCCTCGTGACGACCAAACTCTCCGTGCTACCGCTCGGGCTGCTGCTCCCGGTTCTGGCGCTGAGCACACCGACCGCATGGTTCCGTCGTCTGTATCTCTTGTCATACGCCGTGGTCGCAGCTCTCGTCGTCAGCTCGTGGTATCTGATCCAGAACTGGGTGCGCTATGGCGACCTTTTGGCCGGACACGTGTCAGATCGGTATGAACAAATCATCGGGGGACTTGGAACATCATTTTGGGCTCCGTACGTTGTGACCGATCCCTTGCGACTCGTGTTCTTCGATGTCCCAAAGAGGCTCATCACCTCGTACTGGTTCGAGTCGGGATGGATGAGATACCACTGGTCAACGTGGATCGGGATACTGATGACGCTCGTCGTGGTCGCGGTGGCGGTTGGCCTTATCGGTCAACATCTCCCGAACCGCGAGTTGCTCGCGCTCGGGACGATCTCAACGCTTTCGCTCATCAGCGTGTGGTTCGTCGCCTTCCAGACTGCGACCTACCAGTTTCGGCTCGCATTCGTTGGCCTTCCGGCGACAGGTCTGCTGTTGTCCTTGGCCTTACAGCGATGGCCAGTCCGGCTGCGCTGGTTGCTTCCACTGGCGGGCCTCATGGGATGCTTGGTGTCTATTCGCCTTTACGTACTTGACATTCCTTGGACTTGAAAGATACGGGCAGGCATTCGGGAACCCCGCTGAGGCAGTCCACTCGGCCCTTCGCATAAGAAGTACTCGCGTATCAGCGACGGATCCGTGACCTCACAAGGTGTCGGGATGACACCACCATCCTGGCCATCGGGGTGAGGTGGCCGGCCCAATCCTTTCCATTGGGGGTTGGGCCGCGAGCAGAGTGCGTCTACCCTCGACTGGTGGGCCGAATTCCTAAACCCGGTGACCGCTACGCCCAGGCGTTCACAGTCGAGCCGGGACAGTGTTGGGCCATGGTTCACGACCGTCAGGGGCAGGCAACGCACTGCTCCAAGACTCCAGCGTGGACAGGAAGGTGGTTCTCGCCGAGGGATGAGGGCACCTACTGGCGGGTCTGGAGCTGTGAGATCCATCTCCAAGGCCTCACCGGCATCCGCCAATTCGGCGGATAACGACTCGGATCAGAGCGTCGCGGCCAGGGTCGAAACGCTGAGGGTCCTTACCGCCCACGCACAGACCCAACGGGATCCCCTGAAGGGGCTGCGCTGACATCCTCCTCGGCGGCACCGCAACCGACAACGGCCCGTTCAGATGATTCTCTGACAACCGGAGCCAAACAGAGCGCCGGCGACCAGTCCATTGCCGGCATCGAACCGTAAAACCGAAGACGGCAGGGACCGACAAAGACGAAACGACCCCGGCCCGCTTGTGACGGGCCGGGGTCGTTACGCGTTTGTGGCACACGTGCGGCGAGCTGATTGGCGGTATAACCCACCGCTGGCCTGGGCGAAGGGCCCTGTGTGCCAAGACCAGTCTGGCAGCCGAGTCCGGGTCGAGAAACGCAAATTGGGTGATTTCAGACCATCGGAGCCAATTCGCCCCGAACGCGCGCAGCGACCAATTGGAGTGGGTGGTCAACAGCGCTGAACAGGCACTTCCCCGACGTGCCGAGATATTCCTCCGTCCCGGCCGACGCGCGCGGTCTGAGTAGATTCGGTTCCTTAGGAGAAGGGAAGCCGGTCACGGCATCTGAGGACCTCAAAAACCTCGTCTCGGAAGCGTTCTTCTACGGCTACCCGCTGGTCGCTGACCTCGACGAAGTTGTGCGATTCACCGAGACCGGCATGGGAAGTGTTCCGGCAGCGCCCTTCAATCAGTTCTCCCACGCCCGAACTCTGGCTGGTCCCGCAGACACCTTTGTCACCATCAACAACGACACGTTGTATTCGATCGCCCAGTTCGACCTGAGTGGCGGTCCCCTGTTCCTCGACGTACCCAATTCGGCGGGCCGCTACTACGTGCTGCAGTTCATTGATGCCTGGACCAACAACTTCGCCTACGTGGGCGAGCGTGCCAGCGGCACGCAGGCTGGGACCTTTTTCTTGACCCCTCCAGGGTGGACGGGCGAGGTGCCGGACGATTTCACAGAGATTCGTTTTCCGACTCGGGTGGCCAGCATCTTGGGTCGCTGGGCCTGCAGCGGTGCCGAAGATCTTGCCGCGGTCCATGCGCTGCAGGACAAGTTGGTGCTGCGACCAGCCAGCGACGCACGAGGTTGCCTCGAAGGGGTGCCCCTTCCGACGCCGGACACGGACGAATCGCTCGCCTTTTTCGAGAAGCTCCGGATCTGGATGGCAGCCTTCCCGCCGGGGCCAGAGGATCAGTCCTACCAGAAGCGACTCGGCCCACTGGGGCTGCTCGACACCTCGTCTCCCTACGTGGATCCTCCGGCCGGCCTTGCCAAATCGTTGACCGATGGCCTCGCCGCAGCCAAAGAGAAGATGGAGGCCTTCACCCGCTCTGGCGCCGTCGAAAAGATCAACGGGTGGATGTCGGGTCTCCACATGTTCGACTACAACCTGGACTACTTCGGGCCGGGAACCATCGACGCTCCTCATTGGAAGAAGAAGACCCGAGCGGTGGCGTATCCAGAGCGTGCCCTGGCGGGCCGGTTGGGGTTATGGGGCAACCATGCCTACGAAGCCACCTACGCTCAGACCTTCGAAGACGCCGATGGCACTCAGTTGAACGGGGAGCACCGCTATCAAATCCACTTCGAACATCTGCCGCCGGTCGAGGCATTTTGGTCCCTGACGATGTACGACCTTCCCAATTACTACCTGGTTGCAAATCCCATCGACCGCTACTCCATCGGTGACCGAACCCCGGGAATCGAATCCGGAAACGACGGATCGCTGACCATCACCATTCAGCACGACCAGCCCGCTGTAGGGATCGAAAGGTCGAACTGGCTCCCGGCGCCCCGGGGTGAATTCCGTCCCATTCTTCGCATGTACGAACCGGAGGCGAGCATCCTCGATGGCACATACGAAATACCTCCGATCACTCGCGTTCCGGGTTAGCCGGTCCCCATCCCGGCGCCGCTGGCGAGGAGCCAAGAGGCCGGGGAGGCATGGCCTCTGACCTGCACTTTCGAGTCGGGCTGCCGGGATTTGAACCCGGGACCTCTTGACCCCCAGTCAAGCGCGCTAACCAAGCTGCGCCACAGCCCGCTACTTCTTTCCCTGGTCAGGGGCTTGAGAGCTGGGCTCTCAGTCCCCCGCCGGGCTCTTGTCAACACTTTGTCAACATTCGGTCCGGCGGTTCGACCAGGGCGATCAGGCTAGTCCTCCATCGGAGGGCGGAAGATCCGGCATCGCTGCGCCGGATACTCGAGCCGGAGCTGCGTCACGAGAAGCGAGAGCGTTCCCCAGCATGCTGCATACCACGGTGCGGCCGTCGGCTCGGCCCTCCATGCGGTGGCGGGCAACATTTCGACCTGCCTTTGTCAGACCAAGGTCAAGTACATGCCCGCCCTCTGTCTCTGAGGCCGGCTCGCGTTTGCGAACGCCAGTGAGGCCCCGGCGTTGACCTGGTGATCCCCGAGCAAACTCTTGGGCCCCTGGGGTCACATGTGACACTGGTGCTCACCTGCTCGCCACGCCACGAGCTTTCAGGGTGTGACCCTCAATATCGAGATCGGCGCGTGTGAGTGTCTCAGTGCCCGAGTCGTACCCGTTCGTCAAGTGAATTTGGAACGTGAGACGCCCATCCGTTCCTGGGGCCGCTCCGAGATGGATTCGGAATCCGATGCTGTCAGTCGACCTGCTCCCCGGTGCAAATTTGCCGGCAACGGTCGCGGCCTCGCCGCTGGACGAGCAGGCGACCACCGAGATGGAGCGGTCCTGCAGCTGCAGTGGAGACGTCGGTCCCTGATCCGTAAACAGAACAGCACCCCCTGGCGGTGAGCTGAACACGAAAATGCGGAAGGTCGACGAGTCACCTTGCGTTGTGCGTCCCGAGCCGGTTCCAATGAGAGCACACGAATGATCATTCTTCGATGAAGAGGCCGGTCCGATGACATAGGCAAGAGTTCCGAGCGCTACATAAGCTAAAGCGACGGCCGCTCCCCAGGCGATCTGAGTGGTGCGAACCTTCGTCATCGCGGGGACAATAGATGATTGCTGCGAAGCCCCGCTTCGCGACTGTCGGGTTCATTGCGTCGGCCATTGCAGGGTACAGACACGTAGCGCAACCTCTCCACGGCCAGGTAAACCTGCGGAATAGGGTGATTGGGGTACTCTCGGCGATGGCCTCCTCGGTCTCGGTGCAGGCAGATAAACCAAAAAGAGGGGGCTGGCACTACGGCACGATTTCTCGCTGCTCTTGCCGTGTGTGTCGTCGTCGGCCTGTGGGCCTGGCGGGCGTTCTCCGACTCCAGAACCTACGACTTCGGCCTGGCCTATTTCGCTGGCGTGATTGCGTGGGACACCGGACATCCCGAAGGTTGGATCTCTTGGACGGGTACACCAACGCTCGCAGCCGCGATGGCCGCGACGTCTCGAATTTGGGACGCGACCACCGCGAGTCGTCTCCTTACGGGTTTGAATGTCGCCTTGATCGTCGTGACGATCGCAATCGTCGTTCGAAGACTGCGGAACGTACTGTCACCACTTTGGTTGTGGGTTGTCGCTCTAGGACTGGCGTCGTTCGGCCCGGTTCTCTCGACAGTGTGGTGGAAGCAGTTCAACATCATCGTCCTCGTGCTCGCAGTGGCCGGCTTCGCGGCACTGCGCCGAGATCGAGTGCATCTCTCTGGCGGGCTCATTGGTCTCTCTCTGGCGATCAAGCCGCTCGCCATTCTCTTGCCCTTTGTACTGTTGGCGCGCCGTTCCACCAGATCGGCGGGTGTCTGGGCCGGCGTCTACGCCATCGGGCTGAGTCTCGGCTGCCAGGGCTTGCTGGCCTTGCACGCACACAGTGTCGGTGCCTTCGATCCGATTTCGAGCGTGGATAATTTGGCCGACAAGTCGAAACCTCGCTTCGGATTGTCGTGTTCATCGGCGAACTTCTCTCCGCAAGCGCTGCTATGTCGGACGTTCGGTTCAAACCATTGGAATCTGTTCCAATTGGTGGCATGGGCTGCGATCGCCATACTCGCAGTCTGGGTTGTGAGGACCCTCAGCGGATACGGCACCGCCAGTTGGGAGTCGTTCGCTTTTTCCTGCGCCTTCTCCATCATGGCGAGTCCCATCAATTGGTCGCACTACGGCGTTATGTTGGCCCCGTTGTTCGTCTTGTTGGTTGTCCGATTCACCACGGTCAAGACGGAGGCGGTCTTCTGGTTCGGGCTGGCGGCAGCATTCGTCCTTGCTTCCCTCATGTGGACCCCGTACGGGACGCTCGCGGACGTCGTTCGCTATCCCATCCCATCTGGCATGTCGGGCAGGCCCAGCTCGCTCATCACCAATCTCGCTCAATACTCGCAGTACATCCTCGTTGTCACTGCGGCCATGTGGTACCGCCGACACGGTAGGAACACAACGCCTGAGGACGGCCTCCGAGTGCGGACGGAACCGAGTCGGCACGTCGGGGATGTCCTGGCCTAGACATCCTTCGGAAAACCTCTCTTCAGCCGGGAGAATCGAGAAGCTTCCCCGACGTCGAGTGGGACCCTCTCGACGTGCACCCGGCCTCTGCATCGAACAGGTCGGGTGCAGGTCTCCCTAGTTGCGGACGACGATCGGCACCGCCTTGCTGCGGTCGCTCTGCCCCGCCGCCCCATTTCAAAACGCTCTGTACTCGCTGGTCTATTGCCGGCGGTCGCAGTGCTCCAGACAGCGACCCAGCTGCCGGAAGTATTGGTCGCAATGTCGATGATCCGGGAGTCCACCCTGTTCCAGAGCGGTCAGAGATTGAAGTTCTCCCTGGTCCTGGACATTGCAACAAAAAATTGTGTAAAGGGCCGCTTTGGGTCTTCCGAGTATGCAGAGGTGGCGACTCTCGCGCATGACACCCAGCTCGAATTGCTGCACTACGTGATCGAGACCCAACGTCTGGTCAATGCCCTTCCGGCAGCTGCTGCCGACCGCGTCATGGGACTCGTCCTCGATCGGGTCCAGACGGTGACCAATGCCGATGGGGCCGCTGTCGAGCTCGTCGAGGGAAACGTCATGGTCAACCGCGCCGTCTGTGGCCTGAGCATGGATCGAGAGGGAACTCGTAACGCCGGGGAAAAGAGTCTTTCCGGGGTTTGCGTGCGCATCGGAACGCCCCTCCTCTGTCGCGACACCGAATCCGACCCCCGAGTGAATCTCGAACTCTGCCGGCGGACAGGAATCCGCTCCATCGCCGTCGCGCCTATGGTCAGAGCCGGGGAGCCCCTGGGCGTGCTGCGGGTCATGTCCAGCGAAGCGGAGCACTTCGACGATGCCGACGTCGAAGTACTCGAGCTGATGGCCAACCTGATGGCATCTGGATTGTCCAACACTTCGAAGCTTGATCGGGAAGCCGAGCGTGCCCTCAGGGATCCGCTCACGGGGCTGGCCAATCGCTTCATCTTCATGGATCGCCTTGCACACCATGGATACGAGGCCCGCCGATATGGAAGACCCTATGGCTTGTTTCTCATCGGTCTTGACCGCTTCTCCGTCGTGAACGAGTCACTCGGCCAGGAATGGGGCGACGCTGTGCTGCGATCCGTCGCCCAGGGTCTGAATGCCACCGTACGGGGCGGAGACACATTGGCTCGCCTGGAAAGTGATCAGTTCGTTGTCCTGTGCGGCAATGCCGAGCAAGCCGTCGTCGAAGAGCGGCTCAAGGGCCGGATCGAAGGCGTCATTGCCGAGGTCGACAAGGACCTCGACCTGAAGGGCTACACGCTCAAGGCCAGCGTGGGCGTCGTCTGGAGCTCCCGCAGTGAGATCACCACCGCCGAACTCCTTTCGGAGGCCCGCGCCTCACTGCTTCGAGCCAAAGCCCAGCGCTAGGCGAGCGACGCCATCGGGGTTCGCGATGAGCGATCCCCCGCACACATCGATGCCCGTATGGTCCAATAGTGTCCATGCCGCCCGACATCGCACACGATCATCGACTCGACCCCCGGCTTCGGCGGCTGCTCGCGTTGGTCCCCTCCGAGCCACTGCCTGATGTGGCGGACCGCGAGCAGCTCCTCAAAGAGGCGAATACACCAGAGGCCGTGGAGGCCCGGGAAGCCTTCCGGGCGTTTCAGGATCTCTGTGACAGCGAAGAGGCGGCCCCAGCAGCTGGCCTGTCCGTGACCGCGACCGAGTTCGTCTCGAATCCCGACGGCAACACGGTGAAACTCCAGGTCATCCGACCCGAATCGGACGTGGCGTTGCCGGGCGTCTATTACATCCATGGTGGCGGCATGGCCAGCATGTCCTGCTTCGACGGGATGTACCGAGGCTGGGGCAAACACATCGCCGCAAATGGCGTTGTGGTAGTGATGGTGGACTTTCGGAACAGCGTCACAGCCTCTTCGGCGCCGGAGGTCGCACCGTTCCCGGCCGGGTTGAACGATTGTGTGTCGGGCTTGCGCTGGGTCGTTGCGCATGCTGCCGACTTCGGCATCGATCCCGCGAGGCTCGTCGTTGCCGGGGAGAGCGGAGGGGGCAATCTCACCCTGGCGACCGGCCTGAAGCTCAAGCGGGAGGATGATCTCGGGTTGATCAAGGGCCTCTACGCCCTGTGCCCCTACATTGCCGGTCAATGGCCGGCGCCGGGGTGCCCCTCTTCGGTGGAGAACGAGGGCATACTGCTCCATCTCCACAACAACCGTGGTGCGATGAGCTATGGCATTGAGGCGTTCAACGAGCGCAACCCGCTGGCCTGGCCGTCCTTCGCGACCGTGGACGATGTTGCCGGATTCCCTCCGACCGTGATCAGTGTCAACGAGTGCGATCCGTTGCGCGACGAGGGGATCAATTTCTACCGACTTCTTCTCGCTGCAGCGGTGCAGGCGCGCGGTCGTCAGATGATGGGCACCATGCACGGAACGGAGATCTTCTCCATTGCGTGTCCGGACGTCACGGCGGACACCGCCCGGGACATTGCCGGATTCGCCCGCGACTAGGCCAATAGGCCCGGCTGTGGTGCACCAGGGGCGACGTATCCTCAGCTCAGTCGGCGCAGAGAAGCTCGGTAACGCTTGGCGTTGCTGACGTATTCGGCAGCCGACACTTGGATCATTGCGACGTCGGACCTATTCTCGAGGATCTTCGCCGGCACACCGAGTGCCAGAGCGCCTGGCGGAACGACCACGTGGTTTGGTACCACGGCATTGGCGCCCACAGTGGCGCCGCTGCTGATGACCGCCCAATGGAGGACGACGCTCCCCGATCCGGCCAACGACTCATCTTCGAGGGTGCAGCCCTCCAGGTGGGTCAGGTGTCCGACCACGCAGCCGTCGCCGATGACCGTGGGGAAGCCAGGTCCGGCGTGCACGACGGTGCCGTCTTGGATGGAGGTTCGCGCTCCCACCGTGATGGTCCCGTAGTCGCCCCGAAGGACGGCGCCCGGCCACACGCTCGATTCCGCGCCGATCGTGACATTACCGATGACGACGGCGTCGGGGTGGACAAAAGCGTCGGCGTCGATGCGCGGCGCGACACCTTCGATTTCGTAGATGGGCATGGCCGGGGACGCTACACGTGGCCGGCGATCCAGGTCACGCCCTGATAGCCGCGGTAGCCGAGGTAGATCACGCTGGCGATCAACATTGCCTTGAAGTACCAGGGGATCGGCTGCCGCTGCTGTTCGGCCAGGATCGTTCCGCACGTAGGGCACTCACCCTCCTCACCGAGATCCTCGTCCTCGACGAGGGTGTCGCACTCCTCGCACCAGGCCACTAGGGACGGCCGCCCCTCATTTCCCTCCGATCCGCACGCGCAATTTCATCGGCGTCGCGCCGAGATCGAATTTTTCCCGGATGCCGCGCTCGATATAGCGCAGGTACGTCTGGGGCAGACGACCGTTTGTGAAGAGGGTGAATGTCGGCGGGTCGATCGCTCCTTGGACGATGTAACGGATTTTGTAGCGGGGAGCCGCCTGGCGGAGCTGGAGCTCCTGCACGGTGCGATTGAGGGTCCCGGTCGGCACTCGCTGGTGGTAGGCAGTCACGCAGTCTCGGAGCGCCGGAAGAATCCGGTGGACTCCTTTTCCCGACAGTGCCGACATCTTGAGGACGGGCGCCGCACCCAAGAACGCAAGCCGGTCCCCGACCCCCGCCAGCACGTCATCGCGATCGTCGACCGGCACCTGATCCCACTTGTTCAGCGCCACGATGGCCGGGCAGCCCGAGACGCCGATCCGTTCCGCCAGTCGCTGATCCTGATGGGATGCCCCGATGGTGGCATCGATGACCAAGACGGCAACATCAGCACGTTCGAGCGCGCGCAGCGCACGCATTGTCGAGTGCTGCTCGGTGCCGCGGTCCGTCTTCGACGGTCGCCGAAGACCGGCCGTGTCAATAAACCGGACCGGTCCGTCGGGCGTCTCGACCACGGTGTCGATGGCATCCCGCGTCGTACCCGGCATGTCGTGCACGATGGCGCGTTCCTCGCCGAGGAGCTTGTTGAACAATGTCGACTTGCCGACGTTCGGTCTGCCGATGATGGCGACACTCGGCGTCCCCGGATCGCGGTCTCCCCTGCCCCCGTTCTGCAGGCCTGCGTCAGGAGCGCCGTCCGCCCGGTCACCAGGCAACGGGACCGGCAGCAGGGCAACCACTTCGTCGAGGAGGTCGCCGGTACCGCGGCCGTGCAGGGAGCTCACGGGGTACGGATCGCCCAAGCCGAGGGAGACGAAGTCCCAGATGGCCGTGTCACGGCTGGCACCGTCGACCTTGTTGACCACGAGCCGGACGGGTGGACCGGCCCGCCGGATCACCTTGGCGGCCGCCAGGTCCTCTTCGGTCACGCCCGTGGTGACGTCCACGACCATGAGGATCACATCCGCATCTGCCAGGGCCCGCTCGGCCTGGTCGCTCACCTTGGCCTCGAGAGCATCGCCGGCGGCGAGCCATCCTCCGGTGTCCATGATGGAGAACGGCACACCATTCCACTCGGCGGTGAGCTCCTTGCGATCGCGGGTGACCCCCTGCTCCTCTTCCACGACGGTTGCCCGTGTGCCGACGATCCGGTTCACCAGGGAGGACTTCCCAACGTTGGGGCGACCGGCGACCACCACCATCGGGCTCATGATCCGCAGACCGGTCGGAACGACGTGCCGTCGACCGCACGGCGCAGCGAGGCGCCCTCGGTGGGGACGACCTCTACCGGCCTAGGGAGGTCGGCCAGTGTCAGCCCGTCGAGAAAGCGCCCCTCGTTGAGGCAGGCGTCGGGCACAAGACAACGGGAGCTGGCGGGAACGGTCTCGAGGGCGCGGGCGAGATCCTCGCCTGTGAGGAGCCCGGCCACCCCGATGTTGCCTCCGAAAAACTGGTTCTCGATGGCACGCACTTCGACGTCCTGCCGGGGGTGTGCCGCCAGAAGGGGCGCCAGGACTCGGGCGCCATAGGTGCCAGTCAGGATGGTGACGGCCCGGGCGTCGTCGCCGGCCGGCGCGGACGGGAGGCGAGGGGCCCGGTAGCCCTCGGCCGGGGCCGAGTCGACCGAGGAGAAGAATCCGTGGCGCACTCCGCCGGGGCCATCCGAGGAAGGGTGAGTGAACGCTTCGGCGAATGCTCGCGCCATGCCGATGCCGTTCTCGTGCTGCGGATAACCGTCATAGCTCCGAGCTGGAGGAAGATCCCGTCCCGCCAGAAGGTAGTACTCGTCGGCCGCATACACCATGCGATGTCCCAGGGCCTTCTTGAAGAGGCGCTGCCACTCGCCGATGGTGTCGAGCACGGACTCGGCTTCAGCCCGGGTGTGGGGACGCATCTCGGCTTCGTTGGAATAGCGGCTGAGCCCGAGCGGGACCGCCCCCACGCTCGAGAGTCCCGAGTAGCGGTCGAGAATGCCGGCCAGCGTGTCCTCGAGGGCAGCCCCGTCGTTGACCCCCGGGCAGAGGACGATCTGGCCATGCACCTCGATGCCCCCGTCGAGCAGGACCTCCAGCCATCGCAAGCTAGTGGCGCCCTTCGGGTTACGGAGCATGTGGGCCCGCAGCTCCGGGTCGGTCGTGTGGATGGACACGAACAGCGGGCCGAGCCTCTCTGTGAGGATGCGTTCAGCGTCGAGCTCCGTGAAACGGGTGAGCGTCGTGAAGTTCCCGTACAGGAACGAGAGCCGATAGTCGTCGTCCTTGAGATAGAGGCTCCGCCGCATTCCCTTGGGCAGTTGGTAGATGAAGCAGAAGGCGCAGTGGTTGTCACAGGTCCGAATCCTGTCGAAGACGGCCGACGAGACCTCCACACCGAGCGGCTCCCCCGCGCCCTTGCCGACCCGCACGACCCGGGGAAGCGGTGCACCGGCGCGGCGAACCAGGACGCTGGGGTCGCCCGCGTCGCTGAGTCGCTGGAAATCGATGACGTCGCGCGGCTCCTGCCCGTCAATGCTGAGGAGCTCGTCCCCCACGGCCAGACCGGCGCGGGCTGCCGGCGACGCCGCGGTGACCGAAGTCACCGTGGGAGCTGACATGCCTACACGTTACTGCCGATAACCTGGACTTTGTGCCCGGAGTAGACCGAGTCATGCTGGCCGAGCCACGCGGCTTCTGCGCGGGCGTCGAGAAGGCGATCAAAGCCCTGGCCTGGATGGTGCGGGTCTTTGAACCCCCTGTGTACTGCTACCACGAGATTGTGCACAACCGACATGTGGTGGAGCGTTTCCGTGACCAGGGAGTCATCTTCGTGGACGACGTGGCCGACGCTCCTGCCGGGGCACCGCTGATGCTCAGCGCCCACGGCTCGGCGCCCGAAGTGGTGGAGGCCGCCAGAGCCCGGGGTGGCGCCGTGGTCGATGCCGTGTGCCCCCTTGTGACCAAGGTGCACCACGAGCTGAAGGTACGGAGCCGCAAGGGATTCACCGTTCTGTACGTCGGTCATGCTGGCCACGAGGAAGCCGTGGGCACAATGGCGGTCGCACCGCAGTCTGTGCATCTGCTCGAACACGAAGAGGACCTCGACGCCTTGGAGGGGCTGGCCGCCAAAGGCACTCCCGTCGCGCTGTTGGCACAGACCACCTTGAGCCATGACGAATGGCGAGACCTGATGGAGGCAGCCCGTCAGCGATTTCCGGACCTCTGGATGCCCAACCGCAGTGACCTCTGTTTCGCGACCACAAATCGTCAGGCCGCTCTGAAGGCCATCGCGTCGGAGTCAGATGCCGTCGTTGTCATCGGTTCTGCCAACTCGTCGAATACCGTGGCACTCGAGAAGGTTGCCCGAGCCGGCGGGTGCTCTAGGGTGCTGCGCATCAACGAAGCCGATGAACTTCCCGATGACCTCTCAGGCACAGTCGGCGTGACCGCGGGCGCCTCGGCGCCCGAGGCCTTGGTTGAGGAGGTCATCGCCCGCCTCGCGCCCGTCCGGGGCGTGACCGAGGTCACGGTCACCACCGAGGACGAGTATTTCCCACCTCCACCGGAACTGCGGGAGCTTCTGCGCGCCGTGGGCTCCATGCTGGGCTTTTTCGCCGCAAGGCCCGGCCCATCGCGCTCCGACCCCGCGGCCGAAGACCGCTCGGTCACGGCAGCCGAAGTTCTCGAGCTGTTGGCCTCATGAGGCTGCAAGCGCGATGATTGCGCCATGACGTTCACCCGTATGGACGAATCGACGGCGGAGCAGTGGCAGCACATCATCGTCGAGTCGATTGAACACCAGCCCCGTGTGGCCGACCGCGTGCTCAACATGCTGGCGTCGCTCGAAGAGATCACCGACGGCTTCGAGGTCGATCAGCTCGTCCACTCGCTGCAGACGGCGACCCGCGCCGAGGAAGCGGGCGCATCCGATGAGGTGGTGGTGGCGTCGCTGTGTCACGACATCGGCAAGGCCGTGTCCGTCATGAATCACCCCCGGATCGCCGCTGAGATCCTGCGTCCCTATGTCCATGAGGACACCTACCGCATGATCGAGGCCCACCAGGACTTCCAGGGAAGGCACTACTACGAGTATCTAGGGCAGGATCCGGACGCACGCAACAAATACCAAGGCGAACCCTGGTACGGGTTGGCCGAGCAGTTCGCCGACGAGTGGGACCAGATCAGCTTCGATCCTGACTATCCCACCAAGCCCCTCTCCCATTTCGAGCCTCTGGTCCGGCAAGTCTTCGCCACAGCGCGAACATTTTGAGTTCGAGCCGCGGCGCCACCTCGGGCGCCAGCATCCATACGGACCCGGAGCACGCGCGTCGCGTCATCGAAGCCTCGCGTAAGGAGTTCGACGCTCGTCACCCCGATGTGAAGTTGTCTCCTGTCGTGGGGCTCATCTGCGCCTACGAAGAGGAGGACAACATCGGAGCCGTCTTGGCCGCCATGCCAGCGGAAGCATGCGATCTGGCAGTGACCACGCTCGTGGTGGTCGACGGTGGAAGCGACAGGACTGACCAGGTCGCCAAGGACTCTGGCGCGTTGACATTCATCTTGAGCGAGAATCTCGGACACGGCTACGCCCTCCGTGTCGGCTACGCACTCTGCATTGAGCTCGGAGCGCAATTCGTCGTCACGCTGGACGCCGACGGTCAGAACGATCCTTCCGAGATCCCCGTGATGCTCCAACCACTGGTCGACGACACGTCTGATTTCGTCGTGGCCTCCCGCGTCCTCGGCCGCGACACGACCTCAGACCGGTTCCGCAAGCTCGGCGTGCGCGTCTTCTCATGGGCGATGAGCGCCATGGGCCACACCAAACTCACGGACACGTCGAATGGCTACAGGGCACTTCGCGTCAGCATGCTCGACGACGTGGCCTACCGGCTGGTCCAACCGCAGTATCAGACGGCCGAACTGCTCATCATCGCCATGAAAAGGGGTTGGCGTGTCAGCGAGCAGCCCACGGTATGGCTCCCGAGGGCTTCGGGCACGACCAAGAAGGGCAAGAACTGGCTCTTCGGGTTCCGGTACGGGCGGGTGGTGTTCGAAACCTGGTGGAAGGTCCGCAAGGAGCCGCACCACGACTGAGCCGCGGCCGGCGAGGCGTCAATAGCGACCGGTCTTCTCCCGCGCCTCGTCGTAGACGGCCTGCAACCGGGGAATGAGGGCCTCGGTGGCGCCCCGGACGGCCGAACGTGAAACCCGCCCGCCCTCGGTACGGGCCGGCGGTGGAATGGCAGGACCGATGACCACCTGAATCGTGCGGGGCTTCGGAATGGCGCTCCCCTTGGGCATGGCCAGGTCCGATCCCCCGATGCCGATGGGCACGATGGGCGCGCCGGTCCGGGCGGAGAGGAAGGTCGCTCCCTCCATGAGGTCCTCGACGACGGGACCGTCACGGCGCGTCCCTTCCGGGAACAGGACGAGGAGCTCGCCCCTCCGCAACACCTCTTCGGCGCGCTGGAGCGCCTCCCGGTCCGCCGACTCGCGGTGAACAGGGAAGGCCCCGACGGTGAGCAGCAGCTTCCCGAGCCACTTGTTGTTCCACATTTCGTCCTTGGTCATGAAGAAGAGCTTGCGCTCCGTGCAGAAGGCGGCGAAGCCGAAGTCGGCGAATGACCGATGCACGGGAGCCAAGATCGCCGGACCGGTCGAGGGGATGTGCCCCCTCCCGACGACCTTGGGGCGGAACCAGACCCAGAGGATCGTGACAAACAGCATGCGCTCGACCCGATACAGCACCGAACGGCGAGGGTCTATCTCGAACGGTTGACGCCTCCCGGGTGCTTGGGCGTCCCGGCCACCTTCGGCGTCGGGTGACGATCCCGTTGTGCTCACAGCCACGACAGCACCTCCTCGACCACATCCTGCACGCTTCGCCCGGTGGTATCGAGCCGGTGTGCATCCTCGGCCTCCCGCAGGGGGGACGCATCCCGAGTCGAGTCGATCCGATCGCGTCGTGCCACGCCTTCGGGCGCCTCATCGTGCCGCCGGCGAGCTCGTTCCTCGGGCGAGGCGGTCAAGTAGACCTTCAGCTCCGCTCCGGGGAAGACAACCGAACCGATGTCCCGGCCTTCGACAACCCCCCCGCCGTGGGTCTCGACCCAGGCTCGTTGGCGTTCCACCAGGTGCCGGCGCACGTCGGGATTGGCAGCGACCACCGAGACGGCTCGACCCACCTCGGGCGAACGAATGACGCCGGTCACGTCCCGCCCATTGATGGTAACCCTCTCCCCCACTTCGATCGTTGAAGCCGCGGCGAGGGCTGCCACCGCCTCCTTGTCCTCCGGCGGCGTCCCCAGTTCCAGGGCGAGGGCTGCGACCGCCCGGTACATGGCGCCGGTGTCGAGCCGATTGACCCCGAGATCCTTGGCCACCGCCTTCGAGACGGTCGACTTGCCGGCTCCCGCCGGCCCGTCGATGGCAACCAGCAGGGGCCGAGGGGCCGCCGGGCCGTCGGCCAACCGCTCCAGATCTTCGGCAAACGCCGGGTAACTCGTCTCGACCGCGCCGAAGCCCGTGATGAGGCTGCGCTGACCCGGCCGCGCCGCGAGCGCTGCCACGCCTGCCGCCATGGCCATTCGGTGGTCGCCCTGGCTGTCGAAGCGGGCTCCACGAAGCGGGTCCTCCGACGCCGGTGATGGACAGGGCGTCCCCTTCGATCAAGGCGTGGGCACCGAAGGCCTCGACCATGTCCGCCACGGCCTGGAGCCGATCGACCTCTTTGACGCGGAGCTCTCCAACGTCGGAGAAGACGGTGGTCCCTGTGGCGACGGCGGCGGCGACGGCGAGGATGGGAATTTCGTCGAGCGAAGGAATCTCGCGGGCATGCACCTCCGTGGCGGTCAAGGAGCCGGCGAGCGCGCGGATGGTCGCCATGCCCGGGTCACCGGGGATGACGGTGATATCCGCCCCCATCCGCTGAAGGACCGAGACGTAGCCGAGCCGGGCCGGTCCGCTGTAGACGCCGGCAATGTCGACGGCGCTCTGCGGCACGACACACCCCGCCACGGCGAAGAACGCGGAGGCGGAGGGGTCGCCGGGCACGGTCCGATCTACTGGTCGGAGCGACGATGCACGGAGCCGCACAATGCGCCCTTCGCCCCAGGGCTCGACCGTCAGGTCGGCCCCGGCTTCAACCAGCATCTCCTCGGTGTGCGTACGGGTCGTCACCGCCTCGCGCACGACGGTCGTGCCGTCGGCTGAGAGCCCCGCCAGGATGATGGCTGACTTCACCTGGGCACTGGCCACCTTGGACGTCCAGTCGATCCCGTGTAGTCCGCCGCCGTGCACGAGCAGCGGCGGCAGGCTGCGCTCGCCACGGCCGGCCACGGTCGCCCCCATGAGGCCGAGCGGCTCGGCCACCCGATCCATGGGCCTGGCCGAAAGCGACGCATCACCCACCAGTTCGGTCTCCCATTCGAATCCCGCCACCAGGCCCGCCAGGAGGCGCATCGACGTCCCCGAGTTCCCGCAGTCGAGGCGTGTAGCGGGACGATGGAGGCGACCCCGGCCGCCGTGGACGACGACCGTCCCGTCGTCATGACGCTCCACGCCCGCTCCCATCGATTCCACGGCGGCCAGCGAGGCGGCCACGTCGGCCCCGTCCGAGAGGCCGTGGATGACCGAGGTCCCCTCGGCGAGCGCGCCGAGGAGGACCGCACGGTGGGAGATCGACTTCTCGCCGGGTGTGCGGACGGTGCCGCGACAGGGAGCGCCGCCGTCGACGACGAGGACGCGTGGCGCCGTCACGACAGCTGCTCGGCTCGTGCCCGGTACCCGGCAGGACTCGACGGCAACCGTGAGGGTGTCGGCGTCGGCGCCGTCGACCACCAGGATCAGCACCCCGAGGTCACCCTCGGCCGAATGCGCGATCTCAATGTCGTAGATGCCGATTCCGGCGTTGGCGGCCAACGATGCGATCTCGGCGATAACGCCGTCACGGTCGGGCACCCGGATCCGCAGCTCAGCCAGGTGGTCGGGTCGTACGGCACGGGCCGGGAGGCTTCTCCTGGCGGCGCTGGCCTTCTGGAGCGCCGCCAGGATCCCGTCCCGATCCTGGGCGGCCACCCGGTCCCGCATAGCGCTGAGATCCGTGAGCAACGCATCGAGCGCATTGACGATTGCCGTCGCGTTCTCGGCGCAGATATCCGGCCAAATGCCCGGATGCCCCGCTGCGACGCGGGTCATGTCACGAAAGCCGCCTGCGGCGAGGCGGAGCAGGGTGCGGTCCTGTTCGGCACCGTCCGTCGCCGCATTCATCAGGGTGGCCGCGACCAGGTGCGGCACGTGGGACACCACGGCCACGAGCCGGTCGTGATCGGCGGCTGAAAGGACCAGTACGTCGGCGCCCAGGCTGGTCACGGCGCCCTTGAGTCGATCGAAGGCCTCTAGCTCTGTCGCCGCCGTCGGCGTCAGCGCCCAGACCGCCCCAACGAAGAGATCGGGATCGGCACCGCGCAGTCCCGTCTGCTCCGACCCCGCCATCGGATGGCCGCCGATGAAGCGCGGGTGATCGGCCTCTTCCACGATGGAGGTCTTGACGCCGCTCACATCGGTGACCACCGCCTCGGCCAGCCTGCGGTCGTCTTCGAGGAGGCCGCGTGCCACGGCGGCGACGGCGGCCGCCGGCACCGCGATGAAGACGATTTCGGCCAGGAGGTCGTCGCCGACGACGTCGATGACCTCATCGTCGAGCGCTGCGGCGAGCCTTTCCTCGTCGAGGTCGAGGCCGGAAACGTGCCACCCTCGTTGGCGTAGTCCGAGCGCGATCGACCCGCCGATCAGGCCCGTCCCGACGACGAGTGCCCGGCGGCGGTCTCCGGACTCAGCCCGGGAGGTCATCGCGGAGCCCTTGGGCGCCGTGGAGGTAGACGTGCCGGATCTCTTCGCGCGACCTGCTCGTGTACACGTGAAGGAGAACCCTGATGCAGAGTGGCTTGGCTCCGGGCACGGCGATCTCGGCGGCGCACAAGAGGGGGACGGCACCGAACCCGATCGCTCGGATGGCGGTGGCGGGGAACGTGCTCGTCACGTCGGCGGTGGCTGTGAACAGCACGCTGATGATGTCGTCCTCGACCAGGTCGTTCTCGGACATGAGCTTGCGCATGAGCTCCTGGGAGCGCTCCGTGACCTGGGCCACCGTGTCCTCGTCGACCGTGGTCGCCCCGCGCAAACCCCTGACGGTGGGAGCAGCTGCCATGGCGGGTCACTCTACCGGCATCGGTCGGAGGCCCAGGTGAACGGCATTTCCTAGCCCTGCGGGCCCGGCCGCGGGCTGCTGGGGCTGGCTGCTGCGGCCAGGGCGCGGACCTCGTCCGGTTGGAGCGTGCGCCACCGCCCGGGAGGGAGGTTCGGATCGCGCACCGGTCCGATGCGAGTGCGGACGAGACGCTGCACGGGATGGCCGATGGCACCGCACATGCGCCGGACCTGGCGATTGCGTCCTTCGTGGATGACGAGGCGCAGGACACCTGGGGCGAGAACGCCGACCTCGGCCGGGGCGGTGAGCCCGTCATCGAGCTCGATGCCCTGCCGCAAGGAGCGCAACGCGCCGGGAGCGGGCGTGCCGCCCGCCACCTCGGCCACGTATTCCTTGTCCACTCCGTGTGACGGATGGGTCAGGAGCTGGGAGAGAGCCCCGTCGTTGGTCAGGATGAGCAATCCCTCGGTGTGGCGGTCCAACCTCCCTACGGCGAAGACGCGGGGCTCGTCCGGCACCAGCGTCATGACCGTGGGGCGACCCTGGGGATCATCGGCCGTGGTGATGACATCGTCGGGTTTGTTCAAGAGGTAGTAGACGAGGTCGGGAGCGACCGGCACCAGGACGCCGTCGACCTCGACCCGCGCCGCCAAGGGGTCGATGCGCCGTCCGAGCGCGGCGACCTCGCCGTCGACACGAACGCGGCCGGCCGCGATCAGTTCTTCGCAGGCCCGCCGGGATCCGATCCCGACCCGGGCCAGGATCTTCTGGAGGCGCTCGCCCTCAACCGTCGTCAGAGGCCGCCTCGACGCCGAGACCCAGCGCCGACTGCAGGTCACGCTCGAGATCCCCTGCCACCTCGGGCCCGGGGAGGAAGTCCTCCACCGCCGGGAGTTGCTCGAGTGAGTCGAGTCCGAGGCGCTCCAAGAAGAGATCCGTGGTCCCGAAGAGCGCCGGCTGGCCTGGGCCGTCGGCGTGGCCGATCACCTCGATGTACCCCCTCTGCTCCAGGAGGCGGCTCACGCCGTCCACGTTCACACCGCGTAATGCCGAGATCTGGCCGCGGGAGACGGGCTGGCGGTAGGCGACGATGGCCAGTGTTTCGAGCGCGGCCGTCGAGAGACGGTGCGACACCTCTCGGTTGGCGAACCGCTCGACGTAGGGCGCCAGATCGGGATGTGTCTGGAAGCGGACACCGCCGGCGATGCGGGCCAACACGAAGCCACGGTGTTCACGGTCATAGGACTGCGCGAGATCCGAGAGCACGTCCTCCACCCGCTCCACGGGCTCTTCCACCAGTTCGGCCAGCAGCTGGGGCGCAATGGGTTCCACCGCCACCAGCAGAATGGCCTCGATCGTGCGGCCCAACTCTGCGTTCTCCACCTCGTTCAAGCCCTCACCCTTCGTAGTCGTCGATCTCATAACCGTCGAGCTCCGCCAGGCCTCGGCCAGTCGTCGCCACGGCCATCTCGTCGGTTGCCATCCACGAGATGGCCAGGTCGCCGAACGTTGCGCCTTGGCCCAACGTCACGCGGCCCATCTTGCAGAGCTCGAGCAGGGCGAGGAAGCGCACAATGACCTCAATGCGGGTGCGGCAGCCTTCCACCAGCGACCGGAAGGAGGTGGCCCGCTCGGAGTCGGGGACGGCGATCAGATCCGACACCGCTTCGGAGACGGAAAGCGTGTCGACCGTTACGTGTGAGAGGTCGACCCTGGGCACCGGGCGCTCGGCGGAGCCTCGGAGATAGGCCTGCGCCAAATCGTCAGGGGTGATCCCGGCCAGCAGGTCCGGAGCGTGCACCACGAAGTCGTCGTCGAGTCCCACCTCGCGGTGGATGGAGCGCGACGCCTGCTCGGCCATGGCGACGAAGACGTCCGCCGCCGCAGCGTAGGCGCGGCACTCGAGCAGACGGGCGAGGAGCAGGTCCCGCTCCTCCCATCCCACGAGATCCTCTTCGTCCTCGTTCGTCTCCCGGCCGGGCAGCAGCTTCTGAGATTTGAGCTCAACGAGGATGGCTGCCACGAGCAGGAATTCCGAGAGCTGGTTGAAGTCGATCTGCTCGCGCTGCTCCGAGAGCACGCTCACGAACCCGTCGATCACGGGCAGGAGAGGCACGTCGAGGATATCGACCTCGTGGGAGGAGACGAGGTGCAACAACAGGTCGATCGGACCCTCGAAGCTGGGAGTGGAGACCGAGTAGGCCACCCGCCGACGTTATCGAACCAGCCGCTACCCCTCCGCGCACCCCTGGCCACCTGCCAAAGCTCCCCCCGGGGCGCCCTACCATGGCGGCCCATGGATAGGGTCCTTTCCGGCATTGCGCCATCAGGCAATTTCACTCTGGGGAACTACCTCGGGGCTCTTCGGCAGTGGGTCTCCTTCCAGGATGGCTACGACGCCTTCTATTTCGTGGTCGATCTGCACGCTCTCACCACCGAGATCGACCCGGCCGACCTCCGCGCCAACACGCTGGATGCGGCGTTGAACCTGCTCGCCATCGGGCTCGATCCGGACCGTTGCACGCTCTTCGTACAGAGCCACGTTCCCGAGCACGCCCAGCTGACCTGGTTGCTCGAATGCACCGCCACCATGGGTGAGCTGCGGCGGATGACCCAGTTCAAGGACAAGGGGAAGGGGCAAGAGTCGGCGCGGGTCGGACTCTTCACGTATCCGGTCCTGATGGCGGCGGACATCCTCCTCTATGACGCCACCGCGGTCCCCGTCGGCGACGACCAGCGCCAACACCTGGAGCTGACCCGGGACGTGGCCCTGCGGTTCAACCACCGTTACGGCGAGACCTTCGTCGTCCCGGAGGCGAACATCCCGCCGACGGGCGCCCGCGTCATGGATCTGCAGCATCCGGACCGCAAGATGTCCAAGTCGGCGGATTCGCCGCTCGGCACAATCCGCCTCCTCGATTCGGACGAGGAGATCACGCGGAAGGTGCGCAAAGCGGTCACCGACACCGATGGTGAGATGCGGTACGACCCGGAAGCCAAACCTGGTCTGGCCAACCTCTTGGAGCTGCTGGCCGCCACGACGGGACGGACGCCCATCGACGTGGCGGCCGGCTACGAGCGTTATGGCGATCTCAAGAACGACATTGCCGCCGTGTTATGCGACCTCATCCGACCGATTCGGCGAGCGGCGGGTCGAACTGGACAACGATCTACCCTACGTCCACGAGGTGCTGGCGCGGGGCGCCGCGCACGCCCACGAGGTGGCGGCAACGACCTACACCCGGGCTGCCGACGCCATCGGCCTCCTACCCCCCGGCTGAACGTTCCGGAGAGCCGCCGCCCCTCAGACGCCGAGCACGCTTTCCCACCAGTTGTAGAGGCGATCGAACAGCCACGTGAGTGGGCCGTGCGGGTACAGGAAGAAGTTCAACAGCACGAGGCCGAGCAGAATCGGCATGGTGTACTGCCGGTACTTCAGATACGTCGGCCAATAACGCGCCGGCAGAAGGCGCTCGAAGACGGCCGAGCCGTCGAGTGGCGGCACCGGGATCAAGTTGAAGGCGCACAGTCCGACGTTCACGAGGCTGGCGTAGAACAGGATCTGTGCACCGGTCGAGAACCTGCCGGATGAAAGGACGTCGGCCCGCGAGAAATGCACGAAGGCCAATCCGAAGATGGCCGCCAATGCGGCGTTGACGGCCGGTCCCGCCAAGGAGACCACCACGCCCTGGTTGCGTGGGCTCCGCAGACGGGCCGTGTTCACGGGGACCGGCTTGGCCCAACCGAAGAAGCCGACCGAGCCCAACGACAGCAGTGCGGGAACGATGAGCGTGCCGACGGGATCGACGTGCACCGCGGGGTTCAGACTGAGCCTGCCCGCCCGCTTTGCCGTGTCGTCGCCGAACGCGTTGGCGACGTAGCCGTGCGAGATCTCATGCAGAATGATCGAAGGCACAAGGACACAGAAGATGATGATCTCCTGCTCCGTGATGTTGTGGTGGACGACGAGCACCACGAACACGAGCACGCCGGCCAGAATCCACAGCCGGCGCTTCGTCCGCTGATCCATCGGTCGCCTCCTGGAGGAGGCTCCGGGTGGGCCCACCTAGTGCTTGACGGCGTCGGCGATGCAGAAGCGCGCCGCAGGCATGGCCTCGAGGCGGGCGGTGCCGATCGGCTTGCCGCAGCCCTCGCAGAGCCCGTAGTTCCCTTCCTCCAGGCGCCGGAGGGCGGCCTCCACCTCGTCGAGGGCCTCGCGGAGTTCGGTCGCCAGGCGCTCGGCCTCGCCCCGCTCCGCAGTGACCTGGCTGGAGTCGGCAAAGTTGGAGTCGTAGTTGAGGCCACTCCCCTGGTCGGCGAACCCGAGCTCGCTCAGCTGGGCCTGCAACCCTGCCTGCTCTGCGTGCAGGAGGGCGGCAAAATCCACGTCGGCGGTCTGCGCCGTGGGGGCCTCGTTCGGCATGGGCTCATGCTACGCGGTCCCTCCCCCTCGTGGTTCCCGCCCGGGGGTGAGCCCCTTCGTAGGCCCGACGGAGGTGCTCGGGCGAGACCTTCGTGTAGCGCTGTGTGGTCGCAATGGAGGCGTGGCCCAGGAGCTCCTGGACGACCCGCACGTCGGCCCCTCGCCCCAGCATGTGAGTGGCGCAGGAGTGGCGCAGCACGTGCGGGCTCACCTTCTCGGCCAGACCGACGCGGGCGGCGTACTTCTTGACGACGCCGAAGACCCCGACACGGGACAGTCGACCGCCACGGACGTTGAGGAAGACCGCTTCGGCATCGCTCCGCCGGAGCCACTTCTTCGGCTCGAGGAGCGGGCGCCCCTGGCCCGAGAGCCAGTCGGCCAGGGCGGCCCGGGCGAGGCCGCCGATCGGGACGACGCGCTCTTTGTCTCCCTTCCCGAGTACCCGGAGCAAGGGCAGGTCGGTCCCCTCGACTGCTGCAATGACGTCACCGAGATTGAGCCCCACCACCTCACTGACGCGGGCACCGGTGCCATAGAGGACCTCGAGAAGAGCCCGGTCGCGCAGGACCGTGGGACCCGTGCCGACGACTGCGCCGAGGAGAAGCTCCGTCTCCTCCTCGCTCAGCGCCTTCGGCAGCATGTCAGTCACGGAGATGGAGGGCAGGTCGAGCGTCGGGTCGTCGCCCCGCATCCCTTCCTCGACCAGGAAGCGGTGGAAGCCCCTGATGCTCGAGAGCGCCCGTGCCACCGACGACGCACCGTGTGTCCGGCGCAACGTCTCGAGGTGTGCCGCCACGTCGGCCGACGTCGCCGCGTCGATGCCGTGGCCCACGACATCGTCCTGGTACGTCCCCAGGTCGCGCCGGTACGCCGACAAGGTGCGCGGGGAACGTCCCCGTTCGACCTCGAGCCAGGACAGGAACTCCTCGGCATCCCGCGGCAACGATGCGGTCACGGCAGCCGCCCTGTGGCACCGAGGCGCTGGCGGGCCAGGTACAAGCCGAGCACGGTCGTCTCGTCCCGCAACGACCCGTCGGCCACCAGACCATCGACGTCGTCGAGGTGAATGGACTCGATGGTCATGTAGCCCTCCTCCACGCCCTGCGGGCGGGTCGGGATGGAGGAGAGACCGGTCGCCAGATAGATGAGCGTGTGCTGGTCGCTGACTCCTGGCGAGTTCCAGGTCCCGATGAGCTGCTCCCAGCGCGTGGCCGCGAGCCCGGCCTCCTCGGCGAGCTCCCGGCGGGCCGTGGCTTCAGGCTCCTCGCCCTCCTGGTCGCGCGTCCCGGCCACGATCTCGAGCACCTGGGTGTCGACGGCCGCCCTGTACTGCCGCACCAGCGTCACCGTGCCGTCGTCGTGGACGGGGACAACTGTGACGGCACCGGGGTGGCGGACGACGACCCGGTCGAAGGGCTCGCCGTCGGGATCGAGGAGGTGCAAGCGGTCGACCCGGAACAGCCAGGCCCGCAGGAGCTCCTCCTCGGAGACACGGCGGAAGCCCGGCACGTGCCTAGGTGACGGCGTCGAGATCGAGCAGATGGGGTTCGCGCCCCTCCGCCCGTTCCAGTGCCGCGGCGATCAGCTCGCGGAACAGGGGGTGAGCCCGGTCGGGCCGGCTCTTGAATTCGGGATGGGCCTGGGTGGCCACCCAGTACGGATGCTCCTCCAGCTCGACGAACTCGACCAACCGGCCGTCGGGCGAGATCCCAGAGCACACCAGACCCACGGCGGCCAGCTTCGACTTGTACCGGTTGTTGAATTCGAACCTATGACGGTGCCGTTCGGTGACGCCAAGCGTGCCGTACGCCTTGGCCACCTTCGAGCCGGCGAGGAGGGCGGCCTGGTACGAGCCCAGGCGCATGGTGCCGCCCTTGTCGGTCACCTCGGCCTGGTCCGGCATCAGGTCGATCACCATGTCCGGAGAGAGGCTGTCGAACTCACGCGAGTTGGCCCGTTCCAGCCCGGCCCGGTCGCGGGCGACGGAGATGACCATCACGTGGAGACCCAGGCACAGTCCCAGGCACGGAATGTCGTTGTCTCGGGTGTAGCCCGCCGCGGCAATCATGCCTTCGATGCCGCGCTCACCGAAACCGCCTGGGATCACCACGGCGTCGAGACCCCGCAGTCGGTCGGTCCCGAGAAGGCCGGGCACGAGCTCGGCATCGATCCAATCGAGCTCCACGCTCGCCCCGTGATGGAACCCGGCGTGGCGTAGGGCCTCGACCACCGACATGTAGGCGTCGGGCATGTTCACGTACTTGCCGACGATGCCGACCTTCACGCTCCGCGACAATGACTCGACCCGACCGACCAGCGTCTCCCACTCGGAGATGTCGATCGGATGACCCGACTCGTCGATGCCCAGGGTGCGGCAGACGTAGGAATCGAGTCCCTGCTCGTGCAGGACGAGCGGGATTTCGTAGATGCTCGGCGCGTCCACGGCCGAGACCACGGCGTCAATGGCCACGTCGCACTGCAGGGAGATCTTGCGCTTCAAGCTGTCGGAGATCGGTTTGTCGCTCCGGCAGACGATGACGTCGGGCTGGATACCCCGGCTCCGCAGCTCCGTGACGGAGTGCTGGGTGGGCTTTGTCTTCTGCTCGCCCGACACGAGATAGGGCACGAGGGTGAGGTGCATGTAGCAGACGTTGTCCCGGCCGATGTCTCGGCGGAATTGCCGAATTGCCTCAATGAAAGGGACGATCTCGATGTCGCCGACAGTCCCGCCGATCTCGACGATCACGATGTCGACGTCCTCGTCGGCGAGGCGTTTGATCCGGTCCTTGATCTCGTCGGTCACGTGCGGGATCACCTGCACCGTGCGCCCGAGGAAGTCGCCGCGGCGCTCCTTCGCGATCACCGAGCTGTAGACGCCGCCGGTCGTGGTATTGGATCGCCTGGACAGGTTCTCGTCGATGAAGCGCTCGTAGTGCCCGAGGTCGAGGTCGGTCTCACCGCCGTCCTCGGTGACAAAGACCTCGCCGTGCTCGCCCGGGTTCATGGTGCCGGGATCGACGTTGATGTACGGGTCGAGCTTGCACATCGTCACCCGTAGGCCGCGGCACTTGAGGAGACGGCCGAGCGAAGAGGCGGTCAGACCCTTCCCGAGCGAGCTCGAGACACCGCCGGTGACGAAGATGAACTTGCTCACGCCGCCTTCGGCACGTCAAGCATCAAGTCGCGTGATCGGTGCACCCGACCACGATAATCGAAGGCAGCCGAACTCGCGGTGGACTACCGCCCATGCGAGGCACCGAGCAGCTCACGGGCGTGGGCACGGGCGGCATCGCTGTCGGGATGTCCGGACAGCATCCGGGAGAGCTCGGTGACCCGCTCCTCACCCTGTACCGCTGTTGCCGTCGTCACCGTGCGGCCCCGCGACTGGCCCTTGACCACGCTGATCTGCGCGTCGGCCTGCGACGCCACCTGGGCCAGGTGGGTGACGACCAGCACCTGGCGATCACCCCCGACCTCGTGCAGCGCTTCCCCCAGGGCGAGCGCGGCCGCCCCGCCCACCCCGGCGTCCACCTCGTCGAAGACCATGGTCTGGGGACCGCCCAGTCCCACCAGGCGAATGGCGAGCATCGCTCGGGCCAGCTCGCCTCCCGACGCGGCGCGGGCCAGCGGCTGCACCGCCTCGCCGACGTTGGCGCCCAGGGCGAGCTCAATCGGGTCGCCCGCTCCCTCGGGTGCCAATCGCACCTCGAGCCGGGCCCCGGCCATGGCCAGCGCCCCCAGCCGCTCGCCGACCTGTTTGGCGAAGGATTTGGCGGCACGGGCCCGGACCGAGCGCACGGCCGCCTCGGCGCCCGCGAGCTCGCTGCTCCGCACCTCGCGTTCGGCCTGGAGTCGGACGGCCTCGCCCTCCGCGTTCTCCAGTGCAGCCAGCCGAAGCGCGCCCTCCTGTCCGTAGGCCATGACGGCGGCCAGGTCCTCGCCGTACTTGCGCCGCAGCTCGGCCAGCAGGCGCCGGCGCTCCTGCACGTCGATGAGCCGTTGCGGGTCGTCCTCCCAGCTCTCGACCTCGTCGCGCAGGGTGCGAGCCAGGTCGGACAGATCGACGGCGGCGGCCGCGAGGCGGCCCGTGTAACTCTCGAACGACTCCCGGCCGGCCAGGGCTCCGCCGGCGCGCCCGAGCAGGTCGATCGCCCCGCCGTCGCCGGAGGGGTCGACCAGCTCCAGCGCCTCGAGCGCAGCGTCACGGTAGGCGGCGGCGTCGGCCAATCGATCCTCCTGGAGCCGCAGGGAGGCCTCCTCGTCCGGGTCGGCGAGGTGCGCCTGTGCGATTTCCTCCACCTGGTAGCGGAGGACGTCCGCCTCACGGGCCCGCTGCTGGGCGTCGCCACCGAGTCCCGCCAACCCCTCGTCGAGCGCGTGCAGCTGGCTCCGGATGGCCCGCACGCGGCTGAGGTCAGTGCCGGCGAAGGCGTCGAGCACGTTGCGCTGAGCGGTGGGTGTGACGAGGGCCCGGTGCTCATGCTGGCCGTGGATCTCGACCAGCTCCGCCGCTGCCTCACCGAGCGCGCCGAGGGGCGCCATGCGGCCGTCGACCCAAGCCCGGGACCGGCCTTCGGCGGGGACCGAGCGGGTCAGGATGACCTCGCGGGCGGCGTCGCTCTGGCCCACCACGAAGCGGGCCTCGACCAGAGCCTCGGCCGCGCCGGCGCGCACCATGCCGGGGTTGGCCCGACCGCCCAGCACCAGCTGCAGTGCCTCGACGACCAGCGTCTTGCCGGCCCCCGTCTCTCCAGTGAGCGCCGTCATGCCGGGCGCGAACTCCAGCGTGAGGTCCTCGATCACACCGAGGTCGCGCACGTGCAAGTCGGTCAGCACGACCGGCTCACTGGTTCCGCTCGGCCAGAAGTCGGAAGCGCAGGATGCCGCCGAAGGTCTGGGGCTCGTTGCGCACGACACGCACCGGGCGCTCGCGCCACGGTGCACGTGATTGCGGCGCCGGGTTGGAGCCGGCCGATCTCCAACCCGTCAATGACGAGCACGCCGGAGCGGTCGGGCACGATCTCGACGGTCACCTCCTGGTCCTCGGTCAGCACGAGGCTGCGGTCGAGGGAGAAGTGAGGCGCCACGGGTGTCAGCACCATGGCGCGCAACGTCGGGGCCAGGATCGGGCCGCCGGCCGACAGGTTGTACGCGGTGGAGCCGGTCGGGGTGGCGATGATGAGGCCGTCGGCGGAGTAGGTCAGCGCCTCCTCCCCGTCCACCGTGGTCGCCAGTCGGACGGTGTGCCCGAAGTCGATCTTCTCGATCACCACCTCGTTCAGCGCGAGCAGGGCCGTGACGTCATCGCTCACCGAACGGTCCGAGATCGACACGTCGAGCGCGCAACGCGACTCGATGATCGCCTTACCCTCGAACACCCTGGTGAGGGCGCCGCGCACCTGGTCCGGCAAAAGGTCAGGCAGGTACCCGAGGCGGCCGAAGTTCACGCCCAGCACCGGCACGTCCTCGGTGGCGGCGAGGCGAACCACGCGCAGGAACGTGCCGTCCCCGCCCAGGCTCACGGCCACGGTCGTCCCGCCGAAGTCGACGTCGGCCAGCTCGACGTCGACGCCTGCCTCGCTGACCTGGTCGGGACCGCTGAATTGGAGGATCCGGGCGACGTCCCCCCGCGCCGTCAGCCAAGCCGCCGTGTCGGTGGCCAGCTCGAGCGCGTCGGGGCGTTCGGGATGGACCAGGAAGGTGACGGTCGCCATCGAAGTGCGACGGCTCAGCCGGCCGGGGCCGCCGGTGGAAGGAGTCCGTCCGCCTCCGACACGGCGGCGCGGAGCAGGGCGGCGACCTCCCCCGTCTCGTCCGCGGCGATGCCCTTGCGGGCGTGCACCAGGAACTCGACGTTGCCGGCGGAGCCGGTCAGGGGGGAAACCATCGCTCCCATGATGCCGGTTTTCCCGTCATGCAGCGCGGACGCCACGCCCTCGACAGCGCCGAGCCAGAGCGCCGGGTCCCGGATCACGCCCTTGCCCCGGGAGACGGCGGCGCGGCCGGCCTCGAACTGGGGCTTGACCAGGAGGACGAGGTCGGCATCGGGGGTCGACACGGCGCCGGTGAGGGCGGGCACGACACTGCGCAGCGAGATGAAGGACAGATCGGCTACGACGAGCGGGCAGGGCTCGAAGGCAGGGTCGGCCGCGCTGAGGTCCGTCGGCGTCAGGGTCCGCACGTTGGTGCGCTCCAGGACCGTGACGAGAGGGTGCGCCCGCAGCGCAGGATGGAGCTGCCCGTGCCCGACGTCCACGGCGTAGACGTGGGCGGCCCCGTGCTGGAGTAGGCAGTCGGTAAAGCCGCCGGTCGACGCTCCGGCATCGAGGGCGCGCCGATCGGCGACGTCGATCTGGAACCGGCCCAATGCGGCCTCGAGCTTGCGACCGCCACGGCCCACGAAGGGCGACGGGGGTCCGAGCAGGACGACCGGCTCGCCGGGGGCGACCAGGCGCGCCGGCTTGTCGGCCTGGGTGCCGGAGACGAGCACGGAGCCGGCCGCCACGGCCGCTTGGGCCGCCTGCCGGGAGTCGACGAGGCCACGTCGCACGAGCTCGGCATCGAGCCGGCGGCGGGCCCCGCCGGTCAGCTGGCTTCTTTCTTGGCTGCCGACGTGTTCGCCTCGGAGACCTTCTTGCTGTGGGACTTCTTGGCGTCCGCCTTGGAGGATCCTGACGGTGACTTGATGCCCGGGAGTCGGGACGGGGCGACCGAGGTGGCCGCATCACGCGCCCGGGTGGCGGTCTTGCCGGCCTGCGTGGTCACGCCCTTGGCGGTCTTGCCGGCCTGGGCGGTCACGCCCTTGGCGGTCTGGCCCGCCTTGTTGGTCGCGTCCTTGGCGGCCTTGCCGGCACGGGTGGTCACGTCCTTGGTTGCGCTGCGGCCCGCCTTGGCCGACTTCTTCAGGACCTCGGCCACCTGGTTGGCGATCGACTCCAGAGACCGGGGGTCGATCTTCTCGAGTTGGCTGGCCACCTCGTGGCGCACCAGTTCCAAGATCTGCTCGCTGGACTTGTGGCTCCGTTCGACCAAGTTGTCGACCCACTCCTGTGTCTGGCTGCGCTGGATGTCTCCGGCGTTGACCAATTCTCGCACGATCTCCTCGGCCCGGCCGCGGCTGACCTGTCCGAGGACGGTCCCCGCATCGAGGTATTTGCGTATCCGCTCATTGCTTGCCATTACACAAGAGTATCTGGAGTGCTAGCTGCTGGCAAGCACTTTCAAGTCGGGTCTTGGAGGGCCTGGTCGACGAGCCGCAGCAAATCCGGCGCCACGGCGGCGGGAACGGCGTCGGGTGGGACTTCCCCCTTCTTGGTGACCCCCGACAAGACGAGGCCGAAGGGAATGCCCAGCTGAGCGGCCAGGGCGCCGTCGGTCGAGGGTCGGTCCCCCACCATGACCCGGAGCTCCCCGGAGCCGACCCGGGCGGCGATGGCGTCCGCCGTCGGGCGGTGCGGCTTCCCCGCCACGTCGGCCGCTCGGCCCGATGCCGTGACCACGGCGGCCAGGATGGCGCCCGCCCCGGGCACCAGCCCGTCGGGGGTCGGATAGGTCGCGTCCTCGTTCGTGCCCACCAGCCGCGCCCCGGCCCGGACGGCCGTGGCGGCGCGCGTCAGCTTCTCGTAGGTGAAGTCACGGGTCAGGCCGACGACCACGGCGTCGACCGGTCCCTCGGGCACGACGGTCACCCCACGGGCCGCCAGGGCCTCGAGCACGCCGTCACCGCCCAGCACCACAGCGGTGGAGCCGGGAGCCAGCATGCCGGCGGCCACGTCGGCCGAGCGCAGCAGGTCGGCGTCGTCAGTGGTGATACCGCACTGCGCCAGCTGCCGGTGCAACTCGGCCCGCGTCGGCAAGGCGTTGTTCGTGGCGAACACCACGCGCACCCCGACACCGCGCAGGCGGGTCACGGCCTCGTCGACACCGGCAATGGGCTTGCCTGCCAGCCACACCACGCCGTCGAGGTCGATGACCCAGGTTCCCCCGGGTGGCGGCGGCCACATCTGTTCGAGGCTAACCGTCCTTCGTAGACTCAGTCTGCGTGGCTGAACTCGAAGTCGACGGTGGCGAGCTCGTGCTGCACTTGCGAGCGATAGAGAAGGCAGAGGGCGCGCACGGCGACATCCGGGTGCCGCTCTCGGCAGTGACGGCGGTCCGCTCGGTCGACGACCCGTGGCCCGAACTCCGCGGGATCCGGGCGCCGGGTACCGGGGTGCCGAACGTGATCGCCGTCGGCACGCGCCGGGGCGACTTCGGCAAGGATTTCGCTGCTGTGCACGGCAAGGGTCCCGCCGTGGTCGTGGAGCTCGAGGGCGCCGCGTACGGCCGGTTCGTCGTCACCGCGGACGACGCGGCGGCGCGGGCGGCGTCGATTGCGCGGGCGGCCGGCAGGACCTGACGTGAGCTGACCTCTGCGCACTGCCGTGTGCGGGCGATGTCTCGGGTGGAGTTGTGTCAGGACGGGAGTTGCGTCAGGTCGAGTCGGCCCAGGGCGGTCGGAAGCTGATGGAGCAGGCCACGTCGCGCTGCGTGACGAACCCGACGACGCGTTCTTGCTCGAGTACGGGGAGCCGGGACTGCTGGTGCCGGCACATGACGGCGACGGCGTCCTCGAGGGACACATCGACGTCGAGCGCGACGACGTCGTCGGCCACCCGGCTGAACTCGGCCAGGCTCACTTCACGGGGGTCACGACCCTTGGCCACGACCAGGGCCACGATGTCGCGGTTGCTCACGGAGCCAGCGAGGGAGCCGTCGCTCTGGCACAGCGGGGCGCTGTCCTCGCTGTGGTTGGCGAGGAAACGCGCCGCGTCGGCCGCGGTGTCCGTCGTCCGGAGCACCTCGACGTCGCCGTGCATGACGTCCCGGATCGTTCTCATGGCGATCTCCCTCTGCAGGTCGGGTTGCGTCCCCCGGCGTGCTGACTCCACCCTCGCGCTTGGCGTGTCTGGTGGCAATGGTCCAGGTGGGAGCGAATCAGCCCCAGGCGACGAGGTTGGTGGGGTCGGTCACGACGTCGCCCACGTCCCGCAGAAAGAGCGCCGCCGCCTGCCCGTCAACCAGCCGGTGGTCGAAGGCGAGGCTCAAGGTCACGACGTGGCGCAGCGCGACCTCGCCCCCGCATTCCCAGGGTCGCCGTTGCAGCGACCCGACGGCGAGGATGGCCGCCTCACCCGGATTGAGGATGGGCACGCCGGCGTCCACGCCGAAGACCCCGACGTTGGTGATCGTGATCGTCCCGTCGCGCAGATCCGCCGGTGCGGTGCGGCCGGCGCGAGCCGTGGCGGTCAGGTCGACCAGCGCAGCGGTCAGTTCGCGCAGCGTCAGCTCCTGCGCCTCCTTGATGTTCGGCACGACGAGCCCGCGCGGGCCCGCCACGGCAATGCCCAGATGGACATACTTCTTCGTCACCACCTCGTCGGAGGTCACGTCCCACGACGAGTTCAGGCAGGGGCGGTCGTGCAGCGCGAGCACGACGGCGCGGGCGACGACGGCGAGCGGCGTCACGTGCAGCCCCTCGAAGCGCCGGTTGTGCCGCAGCCGATCGACCAGCTCCACCGTGGGCGTCGCGTCGACGGTGAGGAAGACGCAGGACTGCGGCGCCGAGGCCACGCTGCGGACCATGGCCTCGGCCATGTGCTTCTGGACACCGCGCACGGGCCTTCTGGTCTCACGCTGGCCTGCGTCGTGCGCCGTCGAGGCGGCGAGATGCGCGGCCAGGTCCTCGCGCGTGATGATCCCGCCCGGACCGTTGCCGCGCACGTCGGCCAGGTCGACGCCGTGCTGGCGGGCCATGAATCGTACGGGCGGTGCGGCGAGCGCTCGGGCCGGGGTCGCCGGCGTGGGCGGCGTGCGGGGCGTGTCGGCGGGGATCCGCTCCCGGTGCCCGCTGCCGTTGCGGCGCCGGCGGCTCGGAGGCGCTTCGGACGGGCCGTAGCCCACGAGCATCGGCACCCTCTCCTCGGCCTCGCTTTCGGCTTCGAATGGTGCCGCGTCGGGTGGTGCGGCTTCAGTCTCAATTTCGGCGGCATTGCTGTTGCTGTCGATGGCGATGAGTGGTGCCCCGACGCGGACGGTCTCCCCCGCTGCCGCCAGCAGCTCGACCACGGTTCCCGAAAAGGGGCTGGGCAGCTCGACGACGGCCTTCTCGGTCTCGACCTCCACCAGGACCTGGTTCAGGGCCACCTCGTCACCGACGGCGACATGCCACGCCACGAGTTCGGCGTCGGAGAGCCCTTCACCGAGGTCGGGCAATACGAAGTGCTGCGGCGGGCTCATGCTGGTTCGAGGCACCGGTCCACCTCGTGGAGAATCCGGTCGGCGTCGGGGAGGAAGTAACGCTCTGCCCGCGAGGGCGGGTACGGCGTGGCGAATCCGCCGACCCGGCGGACGGGAGCTTCCAGGTGGAAGAAGCAATGCTCGGAGACCCGGGCTGCGATCTCGGCCCCGATCCCGCCGAACACGCTCGCTTCGTGGGCCACGACCAGTCGCCCCGTCTTGCGGACTGACGCCTCGATCGTCTCGAAGTCGACGGGCGAGAGTGAGCGCAGGTCGATGACCTCAATGGAGGTTCCCTCCGCATCCCCGATGCGTGCCGCCTGCAGCGCCGTCGCCACCATGGGGCCGTAGGCCGCGATGGTCACGTCGCTCCCGTTGGTGAGGACCGCCGCGCGGTGCAGCGGGATGTCATTGAGCGCCGCGTCGTCGTTCACCTCGCCCTTCTCCCAGTAACGCCGCTTGGGCTCGAAGAACACCACCGGGTCGTCGGACGCGATCGACTGTTGGATCATGCGGTAGCCGTCGGCCGCGTTGGACGGGGTCACGACGCGCAGCCCGGCCGTATGCGCGAAGTAGGACTCGGGCGACTCGGAGTGGTGCTCGACCGCGCCGACCCCACCGCCGAAGGGAACGCGAATGGTCAGAGGCACCGAGACGCGGCCCTCGTTGCGGTAGCGCAGCTTGGCCACCTGGGAGACAATCTGGTCGAAGGCGGGGTAGATGAAACCGTCGAACTGGATCTCACAAACGGGCCGGTAGCCGCGCATGGCCAACCCGACGGCCGTCCCGATGACGCCGGACTCGGCCAGTGGCGTATCGATGACGCGGCGGTCACCGAAGTCGCGCTGTAGACCCTCGGTGACACGGAACACCCCCCCGAGCTTTCCGATGTCCTCCCCCATCAGAACGACCTTGGGGTCACGCTCCATGGCTTCGCGCAACCCTGCGTTCAGCGCCTTGCTCAAGGACATGGTCGCCATCACGAGTCTTCGTCGAACCCGGCCAGATAGTCGGCGTATGCATCCTGCTCGGCGTGGAGCAACGGATGGGGATCCGCGTACACGTGGGCAAACAGTTCAGCAGGTTCGGGGTCCGGCATGGCCAGACACCCCCGGCGCAGTGCGGCCGCCACCTCGTCCGCGCCGGCCTCGGCGTCCGCAGCGAACCGGTCGTCGACGAGGCCCTCTGTGTGGAGCAGCGCAGACAGGCGGGCCAGCGGGTCCTTGACACGCCATTCCTCCTCGTCGGCGTGCGAGCGATAACGGGTGGGGTCGTCGGACGTCGTGTGTGGGCCCATGCGATAGGTCACCGCCTCGATCAGCGTCGGCCCGTAACCGGCGGAGGCGCGGGCAAGGGCCAACCTCGTGGCGGCCAGGACGGCCAGGACGTCGTTGCCGTCGACCTGCAGTGCCGGAATCCCGTACCCCTGGCCCCGCTGGGCGATGGAGGTGTGCGACTGCAGCCGGACCGGCTCCGAAATAGCCCACTGGTTGTTCTGGCAGAAGAAGACCACCGGCACGACGTAGCTGGCGGCGAAGCCGAAAGCCTCCGCGATGTCCCCCTCGCTCGTGGCCCCGTCGCCGAAGTACGCCACGGCCGCCGAGGTGGCACCGTCAAGCGTGATCCCGAAGGCGTAGCCGGTGGCGTGGAGCGCCTGCGCACCGACGACGATGGCGGGGGTGGCGATGCCGTACTCGGCGGGGTCCCAGCCCGACAGCCCGGCGCCCCTCCAGAGTCGGAGCAGGGCTACCGGGTCCACGCCACGGCAGTAGGCGACCCCGTGCTCGCGGTAGCTCGGAAAGACGAAGTCGCCGGGACGCAGGGCCCTGGCCGACCCGACCTGGGCTGCTTCCTGTCCAAGGAGCGGGGCCCACAACGCGAGCTCGCCCTGTCGCTGCAGGGCCATGGCCTCGGCATCGATGCGGCGGACCACCACCATGTCGCGATAGAGGTCGCGTAGCTGCGCCGCATCGACGTCGGCCACGAGGTCCCAATAGGGGCATCCGACTGTCCGCTGGCCGTCCACCGAGATCAACTGGATCAGGCCGTCAAAGCCCGTCCACTCCGGCATCCCGTCCGGAACGAGTACTTGCGCCGTGGCCATCCGGGGCCCCCTTTACGAGCTGGACTCGATTGAGGGCATTTCACCACGGATAAGCGCTATTGAGCTGGAAAATGACTCAAATCACAGTATTGTGACGAGTTTCTTGCGCACTTCCGGGAATAGGCGCAATAGGTGGTGACTCCAGCGAGTCGGGTCATGGATCGCCGTCGCCACGCGACGGCCGTGCTCAGGAGGCCTTGCGGCGGGCGGCGGTCTTGGGCGCCTTGGCGGCCTTTGCCGCTTTCTTGGTCGGTGCGGCCCGCTTGGCCGAGGCCCGCTTGGTGGCCGTGGACCGTTTGGCGCCCTTCCCTTCGGAGCCGGGGTGCGCCGCCGCCGCGATGCTGGCGTTGAGCGCCTCCATCAGGTCGACCACCTTGGCCGCGGGCTCGGGTCCCTCTTGCAGCACGATCTCGTGCCCCTGGCGCTTCTCGTCGATGAGGGCCTCGACCTTCTCGCGGTGCGTGTCGTGGAACCGCTGCGGGTCCCAGTCACTCTCCATCGACTCGATCAGTAACTGCGCCATGGAGAGTTCGCGGTCGGTCACGTCGCCCGTGGCGGGGAGCTCGAGGTCGCGGTCAGGATTCCGCACTTCGTCCGAGAAGTACATGGTATGGAGGGCGAGGGCGTCCTCCTCGGGACGGATGGCAACGAGGTACTCCTTGTTGCGCATGACGAGGGTGGCGATAGCGACCCGCCCGGCCTCGGCCATGGCCCTGCGCAGCAGGGCGTATGCCTTGTCCGCACCGGCCCCTTCGGGGGCCAGGTAGTAGCTGGACCGGAAGAACACCGGGTCGATGTCGACCAGGCCGACGAAATCGGAGATCTCGATCTGGCGCGACTTCTTCGGCTCCGCGGACTCGAGCTCCTCTTCGGTGAGGATGACGTACTCGCCCCCGCCGAGGTCGTACCCCTTGACGATGCGGTCCTGGGGGACCTCCTCGCCTGTCCGCTCGTTGACCTTCTTGTAGCGGATCCGGTCGGATGTCCCCTCTTCGAATTGGTTGAAGTGGATGCTCTTGTCCGAGGTGGCCGGGTACAGGCCGACGGGGATGTTCACCAGCCCGAAACTCAGAGCCCCCTTCCAGATCGTGCGTGGCACGCCCAACAAAATACCAGCCCAGAGCCGGTCCACCACCTTGTTACAGCCCTTCGTCACACTGAGGCCATGGTGAACGACGCCCCGACCGGCTTCGGACCCGCCCTCCTCGGCGGGCTGGCCGAGCTCGGCCCAGTAGAGCCGTTCTCCGGGGACCTGTCCCTTGAACTGGGCATTTCCATCTGGCTCCGCACGAGCGAAACGTCGCTGATCTCGGCCCGCTCGGCCCTACTGGCCATCCGCCAGGTGATCCTGGAAGTCTGCGACCTCGACCCGGCAACGGAACCGGTCCCGCTGGTGGGGCGGTCCCCGAGGTCGGACGTCATCAACCTGGTCGGATACATCTCGGAATTACTGCGCCGGGCGTCCGCGGTAACCGGTCGCGGCCTGGGCGCGGTCGTCGAGTCCGTCGTGGCGGAGTTACCCGCTCTCGAGTCCGAGCACGAGGCGCTCGGGGCGTAAGCCCCTAGAAGCCGAAGGCGGCGATGATCTCGCCGTTGAGGCCGGCGGCTGCCTCGCTGCCCAGGTAGGGCGAGACGCCGTATGAGAACACGTCACCTCGGCCCGAGGCCACCCAGTAGCCCTGGCCGTCGACTGTGGGGAAGATGGCGGTGGCGGGATTGAACCCGTTCACGTAGCCGACCGGGGCACCGAGGTTGGTCGCGTCACCGAAGGTGGCCACCACGCCGTTCGCGTAGAGCAGCCAGTAGCCGTGCCCGTCAGGCGTGGCCACCGCGTCGACCACCGGTACGGTCGAGGGGGTCGGCCCGCCGTAGTACGGGGCGTCACCGAAGGCGTAGACGTTGCCGAGGCTCGTCACCAACCAGTAGCCGTCTCCGGTGCGATCCGGCATCACCGACACCGCCGCACCGGCACACCCGCCGATGCCGGGGCACGAGCCCTTGAACTTGGCGTCGCCGAACGCGAACACGCCACCATCCGAGGCGACCATGAAATACCCGCGACCGGTGAAAGTCGGCACCATGCCGACGATCGGGGCGTTGAGGCTCTGCGTCTGTCCGGATGCGAACGGGTGGAACCCGAGCTGGGGAAGCGAGCCGTAGTAGGTGGAGTCCCCGAAGCTGAAGATCCCTCCGTCAGAGGCGACGAGCCAGTACCCGTTCCCGGTCAGCGTCGGTGTGATGGCCACCACCGGGCGCTGCAGCGGTGTGGAACCCATGGAGCCGTGGAAGGCGGCCGTGCCGAACGAGAAGATGCCCCCGTCCGACCCCACCAGCCAGTAACCGTGGGAAGCCTCCTGCACCGTGAAGCTCTGCGCGCTCCCGGTCGCGCCGAAGTAGTTCGTGCCCTGCGCCACGCTCGGGGTCAGCGTGCAGGTCCCGAATCCGACAAATGTGACGGTGAGCCCGTTGCTGCCGACACTGCACACCTTCGGCGTGCTCGAGGTGACCGTCTGTGTGCCGTCGCCTGTCGTGCCCACATTGGGCGTGAAGCCGAAGAACTCGTTGGCCGGTGCGGGGATGTTGGTGATGGTCGGCGTGGTGGGTGTGGCGCGGCCGATCGTGAGGGTCTGGGCGGAGCCAGAGGCGGCAAGGTAATTGGCTCCTGTTGCCACCTGGGCATTCAGCGAGCACGTGCCGACGCCGACGTAGCTGACCGCAAGGCCGCTGGTGGAGCAGACCGTGGGCGTATTCGACGTGACTGATTGGGTGCCGTCGCCGTTGAGCTCCGTAGGCTGCGTTCAGTGCTGCCATGAAGCCCCCGCCGAAGGTCCCGCTCGGTAGGCAGCATTCGTGATGGTCGGCGTGGTCGGGGTCGCCTGGCTACGACGGCGAAGCTGTCTGAGCGTGCCGCTGCCGCACGTAGTTGGTGTCGCGCTGCCAACGTGGCAGTGAGCGGCATAGTCGGCACTGTGCCTGAGCGTCGACGAACACGAGGCCTTGGCGCCGACAGCGCGACCGGTGTCATGACTGCAGCGTCGACTTCGTCCACATCGACGTTCGAGGTGATCTCACCGAGCGCCGTGAGCCGTTGCTGTACCGAGGCTCGAAGCTGCCCGTCCGAAAGTGGCGCTGAGCCGGCAGGTTGTCACGATGGTCGGCGTGGTCGGAGGTGGCCTGGCCGATGGAGAAGGTCGTCGGCGCCGCTCGCTCGCCGTGAGCTCGCGTAGTTGTCCACGCTGAAACGTGGCCGTAGCCGTCAGCGAACGGTGCCGACGCCGACGAACGAGGTCGACGCTCACCGGCGCCCGCGGTGCAGACTGCCGTCGAAGTTGGACCACGCAACCGGTAACGCTGGTCCGGTCGCCGTTGGTGCTCGACCGTTGGCGGTGAAGTCCTCCAAGGTCCCGCTGGCGGGCAGGTTCGATATGCGTCGAGTGGTGTGATCGCCTGACCGATGGTGCACGGCGTTCGCAGCGGTGCTCGGTCGCGGAGGGACGTCGGTGCCGCCAGCTAGCTGACATCCCCGCTGTAGTCGCGTCGAAGTGAATCGGTCGCCGGCTCCGAGCGTAGCCTCTGTGTCAGCGGAGTCGGGACGGTGCCGTCGGCGTTCGACGCACGTGTCTGCGCCGCGGCCGTCGGACACGCCGTACAGGCGTTGCCCACGACGGCGATTACGTCAGCGGTTCCCGCGGCCGTGTGACAGTTGCCATCGCCGGTGACGACCGCCGTGGCGTTCCGGATCCCGGGTACGTAGACCCGCGACTGTGTCACCGACGATCGTCGAGTTCCCGGCGGCGACAGCTCGGTGACTGCGAAGATGCCCACAGCAAGCGGCAGCACAGTCGCCAGCGGCTGCCATCGGCGCGAAAATCCCGCTCTTCTTCGTCATCGAATCCTCCCAGTCGCCAAGTTGCAGCGCCGGTTCTCGCCCTGCCGACTCAGGACGCGTGCCAGCACGCAAACACACAATTCCAGATCAAATCCGCCACGCACGTCCGCACACTAGAGGGACTTCGTGCCTGAGAACAGTGCCTAGTGGAAGTTCAGTCCTGGATCGCCGCCGACGGGAGACATCGACGTCTTCGCAACTCTCGACCTCAACGTGAGATGAAGGGTAGTAGTACCAGGGGTAACGACAGAAATCCGGCAGGTGATCCGGCTCTCATCCCGACGCCGGAAGCAGAGGAGGATCCGCGAGGCAGACGGAGAGACACAGCCCACCGCCAGGATGCGGCGTCATGATGAACGCCCATGGCGACGAAGAGACGGCGCAGACTCATTGCGGGGGCGATCGGGGTTGTCGTGCTCATCGTCCTGGCGGCTGTCCTCGGGCCGTACATCTACATCCACTTCATTGAGGGCCCAGCTCCCGCCAAGCTCGAACTGCCCAAGTCATCGACCTCCTCGACCGCCAGCCCGTCGAAAGGTTCCGCTTCTCCCTCGTCATCGCTTGATGGAAACTGGAACGTGGGCGCGGGTTCCATGGCGGGCTACCGCGTGCAAGAAGTTCTCGTCGGCCAGAACGCGACGGCGGTCGGTCGCACCAGCAAAATCTGGGGCTCTCTGGCGATTGCCGGTTCAACAGTGACGAAGGGAACGTTCACCGTCGACATGGCGAGCGTTGTCAGTGACCAAAGCGAGCGCAACGCCCGCTTCGACGGATCAATCATGGATGTGAGCCAGTACCCGACCGCGACACTCACGCTCAGCCGCGCCAATCGACTTGGGGGCGATCCCAGCGGAAGGCGCCGTCGCGCACTACGACGCCGTGGGCAATCTCGACATGCACGGGGTGACAAAGTCGGTGAGCTTTCCCGTCACCGCAGAGCGCGTCGGATCATCCATCGATGTGTTGGCCGATATTCCGATCACCTTCTCGGAGTGGAACATCGCCAACCCGAGCATCGGCGGTTTCGTCACCACGGCGAATAACGGAACGCTCGAGGTCCTGCTCCATCTCACGCAAGGACCCGGGAACCCCGTCTCCTCGTCCTCCGGATCGCCAAACCCGGCCGGCGGGGGTGGACCGGTCACTGTGCCCAGTACCACTGTTCCACCGTTGCGCGTCCCCTCGAGCTGAAGAACATCATCCGGCTCGCGTCAACGTGCACGCAACTACGATAACGGGCGCCCACCGGCCCCGTTGACGCAGATCGGCTCTGTCTCAGGTTTGTCGGTTGCTACGTCAGAGCTCGAAGTGGGTATGACCAAAAGGTCATCACCCACCAGCTCTTGGAGAGAGGTTTCGTGACAACCGTCGATCAGCCCCTTGGAGGCCGCCGCAGCAGAGTGGGTCGTTCGGGCTCGGGGCTGCGTCGGCTCAGCGGATGGGGTCCGGCGTTCGTGTCGTTTGCGTTGGCGGTGGCGTATGGGCTGTACATCGCACTCCGGACCTACGAGGTGGACCTCGGTGTCTATCTGCGACTCGGCGGAAAGTACGTCTTTACGTCCCACCTGTATTCCTTCGTCCTCCCGAATACGAGCCTCCCCTTCACCTATCCCCCGTTCGCCGCGCTGCTCTTCGCGCCGTGGCAGCGCTCGTTCACAAGTGTCGGCTTGGTCCAGGCCGTCTGGACCATGGGCAATCTGGCCGCGTTGATCGGCGTGCTCGTGCTCTCCGTGCGTCTGGTCAAGCCCTCTCTCGACCGGGTGGCGACCTGGCGTCTCGCCCTGGCGTTGAGCCTGCCCGCCGTGCTCCTCAATCCGGTGCTGATCACGATCGGTTTCGGGCAGGTGAATCTGTTCGTGACCTTCCTCGTCATGTGGGACCTTCTCAGCGACCGCCGTATCGGAAAGCGCCAGATGCCTCTCGGAGTGGCGACCGGGCTGGCCGCGGCGGTGAAGCTCACCCCCTTGTTGTTCGTTCCGTATCTGGTGCTGACGCGGCGCTGGCGCGGGGCTCTGACCTGTGTGCTCACCTTTGGAACGTGTGAGCTGGTGTCGTTCGCCGTCTCACCGGCCTCGTCGAAGGCCTACTGGACGAAGGCCATCTTCCAGCCGGGCCGTGCCGGAGACCTCACCATCGTCGACAACCAGAACCTCTGGGGAGTGCTCGACCGGTTCACGCACGGACTCCTCCCCGATGGCGTCGTGCTGCCCTTGCTTCTCTTGACCGCCGCGCGCCGGGCTCTGGCTCGCGGCGCAGGCGCATCGACGGTCGTCACCCTTTCTGGGCGTCCTCATCTGCGCTGTGACGTGTCTCCTGGTGTCCCCGATTTCGTGGGTTCATCACATGGTGTGGGTCGTCCCGGCGATCCTGTGGCTGGCGTTGGCGCCCGACCGGCCCCGTTGGGGGCGTCCCATCGCGGCCGCGACCGCCGTGCTCTTCTGGAGCGCGCCCGTCTGGTGGGTCCCCTACAAGAACACCTCCGATCTCCATCTCGATCCCCTGCAGCTGGTCGCAGGGAATTCGTTCTTCTTTGCGATGCTGCTCTTCCTGGCCGGCGCGACGGTGCTCGTCATTCGACGGGGAGCGACGCAGGTGGACGAAGGGCTTCGGCTCCAGCGGTTGCCGAGGTAGGGAGGCGGCGCCGAGCGGCCCTCTTCAGGTGGCGCTCACCTGTTGTCGGTGCGTTGTTCTGGTTCGAACCGAATTGCCCTACTCCGAGGCGGCCGGGACGTCCAGACTCAAGCGACGAGGGCGGGGTGATTGGAAGTCTCCGGGGGGATTCGTCACCCCGCCCTCTCTGTCAGGCGGGCCGCTGACGAGAGATCACACACCGCAGGGACAGAACATCGGCCAAGTACCGGTTCTGTCTCGGTGAACAGAGGTGGGGGCCGGGTGGAGGGGCTAGGGGAACCTCGCTTCCCGGCCCCCACCCCCATGCCCGATCCCCACTGCTTCTGACGGCGCAAACTAGCAGGGAACCAGCTGAGAACCAAGGGTCGACGACCTGTGGCTGCTGGGGCATTTCGGATGGCTCATCATGCGTTCCAGCTCGACGCGAGGTCTCTGAGCTGGGGCGTCACTACGGCATTCGCCGGATCGATCCTGATCCTGTTCGGGCGCCACTCACGCCGTGCGACCCTGAGGCCCGTGCGTCTCTCCGCCTCGGCTTGGCCCGACGGTGCGCTCCTCTGTCTGGGCAGCGTTGTGCACCCGTTGCGTCTCGGTGGTCTGACCGGCCCTATCTGAATGCAGCGCCGAGTGTCAGGATCCGAAACGAGGGGGGCGGTGACCGGGGGAACCGATGCACGCACGTCGCGGGTCACCGCCCCTCGCTCCAATCCGCTCATCGTCCTGTGTTTAGGTCGTCGGCATGCCGGAAAAGACGGAACACATCCAGTCGTTGCATCGCGCCCTCGTGGCGTGAGCCCCGATGAGGATCGGCGTGGGAGAGACGACCCCTAGGCGACCGGGAGGAGGTGCTTCATGGAATTCCGCCGCCGAGTGCCACGCCGAATGGCCGGGTGGGACGGCTACTGCCACATCGACGGCGAGCCCGTCGAGCAACGGAGGGCGTGCCGCGTCCTGGACATCTCAGAATTCGGGGCCGGGATCCTGCTCCGTTGTCCCCAGGGTCTCGAGCTCGTGGGGCACCATCTCTCCCTCGAGACGCCGACGTTCGGCCTGTCCGTGAATGTCCAGCTCGACGGCACGGTGAGGAACGCTGTGCCGACGGACGACGGCTGCTTCCGACTCGGCATCGAGTTCGCCGCACTCACCGAACTCGAAGAGGCCGTCTTCAAGGCACTGGGCGTCATGAGCGACGTTCAGTAGCACCGGCGCAGTAGCACCGGCGCAGGATCTCCGGTTTGCGCCGCAGGGAGGGATGTCAGATGGTCCCGTTCCCGGCCGGACGCACTCCCCGCCAGTGACGTGCTCAGCGACCGCCTGCGGCCAATCGTCGGGGTCCGGCGTGGTTCTCCGCCAGGCGCTCAGCCGTCACTTGGTCCGGCAACGGCAGCCCGATGCCGATCGGCACCGAGGAGGACCTGTCGTCTCGGCATTGCCGGCACTCGACGACCCAAGGTCCGTCGGGCCGATGGATAATTCTGGGGTGGTGCGGGCTGCGCACGCCAACCTCCTGCTCCTCCGACAACGCCCCCTCGCCGAGCGGCACCCTATCCATGGCCCGACTGTGACCACAAAAGGAAGGCGCCCGATGACCCCCCGACACCGGCGGACAGCTCGAGCCGACGAGGGTTGCCCGACGCCGCCGCTTCACGTCGCCGTACCCACCTCGTATCGTGGGCGGCCGAGAACCGTGAGCAGGAGGCGGATCCGTGAGCGATTGGGCGACCGAGCCGAGCAGCTTCCGGGGGCACCCAGCGGCCATCCAGAATGCAGCGGCGCTTTTCGGTCAGACGATGGGGTATGTGGCGATCACGGTCGGATTCTTCGCGCTCGGCGCCTACCTGGGCCGCAATCTGACCTATGGCTGGGGCTGGGTGACTTTTCTCGGAGCCTTCGCCTGCCTGTTCGCGATGAGATTCGCTGTGCGGCAATCGGCCACGCTCGCCGCGGGCCTGCTTTTCGTCTTCGGGATCCTCATCGGGCTCGCGGTGGCGCCGACCCTCGCCTACTACGCCAGCGTGGACGTCAAGGCACTCTGGCAAGCTGGAGGGGCCACTGCCCTCTTCATGATCGGACTCGGCGCGGCAGGCTACGGCAGCCGGCGGGATCTCTCCGGCCTTGCCCGCGCCTGTTTCTGGGGACTGGTCGCACTCATCTTGTTCGGCATCGTGGCGATATTCGTCCATATCCCGAACGCCGCTCTCATCTACTCAATCGCCGGCCTGGTCATCTTCGCCGGTCTCACGATGTTCGATTTCCAGAGGCTGCGGAGCAGCAGCAACACCGCCTCCGCTCCGCTCATCGCAGCGTCCATCTTTCTCGATGCCCTGAACGTCTTCCTCTTCTTCTTGAACATCTTCAGCAGGAGCGATTGAAACTGGCCGAGGGCTCAATCGATCGTTCGCTGCGGCCACGAGCTCATCGAGCATGCGGTCCAATGCCCCGATGCCGACGGAGAGGTGACCCTCGCCTTCCTCGAGGTGGACCGAGGCCCCGGCGATCCGTGAGGCCAGCGCTTCGCCATGGGCGAACGGCACCATCAGATCCAAGCTGCCTTGCCAGATCATCGTGGGGCCGGAGAGCTCATCGAAGTCGAATCCCCACGATTCGGTGAACGCGAGGTCGTCGTCGACCCAGCCGTCCACACCGTGGCGGAGCGCCTCGGCGAAGCCTGCCGCCATGTCCTCTCCGAACTCGTCGGTCAGGACGGCCTTGTCCACGTCTGGGAGCAGGGAATCGAGTTCGGCGATGATGCCAGCCGAGTCGGTGTCCTTGAGATGCTCCCGCACCTCCTCGAGCAAAGGGCGCAGCGTGGGCTCTCCGAGCAGAGCGGCCCCGAACTCGGCCACGTTGTCCTCGCCCATGCCGGCCATCCAGTCGAGACCGGGGACGCCGTACGGCGCGACGCCGGAGATCACGAGGGTGCCGGCGACAGAGCCGAGGCGGGCGCCACAGGCCAACGCGTGCGGTCCGCCACCGGACCAGCCGGCCACCAGGCAGCGGTCCGCCTCAATCGCGGTGAGTACTGCTGCCGTGTCCTGCACAACGTCGACGACCCGACGACCGCGCAGCCGTGAGGAACTGCCGTACCCGGGCCTCGAGAAGGTGGCGAACCGGAGGCCCCGGTCGTGGGCCGCTCGTTCGAGTGCCCGGATCGGCGTCGCAGCGCCGGGAGTTCCGTGGTGGAAGACGAGAGGAAGGCCGTCGATCGGACCGCTCACCCTGACGTCGAGGTGCCGGCCATCGTCGAGCTCGATCTGCCGTTCTGATGCCATCGCCTGATTTTCACACAGGATCGGCAAGACCTTCAGAGAGTTCCTTTCGCGGCCCTACTCACCCAAGAGCCAGTGGTCCGGGGCGATCAGTTCGGCGGCTTCGGGCGGCCCCCACGAATCCTTCGCGTACGTCAGCGGTTCGGGCTTGTCGTTCAGGATCTCATTGGCCACCTTCCAGACGTGGGCAAGCCCGTCGGGCCGCGTGAACAACGACCGGTCACCCATCAGGACGTCGTGCAGCAAGCGTGAATACGCCGGGAGCGACGGCGTATGGAAGGCCTGGCCCAACGGAATGACGACGGTGGACGAGCCGAGCGACTCGGTCACGCCCGCTTCCTTGACGACCAGCGTCAGTCGGACCTCCCCGTCGCCGGAGAGTTCGAAGCCGAGCACGCTCTGGCCCGTCGGTTGATCGGGAAGGCCGGGAACCGGGTCTCTGAAGATCACGCTGATGCGTTGGTGACTCTCGGCCAGACACTTGCCGGTGCGGAGCAAGAAGGGCACGCCGTCCCAGCGGTCGTTGTCCACCCACATCCGGGCGGCAACGAACGTCTCGGTCCGAGAATCGCTGGCCACGCCCTTTGTTTCGCGATAGCCCTCGTACTGGCCCACGACCACGTCGGTGTGGCGAAGGGGCCGAAAGCACCCGATGACGTTCTCCCGCGCTGCGGCCAGGCATTCGGGTTCGAGGCAGTGCGGTGGGTCCATCGCCATCTCAGCCGCCAGCTGCATGAGATGGGTCACCAACATGTCGAGAATGGCTCCGGTGGACTCGTAGAACGAAGCCCGCATCGCAACATCGAGCGTTTCCGGCACGTCTATCTCTACGCTTTCGATGTGGGTTCGGTCCCACGACCCGGCGAAGAGGCCATTGGCAAATCGCAGGACATGAATGTCCTGGGTGGCCTCCTTCCCGAGGAAGTGGTCGATCCGGTAAATCTGCGTCTCTTCGAAGGTGTCGTGGGCGATGCGGTCGAGCTCGGTGAACGCCTCCAGGGAGGTGCCGAACGGCTTCTCGTAGACCACCCGAGAGCCCTCGGCCAAATGGCTTGCGCCGATTGCTTCTGTAAGGGGCCCAAATGCTGCCGGTGGGACGGCCATGTAATGGATGAGCTGAGGGTGCCCGCCGATCTCCTTTTCGGCCTGTTTCACGACCTCGAGCAGGGTTCCGGGATCGGAGCTGCTGAATCCGCCACCAGCGAAGCGCAGGCGGGCGCGCACCTCTTCCCAGGGACCCTCCGATGGCTTGGGCCCGAACTCTTCGAGACTCTGGCGCACGCGCTCTTGGAAGTCTTCATCCGAGAGGTCGCCCCGCCCGTTGCCGATCAGGCGCCAGTCGCTGGGCAGGAGTCCGGCGATTGCCAGTTGGAAGATCGCCGGCAACACAAGGCGATGGGCCAGATCTCCGGTGGCTCCGTAGAGAATGAAGATCGTCGGGTCCGGGGTGAGAGGGCCGTCTGCCATTGGCGATGCTCCTTAGGTGGTTCCGAATGCAATTGGCCGGTGCCACTGCAGCCTGGCGATGGCCGCGTCCCCGTACACGGACAGGCACACGCCCGGCGCAAGCGCAACCTCTCGGCCCAACGCTAAGCCATCGAGCAGACCGATGTCAGGGGATGTCGTTCGGGTCCGTGGCCTTGACAGGTGCTCGAGGAACGGCCAACCTTTCGCAACGGCCGTGAATGGCGCACGGCCGGCATGTTCCGGCACCTCCACCGGGACGGCGGAGGTGCCGGATGCAGGTGAGCGGCATGAAGCGGGGAACGACAGCGACGCACGTGCAGGCCGTGCTTGCCATCGACGATCGCGTTCTTCGCAACTACTGGGTCACCCAGACCTACTCGGACCTCGCGGCGGGACTGACTCAGTTGTTGCAGGCGAACACGGCCAACTGGTGCACGTTCGGCACGTGGGCCTCGGATACGGTCGGACGGAACATCCGGGGCGAGGACCTGCCCAAATGGCTCCATGACCGCGTCGTCCTTCACGACGGGATGATGGGCGCCATCCGCTCGGTGAACCAGGGGCCACAGGGGACCTTGCTCTCGGAGTGCCTCCAGGCCGTCACCCCTGATCACGTCATTGGCGTCGTCCGTGAACTTCTGAGTGCGTGCGCCATGAATCTGTCCAACGGCAACACCGAGGTGTTCGCCGAGATCGCACCAGCGGCGGCGACCTTCATCGCCTGCTACGGAGCCCAGCCGGTCGATCACGTCGCCGCCCGGGCTCAGGTGCTCGAGCTGTGCGAGGGTGCGCCGCCGTTCGAAGGTGTCAATCGCCTCCGAGGCCGGTTTCTCGCTCTGGTGCGACGCCATGAAGGAGACGGTTGCTGCAACCAGGAGTCAGCTCATCCTGGCCGGCTCGCTGCAGCTCGGAGCACACGAGCAGCATCACCTCCAAGGAGCGATCGCCGGCAGCATGGACATGGGGATCAACCAGGGCGCTGCCCTCTACCGGGAGCGTCTGGTCTCGGAGAGTCGGGACATTTGCCCGGCTTGCGCCGTCGATCACCTCGGCTCTCGACCCCCTCGTGCGCGCCACAGGCGATCTCTGGGGGGAACTGATGACGAAGCTTCTCGGGACAATAGAGACGCCCGACGGAACGTTGTTGCTCGACCAAAACGTGCCCCCCATTCCGGGCCAGCCGTTCACGCCACCCGATGTGAAGCCCGTAGTCGTGAACGCACTGGACGCACTGCTCACTCGCTTCGACCGGAGCAACGGCAACGGCGCCGGAAGTGCCGCGGCCGACTGGGTCAACCTCGATGACCGCATGAACTTCATCGCGAACCTGTTTCTTTCCCGCCATCACCGGGTCGAGTTGTTCGCGCCGCCCTTCGACCTCGCGGTGGTGGCGGACATCGAAGCGGGCCGCATCCCTGGCCAGAGATTCTCCATCGGCGCCCCCAGCTCGACTTCTCAAAGCCGTCCACCGCCCACTATCGGGACCCGGCGCTTCACCGACACCTTCCTGGAGGGCCTCCGCACCGCATCCGACGGGCCGGCCGATCAGGCTGTCAGCACCTTCTTTGCGGAGAGCGGAGAGGGTCATGCGCGGCTCTTTGTGCGACTGGCACAGCTTTCGGCCGGCGACGTCCCGGGACGAAGTGCTTCCCGGCGTCGGCGCGTTCGTCGGGGCCAAGGAACCCTGGCCGGAGTGGGCCGATCGGGACCTCGTCCGAACAAGGCCAGAAGTTCTTCCGTCAATGGGGGCCCCAACTCGGCATGGCGCTGTGGATGGCATCCCTGCCCGCCGACTACGCCTGTGCCAAAGGGGCGGAGCCGCTGGTCCGAACCGCTCGGCTGACCGGGAAGCCGAAGCGCCGCTATGTCGAAACAGGGCAGATGATCATCAATGCCATGACATCGGGCGCTCTCGAGGCCGGGGCTCCGGGTTATGAGACGATCCGTCACGTCCGTGTCATGCACGCGGCGGTCCGTCACCTCCTGCTCCATGGGGAGGATCTCCGGTCACCCGCCGGAGATCCGATCGGGCCCTGGGACGACGCTCTCGGCGTCCCCCTGAACCAGGAGGACCTTCTCGGATGCCTGTTCTCCTTCAGCGTCGTCGGCATCGACGCCCTCCGACGGTCCGGCGTCGACGTGACGGACGCCGAAGCCGAGGCCTACATCCATACGTGGAACCTGGTCGGTCACCAGCTGGGAATTCGGTCTGACCTCCTTCCGTTGGACTGGGCGGATTCCGTGGCCATCTGGGAGCACATCAAGGCCCGCGCCTACGACCAGAGTGACGCCGGCCGGGAGCTCACCGCGGCCGCCATCGAATGCATGCAGGATCTCATCCGGATCGGCCCATGGGAGGCTTTCCGGCGGCCGGCATCCGCCACTTTCTCGGCGACCAGACCGCGGACCTGCTGGGGGTTCCCAAGGCCAATTGGACGCGCTGGTTCTTCACCTTCGTCCAAGTCAGCGACACCCTCTTCGACCAGACCTGGGGCCGTCTGCCCGGCGTGCCCAATCTGTCCGCCGCACTTGGACTGAGGATGCTCGGCGGGTTCGAGCTCACCGAGCGCGACGGGGACCGAGCAAGCTTCCAAATTGCCGACGAACTCAGGGCCGCGTGGGGAATGGGGAGCGCATCCTGACCCGCCGGTGACTCCGCGGTTCTCCGGGCGCTCATGACTGAGCGCGTCCCGGAGCCTCAACCGCAGTTGCTTGTGCGTCGTACCCGCCTTAACGTGCGATCGTACGAGAGGGGTCCCGTGCGACGTGGTGCTCCAGGAGGTGCTGCGTGACCACTGAGAACTTGGCAGTTCTCTTCTCTGATGTGGTCGGATCGACCGAGCTGTCGCTTGCCATGCCGCCCGAAGACGCGGACGAGGTGCGGCGCGGGTATTTCTCGGTCTTGCGCCAGGCCGTTGCCGGCACCGGCGGCCATGAAGTCAAAGGATTGGGCGACGGGATCATGGCTATCTTCGCCTCGGCCTCGGCGGCACTCGCCTGTTCCGTAGCAATGCAGCAAGGCGTCGAGCAGGACAACCGCGAGCGGGCGTACAGCGTCGGACTGCGTATCGGGATGAGCGGTGGGGAGGTCACCGCTGACGCCGACGGCGACTACTACGGGGATTGTGTGATCGAAGCAGCCCGATTGTGCGCAATCTGCGAGGGGGGTCAGATCCTTTCGGCGGCAGTCGTCCCCCTGATGGCGGGGCGGCGGAACCGGCACGTGTGCCGGTCGATCGGCGTGGTAACCCTGAAAGGGCTCCCCGATCCCGTCGACACGGTCGAGGTGATGTGGGAGCCGCTCGTCACGGCTGAGACCGGTGGGAACGTCCCATTGCAGCCACGCTTGACCGTCCGGCCCACCATCGGAGTGTTCGGTCGTCAATCGGAAACGGCCACACTCACTGCTGCGTTCTCACGTGTGGCTAGCGGCGAAGGGCGGGAGATCATCCTCGTGAGCGGCGAGGCCGGCCTCGGGAAGACCACTCTGGTTGCCGAAGCAGCCCGCGCCGTCCACCGCACGGGCGCCACCGTCCTGTTCGGTCATTGCGAGGAGGACATGGCCTCGCCGTACCAGCTTTTCGCCGAATCTCTCGGCCACTATGTCAACAGCGTGGACGACGAGCGCCTCGGGCGCCATACGCGCGCCAATGCCTCCGAGCTCATACGGCTCATTCCTGCCCTCAGCAGCCGCATCGCCGACGTCCCGCAGCCCAAGGCAACCGATAGCGACACCGAGCGGTATCTGCTCTTCACCGCGGTGGTCGGATTGTTGGCGGAGGTATCGGCCGACGAACCCGTCATGCTCATCTTCGACGATCTTCAATGGGCAGACTCGGGCAGCCTCCTACTCTTGCGCCATCTGGCGACGACCGAACTGCCGATGCGGGTGCTCATCCTGGCGACCCTCCGCGATCACGAGCTGCCGAACGCGAAGGAGCTGCGCGACACGGTGGGAGAACTCTGGCGCCAGCGACGGGTGTCGCGCTTGGAGCTCGAGGGTCTGAACCACGGAGACGTGGTGTCCTACATGGAGGCCGCGGCGGGACACAAGCTCGACGAGAGCGCGCTCGCGCTCGCGCACGCAGTACATCGCGAGACCGACGGAAACCCGTTCTTCCTCAGCGAGGTGCTCCGCTACTTGGCCGAGACCGGAGGCATCTACCAGGACCTGGCCGGGCAGTGGATGCCCGCCGAATCACTCGGTCCACTGGCGCTGCCCGACAGCGTGCGAGAAGTCGTTGGCGGCCGGGTGGCCCGACTCGGGGATCGCGCCGAACGATCCTTGTCCATCGCAGCGGTTATTGGTCGGAGGTTTGACCTCGATCTTCTCACCAGGGCGACTCGGTTCCCCGAGGATGAGGTCATCGACATCCTCGACGCCGCCACGGCCGCAGCACTCGTCCGCGAGGTTGCAGGGCCTCCCGGCCACTACACCTTCGCTCACGCCCTCATTCGGCACACGATCTACGAGGGGCTTGGTCCGACCCGACGGTCCCGCGGCCACCGGCAAGTGGCCGAGGCGCTCGAAGACATCTGTGGCGGCCATCCTGGACCACGCGGTGGGCGAGTTGGCCCGGCAGTGGCTGAACGCGTCGGGCGGCTCCGCTTCGAGCCGGGCGATTCGTTATGCGCGCCAGGCGGGGGACGCCGCCCTCGGCGCCCTGGCTCCGGCTGACGCCCTCCGGTATTTCTCGCAGGCACACGAGCTTCTGGAGCAAGTGGACGACCCCGACCCAGTCCTGGCTCTGGACCTGGTCATCGGGCTGGGAACGGCACAGCGCCAGACCGGCGACCCGGTCTTCCGTGACACCTTGCTCGAAGCCGCTCATCGGGCGTCCGAATTCGGTGACACCGAGCGCCTGGTCGCCGCTGCCCTTGCCAACAATCGCGGCTTCTACAGCGCCATTGGAACCACTGACGGCCAGAAGGTCGAAGTGCTGGAGGCCGCCCTCAGCGACCTGCCCGTTCGCACGCCGGAACGTGCGCTCGTCCTGGCGACGCTGTGCTCGGAGCTTGCCCATGGCAGCCCGCTCGAACTTCGACAGGGTTTGGCGGAAGAGGCAGAGAGCATCGCCAACCAAAGTGGCGACGATGCCACCTGTGTGCGCGTCCTCAACCATCTCTACATCCCGCTGCAGGTGCCTCAGCTCCTGGGCCCGGCGCTGGCCCGAACCACCGATGCCCTCGTCCGCGCCGAGCGCCTCGGTGATCCCGCACTCCTCTACTGGGCCGCGATGTGGCGCTACCAGACAGCCGCCCGATCCGGCGACATCGAGGAACTGGACCGCTGCCTCGCCATCCAGGGGGCGATGGTGGAGCAGCTGGGGCAGCCGATGTTCGCTTGGGGACACACATTCCTGAGGGGACAGCGCGCCTTCATCGCCGGGGACACGGACGGAGCCGAGGCGTTGGCAGGCGAAGCGCTTCAGATCGGAACTGACAGCGGGCAACCGGACGCAACACTTATCTACGGAACGCAACTCATGGGGATACGCGGACAGCGCGGCACCATGAACGAGCTCATCCCGCTCATCGAGCAGCTGGCGTCCGATGCCCCGGAGATCTCACCCTGGATGTTCGGGTCGCTGTTGGCCAAGGCTCATGTGGAAGCCGATTGCATCGATGAAGCACTGGACCAGCTCGAGGCTTTCGCCGCGTCAGGCTTCGACCTCCGGCTGGACCACGTCTGGCTCTCAGGGATGGTCGACTATGCAGATGCCGCCGTGGCCTGCGGAGACCCAACGTATGCATGGCCTCTCTTCGAGCGCCTCGCTCCCTGGCACGCGCAGCTCCCGGCCACGAGTGCGTCGGCCCTACCGCCGGTGAGCCACTACCTCGGAGGATTGGCCGGCGTCCTGGGCCGCTATGACGAAGCGGATGCCTACTTCTCGCAATCGGCAGCGATGAGTGCTCGGTTGGGGGCCAATTTCTTCGCTGCCCGGACGGACCTGTGGTGGGGAAACGTCTTGGCCCAGCGCAATCGGCCGGGTGACGCCGAGCGCGGCGTCGGCCCGCTTGACGAAGGCCCAACGAGCCGCCCGGACGCACGGATACGCCGACGTAGAGCGGCGTGCCACCGATGCCCTCGCAGCAATGGGTCGCTGAGCGCACAGGCACTGAATACGCTTTCGGCGGATACCTCGCCACCCGTCACCGAACGTTCATCGCCATGTCACGCCTGGATCACTGTCGGAGCACCAGACTGGCGGTATGACGGCTTGGCAACCTACGTGGAGACACGCGTCGCGAATTGCGATCGGGACGCTCGTGCTTGCGGCTGCCGGATTGTTCATTGCCTCCCCCGCCGGAGCCACCACTGCGACGTACACCAATCCAACTTCCTGTTCGGCATCCGTGCAAGGCGGTGTCTGCATTGCCGGCGTCAGCGTGAACTACGACACAGCGACTGTGTCATTGCAGATGACAGTCGGGAAAGCGACGGACCCGACTACCGATCCGAACTGGCTGACTGCCGATTTCTCCACGGAGGTGGCGTGGGCAATCGCCACAACCAGCACTGCTGCGCCCGCATACGTCGCCGAGGCGGACAGCAACGCAAACGCACCCGGCACCTTCAGTGGCGCCGTGTATGCCGCAGGCTCTCCCACCAAGAACCTGTGTGACGGCACCAGTGGCGTCACTGTCTCGTTCGATCTCACATCGAACGAGTACAGCCTCAGCTTCCCGTCCTCGTGCATCGGATCGCCTGCGTCCCTGAGCGTGCAGGCCGGCTGGGACTACGCCACTGCCGCCAGCGGCACAGGCGTGAGCGCGGTCGTTCCAGGGAGTGCCCAGACGTTCATGACGTGCTGCACGGCGACGCCGAGTGCGGACCCGATGCCCTCTTCGACCACGACCACGACGTCCTCGTCAACGACAACCTCGAGCTCGACCACCACATCGACGACCTCCACCGCGTCCACGACGTCCACAATTCCCGCAACCACCACGACGATCGCTCCAGTGACGTCGGCATCGACTTCGTCGGGAAGTTCGGGAAACACCGGCTCGGGAACCTCGTCGTTGGCTTCGACAGGTAGCGGCAGTGACACGCCGGTCTTGTTGGCGGTAGGAGCGCTTTTGGCTCTGGGAGGAGCTGTCGGTCGCCTTGTCAGAAGGCGCAGGCCCACAAAACATCGGGCCGGCTAACCGCAATTCGGGATTCTTTACGACCAGAGAGCCGCGAGACAATCCACGAAGGCAGCCTCGGTCATCATCAGCGCGCGCTCGCGGAGCTCCGGCCTGTGCATCGCCCTGCATATCCGCACCTGCTCAAAACAGAGCAAACGAAAGTTCCTGAGGCTCTCGTCGAGGAGCTCGGCGCCCATCACCTGGGTGTCGTCTTCCATCCTTCCCCGTCGACGGATTCGACTCCCGTCTTGAGGAAGAGCTCCAGCGGAAGGTTGGGCCGTGAGTGTCCCGCCTGGATCCTCCATGTCTTTCGCCTCGGGTGACACCGTTTGCGTCGGTCAGCTGCAGCACCATCACCTTGACTACGGCACCGGTGACGGGCACGGTCGGAGGTCCGACGCCGACGACCTTCTCTATTCCCCGACCAAGAACCGGTTCTCGCGGTCAGCAGCACGGGCTGAGGGAAATGGGATGGCCCGGCCATTCGTCCGAAGAATCAACGGTCCGGTCTCGAGAGATGCCAAACTTTTTTCTGTGACCTCATACAGCCCGTCGGTCTGGCACGACTTCTTCATGGGGACGATCGGAGCGTCGGCAGCTCTGACCGGACTCCTGTTCGTGGCGATCTCGATCAATCTCGAGCAGATACTCAAATATCCCCAGCTGCCCGGGAGGGCAGCGGTCACCCTCGGGGTGTTGGTGAGCGCACTGGTGGTGTCCGGGTTCGGGCTGGCACCCGGGCAAAGCAATCGTGCCCTTGGTATCGAGATTGCTGCCGCTGGGGCAGTCGTGGCGGTACAGGCTCTCTGGGTGACCCACGGAAAGCGGGCGCCAGAGGAACCTGAGGCGTGGGTGATTGAGCACCTGGTCACGTTGCTGCTCCCGAGCGTCACCTTTGTGATCGGAGGTGTGAGCTTGGCGGTGGGCGAAGGAGGCGGCCTCTACTGGGTACTCGCCGCCATCCTGTTCGCGTTCGTCTCTGCGTCCATCAACGGCTGGGTGCTGCTGGTCGAGATCAAGCGATAGTCGGCCGGTACGCAGGAGGGATGTGCCGCCGTGCAGCTCGGCGCATCGTGTGCCGAAACGACCCCGGCCCGTCACAAGCAGGCCGGGGTCGTTTCGTACACCTCGGCAAGTGTGTTCGGAGGGATTAGCGAATCCCTTGTCTGGGAATGGAGCGGGTGGCGATAGGTCCATGACCGTTGGGGGTGTGTGAGCGGCTGCGAGCCGCGCAGCGTTGCGGCCGCCCTTCGGGGCGGCCGTCTCGCGGGGTCTCAGTCCTCGAGCCTGTCGATCTTCACCAATGCGGACCGCGCTGCTCCATTCAGGTGGCGGGCAGAACCCGCTCACGTCACCACGTCACGTCGTAGGGGCGGGAGACGGCGAGGCCCCGCCGATCGCAACCCCGCTGTCGGGAGGAACCTCGGCAGAACCCAACAGCATGATGCCGACGATGGCCACCACCAGGCCCACGGCCGCCGAAGCGACATGGCCGCCGCCGCTGGCCGAGAGCCTTTCTCCGTAGACGATGATCCCTAACGTCACGCTGGAGAACAGCGTCACGGCATTGCTCGACGCCATGGCAGGAGCGAGCACGCCGGTTTTGAGCGCCCCCTGCTGAAGGGCGAAGCCGATGACGGCCGAGATCACGAGAACGTAGACCGACCAATCGGCGAGAAGCGACAGTGCTCCATGGCCCAGCTCCCCGACGAAAGTCTTGGTCACGGCGGCTTGGAGCCCGTAGCCGAAGCCGGCGGCGCTGCCGAACAGGAGGGCCTTCGACGCCCCCTTCATCCTGGTTCCGAAAGCAGCCAAAGCAGCGACCAGGACCAGTGTCCCGAGGCAGGCCCCCCACCACACGGAAGCACTTGGGTGGTTCGTGCCGCCGCTCGGGGCACCGGCCCACAGGAAGAACATGATGCCGACCAGCACAGCCGAGGCACCAACCCACTCCCTCGGCCCTATGTGCTGTTTGGTGAGCCAGATCCCCAGTGGAAGCGCAATCACCAGGCTCATAGCAGTCAGGGACTGCACGACGACCAAAGGGCCGCGGTCGAGTGCCCCGGCCTGAAGGATCCACCCCGCAGTCTGAGCGATCATTCCGGCCAGCCATACGGGCTTCTGAAAAATCTCGACCAAGAATCGTGGATCGTTCTCCCCCGAGGAGGTCTGCAGCGTCCCTTTCTGCTGCAGGACCGTGCCGAAGGCGAAGGCCAAGGCGGCCAGGGCCGCTAACCCGTACGCCACTGTCGCCCCCTAACCGCGGCCGGTCGACCGCCTCGAACCGGACATGAGATCAGAAGTCGTCGTGGCCGCAGTTCTCAGACGACTACTGGCTCCTCGACCTGCCCGGGGGGAGCAGTGCCGGTGACGGCCTTCCAGCCGAGAGCAGCGAGCCGGGCGCTGGTCATCTTCGCGATGGCGAGGCCGATTCCGGCTGCCGCCGCCCATAAGAGGGCGTCCGGCCACGAGAAACCCGGTCTTGTCGGATCAAATGGCGTCACAGGTGCCGTGTCCTTGCGGATGGCCCGATAGGTCGCCCTAATGAGCTTTCGGGCGAGCAGGCCGCCGAGCATCCCGGTGAGGGTGGAGACGAGCCTCCAGATCCGCTCGCTCCCCATCACGTGTGCGCGCTCATCGATGGGCACATCTGGACTGTAGCTGCGCCCGGCCCCATTGTCCCCCTTGCGTCTGCGATTCAGCGGCAGGAGGCGGGGCCCGCATTCGGCACGTCAACCTCCACTGCCGACCACAGTGCATGATGAAGACGCACCGAATCGCTCGTGCACTCACGATCGGAGAAGAGATGACGGATGTGACGCAACGACCGGACACAGCGCCGAACGCCGTGCCCCACCTCACGGTCGAGGAGCGCGTCAAGCTCGGCAAGGAGGCACGCGCCCGCGCCCCCCGTTCGTCGCAGGCAGAATTCACTCCTGCGACGAACCGGCCGGACCCGGTCAGCCTCCTCGAGCGACAGGGCACGACCCGGGTACCCGAACTGCTTCCGATCCGCTACGGGCGGATGCTGGTCTCGCCGTTCACCTTCTTCCGCGGCGCGGCGCTCATCATGGCTTCAGATCTGGCCACCACTCCCCGGTCAGGCTTCAATGCACAGGTTTGTGGAGACGCCCATCTCTCGAACTTCGGTCTCTTCGCTTCGCCGGAGCGAAAGCTGATGTTCGATGTCAATGACTTCGACGAGACCCTGCCGGGGCCATGGGAGTGGGATCTCAAGAGGCTCGCCGCCAGCGCGGTGATCGCGGCCCGAGACCGGGAGTTCACGGACAACGAGGCGCGTACCGCCGCCCTCGAAGTCGGGAGGAGCTATCGCCGGGAGATGGTCCGCTTGGCGGCGTTGTCCACTCTGGAGGTCTGGTACTCCCAAATTGACGTTGCCGGCCTACTCGCCGAACTCGAGTCCGCCGCCGCCAAGACGGGGTCCCGGGCCGACAAGCGCATGGCGGCCCGCACCGCCCAGACAGTGACCAAGGCCCAGACTCGGGACAGCATTCAGGCGTTGGGCAAGCTCGCCCGTGTCGTCGACGGCCGACTACGCATCGTGAGCGATCCGCCACTCGTCGTGCCCGTCGAGGACCTCTTCCCCCAGGAGGTGAGCGACGCTCTCCGTGATTCGTTCCACAAGCTCGTGCGCGGCTACCGACGAAGCTTGCAGTCCGATCGCCGCCACCTCCTCGAGGAATTCCAGTTCGTGCAGATCGCCCGCAAGGTGGTGGGCGTGGGGAGCGTGGGCACCCGGTCCTGGATCCTGCTGCTGGTGGGCCTCGGCAACGAGGACCCGCTGTTCCTCCAAGCCAAAGAGGCGGAGGCGTCCGTGCTCGAGGAGTTCGTCGGCAAGAGCGGTTACGCCAACCATGGGGCGCGGGTGGTGGCCGGCCAACACCTGATGCAGGCGGCAAGCGACATCTTCCTGGGCCATCAATCGTTTGAAGGTCCTGACGGCGTGACGCGGGACTTCTACGTCCGCCAGCTCCGGGACTGGAAGGGGAGCTTCGAGATCGAAGGGACGATCCCGCCGGGCCTCACCAAGTACCTCAGGGTCTGCGCGCAGGCGCTGGCCCGGGCCCACGCCCGCTCGGGCGACCGTGTCGCCATCGCCAGCTATCTCGGGAACGGACCGACTTTCGAGCGGGCTCTTGCGGAGTTCGCCGATGCCTATGCCGACCAGAACCAGCGCGACTTCGAGGCACTTCAGCAGGCCGCCGCCACTGGGCGGATTTCGGTGGAGTCAGGTCGATAGCACCATGACAGAGCAGCTCGTTTCCGACCTATCGAAATCACTTGCGCTGACATGAACCTCCTGTTGGTGGCCGACGTACGCCGTTGCGTCACCTCTCCCCCACGGCGGCGATGGCCGCCTCGAGCGTCGGGTAGAACCGATCACGATCGAGCGTCTCGAACAGGCCGTACCGAGACACCAGATCCTGGAGCCGGCTACGCATCTCCACGAACGCCATGTGGATGCCCGAGGCATTGAGCTCCCGGTCCAGTTGCTCGAGCATCCGGGCTGCTGACACGTCGACATCGGTCATTGCCTGGCACTGGACGACGACCCACGATGGACGGCGTTCGGCGACGACGCGGCGGATCTGGGATCGGAAGGCTGAGGCGTTCGCGAAGAACAGCGGGGCCTCCCAGCGGTAGATCACGATTCCAGGGAGTTCGCGTGCGTCGGGGTACCGCTCGACGTTGTGCCAACCTCCCAGGTTCTCCACTTCGCCGAGGACGGCGCCGTGGGGTTGCCAGCTGCGGCGGAAGAACAGGAGCACCGCGAGAACGATGGCAAGGACGATCCCCGGCAGGACCCCGAGCACGATCACGCCCAGGCTGGCGACTACCGAGAGGATCAGGGCGCTCTTCCGGACCCTGTAGTAGCGGACCAGGGCCCCGAGGTCGAGCAGGGACAATGCGGCCGCGATCAACACGGCGGCCAAGGCCGACTGCGGGAGGTCGGCAAGCAAGGAGTTGAAGAACAGCAGCAGCGCAACGACGATCCCGGCACCGACCAACGAGGCCAGTTGGGACTTGGCCCCCGCCTGCTCGACGACTGCCGTGCGCGACCCGCTGGTCGACACGGCGAAGCCCTGGAGCAGGCCCGCGGCGAGGTTGGCCGCTCCGATGCCGATCATCTCCTGGTTGGGATCGACCTCCTCACCCCGGCGGGCCCCGAAGCTCGAGGAGGTGGCGATCGTGTCGGCTAGGGAGACCAGCGTGATCCCTACCGCGGCGACCGTGAGAGGTCCGACGTCAGCCCACTTCGTCCAGGGGACTGCGGGCCGTGGCACTCCTCTGGGCAGCGTTCCCACGGTCGAGACCCCGTGCGCGTGCAGGTCGAAGATCGCGGAGACGACGGTGGCCGCCACGATCCCGACGAGGACCGCAGGGACGACTTTGGTGAATCGGGACAGCACCAACAGAATGGCCAATACCCCGAGCCCGACCACCAGCGCCGCTCCGACGGTGCTGTCGAGTCCGAGCACGAAGGCCTTGAGCTCGGGGCCAAAGCCCTCGGCATCGGTCGAGAAGCCAAAGAGCTTGGGCAACTGACCCACGATGATGATGAGGGCGAGGCCGTTCATGTAACCGACCTGCACCTCGCTCGAGAGCAGATCAGCGACGAACCCGAGCTTCCCGATCCCGAGTCCGATTTCGATGACGGCAACAATGATCGCGAGCATCCCGGCCAGCGCGATTGCTCTGTGGGCGTCTCCGCCCGCCGCCAGCAATGGCAACAGGGCGGCGAAGATCAAGGGTGAGATGGACGAATCCGGACCCAGGACGAGGATCTTCGACGGGCCGAAGACCGCGTACCCGACGAGACATCCGATGGAGGTGTACAAGCCGGTCACCGGTGGGAGCCCGGCCAGCTCCGCGTAGGCCAATCCCTGGGGCACCAAGATGGCGGCAAGAACGACGCCCGCGACGACGTCGGACCGAGTCCATCGGCGGTCGTAGGTTCGAACGGCCCGAAGGCCCGGTATCCATCTGGCTATCCCCGCAGGGCCCTCGCCCAATGTGCCCCCGCTCCCCTCGTGACTTGGGCCGTCACGCCGTTCGTCGCGAACCTACAATGCGGCCAAATCCAAGACCAGGGAATGTCCACGGAATGATGGCCCAGTCCGAAACCTTTCGACCTGTCGTTCGTGACGCCCGACGGCACCGAGGTCGACGGTTCTTCCTCGTCATGGTGTCGAACGACCCTTACGTCCTCGCCGTCAACCCCAGCTCGCGGCGCCTCCGACTCGACACCGGGCGCCTCGGCGTGAGTCCCGCGGGGTCCATGTGCGCGACCTGGTCCTTCTGGCCAGAGGAGCGCGCCGGGCCCTGGTTGCCGGGTCAGAACCGCGACGGCACCTCGAGTGGGTGCGTGTCCGGCTCTCGGTAGCCGCCCTTCTTCTGGCGAGCCGGGAGGACGACCTGCGCCGCTTTCTCGTTCTTGTAGGGGACCAGGTCGAGGATGTGGCTGATGACGTTGAGGCGGGCCCGACGCTTGTCGTTCGAGTCCGCCACGTACCAAGGGGCCGCCTCGGTGTCAGTGGCGGCGAACATGGCGTCGCGTGCCCTCGAGTAGTCGTACCAGCGGCCATAGGAGTCGAGGTCCATCTGCGAGAGCTTCCAGATCTTGCGGCCGTCGTCGATACGAGCAGTCAGGCGACGCGTCTGCTCGTCTTGGTTGACCTCGAGCCAGTACTTGAGCAGGATCACGCCGGAATCGACTATCGCCTGCTCAACGAAGGGAACCAGCTCGAGAAACCGAGCTGACTCCTCGGGGGTACAGAACCCCATGACCGGCTCGACCCCGGCACGGTTGTACCAGCTTCGATCGAAGATCACGACCTCACCACTGGCGGGGAGATGAGGGATGTAGCGCTGGAAGTACATCTGCGAGCGTTCACGCTCGTTCGGGGCGGGCAGTGCCACGACCCTGAAGACGCGGGGGCTGACCCGCTCGGTGAGCCGCTTGATGACTCCGCCCTTGCCAGCGGTGTCCCGGCCCTCGAACACGATGCACACCTTGGCGTGCTCTTCGACGACCCAGCGCTGCATCTGCACGAGTTCGACTTGCAGGCGCCGGAGCTCCTCCTCGTATTCCTTGCGTCGCAACTTCTTGCCGGGCATTTTCGGGATTCCCGCATTACGACGGACCGCCTGATGAGCGAGCAACCTGCGTCATGACCCGAGCCTGACCATTGGGAGTTGGGGGGACCTAGGACTTCTGCGCCTCGGCGGCGTCTGCTTCGATCTCCTTCTGGTCCGCCTTGAGCTGCTTCTCTTCGATCTTGTGCGCCCGTTTCATGGCCGAGCGGACCTTGGCCTCCATGTCGGAGACGGCGACGACGACCAGCCCGGCCTCACCTTCGTCGAGCGATTCGCCCAGGTCCTTGAGGTCCCCACGGCTCATGCCGGCCGCTGCGTGACCGGCCAGCGAGCCGAGCAGGGCGCCCACTCCGGTCGTGCCCAGCAGGAGGCCTCCGCCGATGGCGGCGGCCGGGAAGAGGACGATCACGAGGCCCGTCGCCAAGCCGACTCCGCCGCCAAGCACACCCCCGGCGCGCGTTGGGGTCTCGTGCTTCTTGACGATCTTGACCTTGCCCTTGTGGTCGCGCTCAATGACGGCCGCGTCGTAGGCGTCGACGAGATTGGCCTCGGTGTGGAGCTCCTTGATGAGCTCGTAGTCAGCCAGTGCGTCGGCAGCATCGCCGTACACACCGCAGTACACCAAGAGAGTGTCAATGGGCATCGCAGCGCTCCTCATCAGGTCGAGTGCGCCTCAGAATAGCTGCGCTTCAACGTTAGAGGCGGCTCAGCTCCTGTGGGCTGAGAGGCGTCTCCGCAGGGGCGCCGTAGGCAGCGAGCGCGTAGATCACGAAGACGCCCAGAGCGATGTAGGTCAAGGACCAGATCGGGTAATAGGGCATCCACCAGATGGCGCTGATGGCGCCGATGGCTCCTGCCGCGATACCGACCCAACGGCCCAACTGAGAGCGCCCCAGGACCGCCAAGCTGCACAGGATCAAGATGATGCCGACGATCAGGTAGACCCAGCCATAGGTCTTGAGGCTGGTGCCGAAGATGGCATCCTCGAGATTCTGGGGAACAGCCCCGTGATAGCGGAACGCCCAGATCGCATCGAAGATGCGCATGATGCCGGCCACCCCCAACACGATGGAAGCGAAGATGACCCAGCCGTGGCCCCGGTCGTTCATGACGAACCCCCACTCAACGTGCTCATCGCCCGGCCGAGATGCCGAGCGACGCTGCTGTTGCCTGCCAACTGCAGGTATATACCTGCATCGCCCTCAATGGAAGAGGCTGAGCTGGCGCGCCCAATCGCTGGGCAGAACCTGAATCCTGAGGTTGAACCTGAGTAGAACAAGCCCTGGCAATTCTGCAACCGGGAGACTAAAACTTCGACACAGTAGTTACATCTGGGTGCAGGGGAGGGCCATGCTTGCGTACGACTACCCGCTGGGCGGGGTGTTGTTGTCGATGCTGTACTTCTTCTTGTTCTTCATCTGGATCTGGATCCTCATCACTGTCTTCATGGACATCTTCCGCAGCTCCGACCTCAGCGGTTGGGCCAAGGCGCTGTGGAGCATCTTCGTCATCATCCTCCCGTTCCTCGGAGTCTTCGTCTACCTGATTGCCCGGGGCGGAAAGATGCAGGAGCGCAAGCTCACGACGCCGCCCAGCAGAAGCAGGCGTTCGACTCGTACGTGCGTGAGGCTGCCGGGAGCTTCGGGCGGCGATGTCACGTCCCAACTCACCCAGCTCGCCGATCTGAAGGCACAAGGCGTCCTCACCGATTCCGAGTTCGAGGCACAAAAGGCCAAAGTTCTGGCTACGGGCTGACACCGAAGCGCGGGCCACCGCGTCCGAGAGGAGGAGCAGAAGATGGCAGAGGGCAACGGATCTCTCGGCCCGATCAGCTACTTGGTCGTGGAGTTCCCAGGGAGCAAGATGACCGGCGAAGGGTTGCCCATCCTGGTCGATCTCGTCGACCGAGGCGTCATCAGGATCTTGGACCTGGTCTTCGTCGCCAAGGGCCAGGACGGCTCCCTGGGGATCATCGGGCTCGCCGATCTGGACCACGACGGGACGATCGATCTCGCCGTCTTCGAGGGCGTGTCCTCGGGTCTGGTGAGCCAGGAAGATCTCGACGACGCGGCACCGGTGATCGCGCCCGGGTCGTCTGCCGCCATCTTGATCTTCGAGAACCGCTGGGCGACGCCTTTCATTCAGGCTCTGCGACGCGGTGAGGCGCAACTCGTCGCCGCCGGCTACATACCCCAGGACGACCTCGCGGCCGCGCTCGACGCGGCCGGGGGCTGAAAGGAGACCGACATGCCGCTTCTCCGAGGTATCGCACGTACCGCCGCTATCGCCGGCACGGCCACCGCCGTGTCCAACCGCGTCTCGCGCCGGCAGCAGAACCGCTGGGCGCAACAAGAGGACCAGCAGTACGCCCAACAACAGCCCCAGCAGTACGCGGCAGCGCCGCCTCCCGCGGCTGCCGCGCCGGCCAGGGATCAGGTGGCACAGCTCAAGGACCTCGCCGATCTCAAGTCGCAGGGGATCCTCACCGACGCCGAGTTCGACGCCCAGAAGGCGAAGATCCTGGCGTCCTGAACACCGGGCTGGGGACGGCTCAGCCTTCACGACCTGGCTCTGTCGTCATCGTGAATGCCGGCCACGCCGTGGCCCCGGGGCGTATCGTCCGGCGATTGAGGACAGAGCAAGAGTGAACACACTTCCCTCAGGCGTTCACCTGACTGGCGCTCATCGCCGCTTTGTTGCATGTCGATCGTCAGCTCGACAGCCGATCAAGGGGCCTGACCGCTGTGTCATTCGAATCCGGCGCAGCCGGAGCCCACGAGTCCGACGAGCGGTCTGCCGCCACGGCAGAGCCGGCATGAGTACCGAGTCTGAGCAGGAAGCGCCTCCGGGAGGCGGGGCGAACCCGCGACTGGCGATCCTCCTGGCGGCGGCCATGTTCGTTCTCGTCGTGGATACGTCGTTCATGAACGTGTCGATCTCCGCCGTCGTCCGGGATCTGCACACCACGGCCAGCGGAGTCCAGACCGCGATTGCGCTGGAGGCCTTGGTCTCCGCCGCGTTCATTCTCATCAACTCGAAGCTCGGCGATCTCATGGGCCGCAAACGGGCCTACGTGATCGGCCTTCTCGCCTATGCCGTGGGTGCCCTCGCCATGACGGTCACCCAGAACTTGACCACGGTCGTCGTCTTCTGGGCGATCATCGGCGGGCCTCGGAGCGTCTCTCCTCTTGCCCGCCATGCAGTCGCTCATCCACGGCAACTTCACCGGGGCAGCCCAAAAGAAGGCCTATGCCTTGGTGGGCGCCTCAGCAGCGATCGCCGCGGCCGTCGGACCGCTCCTCGGTGGATTCGTCACCACGTACTTGTCGTGGCGGGTGGGGTTCGGCCTCGAGGTCGTCATCATCCTCGTGGTGTTGTCCCAGATCCGCCTCGTCAAGGACGTCCCCTACACCGGACCACGCAAGATCGACGCTGTGGGTGCGATCCTTTCCGTCGTCGGCATGGGGGGCGTCGTCCTCGGCATCCTGGTCTGGCAGGAAGGCGGCGGCTACGTCGGCCTGATCATCGGCATCGGTGCCGTGACCTTGGCCCTGTTCGCGTTCTGGCTCGTGCAGCGCAAACGCCAGGGCAAGCCCACGCTCTTGGACCCCGATCTGTTCAAACACTTGAACTTTCGCATCGGCATCTCGCAACAGATGCTGCAGCAGATCACCCTGGGTGGCGCCATGATCGCCCTCCCCCTTTTTCTGCAGATGACCTTGGAGTACAACGCCATGCAGGCGGGTCTTTCCCTCGCACCGCTGTCGCTCTCCATGTTCGGGATGGCATTGCTCGCCGGTCGCAAAGCCGGCAAGCGTCGCCCAGCCAATATCGTGCTGGTCGGGTTCGCTCTGAGCACCATCGGAATTACCGCCATCATCCCTCTCGTCCCGAGAGTGGACTTCGGGCTGGTACCTCGTGATCCCGCTCCTGATCGCAGGCTCGGGGCTTGGTCTGCTGGTGTCGCAGCTCAACAACTTCACCCTGGCGCCCATCGCCGAGGAGCGGGTCAGTGAAGCCGCCGGGGTGAATTCGGCCGCGGGCTCGTTCGGACTGTCTTTCGGACTGGCAGTGGCCGGCGGCCTGCTTCTCTGGGTTTTGGCGATGAGCTTCACGAATCTGACGTACTCGAGCAGCGTGATTCCCGCCGCCCAGCAGCAGCAGATCGCCGCCAAGATGGAGACGGACGCGGAGGTGATGAGCAATACGCAGCTCCAGAAACAGATCTCGAGCGAGCCCCAGGACGTCCAAAATGCGATCCTCGCCATCAACACCGAGGCTCGGAACCGTTCCCTCCAGTTCGCACTGCTCGTCCCCGCCATCGCCGGACTGCTCGGCTTCGCCAACGCGTTTCGGATGCGACGACTTCCGGACATCAAACCAGCCGCACCACTCGATGGCGTCGATTTCGGCTAGCCGCGGCAGGTCCGGACCGACCGCTGCTCGGGGTCGCCCGGATGTCGAGATGCGTCGGCGCCGGTGAAGGCCCAGTGCGGGTCGGCAGGGCAATCTGGGCGCCGGCAGGTGGCGGACATCGCGCCGCTCAATCAGCTGACACCGGTAGGGGATCGGCTTTTGGCAGCAGAACGGTCGCCCCGAGTCCGATCAACCCGAAGACCCCCAAAGCGATCATGGCGATGCCATAGGAGCGCTTGGGGTCGGCGAGTCCTGCGACGAGGATGGTGCCGGCCACCGCGGTGCCGAGGGACGAGCCCAGATTCGACGCGCTCCGTGAGAGCCCGGAGATCTCTCCCTGCAACCGTTCGGGGAACGAGGACTGCACGACGTTGACCGACGGTGTCAGCATCAGCCCGAGCCCGGTCCCGATCAAGAAGAGGCCGGGGGCGAAGTACCAGGCGCCGGGATGTCCTTTGACCAAGACCAAGAGAACGACGATCCCGGCCAGCGTGACGATGAAGCCCGCGCCGATGAGGGCCCGCTGGCGGAAGCGCTTCGCGAGAGGTCGGGCGGCCAGCGAAGTCAACAGGATCCCGACGGTGGCCGCAGTGAAGATGACCCCTGTCTGGATGGCGTCGTAGTGGCGCACGACCTGGAGATACGCGGCGACGGTGAAGGATGTCCCGAGCAGCACCGACCACTGCATGTTCTGGGTCACCAGAGCCAGATTCGAGGTGCGGTTTTGGAACAGGGAGGTAGAGAGCAGAGCCTCGCGGCCTTCGCGTTCGCGCCGGCGGATCCAAATGAAGAAGCCGACGAGAACGAGGGCTCCGAGAACGATCAGGGCAGCCGTCAGCGCCAGGCTCTGGTCGGCGGCCATGATCCCGCCGACGAGGATGACCAGCCCGGCGGCAGAGAGGACGGCGCCGACGACGTCGAACGACCTGGTCGGGTCCGGTGGTACGGGGTCTACCAGGCGCCGGGCCATCACCAAGATGACGACGATGACGAGGGCCTGGAAGATGAAGGCAGCTCGCCATGTGATGGTCGTCGTGATCACGCCGCCGATGAGCGGACCCATGGCGGCTCCTATCCCACCCAGGGCGCTGATCACCCCGAAGGCCCAGGCCCGCGATCTCAGGTCGGTGAACAACATGGTGGTGAGGATGTAGACGGGCGGGATCAGCAATGCGGTGCCGACACCTTCGAAGATCGAATTGCCGAGGATCAGGACGCCGATCCCCGGAGACAACGCGCTCAGGACCGCGCCGACGCCGTAGATGCTCAGACCAAGTCGGAAGCATCTCTTTCGCCCCAGACGGTCCGTCAGCTTCCCGCACGGGATCATCAGAGCTGCCATCACCAACAGGAAGAGCGTGATGCAGACCTGCACTCCCTGTACCGTCGTGTGCAGGTCGGTGCTGATGTCGGTGATCATGACGTTCATGTTCGAACCGGCAAAACTACAAATGAACTGGGCCAAGGCGAGGGGAACGAGCATCGCCCGCAGGGACGGGCTGGGAGCCTCCGATCTCGTCGTCTCGGTCATCGCGGTCAAGACTCCCTTGTGGTCGCCCGCCGCCGCGAGCCTCGATCAGATGACTTGCTCGCGTCAAGTGGCGCTGGTCACCGACGCCGATGTGCGCCCCTGCCCGGCTCGTCAAGAAGGGTCTGGTTGGTTCGGCGAAGGCTGCGCCGGCGCGGAAGACCGCATGCGTGCCACGAGGGGTGCGCTTGACGTACCGCGCGCAGGACGAATTGCTCGAGATTGAGCGACTCCGCATGCGTGGACGAGGATGCGGCGTCGGAGGGCCTTGAAGACAGACAGCCTTCGCGTTCTATGCCCTGTTCGTGCGTCACCGCCTGGTCCTACTCCCCCGCCGATTCAGCCCCCGGGCGACCGCCGGAGTCGGGTCTGGGCGTGCGCGGCGCATTTGGAAGGGTTGACGGGCCTGCGGGAGTTCGGTTGGCGGGCATGACAATGCCGGAAGCCATGCGCTGGAGTGGCCAGACCATCCATCCGCGATCGACAGGCAAGCCGCTCTTACACTTTGTCCGGTGTTGGACTACAAGCAGCAGGTGAAGCTGGCGACCAAAGGGCTGGCCGAGCGGGACAACCAGCCGATGCCCAAGTCCGTCACGACACCCGAAGCGTTCTATGAGGTCATGGCGACCGCTGTGCTTGACGCCATTGACCTTCCGGCTCTCTTGGAGCGAGTGACACGGGCCGAACGGGAACTCGAAATCATCCAGGAGGCATTGGGGCGGGCCGACACTGAGGCCAGGAAGGCCCGCCACCAGCCGATGACCGATGGAGAGGCCTCCGAGGAATCTTCGATTGCTTCAATTTTGAGCGGGGCAGGCACGAGCCGCGGACCGGAAGGAACCCAAAACCCGCGTCCAAGCGCCTCGCCTGGAGAGCCAGAGCACAAGGACGCTGCTGACGAACGCCGCGGATTGTCAGAGATGCCACCGACGCTCGATCGTTCGAGGCAAAGCAGGCCGCCGCCGCGTCGGCAGCCGAATCGCCGTAGGCGAGCCTCCCGAAGAGCACTGGTGAGCCACTTTCATTCGCTCTCGTGGCGTAAATTGCTCCCGCCGATTCGGAGCCCTCTGCTGCAGGGCAGGTACTTAGACGTCCGTGGGCTGCATGTCGAGGGGCGAGCGCGGGCATGGGCCGAAGGATTTACAGAACCATGACCGGCGCTCAACCCGATGTCAGCCGAACCCAATTCCGCTGACGATGCGGCGGCGAACACGTCGCAGGGACGGCTGACGGAGCCCTTTGCGCATCGCCACCACGACCGCTCAGGTTTGCCGCCTCAACGACCTGGACGATGAATGGAAGCTTCTCGAACACGTAGTAGGCGAACTCAACCTTGAGGCAGCCGTCGCGCCCGCAACAACAGATCATCCATGACTGTGTCTCCCCTACCGTGACGAGCCCCTTGTGCCTGCAACCGCCGCAACCGGTTTGCAAACAGGTCGTATGGACAAGACTCCCGCGCCCGGCGCCGGTTCGACGCCGCAAGCGTGCTGGGCTGACCCGACTATCCTCGGCGTTATAAGACGTGGCCGCCGCCGGCGGCCTCATGCTGCCCAAAAGTCGGAGCGGCGACCCACTCGACTGGACTGTGATAGCGAACCTCGCCGTCAACGATGACGTAGGTGTCGTATGACCGCTTGCCGTTGAGCCACACCCCGTCGAGGAGTATCCCTTCGCCAGCTCGTACTGTGACCTCGACGTTCAACCCAATGCTCACAGGTTCTGTCTTGGTCACTTCGAACTCGGTACCGACTGAGGTGAGCCAAACCCTCTTCTCCGTCACTCCCGCGTGCCTCTCAGCGTCTCACTGATCGGGTTCGGGAATGGGAGAGTGCGGGTTGGGGCCCGTTGGGAGTCGGATCTGGAGGAATGGTCACTTCTTGGCGATACCCAGTGGGCGCCCTTGAAAACGAGCCACCTCCAGTCCCAGCCAGTCGTGCAGGTCGCGGCAGAGACGAAGGACATAGATGCAAGGCGTGAATTAGGATCCTGCCCGGCTGCTCGGGGAAGGAAGACAGCGTGAACTCCTTGGCGCCTGACGAGCGATTTCTCGCCACTGGCGACGAGGCGGGGACTGCTCCGGATGACCGGCGCTTTCGGCCCGACGTGGAAGGTCTTCGAGCGGTCGCCGTCCTGCTCGTCGTCTTCTATCACGCCAATGTCGCGCGGGTAACAGGCGGGTTTATCGGCGTCGATGTGTTCTTCGTTATCTCGGGCTTTGTCATTACTGGACTTCTTCTGAGAGAACGTCAACGGACCGGCCACACGTCGATTCTCAACTTCTATGCGCGGCGGGTTCGCCGGATCCTGCCTGCGGCGACGCTGGTCATTCTCGTGGTGGTCGCCGCCTCGTACCTGTTACTCGGCTACGTGTCGGGCGATCTGATTGCCGACGACGGGCGATGGGCTGCGGTCTTTCTCTCCAATTTCCACTTCGAGGCCGTCGGCACGAACTACTTCACAGCCAAGCTGCCACCCTCTCCGTTGCAGAATTTCTGGTCGTTGTCGGTAGAGGAGCAGTTCTACGTCGTCTATCCGAGCTTGTTCTTGGTCATGGCCAGATGGAAGGGCCGTCTGTCGCCGCAGGCGAAGATGGCGATCACTCTCGCCATCGTCATCGTCGCCTCGTATTGGCTCTCGGTCGTGCAGACCGCATCGCACCCCACGGCGGCCTACTTCTCCCCATTCACCCGGGCCTGGGAGCTGGCCCTCGGAGCCCTGGTTGCGCTGGGGACACCTTGGCTCAAGCGCATCCCGGCTCCGCGCGCAGCGCTACTCACCTGGGCTGGACTCGCTGCCATCTTGGTCGCTGCTTTCGCGTTCACCGCGCAAACCGCGTACCCGGGGTCGTTGGTGGCGATCCCCGTGCTCGGGTCCGCACTGATCCTGGCGGGCGGGGCTGCGGCACCACATTTCGGGGCCGAGTGGCTGCTCCGGCGCAGATCGTTCCAGTGGTTCGGCCAGCGTTCGTATTCGCTGTACCTGTGGCATTGGCCGATCCTGATCGTCGCCGCCGAGCAGGCTGGCAAACCGAGTCTCCCGGTCGGCGACAATCTCCTGTTGATAGTGATCGCCGTCGTGATTGCGATGGCGTCGTACCGCTTCGTCGAGAATCCCATCCGGCGCTGGAGGCTGCCCTCGAGGACCACCGTGGCAGCGGGGCTGGCCGCGGTGGCCATGACGGTCACGATCCTCTCCCTCATTATCGACACGTCATCGCCCGGCACGGCCTCGGGCATACCGCCGGCGCCCGATGTCCAAGCCGTCCTCCATGAGGTGGCTGCCGCCACATCGATCACCAAGGTTCCCGCCGCGCTCGATCCGGGGCTTGCTCAGGCATCGAGCGACTTCGGGGGCTTCGCCGAACCCGGCCGTTGCGCTGTCTATCTCGCACAGTCAACGGACGGGCTCTGCGCCCTCGGCGACGTGCACGCCCGTCGACTCCTCATCCTCTACGGGGACTCACACGCACTCATGTGGCTGCCTGCCTTCGAGTCCATCGCGCGGGCCGCGCACATGAAACTCCTGGTCCTGGGAAAGCCCGACTGCCCGGCGTCACTCCTCACCGTCTCCAGTCCGCCGGGAATCGGAAGCCCCGGAAGTCCCTATCTCGCCTGCAACGAGTGGCACGCGTGGGCGGTGAAGACAATCAATCGCTTGTCACCCAGCATGTTGGTCATCTCCCAGGACAACACATACACGCCACCAGGATTCAAGCTGTTCACCGACGCCCAGTGGCGTGGCGGCCTGGCGGCGCTCTTCAACGCGGTTCACGGTGCACGCACCGAGAAGATTTTTCTCGGCAACATCCCATTGTTGTCCCAGTCGGGACCAACCTGCTTGTCGGTTCACATGGGTGACGCTCAAGCCTGTTCGACGCCTACTCCTCAGGCGTACCGGCACTTCGACTTGGCTGAATATTCGGTCACACAATCTCTTCATATCCGCTACATCGATCCGACTCCGTGGTTCTGCTCCACCACGTGCACCGCCGTCGTGGGTCCCTTCGACGTCTATTTGGACAGATTCCACATGAGCGCGGCGTATGCCACATATCTGCGCAATGCGTTGGCTCAGGCGCTTTTCAGCGCAATCTCGACGCCGACCCACTTCCAGGTTGAAGTCTCGAGCACTCTCAGCAGGCCGCGTGATGGCGCGACACTGTCGGGTGATTACGGGGTCGACGCGACTGCCGTCTTGGGCAATTCGCCCGTTGTCAAAATGGACTTTCGAGTGTCGGGCGCAGGTGTGAGTGACCGACCGGTCTGCGACGGCACCGAGACCCCTCTTGGATGGATCTGCAATTGGAATACAACTGCTCTTCCGAACGGCCGCTACACACTGCAAAGCGTTGCCTACGACGCAGCGGGGAGGAGCGTTGCAAGCAAGCCCATTGCCGTGTCGGTCAAAAACTGATTCTCGGACGGGCAGAACGATCTCAGTCGGTTCGAACGACGCGGAGGCTCGGGCAACGTAGGTCCAACGGCGCAACCGACAAGTTCTATTACTGACACGATGTCAGTAATAGAACCCCAGGTCACGGTGCGTGTCGGAGGGCCAAGTTACCTGGATCCCGACTGGAGGATCCGGCCCTTGGACCTGCGACGATAGGCCGGCCGGAGGCCGGCAGGTGCGGTTCCTGTAACACAGCACCCTCAAACAGCATGACATTGCACTTGGCAGAAGCCTTTCCGAATTCCGAGCACCCGCGTACTCTCGTGGCGTGCCCCAGCCCCCCGGCCAGTCTGCTTTTCGACTGCGGATTCAGCTGATCGACGTCGACCCAGGGATATGGCGCCGGATCCTCGTCCCCGGGTCGATCCGTATGAGCAAGCTCGCCGAGATCCTGCTTTCAGCGATGGGATGGTCCAACTCGCACCTACACGCATTCACCATCGGTGACCAGCGATACGGAATGAACTACGACGACTTCCCTGAGGGTGAGATCGATGAAAAGTCAGTCACGGTCCTTCAGGCACTGCGTGACGTCCACCGATTCACCTTCGAGTACGACTTCGGCGATTCCTGGGAACACGAGATCGTCATCGAAGAGCTGACGAAGTCTCCGATTGGGTTGAAATATGCCGTCTGCCTTGACGGAGCGAATGCGTGTCCGCCTGATGATGTGGGCGGCACGTGGGGCTACGGCGAATTCCTCGATGCAATGGCCGACCCGACCCACAGCCAACACGCGACCTCCCTCGAATGGGTCGGCACACACTTCGACCCAGCTCAATTCGACCTCGTGGAGGCAAACGCCCGAATCCAAAAGCTTCGGTAATTACGTGGGACCACTAGGAGGTCGTGCCTGATGCTTGCAATAGTTGCATGCGCCTCAAACGAATCCTCTTTGAGTCAAGACCCCTATTTCGAGTCGTCCGGGCGCGACGAACCGAGCCGTCATGGAGAGACACGACGGCGTAGGGTTTCTATGGGTTCGGGAGTGACTTCGCCGAAGAGCCGGTCGCGCAGGGTGTAGAGCCGGTCACGCTGGCACTGAGTCGTCCCTGGGTGTCCTCCCGGACCTCTTATCGGGCGTCGAGAAGCAGCTGTCGGTAGACGGCGTTGGAGATCTGGCGCTTGAGCGACCGGAGCGCTTCCTTCTTGGTCTTGCCCTCTGCCACCTTGCGCTCGAAGTAGATGCGTCCCTCAGTGCCGGGGTTGCGAATCTGCGTCACCGCGGCCATGTGCAAGGTGTTGTTCAGCCGGCGACTCCCTCGCATGGAGAGTCGATGCACCGTCCGCCCACCAGAGGAGAACTCGATCGGCGCCGTGCCGTTGTAGGAGGCGTAGGCGTCCCGGTTGGCGAATCGACGGATGTCACCGGAGTATCCGATCAGCGACGGCGGCGTGGACGGGCCCCACTCCATAGACGTCGATCACGGACGTCCCTGATGCCTTCACGGCCAGGCGGATCCGCCGATGCGACTCCTTGGTCTGGGCGTCGAGTCGGCGCACATCGTCGAGCAGCTCGAGGATCAGATCGACGCGCATGTGCTGGGCCGGTGATTCAGGGCTCAGGTTCGCCAAGAGCTCCTCGGCGTCAGAAACGTACATTTCCTTGGAGATTCCGCCGGGAGAGAGCTCGGAGAAGAGCGAGTGCAGCCGGCAGATCACCCGAGCTCGCTGGCGCCCCAGATCCCAGTTCCGCTTCGAGAGCAGCCGAAGGACCTCGGCATGATCGGCTGGTTCGACCCGGCGAAGCGCAGGGGCCCGCAGGGCCGCAATAGCGATCGAGTGAGCATCGTTCGGGTCGTTCTTGTTCGACCGCTCGGTGGCGAGCACCCGGATACGCGCGGCCAAGGTGGCCGGCACATCGACGACGTCCTCCCCACGGGCCACCAACTGCTGTGCCAGCAGGTAGCCCAACCCGCCAACTGACTCGATGGCCCAGGTGCGCTTCTCGAACGGATCGGCCCAGCACAAGAGCTGTTCGACCTGGCTGTCTCGTCGCTCGAACCTTGACGCTTGCGATCTCGTCCTCGTCCTGCCCGATGGCCACCGCAGTGTGCGATGCCTTGTGCGGGTCGACCCCGATCATCACATTCATTGAGTACCTCCTTGGCTCGGTGGAAACCACGGGGGCACTCCTGCTTGTGGACTGTTCGTGCTCGATCCTCTTTTGAGCCACTCCGTGGCGAAGCCCGAGCGGGAGACCATTCGTATATAGGCCAACTGGCTCAGGCCAGCGGCAGGCACTTTTGAGTCAGTCCCGCAAGGACCTCTAAATGCTACGAACAGCCGCAGCACCTTCCATCAGTCTCAAGCAGGCACCATGGGGATACCCCTTCATCGAGACGTATGCGCTTCGGCGCAACGCCGGAATGGCAGGATCGAGCGATGTCGGTGGATGACCTCGAAGAAGCACAGAAGGCCGTGGATAGCTGCATGGCTCAGTTCGGCGAGAGGAACCGGGACACCCTCGACGCCATGTCCCGATTGGCTAAGACCCACGCCTCGCTCGGAGACCTAGCCAGTGCTCGGCCAATCCAGGAAAAGGTCTTCACCACTCGCCGCGAGTTACTCGGCCCAGATGACCCCTCAACCATCTGGGCAGCGAACGACTATGCGAACACGTTGCAGAAGGTGGGCGAACTAGGCCTCGCCAGGACCATTCAGCAGGCCAACCTTGCGGCGGTCGAGCGGAGCTACGGGCGAGATGACGAAGAGACGATGGTGTTGCGGGAGAACCTTGCCGCCATTCTGTGGCAATCGGACGACTTTACGGGGTCAGTCGAACTGCAACAGAAGACCTCGACGGGCTGAGACGCCTCTACGGAAACCATGACCCCCGAACTATCAGGGCGCTGAACTATCTGGCCAACACGAAGCGCCGCCAAGGGGACTATGTCGGTGCGATTCCGCTCCAACTGCGAGCAATCATGGAGCAAATCCGGTTTCGGCTGAGCTTTTCCCGTGCAGACAAGCCCCGTGGCCCCAGTAGCCAGTAGGGGGTGTCCCCGAACGCCGGGACTGGGCGCTGGCAGCAACCCCATTGAGTCTCCTTAGGCCAGGTTGACGAGCGTCAGGAAATCCCGGACCTCCTGGGCCGGGCGACTGGTATTTGAAAGTAGTTCTACGCCACCTCCAGACACCGCTGCGAGTTCCGAAGCCAATGCTCGAAACTCTGACTCCGGGCGCAAGAGTAGAAAGTCAAGGCGGATTCCCTCCGAACGGCAAAGTTGAGCCTCGTCGAGGGTGCGCTCAGCGGTCTCAGCTATCGGTGGAAACATGAAGAATGGACCCCCACCGTCTTGTAGATGCGCCGAGGGTTCTGAATCTGCGACGAAAAGCACTCGCTGTGAACACTGGCTCCGGGCCAATCTCAGAGCATCTTGGACGTTGGTCCCGTAGACGTATTCGACATTGAGCTCGGCGAGAGCGACGGGGTCGACAACACGAGCCGTTTCGCTGTAGCCAATCAGCTTCGGCGGACTTCCGGCTGTCTGGCCGATGAATTGGAGGGCCGAAGCCGCCACCTCTTTGCAGAGAGTCCAGGTATCACGCATGAGGAGGTCGAGCGACATGTCCATTGCGACCACGGTCTCCGACTCCATGAACCGAATTCTTATACGGCCCGAGCCGTGCTTGCGTACGGCATCACCGTCCCACAGGGGTGAGCCCCCGTACGCCGGGTTGGTGTCACGTGATTCGCCTCCAAATCGCTCGTCCGCTTGCATCGGTTAGCGCCGAGAGCGAGGTTCGGCTGCCTTTAGGACTGACCCAGCAACATCATCAACACGAGT